>CALVFO010000055.1 GCA_944326855.1 uncultured Alistipes sp. | reverse complement strand
CGGATATGAGCGGGGTCGAATCCCACTGCAGGTTTCCCGTACAATGTGCCGTAGGTCAGGTTGTTGTCGTTGAGTTCGAGATGCTGGAGGCTGATTGTCCAGGGCGTCGTCGTGTCGGAAAGCGTATTGGCGGTTTCGGGGGGTGCGGGTGAAGCGATGGCAGCACTCGGGTTGCTTGAAGAGGCGGTATCGGTCAGGTAATGGTAGTCGCCTTCGGACAAGGAGATACTTTGGACGGCGATTCGTTGTCTCCCCAGATCCACATCGGCTTCGGAAAGATGACCTTCCGGAAGATCGACGCTGAGGGCGGTATTCCCGGGAGGGGTGTGCATATGGAAGCTCGTCTCATGGAGGTTCAACGTGGCCAATTGGAATTTCCAGCCGGTTGAGGCCGTATCGGAAGCCGTAGTGTCGGCCGAGGTGTTGTTCCTCAGCGTGAGATCGACGGAACTTCGATCGAAATCGATGCGGCGGATGGAGGCCGATTGCTCTTTCAGGCGGACCCGGGCTCCCCGGATGACGAATGATCCGATGTCTGCCTGCAGCCTCAGTGTCGATAAGGAGTCGGCATATCGGGCGGAAGTGTTTTCCAGCGAAAACTCGACTACGCGGACTTCTCCCTTCAGCAGGGGCCATAAGGCGACCTGGGCGGCCAGTGATCCGCTCTGCAACAGGGTGTCGCCCCGGGCGGTTTTCAACAGGGCGTTGTCGATGCTCAGCCGGAGAGGAAAACTCAGGCGGAAACGTTCGATACTCAACTCCATTCCCAGGTTGCGCCGTACATACGACGATGCGGTGTCGATGCCCAGTCGTTGCACGGCGGGCAGGTAGACTGCCGCCGAAATCAGTACCAGCAGACCGAACAGGCCGAATAGACCACGGAGAGTGTATATGAGCAATTTTTTGGGCACGAACCGGGAGGCGTTGAAGCGTGAAACATCCGAATGCGAATACTTTATACAAAATTAATACCGAGTTTCAGATATCGGCTTTTGAAATGAGGAAATAATCGGAATCTTGTCGCTATCGTCACAGCGGGGTGATCGAGCGATGGAACGGGTTGTCGTGAGATCCGTTTTGGGGATAAGAGATCGCCCCTACGGGACTCGAAAACACGGTTTGACGGGAACGGGTATTGGGTTTTTGGGCGAGAATGGGTACATTTGTTCAGATTCAAAACCTTGTAACGTGAAAAATTTTTGGTTGACGGGTCTGATTCTTTGGGCGTGGGGATGTGCTCCGCAGCCCAAACAGCCACAAATGCCTGCCGAGATTCTGGTGTGCGGGGATCAGACGGCCCTGATTGTCGATGCGGCGCGTTCGGACAGCGCACACCTGGAAGTCGTGTGGCAATGGGAAGTGAAAGATGCCATGGGTCAGATTCCCTATGACTTGCTTCCTCGTTTTCGTAATGTGGATGAGTGCAAATTTGTGGACGAGGGGTACCGGGTGCTGATCACCTGCGGAGCCGGAGGGGTCGCCCTGCTCGATCGGGCGACACGCAACTGCATGTTTTATGCTTATGCCCCCTTGGCGCATTCGGCCGATCTGTTGCCGAACGGTCGGATTGCCGTGGCTCTTTCGCTGCACGAACAGGGGAATGCCATCCAGCTGTATGAAATCGGGAAGCCCGATCAGGTGCTTTTCCGCGATACGCTCTATTCGGGGCATGGCAGTGTATGGCTCGATTCCCTGCGGCGTTATTATGCATTGGGGTTCGATGAATTGCGGGAGTATTCGTTGCAGGACTGGAATACCTCTTCGCCGAAACTCAAACGGGAACGCAGCTGGAAAATCCCCGGCGAGGGCGGACACGATCTCAGTGCCGTCTCGAATGAACAGTTATTGGTGACGGATCATGAGGGAGTCTATTTGTTCGATATTGAGAAGGAAACCTTTACTCCGTTCGAACCCCTGATGCACACTCCGCACGTCAAAGCGGTCAATTATGACCCGGTGAGCGGGAGTTTGGTCTATACCAAGGCCGAAGAGGAGTGGTGGACGCATCATGTGTACTGCGTCGATCCGGATCGGGTGTTGAGGTTTCCGCAAATTAAAGTCTATAAAGCGAGAACACGGCCTTTGTACCGTTGTGCCCGGATGCCTTGAGGGTGAGATTCCCGGTATGGGGCCTTCCCTTTTCGGATAGTTTGAAAAATCCCCGTGTTCGTTGATAACGAGCCCGGGGATTTTTGTATCAGGGCCGTCCGGTACAGAGGGCCCGACAGGACGGTTTGATGTGAGATGGAATGTAGGGTTTATCGTGGCCGGATTTCTTCGAAATGAGCCTGACACTTTCCCGGGACGTTGGGGTCCGGATTGATGCCGGGTACCGTTATTCTTCGACGTTCCAGGCGGCCATTTTAAGCAGACCGACGTTCGGAGTGACCGAGCGCAGACAGCGCCAGCGGATACGGTCGGTCACAACCGGCTCGACCCGATCGATTTTTTTGTGTCCGACGGTTTCGAATCCGGCTTCAGAGACGAATCCTTCCGGTGTATCCATGAAGCGATTGGCGGGTTTGAGCGGTTGCCAGGCTCCGTCCACCCAGGCTTCCAGCGAATAGGCAATGATTCGTTGCCCCTGGGAGAGATCCTCCATCAGCATCACGTGGTTGATGGGTTCCGGCGTTTCCCAGCGCAGCTCGGCCTCGATTCCCTGGATCGCTTCGGTGGTTTCATGGGTGATATGCCCGAAACGGCGTTCGAATTCCTGACCGAAGGCACGGGTCGCTTCCACGGTTTCGGCAGGAATGAGCCCCTCGCGGTCAGGCGGCAGGTTGATGACGATATTGGCGCCCAGACCGACGGTACGGTAGTAGTAGTCCATCAGCTTTTCCAGACTTAATCGTTGCAGTTCGTGGTGCCAGAACCATCCTCCATGGCTGAACGGTGCGTCGGTGGGACACTCCACGTTGCGCCAGAACTGGCCTTCCGGATGGCCCATGATAACATCGGTTTCCAACAGTCCGTAGTTGTTGACGACCGATTTGTCCAGCACGTTTTTCACCGGGCGCGTGTACATCGTGCTGTCTACGGTGTTGACGGCGTTCCACAAGGGGTAGATCACGATTCCCTTTTCGGTGCCGGGATGTCGGATGTCGGGCCCCGAGAGCAGACATTCGGGCTGGAGCTTTCTTACGAGGTCGGTGACGGTTCGGCATACGTCATTCTGCTGGTCTTTGGCGGCATTCCAGTGATCCATCCACAGGTAGTAGATCGGTCCGTATTGGGTCATCAGTTCGGTGATCTGGTCGATTTCCAGTTGGCGGTATCGGGTACAGAACGCCGTATCGCTGAAGCTGACCCGGGTCAGCGAATCCCAATGACGACCCCAGCTTACCGGACGATCCTTCTCCCGGAAGATTTCGTTGCCGTTGTAGTTGGGGGAAAAATACAGTCCCGGGAGAATGTCGTGACGGCGGCAGGCGTCGACGAATTCGCGAACCACATCGCCCTGCCCGTTTTTCCAGGGCGAGTTGCGGACGCAGTATTCGGTGGTCGTCGTCGGCCAGAGGCAGAAGCCGTCTTCGTGTCGGGCCGTCAGAATGGCGTATTTGGCACCGATGTTTTTGGCGGCCTCCATCCATTGGTCAATATCCAGTTTCTGGGGATTGAATGCCGAGGCCGGACGTCCCCCGTCTCCATGTTCGTCACCGGTAAAGGTGTTGATCGAAAAATGGAAAAAGGCTCCGATTTCCTGATCCATGAATTTTTGTTGCAGGGCCGTGGGGGTGGCCAGCGTTATTTTCGGTTCGGAAGAACCGCAGGCATAAAACAGAAAGGAAACAAAAAACGCCGACAAGAGCGTATTCACAAAAGTAAACAAGTGGTTTTTCATCGGATTGGTCGGGTAAGTTTGGTCTCCAAGATAGTGTTTTTTTGCGAAAGGCAGTTCGTCTATTGGGCAGAAAGGGGAATTCAGCTTCCTGTTTTAATAGGATTTGCCGAACTGGTGACCGATTCGGACAGTCGGGTTTGGGGGGATGGATGTCGAAGTTCCAAAATTTCGTGTCGATCGCCGCCCTGAATTTTTATCGTGCGGGGATCGTTTTTAACAATGCGGAGCGACAGGGGAGATTCTCCGTTTGCCAGAGTTTTGCTTTTGGCGCAGATTCCTGAAAAGGGGGCATCCATAGTGGGTTTGGTTTACACCACGGGTTACACACCTCGTCCAAAACGCATTCCAAGTGGGGTCGGTGATGGCTCGATCGCAAATCCCCCAAAACGAAAAAGCCTCGATAATCTTTGGATTATCAAGGCTTTTCGAGTGTCGGGGTGACTGGATTCGAACCAGCGGCCACACGCCCCCCAGACGTGTACTCTAACCGGGCTGAGCTACACCCCGAACTGTTAAAGTGGTGCAAATTTACGGGTTTTATTCGAATATCCAAAAAAAATAGCAGATAATTCCCGTTCGGATTCTATTCCTGGGTCTCCCCCGTTCAACGAAAAGAGCGTAAATCCATGAGCGTCCCCCTTTGTAAGGCCGGATAAATGCACAAAACCTCCGGCGCACGATCCGAAAATACTCCATCGGATCATACAAAAGGGGCGGCACTTCTTGACCGCCCCTTTTTGTGTGAATCGAGTTGCTCAGGATCTATTTGCTCTGAAGACCGATGAATTTATAGGTGATCGGGTTGTTGAACTCTTCGGCCATCTGTGCAACGTATTGGTTGAATTCTTCTTTGTTGGTGAGTTTGGTGCCTTCGCTCCAGGCTGTACAAACCATATATTCGTAGGTATTGTCCTTGTCGGGAGTTACCCGGAATACGTGGTTGCCGGTGTACGAGGGGATATATTGATATTCCGGTTTGTATTCGTCTTTTACGATGATGGCTCCCCCGATGAAATCCACGACGATATTGTCTCGTTGGTCGATCTTTTCCGGGTCGCGCACTTCTTCAGGCCCCGAAGAGATCAGATAACCGTCTTTCTGGATGAAATTGTCTTCCTGCGATTTTTTCTTCATTCCGCAACCCATCAAGACTCCGGAGGATTTAGGCTGGAACGTCGTGTAGTGCACTTTCGAAATGCAGTAGTTCTGATGAGCATAAGCCGTGTAATACTGTTCGTATTCGTAATAACCGTTGCCGGTATCCCAGTTCATGGCCTTGATCTTGACCATCGAGCGCAGCGGACCGTTCACGATCACGTCGTAAGCATAACGGGTATCGGAAATCTGACCGGCATTCCACAGGGATTCGGGGTGCAGACGTTGTTTGGTCGGGGTCTTACGCGGCATGGAAATCGAATCGGGATCATCGGGGTATTCGAACAGACAGATGGCGCTGGCTCCGAACGAAGGGGCCACTTCCTGAATGTCCGAACCGTAATCATGGTTCAGGTTGGCAATCCCGTATCCGTCGATATTCTGGGTGTACAGAATCGGTGAAACCAGATTGGGTTTGCGCTTCCCGTAAGCATCCACACTGTTGGCGAACCAGATCTTCCACCCCACTTCTTCGGTTTCCCAGAACGGCATGATGTGACGGCAGTAACTGCCGATGTTGGCGTGGGTGTGGTGTTTGTTCCAACCCCGGATGTTTTCGCCCAGATAGATATAAATCGTTCGGGTTTCGTGAGGTTTCATATCGAGTTGGAAAAAGAGTTCGTCCCAGATACCGTCTTTATCCAGGTCGTCCAACTGATGGAATACCATCCGACCGTTGGTTTCTTCCCGCAATTGGTGACCGCCCTGTACGTTCAGTACGGAGTCCGTCGGAGCGGGACGGGGATCCCCGGTAGGATCGACGACCGTGATCATCATTTCGTGCAAGTCGGCCAGCGGGAAGTTTTCCCGTTTGATGATCACCGGCGTATTGGGGCGGTTCAGCCCCGTAGGATTAGTCACTTCGAATTCGAGGCGTTGGGCGGGGGCGAAATCACCCTGTGTGTACCAGGGGTAGTCGGCGCCCTGGGCCGAAAGGGTCAGCATGCCGGCCCCCAGAACGGAGATTAAATAGTGTAATTTCATGGGATTTATGGATTTAATACAGTTATTGACCTTGAGTGCAATTTGTAAGAACCGGATAAAGATACGTTTTTTTCTGGAAAATATGGATGAGAAGGCCATCATTTCCTCTGAAGGCAGGGTTTTTCTCAGGCGTTATCCAAAAACCGTTTTGGGCGTCGGATGAGATACGGTGCTCTCTCCCGGATGACTTATAGGGGGATAGTTCGGAAAGAACTTCAACAATGAACGGGTTGTGGGTTGTTTCGGACCGGCTCTCGGAGAACGATCGCGTGGGGATCGGGAACGCTGGCCCGTATCGGCGAGCGGACTGGATCGGGGTGGCAGACGTTCGGAGAAAACGGCGGGTTTTAAATTTCGGGAGAATATTTCTCTTGTTTCGATTTTTTCCGTTACCTTTGGAAACAGTTGATATTAACATCTTTGATCTATGAGCAAGAAGAATATTCTCAGCCGCCGGGACTTTTTGAAAAGTACCGCGATCGGTGTCATCGGAGCGGCTGCAGCCCCCGGTTTGTTGACCTCATGCGGCAGTGCTTCCAATACCAAAAAGTACCCCAAAGCCGACGTTCCGGAATTGTTGCCGGTGGCCCCGGATGGTCGGCCTCTGAAAGCCGGGCTGATCGGCTGTGGCGGTCGGGGAACCGGAGCTGCTTTCAATTTCCTGGATACGGGGAACGGAGTGGATGTCGTGATGTTGGCCGATATCTTCGACGACAAATTGCAGGCTTGTCGGCAGGCCCTCAAAGAGAAAAGAAACGTGGATATTCCCGACGAAGCCTGTTTTGTCGGATTCGATGCCTATAAGAACGTGATCGATTCGGACGTGGATGTGGTCTTGCTGTGTGCACCCCCCGTTTTTCGTCCCAGTCATTTGGAATACGCCGTCCAGAAAGGGAAGCATGTCTTTATGGAAAAGCCTTGCGCCGTCGATCCGGTGGGGGCCCGTTCCATCCTTAAAAGTGGAAAGATCGCACAGAGCAAAGGTCTGTCGATTATCAGCGGCACGATCCGTCGTTCGCAACGCGACTGCATCGAAACCTACCGACGGGTCGCCGAAGGAGCCATCGGCGATATCGTTTCGGCCCAGGTGCTGCGTAACGGCGGTTCGCTCTGGCACAAGGATCGTCAGCCTGAATGGAGCGACATGGAATACATGATGCGGAACTGGCCCAATTTCTGTTGGGTTTCGGGGGATATGCCGCTGGAACAGTTCATTCACGAGATCGACATGATGTCGTGGTTTCTGGGAGACAAACAACCGGTTGCGGCTACGGCGGTCGGTGGACGCGCCCGTCGGGTCACGGGAGATGTTTACGACTTTTACAGTATTCAGTATCAATATGATAATGGAATGCGGACCAACTGTACTTCGCGGCAGATCGACGGTTGCGACAACGAACTGAGCGTGATGGTTTACGGAACCAACGGTTCGACCAACTGTTTCGACACGATTTACAATCCGGACGGGTCGGTAGCCTGGAAGTATCCGCATCCCAAACCGGAAGACGAAGATCAGACCTGGGCGGTGAAGGATCCCTATGTGCAGGAACTCATTCGTTTGGTGACGGCCATCCGGACGGATACGCCGGTCAATGACTCCGAAATTCATGTACAGTCTACGTTGATGGCCATGATGGGCCGCATGGCCGCTTATACGGGCCAAAAGATAACCTGGGACGAAATCATTGCGTCGGATCTGAAACTGGGTCCCGACACCTACGAGTTCGGACCGGTGGAAGGCTTTGAAGAGATCGTTCCCCTGCCCGGGACCCCTGCTAAAGGTTAATTCCCCGAGTGTATGGACCGTCGACATTTTCTGAAAAACGGATTGCTGGCGCTGGGAGCCTTGTCATTCCCGGGCTCTGAGAGGCTTTGGGCCCTGACGGGGGTTGACGCCTCTTCGGGTGCTACCTTTTCGGGCACCCTTCCGGCCGGAGAAGAAAAGCCTGCTCCCGAAGCTCCCTCCCGTACCTTCCGATCCTCGATCATGTGGGGTATGGTCGGCAGTAAGGGGAGTCCTTTGGCTTCCTGCAGCGTGCTGGAGAAATGCCGGGCCATCCGGGCTGCCGGTTTCGAGGGGGTCGAGCCCTACAGCCACATGGACCGCAATGAGGTGTTGGATGCCCTGCAACAGACCGGATTAGTAGCCTCGGGCGTATGCAATGCCAAACATTGGGAGATGCCCTTCTCTTCACCCGAAGCCAGAGTCCGTCAGGAAGGCATCGAGGCGCTCGTACGGGCTCTGGAGGATGCCAAGGCGTACGGGACCGATACCGTCCTGCTGGTGCCGGGTGTCGTCACCGAAGAGGTGAGTTACGACCAGTGTTGGGAACGTTCGACGGCCTGTATTCGCGAAGTACTGCCTGAAGCCCGGCGACTGGGCGTAAAAATCGCGATTGAAAACGTCTGGAACCGTTTTTTGATGAGCCCGCTGGAAGCGGCCCGTTACATCGATCAGTTCGACAGTCCGATGATCGGGTTCTACTTTGATGTAGGGAACATCCTGGCTTTCGGATGGCCGGCCCAATGGATCGATATTTTGGGCGAGCGTATTCTGCGGATTCATATCAAGGATTACAGCCTCAGTCGGGCCAATACCCAGGGACCCGGAGCCGGGTTCAACGTCCCTCTGGGAGAGGGTGAAAACGATTGGCCCGCCATCATGGAGGCGTTGCGTCGACACTACCGTTCGGACTGGTTGACGATCGAACACGCCGGAGGTGATACCCTCGAAGGCTTGCAACAGCTGGAACAGGCGCTCGATCGCATTATTCATGCGTAGAGACCCTTGCCGACAAGCATACTCCGAACATAATGAATCGAAAAAACGAGCGACTCCTTGGGAGTCGCTCGTTTTTTCGAGGGAGGTTTTCTGACGAATCGTTCTACCAGTGAATCCGCAGGTTGACGATTTGCCAGGGTTTGACTTCCAGACGCAATGAACCGTCGGCTTCTACCTCCAGTTCTTCCTGGTTGTACTCCAGCAGGTCGGTCAGCCATACCCGGCTGAAAGGTTTGAAACCTTTGAGGCGCAGGGTCGTATAGCGTCCTTCGGCTTCGTACAGGCGCACGAACAGCCCGTCGCCGTCTTCAGCCTGTTTGACGGCCGAGAAGATCATATTCGTGGGTTCCGTTTGCAGGAAACTCTGTTCGGGGACTCCGCCTGGGGTCGTGGCGTCGGTCGTCGGCAGCGTGTACAGACTCAACGGCATATTGAAGGCCTGCCCTTCGCGGTAAGCCATCCGCCAGTTTCCTTCGTGCGGATAGAGCGCCATGCGGTAGTGGTGATCGCCGGGCTGAACGAACCAGTTTTCGGGGTTCCAGGCCAGGCTTTTGCGCGAGGAGAGCAGTACATGTTGTACAACCGGGTAATCGACCGGATCGTCGCTTTCGTCCCGGAACAGGTGTACGGTCATGTCCGAAGCCAGCAGGCATCCTCCCCCGCGATACAGGCCCGAAGAGGCATCCACCCAGTTGATCGCTTCGCGGAACGGCAGGTCGCGTCCGTAAAGAGCCCCTACGAACTGACATTCGGTGGTTTCGGGCAGGATCGAGTAGTCGATTTCATCGCGATTCAGTTCGACCGTTCCGAAAGGTACTTCGTAACTCATGCGGGCTTCCGGACCCAGATTCATCGGGAAAGCGATCCGCAGTTCCCGATCAGGTACTCCCTTCCAATTCAGCAGGTCGGTTTCGACCACCACTTCGCGGGATCCTTTATGCAGGATATAACGTTGACGCAGCGTGAAGTCGGGGAATTGAGCCTCTTTTTCCACCACGTAACGCACCGGACTTTCCACCGCCCGAACCGTTTTCAGTCCGTGACGGGCCGTACGGTCGAAATTAGCCGTGGTGACTTCCGAATACTCGTTCCAGGCTACGCCCGGGGCGGTAAACTGCAACACCTCTCCCCCGGCGAATTTGTCGGTACGTAACACTTCGCGAGCGGTCGTCTTGTCGAAGACCGAAGCCAGACCGCCTTCGGAAAAGCGAACTTTCACCAGATCGGTTTCCAACGAATCGGCTGCTGCCAACGGGCGGGCTTCGCCGGTGAACGCCTCGCCGGCCGACGCGTAATACAGTTTATACCCCAAAGAAGGAATCCCGTCTGCGCGGAAAAGAATATCGATCCGGTTCGACTCGGTATCGCGGGCCGTAATCTCATAAGGAATGTCGTTCCCTTGGGCATCGCGGATCGTCAGTCCCTGCCAGGCGGTCGGCAGGATCAGTGTCCCGGCCACCACATCGGTGCGTTCCCAGCCCACCGGATTATAGACCATCAACGGCAAGGTTTGTTCTTCGGACGCTGCGGTCGAGGCCTCATTTGAGGGGTTCATGATCCGAGACGCCAAAGCCTCTCCGGCCTGTTGGGAAAGCTGTGAGGCGATCTCCAGCGAACGGCGATACGAAGCCTCGTTGATGCTGTCGGTTACGATTCCCCGGTTGCCGCCCCAACCGTGATCGGGCCAGCAATTGGCCAGCCAGCCCTGGTCGAGGGTCTTTTGGGGATAGTCCCAGGAAGCATCCATCGATTTGAGCCAGGCATTCAGCCGTTCGGCCTGCAACAAGGCGTTGTGTCCGTGACGACCGGCCAGCAATCCGTCGCGATGACCCGGCTCGTCGAAATAAGCCCACGACATGGGCCAGTCACCATGGAGGGTTTCCACATCCAGCCGCCCCCGGCCGAACATGTCGTCCAAAGCCCGTTCCGGCGTCGAAAATTCGAGGACCGGCGGAGTGATCTGTCGCGAGGTGTCGTCCTTGAAATGGTCGTTCCACACCTCGGCAAACTGTTTCATGGTTTCGTTCTGTTCCTTGACATAGGGAATCATCTGGGGTGCGGGCGGCAGGTAGTCGCAGTTGAAGTCGTAGATCAACTCTTTGGGCAGATGATGTTCCCGGTAATAGGGTTCCCGAATATTTTGGAAGTGCAACCAGCCGGTATTGTCCACCGGATTGAGCAACTGGCGGGATGCCGTGTAACGCAAGGCATACACCGGGATGGAGGTACCGTCCAATCCTTCCCAATAATAATACCCCCAGGGGAACCGTCCCTGTACGATGTAGTCGACCCCGGCCTGACGAAGCACCTGCGGCAACTGATACGTCAATCCCGGGACATCCACGTTGCTGTAAAAGCGGGTGTCGCAACCCGGGAAGTTCTCGAGCAGCCAACGGCGACCGTAATAGAACTGACGGGCCAGTTTCTCGGCGCCGACATGTACCTGCAGGTTTTGGACATAGCTGGCTCCGAACAGGAATCGACCTTCGCGCATGCGTTGGGCGATCTCCTCGCGTCGTTCGGGGTAACGTTCCAGAAACTCCTTGAGGTATTCGATCGACTCCATGTGGTAGGTGTATTCGGGATGTTCGCGCAGCAGATCCAGCGCCGGGGCGATCAGCTCCCGTCCCCGATAGTCCGCCGTGGCGAACTGGGTATCCAAAAATCCCAGGTCATTGTGGTTGGTGCTCAGGATCCGGAATTTCCCGCCGTCGAAATAGTTTTTGTCATAGGCTTTGACCTCCGTCGTTTGGGTATCGGCGAATCGTACCGCCCCCGATCGGCGGATGGAAAAGGTCATCTCTCCGTCCTCAAACGGCGCTGGCATCCACAACTGCTGAATCGATGAGCTGCGGGCCGGAATATCGGCGAGTTTCAGTTCGGCATAGGGTTTCCCGGCGGTGCGAATGCTCAGGACAGCGCCCCGAATCGTTTCGCCGGGATTGACGATTTCGATCTTGGCCGACTGGACGGGGGTTTTGTCCCGCATTTCGTACATCTCATAGAGATCGACCCGGAAGGAAGGTTCGTGCGGGGTGCTGTAGGCCTGTAATTTCCCCAATCCCGTATGGTCGGCTGTGGAATTGTCCCACAGATCGAGCAACGTCACCCGTACCCGATCCGTCGTTTTGGCCTGAGGCAGTGCGATGATCTGGTAATAGGTCCCCAATCGTAATGCGGCTTCTTGGGAAGTGCCGTCCGAAAAGTCGATTTTCACCCGACGGGCGACCGGGAAATCCGCTGTACGCGACTCCGTTTCCAACAACAGATCAAAAGGAGTGGGTTGATTGACGATCCACAGTTCGCGCAGGTTTTGGGGCTTCTCCCAGCGCACTTCGGCCCAGGCGCCGGTAGTTTCGCCTTCGGTTTCCCAACGATGGGTCAAGCGACCGTCATACAAACGCTTTACCTGGTGATCCCGATCCTCGGACGAGGCTTCGAACGTGGCTCCGTAACCCGGATTGGCCAGATTGGGGTTTTCCTCGGCCGCCCGAAGCGACAGAGCCCCCACCAACAGCAGCAACGAAAGGCTGCCGGAGAGTAGTTTCATCATGTTTGTGCAGTGTTTGGTCAGTAGTGGTTGATAAGATTAAGCAAGATAGAATTTTCTCTTAAAAATTCCAACCTTCTTGGCATTTTTCGGTCGGAATCGATTCCCCTGAAACAAACGGCATGATCAGACAAACGTATCGTTTTTTATCTACCTTTGCGCCCGAAAACAAGAAAGATACTAAGAAAGATACCATGAAAGGGTTTCTCTATTTACTGCTTTGTTACCTGTTGGGGGAAGGGCTCAGCCTGCTGATAGCCGGATTTATTCCCGGGGGAGTCTTGGGTATGCTGCTGCTGTTCGCCGGTTTGCAGAGTCGGGTGATCCGCGAAAAAGACATCCGGGCCTTTTGCCGCCTGCTGATCGACAATATGATGCTCTTTTTCGTGCCGATCGGAGTCGGATTGATGGTTTCTTATGAACTGTTGTTGAAAAATTTGTGGGCCATTGTCCTCATTCTGCTGCTTTCCACGTTGATCGTCATGGGCGCTGTGGGCCTCCTGCAACAACGTTTCGGCAACAAAGACAAAAATGCCTCTCATTCATGACCGCTATGTTCGATACGTTTATTCATTCCCAGCTTTTCCTGATGACCCTGACCGTAGCGGTCTACTATGGTGCCCTGCAACTCTATCGGCGGTTCAAGTATCCTATTCTCAATCCGCTGTTGATTTCGATGATCGTGCTGATCGTCCTGCTTTTAGGAACCGGGATCGACTACCAAACCTACTACGAAGCCAACAGCGTCTTGAATTTCTTTCTGAAACTCTCCATCGTGGCTTTGGGTTATCTGCTCTACACCAACCTCGAACACATCCGAGAAGAGAAATATTCGATTCTGTGCGCCACGGTCGTGGGAAGTCTGATCGGGGTGGTGAGCGTCATTACGTTGGCCTATCTGTTCGGAGCGGACAAAGCCGTAGCCGCATCCCTGCAGCCGAAATCGGTCACCATGCCGATCGCCCTTTCGCTCAGCGAATATTTCGGCGGGATTCCGGCCCTTACTTCGGTGGCGGTTGTGGCGGCCGGTATTCTGGGCAGCGCTCTGGGCCCCTGGTTTTTGCGCCTGATCGGCGTACGGACTCCGGTGGCCAAAGGGTTGGCACTCGGGGCGGCTTCCCATGTGGTGGGTACTGCCAAGGCCTTGGAAATGGGGGCTGTAGAAGGAGCTATCGGAGGAGCTGCCATCGGGCTGATGGGGATCATGACCGCCATTTTGCTGCCGATCGTCGCCCGAATCCTCTGATCGCAAGTCCTCCGGTAGGTACCTGCGAAGGGATCGGGATCGAGCGTTGAGGAAAGAATGTGGGGCGCCGGAGGAAACAGCCTCTTGTGCGGATATTTTGAAGAAACCGGAATTATCTTTACTTTTGCGCAAAGAAACGGGGTTCCGTAGCTCAGTTGGATAGAGCAACAGCCTTCTAAGCTGTGGGTCGAGCGTTCGAACCGCTCCGGAATCACACAAAAAGCACTTACTTTCACAGTAAGTGCTTTTTGTTTTTACGGTATGCGGGGAGGCAGATGCCTGCCTCCCGTGGGCTGTCCGACTATTTGATCCAGACGTTCAGAATTTCACCCACAAACAGGGTGTTGACCGGTTTGCCTTCGAATTGCTGGCGGATCGACGGATCTGTGATGACCCCCTGGCTCAAGGGCTGTACCACCATCTTGCGACATTCGATCACCATCCAGGCTTCAGCGAAAGCCTGAGCCCCGGAAGGTGTCGTGATCGGAGTCAACCCGCTGGCCTGTACCTTGTCAGTGTCTTTGCCCGAGACCGTTCCGCACAACTTCAGGGCATCGCGATAGGCCTCCGTATAGAACGTCAGCGTGTAAGTGTCGCCTTGTTCCATCAGCGAATAGGTGTAGCGCATCGGATTGATGAAACAGAAAGCCGACGGCTTGCCGAACAAAACACCCAATCCGCCCCAACTGGCGGTCATCATATTGAACTTGGTGCTGTTCCCGGCCGTAATCAACATCCAGTCCTCATTGAGCATTTTAATGATGTTCCCGGGGATTTTTTCGGGATCGATTCGCTTGTACCCGGCCATTGTCTCTCCGGAAGGTGTCGAAGCCGGTAATGCCAACGGCGTTTCTGCCACGGCAAAAGGAGCCGCCGGTGTCGGTGAGGTCGTCGGAGCTGACGGCGCTGCCGGAACTGCCGGAGCCGGTTGAACGGCCGGTGTTGCCGGGGTTGCCGGAGTTGCCTGTGGCGTAGGTGCCGGAGTCAATGGCGTAGCCGGGGTAGTGGCCGGAGTCGTCATGGGCTGTTGGGCCATCATCGGAGCCCCTATTTGGGAAATCACGAAACAAGAGGATACGTCCTCGAACAGGTCGTCCGCCCAGTCGACCGTTTTGATCCGCATACGGCGTACGCCTTTGTAAATCGAGGTCTTGTCTTTATTGAGGGCATAGTCGTCGGTAATCCACCCTTCCGGTACCCGGTTTTGATTTTCGTAAAAATACCGCAGGTTCGTCAATTCGATGATGCACTTCCCGGGCATACAGGTATAAGTCTGACTGACGGCGAACTGAGCCCGATCCAATGCCAACGTGGTTGCGGTAAATACCAGATACTCGCGACTTTCAATCTTCAAAATGCCCTTTTCGCGATCCTCATAGGTGATTAGACGGTCGAGAATCAGGTCTTTTTTGTCTTTATCGGGTTGGGTGGCCCAGGTCTTGATCCGGTCGAAAATGTCCGATTGGGACAGGCCCGGCAGCGTAATCTCCCGGCGGAAAGTGACCTTCCCGTTTTCGACCGGGACAGCTCCTTCCAGGTAATGTTCTTCCGGTTGTGCGGCTTCAAAGCGCACTTTGGGGTCTTTGTCGACTGTCGTCATGTCGGTCGAATCGATCGCCCATAGGGTGCCTGCGGTCATTAGGATGGCGCACAAGGCGGCACCTGATCGGTGCCAATATTTTCGTCTCATAAGGCCTAAACATTAATATACAAATATAGAAAAACTTACGGTTCTATCCGTCATTTGGCGAAATTTTCAGAATCACGGATGGTCCTCCGGTTCTGAATTCGGAGCTAAAACGCGTGGCGCAATCTTGGTCGATCCGGGTGAGGTTTGGGAATCGGAGGTTATTGCTGTGCCGGGACGATGAATTTGGCGGAAACGAAACAACCTTCCGAGAACGAAACCGATAAAAATTCCGGCTTTCGGCAGGGTGTCTTCTGCGGTGGGTTCCCGTAAAATCGTACGCCTCGGCGCTTTCCCGATCGGTTTCAGAGAGGTCCGGATTCATTGGGGGACAGTCGGATCGGGATTCGTTCGAATTTCGGGTCCGTTTTTCCGGAATCTGCAAAAATCGGCTCATACTGAATCTCTGTCCGGGTTTTTCATGGCTGAGACGCAAAGGGTGATTAATTTCCTGCAAAACGAGCAGATCATCCGAAAAAATTTCGCTATATTTGTACCAGTTGGAAAGTAAATAAAACACAAATGCCCATTCTATATGATGAGGTAACGAGACATAAAAAACCCGATTGGCTGAAGATCAAACTCCATAACAACGAGGGATACAGCCAGGTTGCTCAGATCGTTCGGGAGCACGGACTCCATACCATCTGCAGCAGCGGCCGATGCCCCAACCAAGCGGAGTGTTGGAGTCGGCGTACGGCGACCTTCATGATCCTCGGGGATATTTGTACCCGGTCGTGCAAATTCTGCGCGACAGCCACCGGAAAACCTCTGCCTCCCGATCCCAGCGAGCCTGAAAAACTGGCCCGCTCCATCCGTTTGATGGAGTTGCGTCATGCGGTTGTCACTTCTGTGGACCGCGACGATCTTCCCGATGGCGGAGCCGCCCATTGGGCCGCCGCCGTGCGGGCCGTGCGCCAGGAAAATCCCGATACAACCCTCGAATTGCTGATCCCGGACATGGATGCCCGCAGCGAGCTGCTGGACATCATTCTGGAATCCGCCCCCGATATCATCGGCCATAATATCGAAACGGTGGAACGGATGACGCCATTGGTTCGTTCACGGGCCCGGTATCGTACCAGCCTGCAAACCCTGGAGTATCTGGCCTCTCACGGGGCCGTGACCAAAAGCGGTCTGATGGTCGGTCTGGGCGAAACCGTCGATGAAGTACTGGCCACCATGGACGATCTGGTGGCGGTGGGTTGTCGAATCCTGACCATCGGGCAATACCTCCGTCCTACCCTGAAACACTACCCGGTGGCCGAATATGTTACCCCGGAACAGTTTGCCCGTTACAAGGAAGAGGCTTTGCAACGAGGCTTTGCCTATGTCGAAAGCGGACCCATGGTTCGGTCTTCTTATCTGGCGGAACGGGCCATGAACCAATTTCGGAAACAACAACGACAAACCGACTCTCCAAAATAAAATCGCCATGGGAAACGTTTCAGTAAAGAACATAGGCCGCACCGAATACAGTCGGGCATGGGAACTGCAACGGACCCTTTTCGATCGATTGCTCGCCAGCAAACAGGCTGGAGAAGCCGGAGAACAAACCTTGCTGTTGGTCGAACATCCCCATGTATATACGTTGGGGAAAAGCGGACATGAGTCCAATTTGCTGGTAAACGATGATTTTCTGCGTTCGATCGGCGCTACCTACTTCCGCATCGACCGGGGCGGCGATATCACCTACCATGGCCTGGGCCAGTTGGTCGGATACCCCATCCTGGATCTCGAACAGGAACACCTGAGCCTGCGGGACTACATCTGGCGTCTGGAAGAAAGTGTTATCCGTACCGTCGCCGAATACGGCATCACGGCTGGTCGGCTGGCCGGAGCTACGGGGGTGTGGATCGATCCTCAGGGGCGAGGCGCCCGTAAGATCTGCGCCATCGGAGTCAAGGCATCGCGCTATGTGACCATGCACGGATTCGCCTTGAACGTTACGACAGACCTAAACTACTTTTCCTACATCAATCCCTGCGGTTTTACCGACAAGGGTGTCACCTCCATCGAAAAAGAGACGGGTTTGAAGCCCTCTCTGGAAGAGGTGGCCGAACGATTTACGGTTCATTTCGGAGAACAGATGGGCTGTACGATGCGATAGCAACGTGTTCCCTCGCACGGTAAAAAGAACCGGCCGTCCGATAGAGACCGATCCGCGATCTTCGCAAGGGTTCGGAGATCGGGGGCGAAGGGAAAGGCTGATCGTTTCGGTTGTCCCTCTTCGGATCGGGGAGCATGAATTTGAACGAGCGGAACGTATTTCCGCCCGGACTCGTTACAGGGTCCTGCTGAAAAGTTTATAAAAACAATACTAAATAAAATTAAAGTTATGTCAGCAGAAAAAAGATGGGTTATCAAGCCGCAGGGTGACCCGGTGAAAGTGGCCTCGTTGGCCGCCTCGCTGGACATCCCGCCCGTGCTTGCCAACCTACTTGTTCAGCGTGGCATTGAAACAGACGAAGAAGCATGGCAGTTCTTTAATCCCAGACTGGAAAACCTCCATGACCCCTTCCTGATGCAGGATATGCGGGAAGCGGTCGAACGTATCGATCGGGCCATCGATCGGGGCGAAACGATTATGGTTTACGGTGATTATGACGTGGACGGTACGACCGCCGTTGCGCTGGTCTATTCGTTCTTGCGTTCACGAGGGCATGAAAAGCTCCTGTTCTACATTCCGGACCGCTATACCGAAGGGTACGGGGTGTCGTACAAGTCGATCGACTATGCCCGGGAAAAGGGAGTAAACCTCATCATTACGCTCGATTGTGGTATCAAAGCCACGGAAAAGGTGGCTTATGCCCGAAAATTGGGGATCGATTTCATCATCTGCGACCACCATTTGCCCGGAGAACGGATTCCCGAAGCGGTCGCGGTACTCGACCCCAAACGTTCCGATTGCCGTTATCCGTTCCAGGAGCTCTCGGGATGCGGAGTCGGATTTAAGATGGTGCAGGCCTATTGTCGGCACAAGGGATTGCCTTTTTCGGAAGTGGAAAACCTGCTGGATCTGGTAGCGGTGAGCATTGCTGCGGATATTGTTCCGTTGGTGGGAGAAAATCGCATTCTGGCCTTTTACGGGCTGAAACGTCTCAACGAAAATCCCCGCAAAGGACTTCTCTCGATCATTAAGATCTGCGGCATGGAGAAGCACAACATCACTATCGACGACATTGTTTTCAAGATCGGTCCCCGGATCAATGCGGCAGGACGGATGGAAGTCGATAACGAAGAGGGAAAGAAGGTACATTCGGGAGGACATGCGGCGGTTTCGCTGATGGTGGCCCGTGACGAGGAGGTGGCGACCGAGTACGGAGCGTCGATCGACCGGAGCAATTCGGACCGTAAGAACATCGATCGCAGCGTGACGCTCGAAGCGCATGCACTCATCGAGCGTGACCCGGCCATGAAGATGCGGAAAAGTACGGTCATCTACAACCCGGCCTGGATGAAAGGGATCGTAGGAATCGTGGCTTCGCGCCTGATCGAGACCTACTATCGGCCGACGGTCGTACTGACCAAAAGCAACGGTTTCGTCACCGGATCGGCCCGCAGCGTTCCGGGTTTCGACCTTTATCAGGCGGTGGAATCCTGTGCCGATCTGCTCGAGAATTTCGGCGGACACATGTATGCGGCCGGATTGACCATGAAGCCCGAAAACGTACCGGCTTTTACGCAGCGTTTCAATGACTATGTAGAAAAACACATCGATCCGCAGATGCTGATTCCTCAGGTGGATATCGATTCGACCTTGCTGTTCAGCGATATCACGCCCAAGTTCCGGGCGACGCTGTGCCGTTTCCAGCCTTTCGGGCCGGGGAATACGGCTCCTGTCTTCATGACACAGGGGGTCAGCAACCGAGGCGATGCCCGGTTGGTCGGGGCGGAACAGGAGCACCTGAAAATGGACCTGATTCAACGCGAAAAGCCCAATACGATGGCTCCGGCGATTGCCTTCCAGCAGCCGAAACTCTTCGAGTACATTCGGGCCGGACGCAGCATCGACGTATGTTATACGGTGGTGGAAAACCACTATCGGGGAACCGTGTCGGCTCAACTGCGGATTCGGGATATCAAGAAAACGCCTCCGGGTAATCTGGGCGACTATTGATCACGATGCTTCCCAGAGGTCTCAGTGAGGCCTAAGAATTTATCTGGATAAACCATTGTCTACGAAAAGCGCCTTCGGATCTCAGCCGAAGGCGCTTTTCGTTGGTTCTCAGCCATCCCCTTTTGTACCTTCATGCCGGGGGGCGATTATAAACTCCGGCTATTCGTCTATCCTGGGTCAACCGTTTGCCGGGCTTCCCCTTGCTAACGAGACGTCCCTTTGCGATCGATTCGGTCTGCCAACCTATGAGCCCCATGGAGGTTGATCGCGACCACACCGATGCCGACCCAACTCCATAGAATCATCTCGGGGAAAGAGAGTATCGCCTGTTGCCCGATGCGTATCACGAGATATATACATCCGGGCAATAGGATCAGCGACGTAGCAAGAGCCGGGATATAGCCTCTCCACACAAGGGCCTGTAATACATGACCGCACAAATGGAGGACAAATGCGACAAACACGCCGAACCACAAGCCATACCACTCACTCAATAAGGCGATTATAGAGACTAACCCTAATAACGCAAATTCTTCACATACGGCTATGGAGAAAGCGCGGGCAGACAAGCCGGAGAGCCGCACGAACGGTTTCGCCAGTCGGGGAAAACGAGATTGCAGCTCCGAACGGTGTGTCCGCAGCCAAGGTATCAGAAAAAGAATTTCTTCCAGTTCGTGCAACACAAACGCCCCCAGAAACAACCACACGAACGTTTCGAGGGGCCATGACTCTATCATCGGCAACTCATCCATTGGATACAGAATTCCATGCGTATTTCCCATGAGGGTCGCTCCCTCAACGGGTAGCCCCCTTTAACAAGACATTTGAGCCTTACGCACCAATCGTACGGTTCGACGGGTTTTCTGGACCAGCATCACTCCCGGAGCCTCCACATACCGATCGTACGAAGCCTCGTCATACCCCCGCACGGTCAGCAATTCCACACCCTGATTGTACACGACCCGGAAGTCGACCTGCAGCGTGTCGATCACCCGCTCCAGATAACGCGATTCATCCACACATACGCTCAGGTTTACGGCTGAGCTCTGGATCAGGTTGATTTTCAGGTGATATTGTTGGAATACGGCAAAAATATCGCCCAGACGTTCCTCCAACACGAACGAGAAATCCTTGGGACGGACCGACACCAGTACCTGTCGTTGCTTGAGAATCCGGATGGGAACCCCCACCGGCCGGTCGATACGTCCGCAAATGACCGTTCCCGGCTTTCCGGGATCGGAGAACGGGCGTACATACAACGGAATATGTTTGTTTTGCAGGGGTTTGATGGTCTTCGGATGAATAACCTGAGCCCCGCTGTAGGCCAACTCGATGGCATCCAGATAGGTCAGTTGCGGAATATAGACCGTGTCGTCGAACAGACGGGGATCCCCGTTCAGAATTCCTTCGACATCTTTCCAGATGGTTACGCTTTCGGCATCGAGCAGGTACCCCACCATGGCGGCCGAATAGTCCGAACCTTCCCGGCCCAGGGTGGTGGGATGCCCGGCTGCCGTCGCCCCGATAAAACCCTGCCCGACGAAAACCCGTTCCGAAGCTCCGGCCAGGGCTTGCTGCAGGCGCTCGGCCGACCGGTCGATGTTGATGTTGGCTTCCCGATAACGACTGTCGGTCACGAAACACTGCCTCATGTCGATCCAGCGATTCGGAATACCCTGTTCTTGCAGGTAGAGGGAAACGATTACGGTCGAAAACAACTCCCCGTAACCGACCAGCCGATCGTACCATCGGTCGTAATCGTCCCGGGAGGTGGCCGATCCGATCCATCGGCGGACCTGAGCGAACAGATCGTCCAGACGCGCCTCGGCCGTCTGTCGGGCCGTCCCCGTAAACAAGGCCTCCATCATGGCCCGATGCATCTGTTCGATTGCCTCGAAACGGTTCAATGCCTCAGCGTCCCGATAGCCCATAAAGGCTTCCAGAACGGTTTCCAGAGCATTGGTCGTCTTCCCCATGGCCGATACGACCACGAACAAGGGGCCCGGTTGGGCCGCCACAATACGGCTGAGATTTTCCACGCCTTCGGCTGAACGCACCGAAGCTCCTCCGAACTTGTATACCCGCAACGGGTTCGGATACGATTGTGTCTGCATAGTCAAAACGTTACGTTCACCCTAATCGATACGACGAATGCGGGCTCCCAGGGCATTGAGGCGTCCGTCGATATCCTGATATCCCCGGTCGATCTGTTCCACATTCTGGATCACGCTGCGACCGTCGGCCGACAGGGCGGCGATCAGCAAGGCTACCCCGGCCCGAATGTCGGGGGAGGACATGACCGTGGGACGTAACCGGATCTGGTGATTGTGCCCGATGACCGTTGCCCGGTGCGGGTCGCAGAGGATGATCTGTGCCCCCATGTCAATGAGCTTATCCACAAAGAACAGACGACTTTCGAACATTTTCTGGTGAATCAGCACCGCCCCTTTGGCTTGGGTAGCCACCACCAGAAAGACCGACAATAGGTCGGGGGTCAGCCCCGGCCAGGGTGCATCGGCGATCGTCATGATCGAACCGTCGATAAAACTTTCGATCTGATAGCTTTCGTGCCGGGGGATATAAATGTCGTCTCCCCGCTGTTCGAACTGAATGCCCATGCGGGCGAATTGGGCCGGGATAATTCCCAGATTCTCGTACGAGACATTTTTGATGGTGATTTCGCTTTGGGTCATGGCGGCCATCCCGATGAAACTGCCCACTTCGATCATGTCGGGCAAAAGCGTATGTTCGGTGCCGTGCAAGGCTTCCACACCCTCGATGGTCAGCAGGTTGGAGGCGATTCCCGAAATCCGGGCACCCATGCGGTTGAGCATTTTGCACAACTGCTGCAGATAGGGTTCGCAGGCGGCATTATAGATCGTGGTCGTTCCCCGGGCCAGAACGGCTGCCATCACGATATTGGCCGTACCGGTTACGGAAGCCTCGTCCAAAAGCATGTAGGTTCCCTGGAGGTTGTTCCCCTCCACGCTATAATAATTGGTATCGGTATCGAAATTGAAACGGGCTCCCAGTTTTTGGAAGCCGATAAAGTGGGTATCGAGACGACGGCGCCCGATCTTATCGCCCCCCGGTTTGGGCATGAACCCCTGACCGAAGCGGGCCAGCAGCGGTCCGATGATCATCACCGAACCCCGCAGGCGGGAAGCCCGCTGACAATAATCTTCGCTGCGCAGGTAGTCGAGGTCGATGTCCCGGGCCTCGAATGAGTAGCTGCCCGGAGCCAGTTCTTCGACCCGTACGCCCATGCGGCGCAGCAGTTCGATCAGTTGCATCACGTCTACGATGCGGGGGATGTTGTGGACGGTTACCTTTTCGGGGGTCAGCAGGGTTGCACACAAAATTTGGAGCGCTTCGTTTTTAGCGCCCTGAGGGATAATCTCACCGTGCAGGGGAACTCCCCCTTTTACTTCGAATGTAGCCATAGTTTCTGGGGTTCGTGCTCCGGGATGTCCTGTTTCCGGCGCTTCGGGAGCCTGGGGAAGAAGGGCATGGAAGGATCGGACCGATCCTTTTTTCGGAGCCTGTTTTCCCAAAGGTACGGATTTCGGTTCGGCCGACCAATGATTTTGCCGGAATTTATCGTGGAATTTATCACGGAATTCGTGTGGGGAGCGTGTTTTCGGGGCTTTCCGGCGTCGGATTCAGGATGGCATAAATAATATAGTTTATTAATAAATAATATTATAGTTTATAAAAATATATATGATAAAATACTGCTGTATAATGAAATATGATCCCCCATTCTGCTTTTGTCGCTTTCGTGGCCTCCACCGATTCCCCGGCCGGGGGTGCGAAACCGATCGCCGGATGGCTCCTCCGATGGTTCCTCCGATGCGAAACCCCGGGCATAGCCCTAATTGCCCGGGGAGGATCCCTATACCATACAAAAAAAGAGGAAAGAAACCTTTCCCCTTTTTTCTTTTCCATCAGGATCGTTCGTACGTACGATTCCCTCGGCATGAAACGGAAAACCGGACTACTTGTCGTCAAAAGCCCGGCGGAAGAAACTTTCGATCCGATCGAACGGAATGACTTTCAGATTATCGTACAAATCGACATGATTGGCACCGGGAATTATGAGCAGTTCCTTGTTGTCCCCTTTCAGCCTCCGGTAAGCATCTTCGCTGAAATAACGCGAATGGGCTTCGGCGCCATGAACGATCAGAACGGCACTGCGGATCTCGTCGATGTAGCTCAGAATCGGCATGTTGACAAAGGCCAGCGAATTGATTTTGTTCAACCCTTCGTTGGAATTGGGAGAGCGTCGGTGATACCCGCGCGGCGTTTTGTAGTAGTCGTGATACTGACGGACGAACAACGGCGCATCTTCGGGCAGGGGATCGACGACCCCTCCGTCACGGGCATAATCTCCGTTGCGATAATCCTGTGTACGCTGCTCATTGAGTTGTTCCCGCATCCGATAACGATCCTCCGCATTCATGGCATCGAAATAACCCCGGGCATTGACCCGACTCATGTCATACATCGTGGAGGTGACCGTTGCCTTGATGCGGGGATCGTTGGCCGCCGCATTCAGGGCAAAACCGCCCCAACCGCATATCCCGAGAATGCCGATCCGCTGAGGATCGACATCGTCGCGGGTCAGCAGGTAGTCGACCGCCGCACTGAAATCATCGGTGCTGATCTCCGGAGAGGTCAGGTAACGGGGGGTCCCGCCGCTTTCTCCATAAAACGAAGGATCGAAAGCAATCGTCAGGAATCCCCGTTCGGCCAGGGTCTGTGCGTAACGTCCGGAAACCTGCTCTTTGACGGCTCCATACGGGCCGCTGACCGCGATAGCCGCCAAGGAACCTTCGGCTCCTTTGGGTTTGTACAGATCGGCTGCCAGGGTAATGCCGTAACGGTTGTGAAACGTGATTTTCGAATGTTCTACGCGATCGCTGAGCGGGAATGTCTTGTCCCACGTCTGCGTCAAAATCAAAGTATCCATTTCGATTGTGTTAGAAGTTGTTCGGGAGGTTGCCGATGCCCTGTTGACCAGATGTCCCAGCAGCAGTACGACCATGATCCCGATTCGCCATGTTTTCATGTTGTCGATGGTATTGGTTTCGATTTGATTTTCTGCGTTGAAAGGGGTTTGTTCGGAGGAGGGTCGTACCCAGCTATCCGCATTCGTTTCAGGGCGGTGGAGATTCCGGAGAAAATCCACTTTTTCAAGGTGCAAAATAAAGGGTTTCAACCTGAGCCGGCTAAACCGATTTACGGATAGAATAACCATTTTTACGGATTTTCTGCGGGGATTTTCGGGGAGAAAAGAGGGTGGCCGGAAAAATCTCCTTCAAAAAAGGTATCTTTGAAACGCCTGAAACCTTCGGGCCCGTTCACCGGTTGCGGGAGGTCATGCCGTATTGCCGGAATCGTTGCGGAAAAAGGTGCCTTCCGATACGCCGGTTTGCGGCGTTTCCGGGAGACGGCTCCCGAAACGGAGCGTGCCGGAGAGTTCGGCCCCAGACCTCGGGTTTTGAAACCGAATAAAACGAATATAAAAACTCAGAAAATGAATCACATGGATCAGATTCGGCAAGGTTTTGCCGATGCGGCGCGGGTGTTGGAGGAGTTCATGCAGGCTCCCGAAACCTGGCAGAAATTACAACAGGCCGGCGATTTAATGGTGGAAACCTTACGTGCCGGAGGCAAGATTCTCAGTTGCGGTAACGGGGGATCGATGTGCGATGCCATGCATTTTGCCGAGGAACTTTCGGGGCGCTTCCGGCTCAATCGGCGTCCGCTGGCGGGTCTGGCCCTGAGCGATGTTTCTCACATCAGCTGCGTGGCCAACGATTTCGGATACGACTACATTTTTTCGAAACAGGTCGAGGCTCTGGGGCGTCCGGGAGATTTGCTGCTGGGTATTTCGACCAGCGGTAATTCCCGCAACGTGCTGGAAGCCATCACTGCGGCCCGAAATCTGGGCATGAAGGTCGTGGGGCTGACCGGTAAAACCGGAGGTGAAATGGCGGGCTGTTGCGATGTGGAAATCCGGGCTCCCAAAACGGAGTTTTCGGACCGGGCTCAGGAAATTCATGAAAAAGTGATTCATAGCCTGGTACACTACATTGAACTGGAACTGGGCTTGTAAAGAATACATTTGTCAACCCGTGTCTCCTCCCGTCGGGCGGTTGGACTTGCTGCCGCCCGAGAGGGTATATGCCCGTTTGTTTGTTCTCCCCCTCCCCGATGAGGTTCCGGGGATAAGGGCTTTGCCGAAACCGTCCGACATACCTCTCTTCAAGAACGTTTCGCTTCACCCAAACCGGGATCTGTCGGGATTCTCTTTCCAACGCCCGGACCTCTGGCGGAGCACCTCCGGAGGGCCGGTTTCCGGACCTCTGGCGGAAGCCTTCCGAAGCATTTCCGGCGGAAAAATTTCCCCTTCCCGTTTTCGGGTCAACCGAATCAGCGAATCGTTCCCGGATAGATTTTCAAGGCCTCGCGCAGGCAGCGTGCCGCCGCGAGCAAATCTTCCCGGTTGAGCACGTAGGCGATACGTACCTGATCGGTTCCCAACCCTAGGGTGGCATAGAATCCTGAAGCCGGAGCCAGCATGACGGTTTGCCCTTCGAAGCTGAACTCCTCGAGCAGCCATCGGGCAAAGCGTTCGCTGTCGTCCACCGGCAGTTTTACCAAGGAATAAAAGGCCCCTTTGGGGGTCGGACAATAGACGCCTTCGATGGCATTGAGGGCTTCCACGATCGTATTGCGGCGCATCAGATATTCATGATATACGGCCTTAAAGTAACTTTCGGGCGTTTCCAGAGCGGCCTCGGCGGCAATCTGAGCCAGATAGGGCGGACACAACCGGGCCTGACCCATTCGCAGGACAGCGTCCAGTACCTCCTGGTTGCGGGAGACCAGAGCCCCTAAACGTATGCCGCACATGCTGTACCGTTTCGATACGGAATCGATCATCACGGCATGTTGTTCCAGCCCTTCGAGGTTCAGAATCGAATGATGGGTCGCTCCGTCGTAACAAAATTCCCGATACACTTCGTCGCAGATCAGGAACAAGTCGTGCTGGAGTACGATATCTCGCAGTTGTTCCAGTTCCTGCCGGGAATAGAGGTATCCGGTGGGATTGTTGGGGTTGCAGATCAGGATTGCTTTGGTTCGGGGCGTAATATGCCGGTCGAACTCTTCCATGGGCGGCAGGGCGAAATCGTTGTCGATGCTTGCGGGAATGGGTTTGACGATGATGCCCGATTCGACGGCAAACCCATTGTAATTGGCGTAAAAAGGTTCCGGCATCAAGACTTCGTCTCCCGGATCCAGACATACCGACATGGCCATGAAGATAGCCTCCGACCCTCCTTCCGTGATCATGATCTGATCGTAGGTCAGCGAAATCCCCACTTTCCGGTAATAATCGACCAGCTTGCGCCGATAACTTTCCTGTCCCGCCGAATGACCGTAGGCGAAAATAGAATCCCGGATTCCCTGGACCGCATCGATCGCCTCCCGGGGAGTCGGAATGTCGGGTTGACCGATATTGAGGTGCAATACCCTGATTCCTCGTTTTTTGGCTCCTTCTGCATAGGGAACCAGCTTGCGGATGGGAGAAGGAGGAATAAGGGTTCCTTTTCGAGACAAGCTAGGCATAACTTTTGTTTGTTTTTAAGCGTCGGGTTTATACGAAAAACGCCCCCGCGGGCGAATCGAACACAAAAACGGTGACCGGAACCTCATTATATGAAGTTCGTTTGGGACAAATCTATAAAAAGATTTTTATTATACCTTTGTACGCTCACTAAAAATATGTCTTCGAAAAACCTTATACCGGTTCTGGGGGCCATTATTGTGGTCGGGGCCCTTATTCAACGGGATTTCCAGCGGGCAGGCCTGATCGTTGCCTTGCTGGCGATTGCGGTCTTGCTGATCGTACGATTCCGTATGGTTGTTCATCATGTCCGTCGATTCCGTTTCTTGTCGCGGATCGGCAAAGTGAGGGTGATGACCTATCTGGGCCTTTTATATATATTTATCCATGCCTTGGTGGCCGGACAGATCGCTTATTTTCTGTTGTTGTTGATTCTGGGAATCGAATATCTGATCGACGACCGGCAGAAATGGAGTTGACGCTCCGCTCCCTGGAGTGTGATGGACCGCCGATCCGGACAGCCCCGACAAAAAAGAACAAAAAAAACGATTTTTTTTACAAAAAATTTGCAGAATATAAGTTTTTACCTACCTTTGCACCGCTGAATTATTCACAGCTATTCATTTTGGCCCATTCGTCTATCGGTTAGGACGCGAGATTTTCATTCTCGAAAGAGGAGTTCGATTCTCCTATGGGCTACCAGATAATGTAAAGAGAAACAACGACATGGCAAATCATAAGTCATCCATC
>CALVFO010000054.1 GCA_944326855.1 uncultured Alistipes sp. | reverse complement strand
CCGGCATTGACTTTCAGGGCCGTATCGTGTTCCAGCCCGTGTATTTCTTCGTAATGTTTCATGGAACTATACTTCTTTCGAGAGAGGAATCAAATGTACGGATTTTCTTTCAGATTCTCCTCGGATTTCACCCGACAAACAGGATCTTTTCCGGGCGGGCTATGCCCGGGTGCTTTCGGGAAATCCGATTTCCGACTCTCCCGATTCGTCTCTATCGGGACCGCCATCTCGAAAATGAGCCGAAAAGGTGAACGAAAACCATAAAAAATGATAACCTTTGTCCCCATGAATCGAACCATTCTGAAACTGGCCATTCCCAACATCATCACGGGAATCACCATTCCGCTGCTGGGAATGGTGGATATCGCCGTGGTGGGACGTCTGGGGGTGGATTACCTGATCGGGGCACTGGCTATCGGAACCACGATCTTCAATTTCATCTACTGGAACTTCGCTTTTCTGCGCATGGGTACTTCCGGGCTGGCGGCCCAAGCCTTCGGAGCCCGCAACTTCCCCGAAGCCGCAGCCGTTTTGGTACGTTCGTTGAGTGTCGCCGTACTGATCGCCTTGCTGCTGTTGATCTTCCAGCGCGGCGTGGGCTCTCTGACCCTGGCCATGATGAAAGGCTCCCCGCAAACCATGCAAATGGCCGCCGCCTATTTCTACGCCCGGGTATGGGCCGCTCCGGCCACCTTGTCGCTGTTCGTCTTCCAGGGCTGGTTCATCGGCATGCAGAACTCCCGCTTCCCGATGTACATCTCCATCGTCCTCAACGTCCTCAACATCGCTTTCAGCTTCTGGTTCGTATTCGGACTGAACATGGGCATGGTCGGCGTAGCCTGGGGAACCGTCGTGGCCCAATACGGTTCACTGGGCATGGCCCTCTGGCTGACCGGACGCTATTACCGACGCGTACTGAAACACGTCGATCTGCGCAGCGCCCTCAACCTGAAACCCATGCTACACTTCTTCGCCGTCAACCGGGACATCTTTCTGAGAACCTTTTTCATCGTGGCGGTCTACACCTTCTTCACCTCGGCCTCCTCGGGTATGGGCGACACCATGCTGGCCGTAAACACCCTGCTCATGCAGTTGTTTACGATTTTCTCCTACATGATGGACGGGTTTGCTTACGCCGCCGAATCCCTCATCGGGCGTTTCGTCGGAGCCCGCAATCCCTATATGATCCGACGCTACCTGAAAGCCCTGTTGGCCTGGAGTGCCGGAGTCGCCATCTTCAACATGTTGATATACATCTTCTTCTGGAAAGACCTGTTGCAAATTTTCACAGAAAGCCCCGACATCCTGGCCACAGCCTCTCAGTATGTCGGATGGGTCGTTGTAGTTCCCCTGCTCGGCTTCGCCCCGTTCCTGATCGACGGAGCGCTGATCGGGGCCACCGCCACCCGAATCATGCGCAACTCGGTATTCATCTCCATGGCCGCCTTTTTCGCCACCTATTACGGACTGCTGAACCTGATGGGCAACAACGCCCTATGGCTGGCCTTCATGGTCTTTCTGGTCCTGCGAGGCGTTTTGCAGTATGTCATGACCGGAGGTCTGAAAAAGTTGATTTAAGGCTCCGTCCGGCGGGCACGGTTCAAGGCTTCGACGAATCCGACCACCTCGTCACGACTCACCGAATCGACCTGCCACTGCGCATATTTTTCCTGCAAATCGGGGAATCCCTCGGTCAGCCGGTTCACGTTATCCCCCTGGGGATAATAGGCCTTTCCCTGCGCTATATCGTAAACGATCGGGTAACGATCCAACGCGCCCAGATCATCGGTCGCCGTCGCAATGACGGTCCCCAGTAATCCGAACATCCCGGCGGTAGCCGACTTTTTCTGTTGCTGCCGATAGGCCTCTTCCAAACCGATCTCCTGCGCCTGTTTGCGTTTCAGAGGCAAGGCCGAATAGAATAACATATAGGTATCCCCTTGGGACTCGACTTTGGCAAATCCTCTGGTGCCGGTCACATAATAGCCATTTACATAGAGAGTATCATCGTATTCGACGGCCAAAATCTGTTCGCGCAGATAGTCGCTCTTCGTCTCTTCCGACGTCCAACCCTCCAATTTGTAGTCGTTGCCACCCCCCATTTTCAAGTCGGACTTTTTACGCTGAATCAATTTCAGCACCGTCACCGTGTCGGAGGGTGCCCGATCGATGATCTCCTGGGCCGACAGGTAAATGCCTTGAGTCAACACCGTATCCTGTCCATACAACATGCCGAAGCATGCCAAACATAAAAGCAAGCATAGTGTTTTCATAATCATAGTTTTAAGGGTATTTCTAAAGGTAATCAAATTTTCCCTAAAAAGAAACGGTGCCTCTGTTCAAAGTGCACCGTTTCATTCCGATATGTTCGTTTACTATGCTTCAGGGTATCACCTCTCCCCGGAAAATCAGAATATGCCGACCCTGAGGATCGTTCGAAAAGAGCTGTATCGCCTTATAGATTTTACCCGCAGCTTGTTTGCGCGGGTCGTAACGCACGACGATCACCCCGCTTTGGCCCGGCATCAAAGGCTTTTTCGGATACTCCACCTTCGTGCATGTACATGACACTTTGCTGTCGACGATCACCAAAGGAGCATCCCCGGCATTGACGAACCGATACGAGCGACTCACCACCCCTCCGCGTTCCGGTATTTGACCGACATTCTGTTCGGTCACCTCCATGTGCAGGGAAGGTTGTGCGGCCAGCACGCCGACACTCCACAAGGCTCCCAAAAGCAATCCGATCTTTTTCATACAAGTTTCCATGCGAATACGGCCTCCAAGCCATTCCAACGATCTCCGTCGACCCGGCCGTCCACCATGCAAGCGGCCGACATCCCGATCCTTCCCACACGGAATAAAGCCAGAAATTCTCTCCTGGCAGGCGGTCATTCCCCCCTGCCGACCACAGGCTATTGCATCCGGAAAATATACGTGATGGTTCCCCGCTGGGAAATGGGGGCATCTTCATTCACGTTGAAGCGGGCCTGACGGGCAGCACGCAAAGCCGCATTGACCAACGTGCTGTTCTGGGTAGTCGATCCGACCGACCGGTAAGCGGCATTGGTCACCCGACCCTGTTGATCCACCGTAATTTCTACCACCACACGTCCTTCATCCCGAGCCCCATAATCGGGTCTGGGCAAGGCTCCTACCAGAGAACGTCCCTCCAATGAAGCCGTTCCGGTTCCTCCGGTTCCGGTACCCGTTCCATCGTGGCTACCGCCCGGATCCCCGGCCAGATTTCCCTGATTACCGGCTCCTTTTCCCGTTCCTTCGCTGGTCGACTGACTCCCGGCCGTACGACCCGGGAACAAGGCCTTGCGATTCACTTCCCGAGGTTTCTCGGCCGGTGGCTGTGTATTCTTTTTAGGTTGGGGAGTCTCCTTCTTGGGTTCCTCCTTTTTCGGTTTCTTTTTCTGTTCCTTGGGTTTCTGCACCGCAGGAGCCTCTTCAAAATCCTGTGTCAAGGTTTCCTCTTCGCTCTTCACGGGAGGAGTCTGGCGTTCGACCTGCCGGGCTTCGGCGATCTCGTCATTGAGTTTCATGTCGCTGCCCGGTGCAGCTTCCTCCACATTCCCAAAATTGATCATCAGACCCTCGCCTTCATCGGGCTTCTGATCCAGCGTAAAACGGACGAACAGCATCAGCACGACCAGCAACACTGCATACAACAGCGTAGCCACCCCGCCCACGATCCGTCCCTGGGTCCGGTCCTCCTGCTGATAATCCATCATCATACCTAATTGGGACTGGTCGCCAGAATCAATTTATATTTATTGTTTTTGGCGATATTCATCACTTTAACCACCTCATCCACCGGCACCGTTTTGTCACAATGCAACGATACGGTCGGATCTTCCACTCCGTTCAGTTTAGCCTGCAAGGCCGACTCCAAACGATCGAAAGGAACCGGTGTCGTTTCGACATAATAATTCAGATCGCTGGTAATGGATACGGTCGTATAGGGTTTTTCCTTGAGCTGGTTGGCGCTTTTGGGCAACAACAGCTTCAGGGCATTGGGATTGATCAGCGTGGTCGAGATCAACATGAAGATCAACAGCAGGAACATCAAGTCGGTCATGGACGCCGCGCTGTAAGATTTTTCGACTTTCGAGCCTCTTTTAATGGCCATAATTTCGGTTTGTTAATCGTTGAACTCTGTCTTCGAAAACGCCATCCCGAATCCGGACATTCCCGGTCGGCCGGAATTCCTCGAAAGGAAAGGCCTCCGAACCAGACATACGGACGGGACGGATCTTCTCCACTAACGCATGCCCATGTGGGAAGATTGTTCCACGGGCTGATTCAGAATATCCATAAAGGCGATGGAGTTGGCTTCCATCTGAAAAACCAGTTTTTCGATACGGGCCACCAGGTAGTTATACCCGAAATAGGCCGGCACCCCGACGATCAGACCACCCACGGTCGTAATCATGGCCACATACATCCCGCTGGCCAGGATACTCATATCCACCGTACCACCGGCCTGAGCCATATTCATAAAGGCCTGGACCATCCCGATAACCGTTCCCAGGAACCCCAACATCGGGGCACCCCCGGCAATCGTAGCCAGGAACGGCAATCCGTTTTCGAGTTTGGAGACTTCCAGGTTGGCCACGTTTTCGATCGACGAGTGGACGTCGTTCAGCGGACGGCCGATGCGTTCGATCCCCTTTTCGATCATCCGAGCGATCGGGCTGTCGGTATTGCGGCAGAGCTGAATGGCCGCCGTGATCTTTCCGTCATAAATCATGTCCCGGATGCGGTTCATGAAGTTCATGTCGATCTGGGAGGCCTTGCGAATGGCCCAAAAACGTTCAAAAAAGATGAAGATGGTTACCCCGCCCAAAGCCAGCAAAGGCCACATCAGCCACCCACCGGCCAGGAAAAGTTCGCCCAAGCCCATACTCTGGGCGGTCTCGGTAGCTTCGGCTACCACCTCGGTTGTCTGCAATAATAAGTTCATGAGTGTATCGGTTTTATTCTTTTATAAGCCCGGTTACTATACACCAAACGGCAATTTGTGCACAAAAATACGTTTTTTCTACCACTTGGTATGCGATTTTAATAATTTGTTCACAACTATTGGGCAAAGCCCCAAATTCTGGGCTGTGCCGTGCCGTACTGTACCATTCTGGTTCTGGTTCTGGTTCCGGTTCCGGTGTCAGACTCACTTCCCAGTCCCGGTACCGGTCTTGGTCCCCGGTGTCAGGGTCAGAACCCATTTCAGGGCCGGAGCCTGTGCCCATTTCAGTTTCGGGACCAGTCCCCCGTGTCAGAGCCCATTTCAGGACCGGTGCTGAGGCTACTTTCAGTCCCGGGGCCGGTGCCAACTTCAGTCCTAATGCCAGTTTCCCCCATATCAATGTAAGGGCCAGTCTCAGTTCCCGGTACCGGTACCGGTACCCCTGCCTGCTCCGGAATGGCTGCCGGTACCCACTCCCGTTTTCGATTCGGATTCGGGTTTCGGTTCGACGTCGACCGGGCCGGAGGCAGATGCTTCGGAGGTCTTGTCCTGTAAAGCCTCCTCTTCCAAAAGCGACATTTTCTGTTCGGCCTGCGCCTTACGACGCTCTTCGCGACGACGACGCAGATTCGCAAAACGTTCCTTGAAGATGCGTTTGAGATCCTTGAAGTTATCGAAGTTTTCGCGATAGGTGATCCCCAAACCGGTCTCCTGCATCCCCTGGTTTTCATCGAACCGGTCGATCGTCCGGGTAAAAGCCCGCAAGCGCAGATTCCCCACCGGATCGAGCAACAAACTCAGCGTCGCATCGCCCGTCCAGGAGGTATTGGTCAGGTTATTGGCCCGTTTATCCGTGCTGTAACTCATATCCGCCTCAAAAATCAAGCGGTCCTTGATGAGCTCCCCATAGATGGAGCCCCCTACCTCATCGGCATAATAGTCGTTCCCCGGCGTATATTTGGGGACAAAACTGAACCTCTCGGTAGTCAACAACGAACTGAGCTGGTTGGTCAGGAAATCGACTCCCGCTCCGGCGGCATTCCGGGTCCCGATTTTCGGATCGTTATCGGAATTGAAGCTCTTGGTCGCCAACAACCACAGAAACTGAGTCGCCATGGCTTCCTGAGAATTGAGGGCATAGGCCACCAGGCTTTGCGTTTCGACCGAAGCATTGGGAACCTGTACATCAAAGGTCAGTTCCGGATCGGTCAGCCGCCCCGTCATGTGGATCAGACAATCCACCGGTACGGTTCCCCGCATCGCTTCCGAACTCGACGAGGCGACCTGCAAAGGCGCCAACGAGGCTTTCAGGCTGTATTTGGCCGTTACATCGAGCAGGGCATCCAGCGGATCCCCCGTAAACTGAATCACGCTGCCCGGCTGCAGGGTAAAGTTTCGGGCCACCAGATTCTGCAAGGAAAACCGCATACTCCCTTCGGTGAGGTTATAATCTCCATTGATCGTGAACTCATCGTTGGAAGGATTGACCCCCAGGGTCAGATGTCCGTTCCCTCTGCCTTTCAAAACATCGCCCGAAGCCGGATCGATCACCAGCTGCACTTCGGTATTGGGCAGCACATCGAGGCCCATGCGGATATCCATGCGGGTCGAAGAGGCCGATCGCCGCGAAGCCCGCCGCTGCTGTTCCAGCAACAACTGTTTGCGACGACTGATCTGCACGGTATCCGCTGCACGGGCCCTTCCCTGCTCCCGGAAAACGATAAAGTCGGCCTGAGAGATGGTGCCTTCACTGCTGAGCGGCATATAAAAATGAGAATCGCCGGTCGTCGCCGCCTGAATATTCATCGAGACATTATTTTTACTGCCCCGGATCAGGGCTGAACCCGACGCAAAAATGGAGCCATAAAACAAATCGTTATCCCGAACGGTCGTGCCCAAGACCTGCATACGGTCGGGCGTGACTTTCACTTCGTACTTCAGATTGGCGAAATGGCTGAAATCGAAAGTCAGATCCAAGGTCCCGCTATGACCGCTTCGGTCGTGCAAAGTAGCCTGATGCAGGCTCATCACATTGTTGTTCACCTGAATCTGTGTCGGAGCCACCGTATAAGGCACCCGGGTAAAATCGACCCTCGTTGCCAGAGAGTCGACCCGAATCGTCCCGTCGATACGCATCTTATGCTCGGGATTGGTCAGTTGCAGATCGGCCCGGGCATTTCCCTGCGTTTCGCAGATCACCCCCGAGAGCACCGGATCGAGCAACGACAGATCCACACTGTCCAAAGAGACCCGAATCAGATAACGACCGTCCGTGGGACGGAAATACCCGTACATCAAGGTATCGCGTTTCTGTCGGTGATTCAACGAGAAGCGTGCCCGCTGCTGTTGAAAATCCCAGCTGCTGGTAAACAGCATGGAAGGAACGGCTACCTCGTTGATTTTCATCGAGTCGAAACGGACATCGGCCGACAGAAATCCGTTTTTCAAGGCCGAAACCATCTCGGCACGACCGTTCGTGATCCCTTCGATCCGATATCCCATCCGGGAGGTAAACTGCGACAGAGGGGAGAGGTCGAACCGATTGAGGCGCAGATACAACGTATCGGCGTTGCTGCGAGAGGCCACGCCGTCCAACATCAGGAGCTGTTCGCCGCAGTCGATGCTGAAGCGATCGATTTTCAACTGCGTCGAGTCGTACAGGATTTCCCGGGCATATACCCGCCAGACCTGACCGCCGGAGACGATCGTCGACGGAGAGAAACGAACACTCAGCCGGGGAATCCCACCCGGACCGGTCGACAAGTGGGATGTGGTACTCAGCATGGCATACGTGCCGTTATCCGGATTGTTGAACCGGGAAGCCAGGTTGATATTATTCTCCTTGATTCCGCCCACGACCGAGAAATTAGGCATATACACACCCCCCGCAAAAATATCTTCCGATTGTATGAACAGGGAGATCGAATCGGCCTGATTCCGACTGTTGAGCGAAAGTTTGGAGACAAAAAAATTGTTCCGTTCGATAAAATCCGACGTCAGGCTGAGGTTGAACACATCGCTCTGGGGATTGAACAGAAAAGAGAGTTTCGTACCCTGAGCCAATCTTAAACCCGGCAGAAAAATCCCGGCTACATTATTGGCCTCCTTGACATCCAGCCGGATCACATAATAATCGTCCAGACTGTTCGTCCCCGTAGCGACGACCTCCGCAGTCTGGTTCGAGCCGGCTCCCGCAGAAACCGTCACGGGAACCATCGGCGCATCCGGTCCGGTTGCCGCCAGTTCCTCGCCACTGAGGCGCTCTCCCGAAGCGATATCTTCGGGACGCGACAACGAAGGCAGATAGGAACGCAACGTATTCTGAAAATAGGAGAACATGTGGCTGTAGCTGAGTTTGCCCCGGAATTCGGCATCGGCAAAGGCCGAGTGCATGGACAGGAGTTTGCGCTGCGCATTGTTTTCGGCCCGCAGATGAATCGTCCCCGTACGCACCGTATCCAGATGGTTGACGTAGGTCATGTTGTTGATGGTTGCCTCGCCGTTGATGTCGTCCAGATCGCTGCCCGAAGCCCGAGCCACCAGAGCCGTTTTGAGTTCGGATATCGAGTCCCGTCGGTTCACACCCAGCGCGTGCAGATCGGCATGATGCAACTGGAGACTGAAATCATAACGGGGAATCGAATCGTTGAAATCGAGCAGCCCGGCAAAATCGAACGTCAGATTCGGATCCTCCGACGAGATATCGCCGCTGAATTTCCGGTTGTCGATCTGCCCGCCCACGCGTACATTCCGATAGGTATATCCGTGAAACTCCAGATCGGCGATTTCGGTATCGGTATTCACGCTCAGGCTGCGCTGTCCGAACCCGCCGCTGAGATCGGTACTCAGACTCAGCTGGCCCAGATCGGCGATCTCCAGCCATTGTCCCAGATCGAACTGGGTAGTCTGTACATGCCCCTCGAAGGCCGTTCCCTGATCAACCCGAGGATGGACCCGGGCCTGCATATCCACGACTCCGGGATCCCCCTTCAACAAGGCATCGGCCTTGAAATCGGTCAACAGACCGTCGAAATGGCCCTGTAAGGAGATCGCCCCCAGACGGTTCAACATGCGAGTCGTCCCGGCATTGAGTTCCTGACGGGCAATATCTTTCAGCAAAAACGAGATATCCGGTTCCGAAGTCTCCAACGAGGCGATATCGAACACGAAACGGGTATGCGGGATATCCGGAATACCGTGCAAACCGAACTTGACGGCGATTTCCGTATTCCGGGTTTTGACCCGGCTCAATTGCCCGGTCATATCGGCCACCGTTCCCTCGACATGGCCGTTCACCTGTTCGAAAACCGTCTCCCAACGTTTGAGCGAAGGTGCAAAGTAGGCAATCGTCCGAAAGCTGACTCTCGAATCAACGATTTCACCCCGCAGGGTAACCTCCTCCACGAAATTCTTAAGTGCCTGCCAACGGGGGCCATATTCCATTTCGAAATAGTTCATCGCGACCTGCGAATCGGGGGTATCCAACGACAATCGGTCGAAATACATCCGAGAACCCGATATGGAGAAATGTCCGGTGGAGAGATTCCGGATCACCAGGCCGCTCTTTTCCTTCAGTCTCAGGGAGTCGATATCCAGATGGATGCTGTCGTTGATGACCGACACATGATGCACCCTCAGGTTAAAGTCCTGCACGTCCAAATCGGTGAAATTGACGGCTCCGTGTCGGTCGATCCAGTCCCGTTTGAGGTGTTTGAAAGCCATGTCCCGAATCGTCAACCCACTGGCCCGCAAGCGAAAGAGATTCTTTTTTTCTTTGGGTTTCTTGCGTTTGACCTTCAAGAGGATCTGTTTGAGATTGGTCGTGCCCGTACTGTCCTGCATCAAATAGAACTTCGGTCGTTCCAATTCCACCTCTCCCAACGAGATCTGTCCGCTAACAAAATCGATATTCCGGATCGGCACCGTGAGACGATCGGCATAAAAGAGTGTATCCTGATGATAATCTTCGAGATAAAGTCCCGTAATGGAGACCCGATTGAAGAGTTTCAGCTGCAAACGGTCAAGCGTCACCCGGGTTTCCAGCCTGTTACCGAGCCACTCGGCAGCCCGGTGCCCCACATAATTCTGAACACCAGACAGATTGAGCAACAACGACAACGATACGGGCAAAAGAATCGCCGCCAGGATGAGCGCCGATAGGAAGGATAATATTATTTTTATAACTTTGCCCATACGAACGAGGTAGGAACCCTACGAATTTACAAGTTTAGCAAATTTTAGTCAATTAAGAAAACACGATATGGATATTACGATCCTGGGCATCGAATCCTCCTGCGACGACACCTCGGCCGCCGTCATCCGAAACGGAGTGTTGCTCTCGAACGTCATCGCCTCGCAGGAAGTTCACCGCAAATACGGAGGCGTGATTCCCGAACTGGCCTCACGGGCTCACCAGCAAAATATCATTCCGGTTGTCGACACGGCCCTGCGCGAAGCGGGTATCGAACGCAACCAAGTGGACGGTATCGCCTTTACCCGAGGTCCCGGTTTGCTGGGTTCGCTGCTGGTAGGCACCTCTTTCGCCAAGGGATTGGCGCTGTCGCTGGATATTCCGATGATGGAAATCAACCATCTCCAGGGACATATCCTCTCGCATTTCATCGACCTGCCCGACCGGACACTTCCCCATCCGAACTTTTCGTTCTTGTGTCTGCTGGTTTCGGGGGGACATTCCCAGATCGTGCGGGTCGAAGCCTACGACCGCATGGAGATCGTCGGCACCACCATCGACGATGCGGCCGGCGAAGCCTTCGACAAATGCGCCAAGGTCATGGGACTGCCCTATCCCGGAGGTCCGGTCATCGACCGCTATGCCAAAGAAGGGGATCCCAAACGATTCAAGTTCGCCAAACCGTCGGTCGACGGGCTCGACTACAGTTTCAGCGGACTGAAAACCTCGTTTCTCTATTTTCTGCGGGACCGGATGCAGGAAAATCCCCATTTCATCGAAGAGAATACGGCCGATCTGTGCGCTTCGCTGCAACATACGATCATCGAAATTCTGTTGAACAAACTCGTCAAGGCCGCCAAACAGTACGACATCGACCAGATCGCCATCGCGGGCGGCGTGTCGGCCAATTCGGGTCTGCGCAACGCCATTCAGCAAGAAGGACGCAAGCGGGGTTGGACCACCTACCTGCCCGAATTCAAATTTACCACCGACAACGCCGCCATGATCGCCATTACGGGGTATTTCAAATACCTGCGGGAAGAGTTCGCCCCGATGGACATCGTGCCCGTGGCCCGGGCCAGCCAAATGACGGCAGCCGACTCCTGCCTCAAAGAGTAGCCCTCAACGGTCGCCCGATCGTCTTGCCGACGCAAAAACCTTTCTTCCGGGTCCGCCGGATTCCGACCTTGCCCACATCCCACCATAACCAGAGAGCCTCCCTTTTCGGGGAGGCTCTCTGGTTATCGATCCATATCTCGATTATTTGCGTTTCATTTCGACCTGTTCGTATCCTTCGATGATATCGCCGACCTTGATATCGTTGTAGTTTTCGATATTCAAGCCGCACTCCATGCCCGAAGGCACCTCTTTCACATCGTCCTTGAAGCGTTTGAGCGATCCCAGTTTGCCGGTATAGACCACAATCCCGTCGCGGATCACGCGCACCAGCGTATTGCGGGTAACCTTGCCCTCGCGCACCAGACAGCCGGCCACGGTACCCACCTTGGTAATCTTGAAGGTTTCCATGACTTCCACCGAGCAAACGATCTCTTCCTTCATCACCGGAGCCAACATCCCTTCGATGGCATCCTTGATATCGTTGATCGCATCGTAGATGATGGAATAGAGACGGATTTCGATCTCTTCCTTTTCGGCCAGTTTGCGGGCCGCCGCCGAAGGACGTACCTGGAAGCCCACGATTACCGCGTTGGAGGCGGCGGCCAACAGCACATCCGATTCGGAGATGGGACCCACGGCCTTGTGGATCACATTCACCTGCACTTCCTCCTTCGAGAGCTTGATCAACGAGTCGGACAAGGCCTCGATCGAACCGTCCACGTCGCCTTTTACGATGATGTTCAGCTCCTTGAAGTTACCGATCGCAATACGACGACCGATTTCATCCAGGGTAATATGTTTCTGGGTACGCAACCCTTGCATACGCTGCAACTGTTCCCGTTTGTTGGCAATATCGCGGGCCGATCGTTCGTCGTCCATGACATTGAACGTATCCCCGGCCTGAGGCGCTCCATTCAGACCCAATACCAGCACCGGCGTGGAAGGAGGAGCCTCCTGAATACGGGTTCCGCGTTCGTTGAACATGGCTTTGACACGTCCCGAATAGGTTCCCGAAAGCATCACGTCCCCCACACGCAGGGTCCCGTTCTGAACCAGTACGGTCGCCACATATCCGCGTCCTTTGTCCAGCGTGGATTCGATCACCACCCCTTGGGCCTTGCGGTCGGGATTGGCTTTCAGATCGAGGAACTCAGCCTCCAACAACACTTTTTCGAGCAGTTTGTCGAGGTTGATCCCCTTCTTGGCCGAGATCTCCTGAGACTGATACTTCCCGCCCCAGTCTTCGACCGGATAGTTCATGGCCGCCAACTGTTCCTTGATCTTGTCGGGATTGGCACCCGGTTTATCGATTTTGTTGATGGCAAATACGATAGGCACCCCGGCAGCCGCCGCGTGATTGATGGCTTCGACCGTCTGGGGCATCACGTTATCGTCGGCCGCCACAATGATAATGGCCACGTCGGTTACCTTGGCCCCACGGGCACGCATGGCCGTAAAGGCTTCGTGACCCGGCGTATCGAGGAAGGTAATACGACGATCGTTCACCTGTACGCTGTAGGCTCCGATATGCTGGGTGATCCCTCCGGCTTCCCCGGCGATCACGTTGGTCTTACGGATGTTGTCCAACAACGACGTTTTCCCGTGGTCGACGTGTCCCATCACCGTCACGATGGGCGGACGGGGTTTCAGATCTTCTTCCTTGTCTTCTTCGGTATCGATGGCCTCCTGGGTATCGACCGTGACGAACTCGACCTTGAACCCGAACTCTTCGGCCACCACCACCAACGCTTCGGCATCGAGACGCTGGTTGATCGACACCATCAGCCCCAGATTCATGCAGGCGGTAATAACTTCCGTCACCCCTACATTCATCATCGTGGCCAGTTCGCTCACCGTCACGAATTCCGTCACCCGAAGGATGCTCTTTTCCTTCTCTTCGCGTTCCATTTCTTCGCTCATACGCGCTGAAACGGCCTCGCGTTTATCGCGACGATATTTCGAGGTTTTGAACTTCGAGCCCTTGGAGGTCAACCGTGCCAAGGTATCCTTGATCTGTTTCTGTACTTCTTCGTCGCTCACTTCGGGACGAACCACCGGACGAGGAGCCGCCTTAGCGCCCTTCTTACGTTCCGACCGATTCGATCCCGAACCGCCGCCCTGACCCGGGCGGGCAGAACCGCCACCCTGACCCGGACGCCCGGAACCTGATCCCGAAACACCGGCTGCCGGTTTCTGATTCAGGTCTACTTTATCTTTGGTGATCCGTTTGCGCTTTTCCCGTTTGTTATCCCCCTTCTTTCGGGCGAATGCCTGCACATCGATCTTACCCAACACCTTGGGACCGGCCAATTTGGCCGTTTCGGTCGGCAGGAAAGTGCTGGTCACCGGCTCTTCGGCCCGGGCCGAAGACTCCTGAACCGCAGCCGCCTTGTCCGGTTGTTCAGAAAGCACCGATTCCTTGTTCGTCTCCGGTTTCACGGTTTTCAAGTCCGACACCGATTTCTGTACCGGTTCTGCCGTCGGGGCAGGAGCCGTTTTCACCGTCTCCGCAACCGAAGCGGCTGCCGGAGAGGGCACCGGTTTCGAGACAATCTCCGGTTTGGGTTCCGGTTTGGACTCCTCAACCGGCCGTTCGGCTGCAACCGTTGCCTGGGTCGGTTTGAGCGATTCGGGTTTCGAGAGCGGTTTCGGAGCCGCTTCCGATTTGGCAGCCGTCTTCGAGGTTGCACCCGACAAATCGATCTTTCCCAAAATTTTCGGACCTCGCGAAGCCACCTCGTCCTTCACACTGATAACGCCGCTTTTGACGATCACCTCTTTCTTGAAATCGGGATCCTCCTCCCCCGAAGCCTCTTCCTTACGGCTGCCCAGCGACACGGTTTCGTGCTTCTGTCCGATGCGTTCACGGATATTGACCGATTCGGCCCGATGGCTCCCGAATTCCTTTTCCAGAATCGCATACACCTGCGGTTCAATAATGGAACTGGGGGAGTGATCCAATTTCACTCCTTTCTTTTCCAGAAATTCGATGATGGTAGTTTGGCCGACATTTAACTCTCGGGCAACCTGGTTGAGTCTTAGTCTTCGTTCGTTTGACATACGTTCTATTTTTCGGCGTTTCGGTGTTACGGTAAAATCTGTTATTCTCTCTTCGGCTTCTCATCCGGGAACCCTTCCCGGTGAAGGACGTCACAGGGACGGTCTCACGCCGTCCCCTCGCCCCGGGTATTCTTATTCGAACTCGGCTTTGAGGATTCCGACCACTTCCTGGATGGTTTCCTCTTCGAGATCGGTACGACGGACCAACTCGTCGGTCGACAGTTCCAATACGCTCTTGGCCGTATCGCAACCGATGGCCTTGAACTGATCGATAATCCACTGGTCGATTTCGTCCGAGAATTCGTCCAGCGCCACGTCTTCTTCTTCCACTTCGCGATATACATCCAGGTCGTAGCCCGTCAGCATGCTGGCCAGACGGATGTTCAACCCGCCTTTCCCGATGGCCAGCGAGACTTCGTTGGGTTTGAGGTAAACCGAAGCGGTTTTGGTCTCTTCGTTGATCTGGATCGACGATATCTTGGCGGGATTCAGGGCCCGCTGGATCATCAACTGGGTATTGGAGGTGTAGTTCACCACATCGATATTTTCGTTGCGCAGTTCCTTGACGATCGAATAGATACGCGATCCTTTCATGCCGACGCAGGCTCCTACCGGGTCGATCCGGTCGTCATAGGATTCCACGGCCACTTTGGCCCGTTCGCCCGGAATGCGGACGATCTTTTTGATGGTGATCAGACCGTCATAAATTTCGGGCACTTCCATTTCGAACAATCTTTCCAGAAACTCGGGTGCCGTACGCGAAAGGATAATGGCCGGATTGTTGTTCCGCATCTCCACCTTCGAAACGATGGCCTTGATGCTGTCTCCTTTGCGGAAAAAGTCGCTGGGGATCTGTTCCGATTTGGGCAGGATCAGTTCGTTGTCCTCATCGTCGAGCACCAGCACCTCTTTTTTCCATACCTGGTACACCTCACCCGTAATGATTTCACCCACTTTTTCCTTGTATTTTTCATACAGGTTGGCCTTTTCGAGGTCCATGATGCGCGAAGCCAGATTCTGGCGCAGCGACAACACGGCACGACGTCCAAAATCGGAGAGTTTGATCTCATCGGCCACCTCTTCGCCCACTTCGTAGGTCGGATCGATGGCCCGGGCATCGCTCAACGAGATCTGTTGATTGGGATTCTCCACCTGACCGTCTTCGACGATGGTCCGGTTTCGCCAAATTTCCAAGTCGCCTTTTTCGGGGTTGATGATGACGTCGAAATTTTCATCCGTTTCGTACGTCTTGATCAACTGATGACGGAAAACATCCTCCAACACCCCGATCATGGTGTTTTTGTCAACATTCTTAAGCTCTTTGAACTCGGCAAAAGTGCTTATCAGATTGAGATTGTCCATATATGTTTAAACGGCTAAAATTACTACTTGAAAGTCAGGTATTCGCAAGCGGTTTTGATTTCCGGGAAGGGAATTTCGCGACGCACGGTGATGGTCTCCTTGCGTTTTTTCCCTTCGACGCTCACCTTTTCGGGATACTCCACCACCAGCGCATCTTCACGCACCTCCCGCAGCACGGCCAGCAGTTTCACGCCCGAGGTCAGAAGTATTTCCAGACTCTGGTCGATCAACTTGCGATACTGACGCAACAACCGAAGCGGTTGGCCGATACCGGCCGAAGAGACCGTCAACTGAAAATCTTCCGCATCCCGATCGAGGGTCTGTTCGATGCGACGGTTCAGTTCCGCCAGGGTTTCGATTCCCACGGAAGTATCGCTGTCCACCACCACATCGATATCATTGGCGAGAGAGACTTTCACCTCCACCACGAACAGATCGGTTCCTTCCAACAAGGCTTCCACCTGTCCCCGCAAAGCGGCTGCATCTATCATATCTTTTTCTTTAAATTTCGTTCAATCAACCTTTTGAGAAGAGGTCGAGATATAAAAGAAGGGACTCGCGTCCCCAGCCTTCTGATCTTGTCGCCACAAATATAACAAATAAACCCCAAAATCGCAACACTATCTTGCGAAATAAAAAGTTCCTCTTCCGTTTCCCGACCCCGAATCATCGATCGGGAAACCAGCGGAAGAAGCCTCCCAGAACGGATCGTCAGCGACCGGAAAAGATGCAGCGGAGAGCGACGATTCCGCCTACATGAAGGAAGAAACGCTCTGCTTTTTCTTGCCTTTGGCGTCCCGTTTCTCCTGCTTGAGGGCCTGACGAGTCAACCAGGGCGAGGAGGCCGGAACCCCCGTACGGATCACATATTGATAGACATTGTACGATTCGTCGAACGTTTTGGCCCGGGCAGCCGTTCTGTCCGTGGTGGTTTTAACTTCCTCCAACCGGCGGGTCAACTCGAACGAATATCCGTCGTAATTGAACTGCACCTTATCCAGTTTTCCCGAATTGGTTTCCAGCAGATTTTCTCCCCGATCGTGCGCGAAAGTCAGCAAATCGTGATAGGTATCATCCTTGAAAAACGTAACGGCCACATAAGCAATTCCTTCGTCGCCATATTGAATCACCACCTGATAATCGTTGACGTCCGGACGAATATCCGCCGAAGCACCCCCCAGTGCCGAGAACACATTGGCCGTCATCTGCCAGCCGTTGCTCTTGCGCAACACGTGCTGATTGCGGTCACTATCGTATTTAAATTTTTCGGCATGCAGCTGCTCCGTGGTCATCGACAACAATTTCGAGTAGGGAAACTCGGATTGGGCGAACCCGGATTGCACAAACCCGAGCGAGGACAACAGCCAACACAAGATCATCCCTATTTTTTTCATCGTCCACACTTTTTTCGGTAACAAACAATACTTTCAACGACAGACAAAAAAGGCTGTCTCAGTGATGGGGCAGCCTTTTCGATGATTCAAAACCCTACTCGACGTCGTCGGTCGACTTGCGGGCATTGTAAGGCTTAAGGATACCACGTTTCGATTCCCGGATAAACGAGAGGACCATATCTCGTTCGAGGGTCTGCGGCATCTGTGCTTCAACCAGGTCACAGGCCTTGGAATATCCGTATCCCGACTGGAACAGGATGCGGAACATCTCCTGAATTTCCGATACCTTTTCCGGCGTAAATCCCCGGCGACGCAGCCCGATATAGTTGGCGCCCACGAAAGCCAGCGGGGTATGTCCGGCCTTGACGAACGGCGGCACATCCTTACCCACCAGCGAGCCTCCGGCCACCATGGCATGGGCTCCCACCCGGGTAAACTGATGGATCGCCGCATGACCGCCGACCACGGCCCAATCGCCGATTTCCACTTCGCCGGCCATCGAAACCCGATTGACAATCACACAATGATCGCCCACCACGCAATCATGCCCCACATGCGCATAGGCCATCAACAACGTATGGCTTCCGACCACCGTTTTACCTTTGGCTGCCGTTCCCCGGCTGATGGTCACACATTCGCGGATATTGGTATAATCTCCGATTTCGGCCGTGGTATATTCACCCTTGAATTTCAAATCCTGCGGGATCCCGGCCACCACGGCAGCCGTATGTACCTGACAAAATTTCCCCATACGGGTTCCGTTCTGCAACACGGCACCCGGTCCGATCCAGGTACCCTCTCCAACCACCACGTCATCGGCGATATAGGCAAACGGTTCAACGGTCACATTCTCGCCGAGCTGGGCCTTGGGGGAGACATAGGCTAAAGGACTGATCATTTTTCAATCGATATGGGAATAGTTACAAATAATCTATGGGTTTACCCTGACGGGTCGTTACACTTTATTGTTTATTACGGGCCACCTGGGCCATCAGCACCGCTTCGGTCGCCAATACGTCGCCCACATAGGCACGGGCTTCCATCAGCACAATTCCGCGACGGATCGGTTCGGCCAGCCGCAGCTCGAACTGCAAGGTATCGCCGGGAACCACTTTGCGTTTGAATTTCACCCCGTCAATCTTCATGAAATAAGTGCTGTAATTTTCAGGATCCGGAATATCGTGCAAAGCCAGAATACCCCCGCATTGGGCCATGGCTTCGACAATCAACACGCCCGGCATCACCGGTTCGCTGGGGAAGTGTCCCACGAAGAACGGTTCGTTCATGGTGACGTTTTTGATCCCCACGACCCGCTGCGAGTCGACATACAACACCTTGTCGACCAACAGGAAGGGAGGCCGGTGAGGCAACATTTCCCGAATGCGGTTGATATCGTAAAGCGGTTCCACGTTGGGATTGTACCGGAACCACGGTTTGGCCGAATTGCGTTTGATCTGTTTGCGCACCAGTTTGGCAAACTCGGTATTGGCGTAATGACCGGGTTTGTAAGCCACGATACGTCCCCGGATACGGGTGCCGATCAGGGCCATATCGCCGATCATATCCAAGAGTTTATGACGGGCACATTCGTTGGGGAAGCGCAACTTGAGGTTATTGAGATACCCTTCTTTGACCTTGACGTTCTTTTTATGGAACAGGGCCGACAAGCGGGCCAGTTCTTCCTCGGAGATTTCATTTTCGACAATGACGATGGCGTTATCCAGATCGCCGCCCTTGATCAGGTTGTGCTGAATGAGCGGTTCGAGTTCATGCAGGAAAACGAACGTCCGACAAGGTGCGATTTGCCGGTTGAAATCGGCTTCGCTATCCAAACGGGCATATTGATTGCCCAAAATTTTCGAGCCGAAATCGATGTTGACATCCACCGAGAAATGGTCATCGGGATAGGCTGCGATTTCCACGCCTTTTTCGATGTGGGTGAAAACCGTTTTTTCTTCGATATCGTAATACACGCGTTCGGCCTCCTGGTCGACCAATCCGACCCGTTCGATTTCGGCCACATAGGCTGCCGCAGAACCATCCATGATCGGCGTTTCGGGGGCATTGACCTCAACGATCGCGTTATCCACACCCATGGCCCACAAGGCGCCCATGACATGTTCGATGGTACTGATCCGTACTCCTTTCTTTTCGAGGGTGGTGCCACGCGAAGTATCCACCACATAGTCACACAAAGCCTCTACTTCCGGAGCTCCGTCCAGATCCACACGACGGAAACGGATGCCCGTTCCAGCCTCGGCAGGCAATATATTCATAGTGACAGGAAGTCCCGTATGCAATCCTTTCCCCTGGAAGGAAATCGGAGCATTCAACGTTTTCTGCGCAACTGACATGTTAAAAATATTTTGCTCACAAAGGTATTAATTTTTTACAAAGAAATCGTACTTTTGTGCAGAATTTTAGAGCGTACGATGAGACAGGAGCGCAGACCTGAACCGCCATATCCGCAGCACGGACCCCAGACGAACCGTCCGAAAGGCATCCCGCAGGAGGGTCGTCCTGTACCGCCTCCCCCTCGGGAGGGAGTGCGCGATCCTCGTCGGAGACGGATTGTCCTGCCTTTCGAAAAAAGGCCGACCGATCCGGGAAGTTGGGCCTACGAACACAAAGTAGGTCTGTGCGTTACGGTGATTGCGTACTTAATCGTCGGCATCGTATTCGTTTCGTCGAAGATTATCATCGGGCAACAAACGCACGAGAATACGATCTATATCTCCATGGAGGAGATCCCCCCCCAGCCCGAGCAAAAGCCCCTGACACCGGAAGAACGACAGGAACTCGAAGAGAGCCTGCGGGAAGCCCGGAACCAGATTTCCAACGAAGATTCCAAGACGATCGCCGAGTCGCAGACCCTGCGCAACAATCCCATTCCGGAGGATCTTGCCGAACAGGCTCAGGAAGTGCAGGATCGCATGCGGGCCTCCCGCGAAGCCTACGAAAAGGGGCTGAGCGAGGAACAGGCCATGATCGATGCCCGCAAAGCCCAGAAAAGCCAGAACGACAAACAGGAAAAGCAGGAGACGGTCAAGGTGAAGGGCAATGTAATCATCTCTTTTTCGTTGGCGGGACGTTCTGCCGTTTATATGCACATACCGGCTTATCAGTGTGAAGGCGGCGGACAGGTCGTCGTAGAAATCACGGTCAACCGCAACGGCAAGGTGACCGATGCGGCTGTCGGCAGCACTTCGACCCAAGACGACTGTATTCTCGACCGTGCAGTAGAAGCCGCCCGTCTGTCCCGTTTCAACGTAGACGGCACAGCCCCCGACCGTCAACAAGGAACCATCACCTATCTGTTCGTGCCGCAATAGACGTCCGGACAACGAGCGTTTCTCTTTTTCGGCACATCTCTTCCAAGCCTCCCAGCCGATTCTCCGAAACAGTTCCTTCGGAGAAGGTTCGGTTGCAGATTACCCAAATATTCGTACCTTTGCCCGCGAATCAATCGCAGAAATCTATGTCATACAATCTTTTAAAAGGAAAGAAAGGCTTGATCTTCGGAGCCCTCAACGAACACTCCATTGCATGGAAAGTGGCCCAGCGGGCCGTTGAAGAAGGGGCTCAGATCGTGCTTACCAATACGCCCGTTTCGATCCGCATGGGGACGATCAACCAGCTCGCCGAACAAACCGGCAGCATCGTCATTCCGGCCGATGCCACCAGCGTGGCCGACCTGGAAAACCTGATCGACCAATCCATGGAACATTTCGGAGGGAAATTTGACTTCATTCTCCACTCCATCGGCATGTCGCCCAACGTCCGCAAAGGACGCACATACGACGACCTGGACTACGACTTTTTGGCCAAAACCCTCGACATATCGGCCATTTCCTTTCACAAGGTCATTCAGGTCGCCCGCAAAAAGGACGCCCTCAACAACTGGGGTTCGATCGTAGCCCTCACCTATATCGCGGCACAGCGTACCCTGTACGGTTACAACGACATGGCCGACGCCAAAGCCCTGTTGGAATCCATTGCCCGCAGTTTCGGCTACATCTACGGCCGTGAAAAGCAGGTGCGCATCAATACCGTATCCCAGTCTCCGACCCCTACGACAGCCGGTAGCGGCGTGATGGGACTGAACGACCTGATGGATTTCGCCGATCGCATGTCGCCTCTGGGCAACGCTACGGCGGAAGACTGTGCCGACTACGTGCTGACGCTCTTCTCGGATCTCACCCGCAAGGTCACCATGCAGAACCTCTACCACGACGGAGGCTTCTCCAACATGGGGATGAGCGCCCGTGCCATGAAAACCTATGGGAAAGGGATGGAATACCGCGATATCAAACACGAATAACCGATTTCTTCGGATTCGTTTTCCACAAAGCCGCTCCCGAAATTTCGGAGCGGTTTTTTTATACGGATCCGAATCCCATTCCCCTACCGGGCTGCGTCCTCATTTCGCGGCCGTTCTGTCTTCCCTTTTCTCTGCCGTCCGGCGTTTCTGCTTTCTTTCCGTCCTTTTCCCGGGCAATTCCTGTTGCGCGGTTTACGCCTTGATGCAGTCCTCCTCTTCCAAAAACTTTGAGGGATTTGCAGGCGTGTTTACAAAGTTCCGTACTTCATATACCTGTCCGTATTCATACTATCACCCGCCTTCCCTGTAAACAGACAACCCCTCCGCATTGTACGGGCTCTTTCCCGAAAGATCGAGACCCCTCCCTCCCGTACGGGTCTCACCCCAACAAAAAGCCGTCTTCCCCGGTGAGGGAAGACGGCTTTCCGGATGGTGTAAACGCAACACCCTATTTGTTCGCAATCTGGATCACGGCGATTGCCATCGTACGGGCGGCATCGGCCATAATCACCGGATCGAGCTGATCCATCGTATCTTCGGGCACATGGTAAGGTGCCGGCCATTTACCGCCTGTCGTTTTCAGTTCGAAAGTCGGCATCTTGAAATTCTGGAACAGATTGCCGTCGGTATACAAACGGGTTTTATATTCCCAAGGGGTCATATTGGCCGTGAAAGGACGACGGGCCCACTCTTCGGAAGCCGTCCGGAAATAGGGTACCAAATCGGCCCATTCCGTAGCCGTATGCACCAAAAATCCCGTTCCGGTCGCCAACATGTCGGTATTGACCATGCAGACCACCTTTTCTTTGGGGAACGGCATCGTCTTGACGAAATGTTCGGAACCCAGAACGCCCAACTCTTCGGAAGCGAACAGAACGATCACCACGCTGCGTTTCATTTCCACTTTCGAAAGAGCCAACGCCTTGGCAGCCGCCAGGGTAATGACCGAACCCGAGACGTTATCCTGAGCTCCGGGATAAATTTCGGGCAACATCCCCAGGTGGTCGATGTGGGCACCCAGAACGATATATTCATTTTTCAGCACGGGATCGCTCCCTTCGATCACCCCGACGATATTGGCCGTCGTACGATCGCCGTAGAACGTATTTTCCGCACCGAGACTCACGATATGTCCCGTCGGTACGGCCTTTCCTTTAAATTCGTCGAAGCGTTTATGCCATTCGTCGAAACTGTGTCCCGTCCCGGCGAGCAGTTCCTGAGCCGTTTCCTTGCTGACAAAAGCCACGATCATCCCCGGAGTCTGCATCGGCATCGGGTTGGCATATTTGGAAACGAACAGCAAGCCTTTGGCCCCGGCAGCCTTGGCGGCAGCGATCTTGGGCTGAGCCCGCAGGTATTTGTTCCACATCTTCAGCGAATCGACATTTTTGCCCTTGTACGGGAACCCGCCTTCGCACAATACAATCTTACCGGTCAGATCCACTCCTTTATAATCGTTGTATCCCAACTCCGGAGCGTTGATCCCGTAACCGACATAGACCAACTCGCCCGTTGCTTCCCCTCCGTCGGAAAGAGCGGTCGGGAAATAATCCTGACGAGCGACATAATTTTTCACGACCGTATCCTTGCCCACGGCATAATAAGCCTTCAGGAAGCCCACGCCCTGCACATCGCAATAGGGCTGAGCAAACGTATTTTCATAAGTGCCGTTATCCCCTTTGGGCTGGATACCCCATTCCTTGAAATGATCGATCACAAAATCGGCAGCCATGTCGTAACCGATATCGCCCGAACGACGTCCCCGGTATTCATCCGACACCAAGGTCCGCGCCCACTGTTCGATATCCGCCGCCGAAACGATATGGAATGCTTCCATCATCTTCAGTTGCTGTTCGCTCAGTTTTTCTTGATTCTGAGCTTGCACCGGCATAAAAATCGCACTCAACCAAAGGGCGCATCCGGCAAAAAAGATTTTTTTCATGGTTTGTTGTTTTGGGTTTTGTTGGTTATTTGTAGTGTATTCGATATTCAGTACCAGGTCGATCGCCACATCCCGCCCCCGAGCTCTCGTCCGCAGGCCGGATACAGACAAACCTTCATGTCCTATTTTCCCAATTTCACCTGCACCTTGTCTATGCGGTGTCCATCCACGGATTCGGCCTTGAGGGTCAACTCCCGGGCATAAATCACATCTCCCTGCCGGATGAAATCCCGCCGGATTTCCAGCATCAATCCGCCGATACTTTCCGCCTGTCCCTTGAGGGCGTCCAAATAATCATCTTCCAGCTCCAGGACCTTAAGCATATCGGTCAGGTTGGTCTTGCCGTCGAACAGAAAGGTATGTTCGTCCACCTGGGTATAAAACGACTCTTCCACATCCGATTCATCGGAAATTTCACCCACAATTTCCTCCAGGATATCTTCCAGAGAGACCAGTCCCTGCGTCGAACCGTATTCGTCCACCACGATGCCGAGATGGACTTTCTGGGTTTGAAACTCTTCCAACAGGTCGTTGATCTTCTTGTGTTCGGGCACGAAATAGGCTTTACGGCACAGGCTCCGCCAATCGAACGACGCCTCCCGGGAAATATGAGGAATCAAATCCTTCACATACAAGACGCCCTTGATATTATCCATACTCTCCTCATAGACCGGAATCCGGGAGAAGCCCGAAGCCAGAATCACCTCCCTGACCCGATCGAAATCCTCCTTCACATCCAGGGCCACAATATCCACCCGATGTTTCATGATCTGAGCGACCTCGGTATTGACAAAGCCCACGATGCCCGTAAGGATTTTTTTCTCTTCAACGCTCTGGTCGGAAGTCATCTCCAGGGCATTGGAGAGTTCATCCATCGAAATATTGACTTTCTTTTTGGCGGCCCGGGCGCTGATGCTGTTTCCGGAGCGAATCAACAGATAGGAGAACGGTTTGAACAACCCGCGCAAAAAGAGCATGGGTACCGCCATCATTTTCGCGACCCGCACAGCGTTGTACGAGGCGAACACCTTGGGCATAATCTCTCCGAACAGCAGCAAAATAAAGGTGACGATCACCAATTTGACCACCAGTTCCAGGGTTTCCGCTCCCTGAAAGTCGACCCATGAGTCGATCAGGGTATTGGAGAGCAACACCACACAGATATTGACAAGGTTATTGGCGATCAGGATCGTCGCCAGCAGATACTCGGGTGCAGACAACAGACGCAACACGGCATTCGTGCTGCGTGTCGTTTTGTGTTTGAAATGATTGATATGCTGAGGGGTCAGCGAAAAGAAAGCCGTCTCCGAACTCGAAATCATTGCCGAGGCCATCAGCAACAACCCGATAGCCACCAGCAAAGCGATACCCTGGGTTCCCAGTGGATTAAACGCAACGGCCGTTATCAGACACAGTTCCAAAGCGAATAAAGACTCTATACAGAGATTCTTTCCGGGGAGCGTCTACTTCGTCAGCCCGTTCCCCGGATCGAAACATCCGATTAATCAAACAAAGAATTGCCGCCCTGCGGTTTGTCATCCTGCGAGGCATCGTCTTTAAGCACCACCCGCGAACTGCGTCCTCCTTCTTCGGGATTATCCTTTACGAAACGCATTTTACGACGAACAAAAGCCGGGACATTTTCCATTTCGTCGATATCGAAAGCCGACGGCTGGTTTTTGTCTTTGGACTCGATCACCTGCGGAGCTGCGGCAGGACGTCCCAACGGACTGGGAGCGCTCTGCGTATTGGGTGCGGGCGGAATCACCGGTGAAGGCGTCGGAGCCGCCGTCCGGGGGTCACTCAAGGGGCGAGGACTCAACGGACGGTTGAAGGTCGGTCGAGGGGGCGTCTGTCGTTCCTGAGGAGGTGTCCAACGAGGTCGGGCAGGTGCTGCAGGAGTTTCTTCCTCGGGTTTCGTTTCAGGTTCCGGAGCGGTCTCTTCCTCAGAACCGGCCTCCGTTTCGGCCGCCTGACGGGCCGCATCGAGACGCGCCTGAAGCGGCGAAGCAAACGGTGTATAATTTTGAGCGATGGATTCCACGGCAAATCCCGTAGCGATAATCGTCACTTCGATATCGCTGCCCAGAGACGGATCGGTGCCCGCCCCCCAGATAATATCGGCGTTGTTGCCCGAACGTTCCTGAATGTATTCGGTGATCAGATAGGTCTCTTCGAGGGTGATTTCCTCTTCCCCGGAGGTAATGTTGATCAGAATGTTCTTGGCCCCCACGATATCGTTGTGGTTGAGCAGCGGAGAGGTCAGTGCCGCATTGGCAACCTCCATGGCCCGATCTTCGCCCGAAGCGCGACCCGAACCCATCAGAGCGATTCCGCTGTCGCGCATCACCGTCTGTACATCGGCGAAGTCCACGTTGACCGTATTATCGCGCGTAATGACTTCGGCAATGCTCTTGGCAGCCGTCGCCAAAATATCATCGGCCTTACCGAAAGCCTCCGACAAGGTCAACTTACCGTAAATATCCTGAATATTTTCGTTGTTGATCAACAGCAGCGAATCGACATACTGTCTAAGCTGTTCGATCCCTTCATAGGCATGCGTCATACGTTTGGGGCCTTCGGTTTTGAACGGCAGCGTCACGATCGCCACCGTCAGGATGCCCAATTCGCGAGCCGCCTTGGCAATGACGGGAGCGGCGCCCGTACCGGTACCCCCTCCCATCCCGGCTGTGATGAAGACCATTTTGGTCCCTTCACGCTTGAAGATTTCCACGATCTCATCCAGGCTTTCCAAGGCGGCTTCACGCCCCCGTTCGGGATTGTTGCCCGCCCCGAGTCCCTGGGTCAGGGATTCGCCCAATCGAACCTTAATCGGCACCGGACTGCGGTACAGCGCCTGTCGGTCGGTGTTGCACACCATGAACGAAACATCGGCGATGCCCAGTTCGTACATGTAGTTGACGGCGTTGCTGCCACCGCCGCCCACCCCGGCCACCATGATGATCGACGGGGAAATTTTCGGTTGGTCAAATTCGATAATATCCGGCATAATCTTTGGTTTCTTCTCTTCCGTTACTAACGATCCCAAATGCTGCGTCGGTGTCTTCTCCCCGGCGGGGAAGGTCGTCCGACAAGGGATCGGCACCCGCTCTTCCGAGCGGAATTATATCTCGTTGTCTTCGATCACATCCATTTCGAAGACCTTTTCGAAACTCTTCTTGATCCGGCTGAACAGGCCTTTTTTCTGCGGCGCTTCTTCCGTCGGTTCTTCGTCAAAGGGCGTATCATCCGCATCGCCGTAACCCTTCCCCTGACTGTAACGATCGTTGAGCGTCGGACGTCCTTCGGGATCGGTCACCGCATACGGATTGCTCTCTCCGTACGAAGAGCCCCCGCTCTGAGGCTGATTCATCGGACGGGTCTTTTCGGTCCGGGTCGTCTTCCCGCTGGCCTGTCCCTTAATCAACAACCCCACGGCCGTAGCGAAAGCCGGGCTTTTGACCGCCTCGATGCTCTCTTCGTCCAGCAGCACATCCGGAGAGGCCACCCGGACATCGATCCCCGTATAGTTTTTAAACAGTTTTTCGAGGTCTTTCATCTGAGCCGATCCGCCGGTGAGCACCACACCTCCGGCCAGTTTGTCGGCATAACCCGACGCCTTGATCTGCTCCATGACATAATCGATGATATCCAGCATGCGGGCTTCGATGATCGCCGCCAGGTTTTGGAACGAAATTTCCTTGGGAACCCGGGCATTCAGGCCCGGCGTCGTGATGTACTTGTCGGCCGGAGCCCCTTCGCGCCAGGCGCTTCCGTATTTCACCTTCAGATTTTCGATGTGGCGTTCCAGAATACCGTACGAACGGATGTCCTTGTTGATGACATTCCCACCCAAGGGGATGATGGCCAGATGACGGATGGTATTTTTGTAAAAGACGGCCACTTCCGTCGTCCCGGCCCCGATATCGGCCACGGCCACGCCTTCCTGACGTTCATCCTCGGTCGTCACGGCTTCGGCGGCCGCGATGGCATTGAGGTAGAGACCGCACTGACGGATATTCACCCGGGAAAGCACCCGTTTGATACGGCTCACGGAGTTGCTGTCGCCCAACACGAAATTGAACGTGGCCTCGAGTTTATTGCCGAACGAACCCACCGGGCTGGAGGTTTCTTCGTCGTCGACAATATAGCTCTGAGGAATGATCTGAATGATCGTCTCTCCATCGGGAGCCTGCACGTTGGCCATGCTTTCATGGAGTTTCTGCACGTCCTCCTCGCGGATCTCATCGCGACCCACGAAAACATAGTACGGGTATTTCACGCAACGGATATGCTGGCCTGAAATCCCGGCATAGGCTTCCATAATCTTAACTTGCAGGCGGCTTTCGATAGCTTCGACCGCTTTTTTAATGCTTTGGGCGACCAGTTCGATGTTTTTGATTTCTCCGCGCACCATACCCTGCATCGGGGAGATTTCACAATCGACGATGCGCAATTTACCGTCTTCCACCGGCATACCGACGACCGCCGTCACCGTATTGGTTCCCAAATCAATTGCTACGATATACTCTCCGTTTCCCACGTTATAAGCCCTTTATCTTGTGTTGTTTTCCGATTTGCATTCCGCCTGTGCGAGAACTCAGCGCGTACAAACCACCTGTCCCTGATAGCGCACATCGATGTAACGATAGCGATCCCAACTCTCATACGGCATACCGTTGCGATAGAAACGCATGAGCCGATCGAGTTTTTCAGGATAGTTATCCAGGCTGCCCAACAGGACCACCTGATCGCCTACTCGCGGTACGATACGCACTTGCGGGTCACCAGAACCCGCCTCGTCTCCGCCCTGAAGATCGATCTGAACGATAAATGCGTTCCAAAAATCGTCTTCTCGCACGAATTTTACAAAATTAATCAGATTAGAGAAAAAGACGTAATTTTTTGACACTTTTTTTTCGTCTCCCTGCACCGGAAGAGGCAGGCTTCCGACATAGTCCCGAGCGAACGGAGGATGGATCATTCCCGTGATTACCGGCACGTATACCACCTCGTGTCGTTGGGTCGGCAGGATATAGCCGTCGTCGGTAATATAGAAGTTATAACCGTTGGCGCTGGATACCCGGGCGATCGGGCAGCGCTGGGTCAGTTCGATATGCAGTACGCCGTCGAGGGAGGTATACACCCGTACGTCGCGCACGAATCCCCGCCGACGAATAAAGGTGTCGATTTCCAGGGTATTCACCTTCGAAATTTCCTGCTGAAAGATTTCTTTCTTTTCCCGGGCGAACCAGGCACGTACCATAGCCGGTGTGATGAAACTCATGCGGGCGCTATCCTGAACCACGACCTCGATACGACGACACAACGTTTTCTCTTTCTGCTCGGAGCAATAGCGGGACGTGACGACGATATAGCTAAAAATCGCCGTCCAGGCCAGCAGCCCCCACATCATGGAAGAGAATTTTTTCAAGATTTGTCCGTCAGTTTTTCGGTTTCAGTATCCAGTTCACGCAACATCCGGGCAATCGGCACACAGAATCGATCTATATCCCCGGCCCCAAAGGTAATCAGGGCTTCCGGATTCTCGGCTCGCAGGACCTCCAGCAATTCAGACTTTTGCACCACCCGGGCCGGTACGGTTATTTGGGCCAGCAGCATTTCGGAGCTCACCCCTTCGATCGGTTCCTCGCGGGCCGGATAAATCGGCAGCAGGAACACTTCATCGGCCTGGGAGAGCACCGCGGCAAATTCCCGGAAGAAATCCCGGGTTCGGGTATACAGGTGCGGTTGAAATACCACCGTCAGTTTGCGCCCGGGAAACATGGCCCGAAACGACGTAAGGGTCGCCTGCAACTCCCGGGGATGATGCGCGTAATCATCCATGTAAATACGACGGGGCGTATTGATATAAAAGTCGAAACGACGCTTTACGCCACTGAACGACGCCAGCGCCTCTTTCAGTTTCGGTTCGTCGAAACCGGCCACCCACAACATGGCGACGGCCCCCACGGCGTTTTCGATATTGATCCGACCGGGTACGCCCAACGTACAATCCCGAATCACCCGGTCGGGACACACGATATCGAAACGGTAATGACCTCCTTCGATCAGCCGAATCTCCGTCGCATAAAAATCGGCCGGAGTATCGCAGCTGTAACGATAGATCCGGATTCCCGACTCGGGCAACTGCAACGTCACACCGGCCTTAAGGATCAGCGCTCCGCCCGGTTTGATCTGTGAGATAAACGTGGAAAAGGCTTCCCGAACGGCTTCGGGTGTTCCGTAAATATCGAGATGGTCGGCATCCGCGGCCGTCACGACCGCCACATCGGGATGCAACTGCAAAAAGGAGCGATCGAACTCATCGGCTTCCACGGCCAGACGGTCACCCGCCCCCAACACCAAATTGCTGTCGAAATTTTTGGAAATACCCCCCAAAAAGGCACTGCCTCCGCCACCGGCAATCCGGTTCAACCAGGCGGTCAGGGTCGTGGTCGTGGTTTTACCGTGGGTTCCGGCCACGGCCATCACATATTTACCCTCCGAAACGATCCCCAGCATACGGGAACGTTTCAGAATTTCGAACCCCCGCTCACGAAACCAGGTCCATTGCCGATGATCGTGCGGCAAAGCCGGCGTGTAAACGACCAGCGTGGTCGCCGGATCGCGAAACGACTCGGGAATAGTCTCTTCCCGATCTTCGTAAGTCACCGTGATACCCTCTGCTTCGAGGGCAGCGGTCAAGTCCGAAGACGTCCGGTCATAACCGGCCACCTTCCGGCCTTCATGGACGAAATAACGGGCCAGCGCACTCATTCCGATGCCGCCGATCCCCAAAAAATAGACGTTCGTATAGCTCACTTTCCCTGATAATTCAAATTTCCCGTGTTTCGTTGCTCCGGCGCTTCCCGCTCCTACCAGGCCAACTCCCCGGCACTCCCATTCACGCGTTCATACATTTCCCTCCCCGATCGAGCGGTTTTCCCGACAGAGAGGCCCCGCATGTCCGCCAGTCAACCTCTACGCACAATTCCGGCTCCGGCTTTTCTGCCAACCGGCCTCCACAGCGTGTTCCTATTCCGGTTCCAATCTTCTCGACCAACCGACCTCCGCACAACGTTCTTACTCTGACTCCGGTTTTTCGGCCAACCGACCTCTGCACCGTGTTTTTACTCCAGCTCCGATCTTCTCGGTCAACCGGCCTCCACACACTGTCCTTGCTCCGGTCTTTCGGTCCCCAGTCTCCGCACCCCGTCTTTGCTCCGGCCCGGGCCTTTCGGCGGACCGAGCCTCCCTGAATCCTTTTGCCCGGTCGCCCGCCGATTATTTCGGATCGGAAATCCCCGAATCCGGGTTCGGTTCGCGCCAACCCACCGAAGCGAGAATCTCGTTCACGATCCGATCGGCCGAATCTCCAATTCCCAAGGCCAAGATGTGTTTCGACATCGTTTTCAGCCGGTCCGGATCGGCCAACAACACTTCGATCTGCGGGAAAACATCGGTCACGGCCCGAGCGTCCGCAATCACCACGGCAGCACCTTTTTCCTCCAGCGCCCGGGCGTTCTTGGTCTGATGGTCCTCAGCCACATTGGGCGAAGGCACGAAAATCACCGGTTTCCCCACCAGACAGAGTTCCGATACGGTACTGGCTCCGGCCCGGGCCACCACGATATCGGCCGCCGCATAGGCCATATCCATCTGCTCGATATAGGCGTTCCGCCAGATTCCCTTCGATGAACGAGAGGCCATAAATTCATCCATCTCGCGTTCATAGTACTTCCCGGTCTGCCAAATCACCTGAAGTTTTCCTTCGGCGACGATGCGGTCGACATTAGCCTTCATCATGTTGTTCAGGGTCCGGGTGCCCAGGCTGCCGCCGACGACCAACACCACCGGTTTATCGGCACTCAGCCCGAAATATTCCAACGCCTCGCGCCGATAATCGCCCTTGCGGGCGAAACGATCCCGAAGCGGATTGCCGGTCAACACGATACGATCCTTTGGAAAATAGCGTTCGGCCCCCTCATAAGCCACACAAATCCGCGTGGCTTTCGAAGCCAGCCACTTGTTGGCCTTCCCGGCATAGCAGTTCTGTTCCTGGATGATCGTGGGAATCCCCATCAACTGGGCCGCCCACAAGACCGGAGCGCTGGCATAACCGCCGAAACCCACAGCCACATCGGCCTTAAACTCCTTAATCACCCCACGGGCCTTGAAATACGAAGCCATCAATTTGAACGGGAAAGCCAGATTTTTCAACGTCAGTTTCCGCTGCAGACCCGCCACCGGCAAGCCCACGATCCGATAACCCAGGGCCGGGATTTTTTCCATTTCCATTTTGCCTTCGGCCCCCACGAACAACAGTTCGACGCGATCGCCCAAACGGCGCTGCAACGCTTCGGCCACGGCCACGGCCGGATAGATATGTCCGCCCGTTCCGCCTCCGCTCAAAATCACGTTCAATTTATCCATCATGACCTATTCTAATAAGGATTCGTTTTTGGGTTTGTCCAGCGATTGTTCCTTCATCTGACGACTGATTCCCAAAATCATACCCAAAGCCAAACTCGTAAAAATCACCGACGACCCTCCCAGACTGATCAACGGCAGGGTCTGGCCCGTCACCGGAAAATACCCCACCGACACCATCATGTTGCTGATGGCCTGCAGGGTGATCATCAGACTCAGGCCCAGCACCAACAGGCTGGGCAGAGCCGTCCCGCAACGCTGAAAGATAACGATTCCCCGGAAGAAAATACAAAGATACAGAAATAAAATGCCCACAGCCCCGATAAAACCGTATTCCTCGACAATAAACGCATACGCGAAATCGGAATAGGCATGCGGCAGATTCGAACGCTGCGTACTGTTTCCGGGGCCCTTACCGGTGATCTGACCCGAAGCGATGGCGATCATCGCCTGATCTTTCTGCAGGTCGTCGTCATCGCTCTGAGCCTGTACCTGTTCGCTCTGGTTGACGAGATCGCCCAGGCCCAGACGATTGACCCAGGTATGCGAACGTCCGATGTTGAAGATATACATCACCGTCACGGCCGCCACCATCGTCACGATCACCAGGGAGATCAACCGTCCTAACTCCCGCAGTCTCACCCGTCCGATATAGAGCATTACGCAGCAGGTTCCGAAGGTAATGGCAGCCGTGGAAAAGTTCGATACGAAGATGGCGCCGCAGGCAATCACGATCGGACCCAACAACGGCAAGGTGGTCGAGCGCAGAATATCCATGTTTTTCTTGGGATTGCGCCTCCATCCGCCCGAGGTCAAGGCGGGCAGAATCGGTATTTTCGCGATATAACTCTGGCGTTTGGCCAACTGCTGCGCCAGCAAAGCAATCAGCGTTACCCGCAGGAAATCAGAAGGTTGAAACGTCACCCCAATCAACGGCACCCGAATCCACCGGGCCGCGCTGTTCAGGTTGACTCCGATAATGAAGGTCAACGCCATGAATCCCAGTGCCGCCCAGAACAACAGGGTCGTAAAACGCACATATTTCTGATAATTGATCCGATGAACGGCAATCATGATCAGGAAGCCCATCGCGATGAACTTCAACTGAGAAAAGAAATAATGCGCCGTATCTCCTCCCGCCTTCCGGTACGCCATCGAAGCCGTCGAGGAATAGACCACCAACAGCGAAAAAACCGCCAGAAAAGAGATGATGATCCACAATACGCGGTCGCCGCTGAACATCCGATCGAAGAGTCCGATCGATGTTTGAGGTTCTTTCGATTGGGTTTGTTCGTTCATGCGATATCCGTATCCTCGATTTTGCGAAAGCCGTGCTTCCGTCCGTTTTTACTGAAATTTTCAAAAGTTTTCAGGGCCGTGGCCGTTTCAACGCATCCCGCCAAAGCGTCGTGTCCGGAAACGATTCTCCATCGGGTTCCACCTCAGAGAGCATTCCCGCGCGATGTTTGCGAAAGTCTCCCTTCACAGGCTCTCGTCCGCACCGCTGTACTTTCAGGCAGGCCGACGCCGATCCGCATTCAACGTTTCAAGGCTTCGACCGCTGCCTTGAACTGACGTCCGCGATCTTCGTAATTTTTAAACAGGTCGAAACTGGCACACGCCGGCGACAATAAAACGACATCCCCCGGAGCCACCGCTTCGGAAACCGCCTGCATCGCCTCTTCCAGCGAAGCCGTATCAAATACCCGAGGCACCCGTCCGGTAAAACTGTCCACCAGTTTGGCATTGTCGAGCCCCATGCAAACCAACGCTTTCACCTTTTCTTCCGCCAACGCATAAAGCCGGGCGTAATCATTGCCCTTGTCCGTTCCTCCGGCAATCCACACCACCGGACGCGTCATCCCGCCCAGCGCATAAAAAACCGAATCGACATTGGTCGCCTTGGAATCGTTGATGTACAACACGCCATCGATCTCGCCGCAGGGCTCCAGCCGATGTTCCACCCCCCGGAAAGTACGCAGCGTTCGGGCGATGCTTTGCGGATCCACCCCGGCCGACAGAGCCGCCAACGAAGCGGCCATAACGTTATACATATTATGAACGCCCATCAGGGGAATATCGCTCCAGGCGATATCCAAACGACGAGCGTCGGTCTCGGCATGAATCATTCCGTCGTGCCACGTCGCACTGCATCCGTCCACAGTCGAGACCCCAAAAGGCAGCGTCTGCATCATCAATACGTGACGGGAGAGATTTTCCCGGGTCACCGGATCGTCGGCGCAATAAATAAAACGATCTTCGGGACGCTGATTGCGGATAATGCGGAATTTACTGTCGATATAGTTCTGAAAACAGTAATCGTACCGGTCGAGATGGTCGGGGGTGATGTTCATCAGCACCCCGATATCGGCCCGAAAGTCGTACATGCCGTCCAACTGGAAGCTGCTCAGTTCGATCACATACCAGTCATAGGAACGCGTCGCCACGGCCAGCGCGAAACTTTCGCCGATATTGCCGGCCAGTCCCACATTCATTCCCGCCTGAGAGAGCATCTCGTAAATCAGCGTCGTGGTCGTGGTTTTACCGTTGCTGCCCGTGATGCAGATCGTTTTCGCATCGGTATACGCCCCGGCGAATTCGATCTCGGAGATCACCGGAATGCCCTTTTCGCGCACCGCTTTTACCATGGGTGCCTTATCGGGAATGCCGGGACTCTTGACCACCCGGTCGGCCGACAAGATCTTCTCCGCGGTATGTCCGCCTTCCTCATAAGGCACGTTCCAACGTTCGAGCAGCGCCTTGTATTTCGGAGCCAGCGTTCCGGCATCGGACAAAAAGACATCCATTCCTTTGACCCGGGCCAACACCGCCGACCCGCAGCCGCTTTCGCCACCTCCCAATACGACGATTCTTTCCATGATTCTTATCGAATTTTAAGCGTTACCAGCGTAATGGCGGCCAACAACAGCTGCACGATCCAAAAACGAATTACGATTTTCGATTCGAAATACCCCTTTTTCTGGTAGTGATGGTGCAACGGGGACATCAGAAAGACCCGTCGTCCTTCGCCGTATTTACGCTTGGTGTATTTAAAATAAGCAACCTGTATAATGACCGAAAGGCTTTCCACGAAGAAAATACCGCACAGAATCGGCAACAGCAACTCCTTGCGGATCAGCAGGGCGAACACAGCGATGATTCCGCCGATGGCCAACGAACCCGTATCACCCATAAATACCTGAGCCGGATAACAGTTATACCACAGAAATCCGATCAGGGCCCCGGCAAAGATCGTCGCAAAGACCACCAGTTCGCCACTCGTCGGGATATACATGATATTGAGGTAATCGGCGTAAATGACGTTCCCCGACAGATAGGCCAGCGCCCCCAGGACAATCACAATGACCGCCGACACCCCCGAAGCCAGACCGTCCAATCCATCCGTCAGATTGGCTCCGTTAGAAACGGCCGTAATGACCAGAATCGCCACCAGCACATACACGATCCAGCTGAGTGCATCGCTCGTGGCTCCCTGGCCGGGCACCAACCAACGATAGTCGAATTCGTTATCCTTGATAAACGGGATGGTCGTCTTATTGCTTTTTTGTTCCGGCCCCATATAGACGGCATTACGGGCACCGTTGTTATCCACGTATTCGAGGTGAGTTCCCGCCGCCCGGGTAGCCTGCTTTTCCTTGATCACGATATCGGGGCTCATCCACATGGCACATCCCACGATAATACCCAGGCCCACCTGGCCCACCACTTTGAAGCGACCTTTCAGGCCCTCCTTATTTTTGCGGAAAACCTTGATGTAGTCATCCAGAAATCCGATCAGACCCAGCCAAACGGTGGAGACGATCATCAACAGCACATAGATATTGGTCAGGTCGGCGAACAGCAGCGTAGGGATCAGAATAGCTGCCAGGATGATCAGTCCCCCCATGGTCGGGGTTCCCCGTTTCTGGAGTTGCCCTTCGAGGCCCAGGTTACGCACCTCTTCCCCGATCTGGTGGCGCTGCAAGAGCCGGATGATGCGCCGTCCGAAAATCATCCCGATCGCCAGGGCCAGAATCACCCCCATCGAAGCCCGGAACGACAACGACATGAACATCCCGATCCCGGGTATATCGAAATGCTGCGACAAATACTTGAGTAAAAGATATAACATACATGCAGATTTTTACGATATCGATTCGTCTCGGGAGTCCTGTCTCGGGTCCCCCGAATACGGGTCATCAACCGAGATTCATGGCTTTTCTCACCTCTTCCCGGTCATCGAAATGGCTTTTTACCCCGCCGGCGTCCTGATAGGTTTCGTGTCCCTTGCCGGCCACCAGCACGATATCGCCCGGACGGGCCAACGCCACCGCCGCACGAATTGCCTCCCGACGGTTGGTAATGGCCAGGTATCGGTCACCGGGTTCGAGCCCGGCCTTCATCTGTTCGATAATGGCTTCCGGATCCTCCAGACGGGGGTTATCCGAGGTCAGTATGGCCATATCGCCCCCCGAAGCGGCGATATGCGCCATTTCGGGTCGTTTGGTGGCATCGCGATTGCCCCCGCACCCCACCACGACATACAAATGCCGGTCGGGTGTCCGGATTTCGTTGATGGTATCGATGACATTCTGCAAGGCATCGGGCGTATGGGCATAATCCACGATGGCCGTCACGCCCTCCTTCGAGCGGATCGCCTCGAAACGACCGTCCACGGCGTGCAACTCACTGAGAATCCGCAACACCTCATCCGGATCGGCCCCCAACAACAACGCGGCTCCGTAGACACAGGTCAGATTGTAGGCATTGAAACGTCCCAGGAAATTCACCCACACTTCCCGGTCGTTCAGATTCAGCAACATACCATCGAAAAGCATCTCCACGATGCGGCAACGGAAGTCGGCGAATGATTTCAGCGAATAGGTCTTCACCTCGGCCCTGGTATTCTGAACCATGACCATCCCGTTGCGATCATCGAGATTGGTCAGTGCGAATGCCCCGTGAGGCAGGCCATCGAAGAACAGTTTTTTGGCCTTGATGTACTCGGCGAAGGTTTTATGATAATCGAGGTGATCGTGGGTGATGTTGCTGAAAAGGCCTCCGGCAAAGGTCAGGCCCGCGGTACGATGCTGCACCAACGAGTGGGAGCTGACTTCCATAAAACAGTATTCGCACCCGATCTCGACCATTTCGGCCAACATCTCGTTCAGACGGATGCTGTCGGGAGTCGTATGAGTCGAATCGATTCGGCGGTCATCCACCCGGTAAACCACCGTCGAAATCAGCCCCGCCTTGTAGCCCAATTTACGGAAAAGATCGTAGAGCAACGTAGCGGTCGTTGTTTTGCCGTTGGTTCCGGTCACGCCGACCAATTTGAGTTTCTCGCTGGGGCGGCCATAGAAATTCGAAGCCACCAGCCCCAAGGCTACGGTGGAATCCGCCACCCGCACATACGTCACTCCGTCTGCGAGGTGTGCAGGCATCGTTTCGCAAATGACGGCCGACGCTCCACCGGTTACGGCGGCATCTATGTAATCATGGCCATCGACCCGGGTTCCCCGGGTAGCAAAAAAAAGCGTTCCGGGTCCCACCTGACGGGAATCGAACGCCAAGGCACTCACTTGCACGGAAGCATTTCCCTCGAGGGCAAGCACTTCCACGCCATGCAAAAGTTTCGATAACATGGATATAGATGATTTCAATGTACAAAGATAGCCATTGTCGGGAAACTATCCCGGCAAAAAACATCTTTTAATTGACATCTTATTCACAGAAAACGCCCCAAGAAGAAGCAGAGCACCTCGTTCTGTTTCGAACTTCAGAAATTCCCGTTCTCATCAACGTCCCCACAACACCGTAGGCGCCCAATCGGGACGCCAACGACGGGGCAGCAGACGCAACAAGACGGCTATACAGTAACACAGCACGAAGAATACGAACACCCACAACAGGTTCAACAAGATAGTAAACGGCCAATGGACATCGGGAATAAATACATTGACCGGCTGCATACCGGCTGTTCGCACGAAAGGATTGGTAAAAATTTCAACGCCGGAATCGAACAAGGCCTCGACCCGGATATAGGTATCCGTCGGGGTAAAATCATAGGAGGCTTCGGCAACGTTCTCCGTAGTTTTCCGAATTATACCATCCTGCCCTACGAAACGAATCTCGCGAGCCGGTTCGCTCAAAGCCAGATACACTTCCCCGCCATCACGCAAGCCAACGGTCCGAATCGAAGGCAAACCTTCGTGCGGACGGGCTCGCTGATTGAGTTCGGGCGTCAGACGAACCGCATAGGCCTTCCCCTTTTTCAGGCTCGACAAAATATGATATTCGTTCACCTCCGGGGTATTGACCATCGTAAAGCAACGCTGGAAGAAACTACCCCGGAAAGAGACCGTATGCGCATCGTCATCCCCGATCAGGTTGGCATAAATTCCTGAGGACAACGCTCTATCCCAACAAGGAATGGAATTTTCCCGTCCGTTATCGGGATTGATTTCCAGCAGATCGTATCCTCTCAGTCTCTCATACACCTTATGGTCGATTCCCCTCAGCTGCCCGGGATGGTTGAGTACCACCACCCGCGCCTGGGGATTCAGCCGACGCAACGTATGCTGCAACTGGGAAGGAGTCAACGTAAACGGGAAATCATGCAAACTGGCAAAAGAGGCCCCCATCATCAGAAAATGCGCCTTGTTGATTCCCCAACCGAATTCATAAGTCGGGATGAAACCGGCCCGATCCGACTGTGCATAATTCAGGTAACAGTGATCGGACAGGCCGATGATATCGTATCCCTGAGCCCGATAGGCTGCAAAAAACTGATCCGGAGTATAGGATTCGTATTTGCGTTCTCGCTGATGGGCATGAAAATTGGCTTTCCGCCAGCAGGAAGAATCCACCTCTCGGTAAGGGTCATATATGCTGTCTCCGGAAAAGGAGCTACCCTCCGCAAAACGATATACGGGAACCCCCAGATAACTCCCCACATCCAACAACAGCACAAACAGAATGAGGCACAGCAAATAACGCAATATCCTTCCGATCACTTTCATGGCTCCTCCTTGCCGGAACGCTATCTGTCCCGATCGGGACAAAGATAGAATTTCTTTCTGAAAAAATGTTTCTTTTTCCCCTTTTTATGTTTTATCGCACCGGTTTTCGTACCTCAAAAACGAAAAACAGGAGGAGGAACCTGTTGAGCGTTCCTCCTCCTGTTCAGGTCAGCCACAGCTTTCCATCGTTTGTATCCTGTCCTTTTCTCAAAAAACGGACTTTCGGGATGTGTCACCGAAAGTCCGTTCCGATCCGAAAAACAAGCCAAGCAACGGTAGACCGGTCCCCAACGAAAGATTCGTTTCCCTCTCTCGCCACACATCCATACACCATCGGGAACAAGGCGGTGTTCCCCGAAACGAAACACCGGCGATCGTTGCTCAGCTTTGACAGATTATGCCAGTGCCAGCACGATTTTGGCCTGTTCCTGCGTAAAAGAGATCACCGAGGTGATCGGCACAAAGCGATGCGGAACATATTCGGCCACCTGTACCAACGTACAGGAACCGCTGCGAGTCGCGTAAATGGTCAGTACGACTCCGGAAATTTCGCTTTTCGGCAAAGCGGCCACCTCTTCGACACGTCCGGCTTCCAAGGCCGTGCACAAGGCCCGTTTGTCTTTCTGTTCGAAAAAGCATTCGCTACGATAGAGTTTTTCGCCCGTAGGACGATAATACGGCGAAGTGGAGACGAAGGCCCGAACCACCGAGACGATTCCGACCAACACAAGAACAATCCCCGCAAACATCAGGGATGCCGAAAGATTGGCCCGATCCTGCAAGGCCTCGGCATTCAGGCTCCAGAAGGTCAACCCGACACCGCACACTAAAACGAGAAACGGCAAAATCGGATTTTTTTTACGACGGATGATATCCGGATTGACTTGATAAAGAACATCATTGATATTTTCGAAGGTTTCCATAAGATTGAATGATCATTTAGTGTTAAAAAAAGGATAATCGGCCGGATGTTTTTCCCGAGAGAAAACACCGGTTTTCTCCCGATTCAGAAATGAGCCGGGAGAATTTCGAGAAAGATCCGAACACTAAATGATGATCTTGCGCAGGGCGAAAACGTAATACCCCGATTCGTCCAACGCAGCCCGAATACAGGCCTCCGATTTTCGTTGAACCCGATCTCTTTGCAAAGCCACGGGTTCCGACATCCGGGCATAAACCCCGAACGTCATTTTACCATAAGGATGTAAACGTACCACGGGCGAGGAGATTCGGCCCGTATATTGCGCATAGGTATTGAGGCGATCGCCACTGAGACTCTGCATAAGGAGGCGGCCCAGATCTTCGTTTTGCGGAGAAAGGCTGCCGGTTTGTACCGAGAGGTCCTCCGAAAGGGGCTGGCCGACCCTGTCGACGACGTGCATGGGGATTTCTTCCCCGATCGGAGTCATGCAAAAATCCGTCTGCACCAACCCCAACAGAGCCAGCGATCCCCATAACAGGACATATTTCAACAGACGTTGCATATTCTTTTATTCGTTCGTGCGACACTTTTTCCAAAGTCCCGGAACAAAGATAATACCTTATTTCGAAAATTATCTTCGAAGAAGACAAAAACTCCTCACTTCCCGAGGATTCCGGAGATTCCGTCCCCTGCCTCCGGCACCCGTTTTTTCTGCCGATCCCGCTCTTTCTGCCACACTCAGCACCCGCTATTCATTCGAACCAGGCGGCCCCCCCAAACGCAACGAGATCACACTGCCGCGATTCACCCGGGTTCCCGGTTTGAAAGACTGAGTCTGTACGACGCCTACCCCACTGAACGACACCACCAGTCCGGACTTTTCCAACAAATAGATCGCATCCTTGAGGCCCATACCCACCACATCGGGCACCGTTCCTTCGTGCGGGGTGATGGAGACAGCCTCGGGCGGCAGGCTATCCCGGGATTCCAGGTTCATCCACATCGCCCCCCGGGGAGCATCGATTCCGGAAATATGAAACCGATTCGCCACTCGTTTCATTTCATCCACCCGCCCCGGCTTGAGCGGAGGCTGCTGTTCCGTTTTATCGTGTCGTTCGGACAGCGGACTCTGCCACGAAGTGCTTTGGGCATACACCCGGTCGGCGATGGCCCTGAAAACAGGCCCCGACAACGAAGCCCCGTAATACGTACCCCGACGTCCCGGTCCATGGTAGGTCTTGATCGCCACGATGCAACTGTACCGAGGATGGTCAGCCGGGAAATACCCCACCAAGGTAGCCAGATAATGGCGTCCGCCGAAACGATCCTTATATCCCCGTCCGCCCTTGTAGATTTCGGCCAATGAAATCTGGGCGGTTCCGGTTTTCGCCGCCACTTTGTAATAGGGGTTTTTCAAGATATAACGGGCCGTACCTTCGTCCACCACCCCGCGCATGGCCTCCTGAACCTGACGAATCACCTCATCCGATCCGATCGAGGAAACCATCACTTCCGTCGGATAGCTTCGCAGAGTCTGTCCGTACTGTCGCAACTCACGTACGAATTTCGGGCGCACCATTTTCCCGTTGTTGGCCACCGCATTGTAAAAGCTCAGGGTTTTGAGCGGAGAAAGACGCAGGGCATAACCGTAAGCCATCATGGTCAGCGTGGTTCCGTCCCACCAACGGTCCTCGGGTCCCCGAATCACGGCCGGAGCCTCACCTGCAATCTGAAGATCCATCGGTTTGTCGAGGCCCATTTTACGCAGATGATTCACAAAACGTTCGGGTTCATCCCTGAAATATTTATTGACCGCCAACGCAAACCCCACATTGGAAGACTTTTCGAAGACACCCTTCAGGGTCAGCTCCCCGTAATTGTGGGTATCGACCACCTTGGCCCGTCCCACCATCACGGTCCCGGGTCGGGTATCGAACATCTCGTCCAGGCTGGCCCCTCCTTCGTCCAACAAGGTCATCAACGAAGCGAGTTTAAACGTGGAACCGGGTTCGAAATTCTTCCCGATGGCATAATTGAAATCCTCCACGTATTTCCCTTCTCCGCGGCGGGTCAGGTTGGCAATCGCACGAATTTCTCCCGTGGATACCTCCATCAGCACGGCCGTACCCCAGTCGGCATCCCCGGCGATCAACTGCTTGCGCAGGGCGGTTTCGGCCACATCCTGCACATCCACATCCAGGGTGGTCACCACATCGATACCATCCACCGGATCGACACTCAGCTCGTCGGGTACCGGGATCCGGAAACTGCCCGAAATGCGCTGCATCATCACGTTTCCGTTCACGCCCCTCAGAATGGAATCATAAGCTCCTTCGATTCCCAATTTGGTGCCCGATTCGTTGACCATCCCGATCGTCCGCGAAGCCAACGACCCGTGCGGCAACAGCCGCCGATTGATCTGTACGGGAATAAAGCCTCCCCGATTTTGACCCAAACGGAAAATGGGAAATTTGGCAATTTCTTTGATTTCCAAATGATTTACGCGACGGGGTGAAAGCAGCACAAAACGATTTTTCTTTTTGTTGCGGTGGGCATTCATCAGTTTCTCGCGATAGGCCGTCGCACTGCGATCCCCGAAAAACGTACTCAGACAATAGGCCAGCGAATCGACGTTGTTCAGGAACGTCGAGTCGGCCAAACCTTGCGCCGCGAAATCCATGCGCACCTCATAAGTGGGTACCGACGTGGCTAAAATACGCCCGTCCCAGGAAAGAATATCCCCCCGGTCGGCTTCGATCGTCACCCGCTCATAGGAAATTTTCGTTCCCCGGCTGCGCAACTCCTCCCCCGAAGGCCCGTACTGGATATACAGAATCTTGCCCGCAATGGCGACCCCGATGGAGAAAAACAGCACGTAGAGCACCCGCACCCGTACCAGAATCGCCTTTTTGATGTCGGTTTTCTTTTCGGCCATGGATTATTTGTCGATTACTTGAGGGGGGACGAGGGATTCATGCAACGGAATGCCCCGAGCCTGGAGTTCTTTGATGATCTCGCTCTGGCGTGTAGCCGTCATCCGAATCGAAGAAAGGGTCAATGACCGAGAACGCAATTCCTTGATCTGGGCCGTCAGTTTGTCATGCCGGCGATGGAGTTTCTGAATATGATATCCATTGGCGATATAGAGCAGCATCAGCAACGCCATGAAAAAAATATAAGGATACTGGCGGCGCACTTCGGCCCGGGTCAGGATATTGCCGGAGAGCACCTGAGCCGCATATTCTTCCAGGCGGAAAGGCCGACGTCGAGGTTTCGAGGCGGTATGATCCGCCCCGGACGAGGAGTCCTCGCCGGGAGCCGGTTCTCCCTGAGAACGCCGCCTCGCCGCCGTTCCGTTTTTCCCGGCAGACGAAGAAGAACGCTCCGAAGGATCTTTGCCCGAAGTTTCTTCCTGCGGATCGTCGGGGGGGGCCGCCAAACGACGGGAACGCGTATTCCCCGAGTCGGGGAAATCGTTCATCATCTCGTTTTTATCCTGATTTTCAAACACGTTTCAACTTCCATTTAACTTTCGAGGATACGATTCCGGCACATCCTCTCCTTCGAGAGCAAATGTACGATTATTTCTCCATAGAAAAACAAAGAATCCGCAGGGTCGAAGCAGGTTTTCGAAAAATTCAGGTTTCATAAAAAAGAAGCCTCCGGCTTCGGATCCCCTCAAAACGACAATCCACCGTACGGAGCAGCGGACCCGTCGACAATCCGATGCCAGCGTCCCCGAACCCGACGTTCCCTCATTCACCGACTTTCTCATTCGCTGATTTTCTCATTCACCGATCCCGCCGATCCTGTCGCTGCATGTTCGATCGTCCCCGTTCAGTCCCTCCCGGGTATCACCTCGAGCTCCGTTCGGCGAGCCGAGACCGGACCCAAAGACCCTTCTCTCCTTCCACCTCCATAAGGCCCGTCCCATACAAGAAGCGTCGTACAGAATCGAGTCCCCGCATCGCCACTTTCCGCCGGGCGAAAGACCCTCCGGAGAAAATCTCGGTTTACTTTCCGGGACAGAGATAAGGTCGCTCGTCGTTTTTTTGTATTTTTGTACGATAACGGATGGTTGCCGGAATCGAAAAGAGAACGGTTCATCCTACCGCACGGACTTTCCGTCCCGCACTTTGTCCATTGATCTTAAAAACCTTACGAGATGCTCTTCGACATTGAAATGATTCGAAACGTGTATGCGACCTTCGCGCAGCGAGTCGATCGGGCACGTCAGACGACCGGCAAGCCGTTGACGTTAGCCGAAAAAATATTATACGCCCACCTGTATGACCCCGCCACGCTTCGCCGGTATACACGGGGCGAAGATTACGTCAACTTCCGTCCCGACCGGGTTGCCATGCAGGATGCGACGGCTCAGATGGCTTTGCTGCAGTTTATGAACGCCGGCCGCGATCGGGCCGCCGTCCCTTCATCCGTACATTGCGATCACCTGATCCAGGCCAAATCGGGAGCCGGGGAAGATCTTCCCACCGCCGAGGTAACCAATCGGGAAGTCTATGATTTTCTGCGCAGCGTTTCGAACCGTTACGGGCTGGGCTTCTGGAGACCGGGAGCCGGAATCATCCATCAGGTCGTGCTGGAAAATTACGCCTTCCCGGGAGGCATGATGATCGGAACCGACTCGCATACGCCCAATGCCGGAGGGCTCGGCATGGTCGCCATCGGGGTCGGCGGTGCCGATGCCGTGGATGTGATGGCCGGCATGCCCTGGGAACTGAAGATGCCCCGCATCTTCGGGGTGCGTCTGAGCGGACGCCTCAACGGTTGGGCCTCTCCCAAAGATGTCATTCTGAAGCTGGCCGGTCTGCTGACCGTCAAGGGAGGCACGAACGCCATTGTGGAATATTTCGGCGAAGGAGCCGCCTCGCTGTCAGCCACCGGCAAGGCAACGATCTGCAACATGGGAGCCGAAATCGGAGCCACCACCTCGCTGTTTGCCTACGACGAAGCGATGGAACGTTACCTGCGGGCGACAGGTCGTGCCGAAGTCGCCGATCTGGCAGCCGGTTTGCGGAGCGATCTGCAGGCCGATCCCGAGGTACAGGCCAATCCGGAAAACTATTACGATCGGGTCATCGACATCGACCTGAGCACCCTCGAGCCCTATATCAACGGGCCTTTCTCGCCGGATGCCGCCCATCCGATTTCCGAATTTGCCGAATTCGTTCGGACGAACGGTATTCCTTCGAAGATGGAAGTCGGTCTGATCGGTTCCTGCACCAACTCTTCGTATCAGGATTTGGGACGGGCCGCTTCGGTAGCCCGACAGGCAAAAGCCAAGAACCTGAAAGTGAATGCCCGTTTTCTGATCAATCCCGGTTCGGAACAGGTACGCTACACCGCCCAGCGGGATGGACTGCTGGACGATCTGCTGGGTTTGGGCGGCGTCATCATGGCCAATGCCTGCGGTCCGTGCATCGGGCAGTGGGATCGGGGCGAAAGCGACAAAGCCCGCCCCAACTCGATTGTAACCTCGTTCAACCGCAACTTTGCCAAACGGGCCGACGGCAATCCCAACACGAATATTTTCGTGGCCTCTCCCGAGTTGGTAACGGCCCTGACGATTGCCGGAGATCTGACCTTTAATCCGTTGAAAGACACCCTGCTCAACGAAGCCGGAGAACGGGTGATGCTGGACGAACCGCAGGGCGATGAATTGCCTTCGGCCGGTTTCGCCGTGGAAGACAACGGATACATCGCGCCCGAAGCCTCTTCGAAACAAGAGGTAACGATCGCTCCCGACTCCCAACGTTTACAACGCTTGCAGCCCTTTGCGCCCTGGGACGGTCAGGATTTCAACGACATGCGGTTGCTGATCAAGACCAAAGGGAAATGCACCACGGACCACATTTCAATGGCAGGACCGTGGTTACGTTTCCGAGGACATCTGGAAAACATTTCCGACAACCTGCTCATGGGTGCCGTCAATGCCTTCAACGATCAGACCAACCGTGTGCTCAATACCCTGAACGGATCCTACGAAGGAGTATCCACCGTAGCCAAACAGTATAAAGCCCAAGGTATTCCGTCGATCGTGGTAGCCGAAGACAATTACGGGGAAGGTTCTTCGCGCGAACATGCGGCGTTGGAGCCCCGTTTTCTGAACGTGAAGGTGGTATTGGCCAAATCGTTCGCCCGCATCCATGAAACCAACCTCAAGAAACAGGGCATGCTGGCCCTGACGTTCATCGATCCGGCCGATTACGACCGCATTCGGGAAGACGACCGGATTTCGGTATCGGGCCTGACGAACTTTACCCCGGGCAAAAACCTGACGGTGACCGTACGACACAGCGATGGCAGCGAAGAGTCATTCCCGGTGGCTCATACCTACAACGACCAACAGATCGGATGGTTCAAAGCCGGTTCGGCCCTGAATGTGGTGGCCTGACCGGAGTTTCGGTTTCCACGCACCGGGAACAAAACGGCGCCCAAACCGACAGCGAACCAATCATTTTCATAAAAAAGCCTCTTCTTCCCGAAGAGGCTTTTTTATGAAAAGAGGCATGGCATCGGAGGCAAGCCCCCAAACCCCGAAGCGATCCTTTGAAATAATCAGGCCGGGACGAGCCCCGAATCGTTCTGCCCGTCTATCCTCAACAAACCGGCCGCAATCCCGCTTATCGGGATTGCGGCCGGTCAAGGGGTTCTTCCGAAGGTTAAATCGCTTCAAACACTTCTTTACCTTCCTGGCAAAGCGGGCATACCCAATCTTCGGGCAGATCTTCGAAAGCCGTTCCGGGTTCAATGCCGTTATCGGGATCGCCTACTTCGGGATCGTATACATATCCGCATACTTCGCATTTGTACTTTTTCATAATTTTCGAATCTTTAAGAATCACTGTGTTATTTCATGTGGCGACACCCTCGCCATCGGGGTTTTACGCTGCAAAAAACATACCGGCCTTCAGCCTCTGACAGAACCGCAGGTTCGTCTCAGAAAATCGACACCCCGGTATAAGTCTGGGGAGAAAGTCTGCGCAATTCCTCTTTTACACTCTCAGAGACATCCAATCCTTCGATGAAAGCCGCAATATCGGCTTTGGTAATCGTCTTGTTGGTCCGGGTCAATGCCTTGAGCGCTTCATACGGATTGGGGTATTGTTCGCGGCGCAGGATCGTCTGGATGCCTTCGGCCACGACAGCCCAGTTATTTTCCAGGTCTTCGTTGATCTTGTCCAGGTTGATGATCAACTTATTCAACCCCTTGATGATCGACTTGAATGCCACCACCGTGTGAGCCACCGGAACCCCCACGTTGCGCAATACCGTGGAGTCGGTCAGGTCGCGTTGCAACCGCGAAATCGGCAACTTACCCGACAGATGGGTGAAAATGGCATTGGCGATTCCCAGGTTGCCTTCGGCATTTTCAAAATCGATGGGGTTGACCTTGTGCGGCATGGCCGACGAACCCACTTCTCCGGGTTTGATCCGCTGTTTGAAATATTCCATCGACACATACGTCCAGATATCGCGGCACAAGTCGATCAGAATCGTATTGATGCGTTTGAAACAGTCGAAAATGGCAGCGATGTTGTCATAGTGTTCGATCTGGGTGGTGATCTGCGAGCGTTCCAGACCCAGCACATCATTCACGAAGTGGTTGGCAAAAGCCACCCAATCGATATCGGGATACGCCGCCTTATGGGCGTTGAAATTCCCGGTGGCTCCGCCGAATTTGGCCGGCGAAGGAATGGCCCGCAACTGGGTGATCTGCTTGTTCAGCCGATCGACGAACACCATCACTTCCTTGCCCAATTTGGTAGGAGAGGCAGGCTGGCCGTGGGTACGGGCCAGCAGTGGAATTTCGGCCCACTCCTTGGACATGGCTTTCAGCTGGGCCACCAATTGTTCCAACAACGGGTAGTAAACGTCATTGGCCGCATCCCTCAGGCTGTACGGTACGGCCGTATTGTTGATATCCTGGGAGGTAAGACCGAAATGGACGAATTCCTTGTAGGCTTTCAGTCCCAGGGCCTCCATTTTCTCTTTGACGAGGTATTCCACCGCCTTGACATCGTGATTGGTGGTGCGTTCGATCTCCTTCACGCGCAAAGCATCGGCTTCGCTGAATTCACGATAAACATTGCGCAAAGGTTCGAACAAGGTTTTGTCCACCCCGGAGAGTTGAGGCAAAGGCAACTCGCACAGGGCAATGAAATATTCAATTTCCACCAACACCCGATAACGGATCAGGGCGGATTCGGAGAAATAATCCGCCAATACCTCGCAGGCGCCGCGATAGCGTCCATCGATGGGGGAAATGGCGGTCAGTGCGTTCAGTTCCATAGTGTTCGAATGTTTTGAAAATACAAAGATAGTCGTATTCCCGGGGATTGCAAACGACCAACAGGATTCCGAAACGGAAATTTCATTCTTTCTCCGCTCAGAGCCGAAACCCTCGCCGTTGGGAACTCTCCGAAGCAATCAACGTGTCCGGATCGAATTGACTCCGCTGTGCAACGGCAACGTCTGACCGGCCCAAATGAAATCGCCCTGTAAGCCCTCGGGGAGGACGACTTCTCCGGTCAGCCGATCCTTCTCGGCGTGAAGATTCACCCGTATCTCACCCAGCGGATGGGGAACTCGTCCCTCGATGCGCTTCAGGTGTCCGGGATGGGGTGCGATCCGCACTTTCGAGAATCCGGGCGCCGCCGGTTCGATCCCGCAAATCGTCGCCAGAAAATCGTAGTTGGGGCTCGAACTCCAGGCATGACAATCCGAACGGGTCGGTTCCGGATTTTCGGCAAAGGTTGTCAGCCCCAAATCGAGCATCTGTTTCCAGGGGCCCAACATGCGGGAATAACGATCTCCCAATCCCACTTTCTTGAGCGCCCGAGTCAAATAGAAGCGATAATAGAAAGTGGCCTGAGCCAGGGTCGTATCGCTGTTCAGGCGTTCGAATACGGCGACCTGATCCGTTTCGGGAATGGCATCGGTAAGAATCCCCATGATGTTGGCATGCTGACTGAACGAGGGACTTCCGATGTAGTCGTGCAACAAGCCTCGAGCGGGATCCCAGCATTGCCGGTAAGTAGACTCCCGCAGACTGCGACTCAGGGAGTCGTAACGCCGGGCTTCGTAATCCCGGCCGAAATGGAGCATCAGTTCGGAGGCATCGCGCAGGGCATCGGCCATATGCAGGGTCACGATGGAGGAGCCGTAGCGTTCGCTTTCGGGCGGCGTACCCGGACCCGGAGTCTGAGGCGGATTCCAAGCCGGCACCCAGTCCACAAAGTTCCAGTGAGGCACCCGACTGCGCACCATTCCCGTTGCGGGATCGATCATACCTTCGTACCAGGTCAGGATGGAAACGACCCCGGGAAGCATGCTCCGCAGGAAGGCCTCATCATCGCGATACATCCAGTAATCGTGCAGCATATTGATCCAATAGAGCGAGAACGGCGGAATGAACTGAGGGTTCATGCCCGGGTAGTGGCATTTGGTGATTCCTTCCCACGAGCGGGACAGATTAAAGGCCCGAATGGCCTGACGCATCAGCCGGTCGTCCCCCGACACATACAGCGAAATCAGCGCCTGAATACGGGTGTCGCCCACGTATTGCAACTGTTCGTAGTAGGGACAGTCGAAATAGGTTTCCACGGCACAGAGTCGGGCCGTACGCCAACCCGTCTCCCAGATACGGTCGAGCAGCGGATCGTCCGACGTGAAAGATCCCTGTTCCCGGAACGGATATCCGGTAAACATCCCGTAGAGGTCTTCGATCACCAGGGGTTGATCGGCCGTCGTAATCTCCAGTTGGAAGTAACGGTAGGTACGGAACCAGAGGGTGCGGTAGAGTCGATGTTCGGCCCCGTCCGGGTAGATCAAGTCGTAATTCTTGCTGGTTCCGTTTTTGATATTCCGTCCTTCGATTTCGTTACGGTTGCCTTTCTGGCGGTTGTCGTCGAAAAGCGCCTCGGCAAAACTCATCCGAATGCAGGCCCCTTTCCCACCGCTGACAATCAGCTCGGGATAGGCATTGGTCAGGTAGGTTTGGTCGAGCAGAATCGTGCAGGAGGTATGGGCCGGGATGGTCAACGGATCGTTGCCGTCGATGAATCGGGTCGAGGGGTCGATTCCCTCGCTGCGACGGATGACCGGAATGCGTTGCAGGGTCTCTTCCATCAGGGGAATTTCACGCGGCACCAGCACCAGATCATAGCCTCCGTACAGCGAAGCTCCGTAGGGATTCCCGGCGCGACCGACCCGAGCCGTTTCCCAGTCCGAATCGTCGTACTGGGGTTGCTCCCACCCCCAGAGGAATTTTTCGCCCCGGATAGAATCTCCGGTTCCCACGAAACTGGTATATAACGGACCGAAAGCCTGATCTTTCCGGGCGAGCCAGCGTTGTTCTTTGGTGGTGGAAACGACCTCTTCAGCGGGGCCGTTCCCCTGAACGATCAGTCCGGTTTGATAGGTCAGTTGAGCACAGGGCCGGTAAATCCCCATGTTCCAAACCAACACGGCGAGGGTATTTTTTCCCGCCCGTAACAGCGGAGCGATATCCAGTGTTTCGTAATTCCAGGCCAGTTGATCGCCCCGGGCAGGGCCCCAGCAGGCGGGGGTGCCATTGACATAGAGCCGGTAACGGTTATCGGCGGAGATATTGATGACGAACGAATCGGGTTTGTCTTTGAGATCAAAATTCCGGCGGAAATGGTAGACCCCGTAATCGTAGGGCGAAGCCTCCGGCAGGGTAATCCAACCAGCATCCCAGGTCTGTTTCTGCACTCGTTCGGAAGGAATAGCGACTTTGACCGGAGAAGCGGAAGCAGGAGCGGCAGGCACGGCCATCACCGCGGTCGTCCCGCACACACACAGCCCCCAGCATCCGGCCACAATAAGACGGAAATAGTTCATAGGTCAGAAATTTAGGAATCTTTACAAAGATAAAAAATTTCCCGAGCCACCCCGCTTCTTCTTCTCGAATTCCATGCATTTAGCGGGGAAGAGAGATTCCGATACGTTTCAGCCAGTTTTTCAGGGTAAGGTTAATAGCCGGGGAGAGCCTCAACCAGTAGATCGGCAGCACGAATACCAGCGAAACGAGCAGGGTCCGAACCGGTGCATCCAACCACCAGCCGCCCAACCGAGGCATAACGGCCGACAAAAGGCCCCCCGCCACCATCAGTCCCAACACCGCGAAATCGCCCCGACCGAAGGGTTGCAGCCGGAAGAATTTCCAGACGAACAGAATACGCAACAGGTTGTAGACGATCACCGTAATCATGGTGGCCAGGGCGGCACCGTTCATACCCAACCGGGGAATCAACAGCGCATTGGTCCCGACGGTCATGAATACCAGCAGGATGGAGAACGTGAAGTCGTAACGGTATCGTTTGGAGGTAATCAGGATCACGCCCGTCAGGCCGGAATACATCTCGAAGATACGCCCCAGGCCCAGGAACAGAAAGACATAGCGCCCGGCGGCATAGGAGTCGGGCATCAGGCTGAAAATATTGTCGAGGTTGATCCAGATGGCCAGGAAGATATAACAGCCGATAATCAGGTTCATCTGCGACACCTCGCGATGCATCTCCTGCATACGGGCCATGGCCCGTTCTTTCCAGAGGTTGGCGACGATGGGAGTCGAGACTTTGATCACCGAACGGTTGGGAATCATCATGGCGCTGACCATGTACATCATCACCGAATAGATCCCGCCCTGCACCAATCCCTGGATACCGGCCAGCATGGTTTGATCGATCACGTTGGTGATGTAGACCGAAGCTCCGCCGAGGTATTGCCACAGTCCGTAGGTGCCGGCGATGGCCACCAGAGTCCGGGTCCGGGAGGTAAAGGCCGGGCGCAGACTGATCTGCCGGAGCCAGGCGGTATAGAGCAGCAGAATAATCGTGGGAACGAAGTAGATGAGCACATAGATGACGATGAATTGCTCGAAGTCGATCAACCCGAAGGCATAAAGGGAGATTTCGAGGGTCATCAACAGCCTCAGCAGAACATCGTACACGGCCGTAGAGATGACCGTCTTGAAAAAGGCCTGCAACCAGCTGCTGAAAAAGTTATAGAACAGGGTGGTCAACCCCAGAGGAATCAGCAGCAGGTAATATTCCGACAGCAGGGGGGATTCTTTGGCAAAATAGTTCATCACCGGCTCCTTGAACAGCAGGAAGAGCAGGGTGAACAACACGAAGCCGAAACTGATTCCCAAGGCCGACCAGAAGAACAATCCGTTGTGGCGTCGGTCGGGGGTCCGGAAAAACGGGAAGAATTTGACGACCGTGGAGTTGATCCCCAAGGCCGACAGCTGAGCATAGATCATCGCCAGCGAGACCAGAATACTGGTCAAGCCGACCTGCTCTTCGCTCAGGAAATTAGGAAAGAGCAGGATTTTGTTCACATAACCGATGGCCGCTCCGACGTAGGAGAGGATGGTAATCGATATGCTGTCCCGCTTGACGATACCCATGGGTAATGAACTTATGCGATTGGCGGCGTTTCCGTCGGGTTTTGCGAAAAGGTCCGGAATTGCCGTTTTTCCGGGCCGATCAAATTGTCCGGGAGGGGCTCCTTTCGGTCCGAAGTACAGGCTGTCCGATCCCGTGTTCCGGAACGTTCAGCCGCGACTTTCCCCGCCAGCGCCGAGAACTCCGTCTGAGAACAGAGGCGCGATCTACAGCCCGACAACAACACGATCACCGCTTCTCAATCCCCCGAGCTCTGTCCGAAGCGAATCTTTTCCCGGGACGACCCCCGTCGAGCTTCCCGCTCCCGGTTTTCCCGGTTTTCCCGGTTTTCCCGGCCTTGGGGGTTTTGCCCGATATCTCCTGCTTCCGATGTCTCTGATGTCTCCGAATGCACCCTCTCTTACCTCAATCTGATTTTCAGAGGGACCAATAACCGACGACTTCGCACCTTCTCGAGAGACAGGACATGCAAATGTCCCGAAAAAACCGCAATTCGCACGATTCCGATCGACCGGACCCGAGACTTACATACGGTCAGGCACCCCGATGCCCAACAAAGCCATGCCCGAGGCAATAATCCGGGCCACCGTCGCCGACAGGACCAGGCGCAGCGCCTGTTTGGTCGGATCGCTCTCCCGCATAATCGGGAAGTCGTGGTAGTACCCGTTATAACTCTTGGCCAGCTCGTAGACGTAATTGGCGATCAGCGCCGGCGAGAAGTTGGCCGCCGCCGCCTTGACCGTGGCCGGATATTCGGTCAGCATCTGAATGAGGGCAGCCTCTTCGGCGACCAGCAACGATCCGTCGATCCGGATGGCCGGCATGACGCCCGCTTCAGCCGCCTTACGCAGCACCGATTTGATGCGGGCGTGAGTATACTGAATAAACGGCCCCGTGTTCCCGTTGAAATCGATGGATTCCTTGGGATCGAAGAGCATTGTTTTGCGTGGATCGACCTTCAGAATGAAATATTTGAGGGCTCCGAGTCCTACCATGTGACAGATATCGTGAACCTCTTCGGCACTCAGACCGTCCAACTTGCCCAACTCCTGCGACATCTCGCGGGCGGTTTCCACCATCGCTTCGATCAGGTCGTCGGCATCGACCACCGTGCCCTCACGCGACTTCATCTTTCCTTCGGGCAGTTCCACCATGCCGTAGGAGAGGTGGGTGATGTGGTCAGCCCATTCGTAACCCAGTTTACCGAGGATGAGTTTCAGTACCTGGAAGTGGTAGTTTTGTTCGTTACCCACCACATAGATCATGTCGTCGAGGTTTTCTTCCTTGAAACGGGTGTAGGCCGTTCCCAAATCCTGGGTCATGTAGACCGAGGTGCCGTCACCGCGCAACAGCAGTTTCTGGTCAAGACCGTCGGCGCTCAGGTCGATCCATACCGAACCGTCCTCCTTGCGGAAGAAGATCCCCTTATCGAGCCCCTCCTGCACGATGGATTTACCCAGCAGGTAGGTTTGCGATTCGTAGTACACTTTATCGAAGCTGACTCCCATTTCCTGGTAGGTCTTGTCGAAACCTTCGTAAACCCAGCCGTTCATGGTTTGCCACAGCCCGTAGATTTCGGGGTCTTTGGCTTCCCATTTACGCAGCATTTCCTGAGCCTGTTTCATGATCGGAGCCTCCCGCTTGGCCGTATCTTCGTCCATGCCCTGCGCCATCAGCTCCTTGATCTGTTCCTTGTAGGCTTTGTCGAAAGCCACATAGTATTTACCGACCAGGTGGTCGCCCTTCATGCCCGAAGAAGCCGGGGTTTCGCCCCCGCCGAAAAGCTGCCAGGCCAACATCGACTTGCAGATATGAATCCCCCGGTCATTAACCAGGTTGACCTTCATGACCCGGTTGCCGTCGGCCTCCAGAATACGGGCGACCGAATAACCCAGCAGGTTGTTGCGGATGTGTCCCAGATGCAGGGGCTTGTTGGTGTTGGGGGAGGAATATTCCACCATGATGTGACGACCGGTCGGTGCACCTTGTCCGTAGGTCTCGTCGGCCAGAATCTCTTCCAGACGCTGTCCCCAGAACGCCCCGCTCAACGAGAGGTTCAGAAAGCCCTTGATCACGTTATAACCGGCGATTTCGGGCGTCGAGGCGACCAGGGCCTGACCGATCTCCTCGGCGGTCTGTTCCGGTTTCTTGCGGCTGGCCCGCAACAGCGGAAAAACCACCAATGTCATGTCGCCTTCGAATTCTTTGCGGGTTTTTTGCAGTTGAATGGCTTCAGGTGCCACTTCTCCATATAGGGTCGTGACCGCGGCGGTCACCTTTTCGAGCAGGAATTTTTCGATCTCCATGGGTGTAATGCTTGCGATTTTGTCGGTAAAGATAGCTATTTTTGTGCGGAAAATCCCAATAGACGTGAAAATCGCCAATATCGAACTGGGTGATAAGCCGCTGTTTCTGGCCCCGATGGAGGATGTCACCGATCCTTCGTTCCGTTTCATGTGCAAACGCTACGGAGCCGATGTGGTTTATACCGAATTCATCTCCAGCGACGGACTGATCCGCGATGCCGCCAAAAGTCTGGCGAAACTCAATATCTACGATTATGAACGACCCGTAGGCATTCAGATTTACGGACACGAAATCGAACCGATGGTCGAAGCGGCCCGGGTGGCCGAAGCGGCCGGGCCCGACCTGATCGACATCAATTTCGGATGTCCGGTGCGCAAGATCGCCACCCGCGGAGCGGGAAGCGGCATGATGCGCGACGTCCCCAAGATGGTGGAAATGACCCGCCGGATCGTGGAGGCGGTATCGCTGCCTGTCACGGTCAAGACGCGGTTGGGCTGGGATGAGGACTCCAAAAACATCGTCGAGATCGCCGAACGCCTGCAGGATGTGGGCATCGCAGCCCTGACCATTCATGGACGCACCCGGGCTCAGCTATACCGGGGCGAGGCCGACTGGACCCTCATCGGCGAGGTGAAACGCAATCCCCGAATGCATATCCCGATCATCGGGAACGGGGACATCGCCTCGGCCCAAGGGGCGGCCCGGGCTTTTGCCGAATATGGAGTCGACGGGGTGATGATCGGTCGTGCCACCTACGGACGACCGTGGATTTTCCGGGAGATCCGCCATTACCTGGACACCGGGGAACTGCTCCCGCAACCCACCGTCCGCGAGCGGGTGGAACTGGCCAAACTGCATCTGGCCAAATCCCTGGAATTCAAAGGTGAAAAAGTGGGTGTTCTGGAAATGCGCCGCCATCTGTCGTGTTATTTCAAGGGGCTGCCCGACTTCAAACCCACGCGATTGAAACTGGTCACGGCCAATGATCCGGCCGAAATCGTCGACACGCTGGATTATGTGGCCCAGCGATGGGGCGATTTCGATACGGCAGGCTTGGTACCGGCTCCGCTCTCCCACGAGGTATAATGCCTGGGAAGGGCAACCCGCTGTCCGAACGGCGGAACAACCATCGAAAAGCCTGAGGGTGACTTAGAATAAGGAAAGCATCTTTCCGTCTTTCGGGGGGAAAGGATCGGATGACGGGAGCTGCATAAACGAAAAATCGATTATGTATGAAGACGTTGTATGGCAGTTTGATGGTTTTGCTCCTGGCGGCCTGTACCGCCCGGCCGACATTAAAAGGACCGGAAGAGGCGATTCTCGAACGCCTGTTCGCCGTGCGCGAGTGTCGTCAGCAGATCGCCGACGTGTGGCCGGAATTTGGCGCCCCCGAGTACGACGTTCCGATGCTGTATTATACCGATACGGCCTGCTACGGGCTCAATCTTCCGCCCGATTTCGGTGACTCGCTCGGAGCCAGGCTGGTGCACGAACAGCCGGGATTTCGTCTTCATAAAATGCCGTTGCCCGATTCATTGCCTTTTCACATGGAGACCTCGCTCGAGTTTTTCGACTCGACGAGATCCGATTACCTGCGTCCCTATATCGTTTGTTCTTCGCCCGAAATCGTCGTCCGCATGGTCCCGGACGTGACCTCGGACCAAGCCTGGATCCCGATGGTGCTGCACGAATATGCCCATGGGTATCAGTATTCCCATCGCGCCTTTTGCCGCAACGTGGCTGACAAATTGCCCTCACTCCCCGAAAATGAACTCGAACGGCTGCACAAACGTATCGATTGGTTCGACCGGGCGATTCGGGCTGAAAACGAAGCCCTGCTCGAAGCGCTGTCTGCGGAAGACTCGACTCTTCGGGCCGCATGTATCCATACGTTTCTGACCCGGAGAGCGGCCCGTAAGGAGCGCATGGCCCTCGAGCTAGGCGACAGTACGGTTCGGGATGAGGAATTTTTCGAGCTCATGGAAGGGATGGCACGCTACATCGAAGCCGAGGCCGGATTCCATCTCGGGAGCTATTCCGAAAAAGATACCTGGCTGTACGACACCGACCGTTCGGGTTACTTTTTCGTAACGGGTTATAACCTGATGAGATTGTTCGACCGAATGGGTATCGACAAGCAACTTTTGTATGTCGATTCGATCCGCCCGTTGGAATATTATCTGCAAGCGATCGGACACGGTTGCCCATAAGCCCTCCATCCGAAATCGAACGGACGAAGAGCCCCGATCCGACACAGAATCCCCTATCGGTGATCGGTAGCCGAATCCTGATGGCGAATCTTCCTCCGATAATCGACAATGTCCTCCACCGTAACGACCGGGAAAGCATGTTCACGAGCAAACGCCACGATCTCCGGCAATCGGGCCACGGTGCCGTCCTCGTTCGTCAATTCACACAACACCGCATAGGGAGGTAATTGGGCCAGACGCATCAGATCGACGCTTCCCTCAGTATGACCTTTTCGTTCAAAGACTCCGTCGGGTCGGGCAACAAGCGGGAAAACATGTCCCGGTCGGGCCAGATCGTCCGGACGACATTCTCGAGAAATCGCTCTGCGAATTGTCGTTATCCGATCCGCTGCCGAAACGCCCGTCGTCACGTCCCGGGCCGCCTCGATCGAAACCGTGAAAGCCGTTCCAAAACGACTCGTATTGGGCTCGGTCATAAAGGGAAGCTCCAATCTTCGAGCTTTCTCGGGCGTCAGACACAAACAGACAATTCCACTGCAGGAACGAATCATCAGGGCCATATCGTCGACCTGCATACACGAAGCCGAAAAGATCAGATCCCCTTCATTCTCCCGATCCTCATCATCCACCAGCAAGACACCGCGCCCCGACTGCAAAGCCTGTAAAGCTCGTTTCACCCGTTCATGTCCGGTGCCATAGCCGCTCAATAAGTGATCTCTTCCATTTACCATACGCTTTACCATAAATCGATTCAACAACGATTCAAAGATAAGCGCACCTCTCCGTCCAAACTCATGCTATATTTGCACTATTACATACTATATTGACAAACCATGAAAACCGACATCCTGCATCGTCACGTTCTCCACGAAGCGGGACATTCTTTCAGTTACCGGGTAGATGTACCCTTTACGATGCCGTTGCACCGTCACAGCGACTATGAACTCATCTACATTACCCAAGGACACGGGTTGGAATTTGTCGGAGAGGCGGTTCGGGCCTATCGCGCAGGCGAGTTGATTCTCATTGGAGCCCACGTACCTCATCTGCATCTATGCAATTCAGTCACACACCCCACGGAACCGGAAAGGAGTCTGTGTGAAATCGTCCAGTTCCCTCAACGGCTTTTCCCCGAAGAGATGTCGGACATCCCCGAATATAGTTCCGTATACCGGCTTTTGACGAGAAGCGCCCAAGGCATCAAATTCACCTCGACCGTGCTGATTAACCGGACCCGGACTCTTCTGCACCGCCTCACCACCCAAAAAGGCATGGAGCGTCTGCTCACCCTGTTTCAGTTGCTGTCGCAATTGGGGATGGCCCGGAATTTCCAACTGATTTCCCCGATCGCCTATCCGATGTACCCGTATCAGCCCGTTCTTCCGCACGAACCGCTTGCCAAAATCTACGACTATTTACATCGACACTTTCGAGAGAAAATCACCCTGGAGGCATTGGCTCATCAGGTACAAACCCATCCTTCTTCCCTTTGCCGTTCGTTCCAACGAGCCACCCATACCACCCCGTTCGAATACCTGACGAGACTACGAATCGAACATGCCTGCAAACTGCTCACCTATTCTCCGTTAACCGTTTCTCAAATCGCTTACGAAGTGGGGTTCAACAATTTGGCCCATTTCAACAAACAGTTCAAACGCCTCACACAACAAACGCCGACCCGCTACCGGAAAACCATTCTTTCCGAAATTCCTTAACGGAATATCCCGGCGACAAGATTCGTTTTCCCTTGTACGGCTACGCCGATATGGTTTTCGGTTTCAGCGTCCGATGATTCCAGCCTGGAGACACAACTCCGGGGCCCGAATTTCCGAAACTCGAATGCACGGGATCTCTGATCCTTTCCACGAAAGAACGCGGACTCCGTCCGCCCCACACCTTCACTCGCCCCCCGAGCGTATCCGCAAAGGAGAGTCCTTTTCCTGTAAAATCCTCAATGATTTCCCGCCGACAGATAGAGTGCGGTTCTGTTACGATTCCGTTTTTCCCGACGGGACGGTCCGATTCTCATTTTTCATCGAAGCCCGGAAGATCTCTTCCCGTTTCCGGTCGCGGGCCCGGATGGCCATAGCGACCAATGCGTCGGGATCGGAACAGCTGACAATATAAGCATCCTCATAGATATCCTCGATGAGAACCAATCGTTTACGTTCCGTGGCGTAGAGCTTATAAAAATTCCACCCGGAGAAATCGAAATAATACCCGAAATATCCTCCGAAACCGTAACTGCCCAGCAAAGGGGTCAGGTGCCGGAACTCCTCCCGGCCGATACGTCGGATGGATTCGATATCTTCGACATGGATACGGGTCAAATCCACCACGCAATGGATTTCCAATGCCTCGTCGGTCAAGGTGATAAAACGCGGGATGGACAACACCACCAACGCCAGCACGCTCAAGACGAAAAAAATCAGCCAGGCCGAAAAATACTGCTGACTCGACAATAACACCATGACCACAAACAGGATCGCCAATCCGACGGTCGTTCCCCAGGTAATTCGCCGGCACCGTCGGTCCCGTTCGTATACGAACGTTTTGGGGGTCGGCGGATAGAGCGTCCGCAATCCTTCGGAAAACTTCCGTCCCAACGACGAAAACAACGATTTCAACCCCAACATACCTTTCACGTTTACCGATAATTAACCGATCCTATTCAATTCACCGATTCTACTTTCGGACACAAGATCCGCGTTTCCTCCGAAAACCAAACGTTCCTTCCGGGACGATTCGTATGCATCGATCGACAGAGCCGGTTTCAGACCGAAGGCGATTCGGGGCCTACCGACCCGCCATGTTCGGCTTCATGCTCGCCGAGTTCGTATGCACGGGCGGGAACCACCGGAGAAACTTCTCCGAAATATTCGGCAATGGCCTTTTCAAAGCGGGCGATGGTTTCCGGCATCGACACGAACGATTTTCCGCCCGCAGCGTTACGATGTCCCCCACCTTCGAAATAACGTCGGGCAAACACATTCACATCCACATCGCCGCGCGAACGCAACGACACCCGAATGCTATGTTTGTTTTCGATAAACATGGCCGACATCCGAATGGCCCGGATCGACAACGGGAAATTGACGAAGCCTTCGCTGTCGCCCTGTTGGAAATCGAAACGCCGCATTTCCGCCTCGGTCAGACCGACATAAGCCACCCCATACTGATAGCGGGTCACCATCTTCTCATGCAGGACATATCCCAGCAGGCGCATCCGGCTTTCGGAAAAGTTGTTGTACACCGCACTGTTGACATAGGGAACATTCACGCCCTTGTCAATCAACGTTGCGGCAGCCCGGAATACCCCCGAAGTCAAATTACTGAACGAGAAGTTACCCGTATCGGTCATCATCCCCACATAGAGCGACTCGGCAATTGCCTTGGTGATGGCTTCTTCGCCCGCCAGGGTCGTAATCATGTGGTAGATGATATAAGAGGTCGAACAAGCGGTCGGATCGGAGAAAGCCAGGGCATACTCTTCCAAAGGCGGATAAAGATGGTGGTCGATCAACACCCAGGTAGCCTGTCGATTCGCCATCACCGTTTCGGTGAGACGATCCAGGCGGCCGATTTGGTTAAAATCCATGGCAAAGATAATGTCCGCTCCTGCGACAAAACGGGCCAGGGTTCCGTCATGATCTTCCTTGAATACGCCGATATGAACGATATCGGTCATCCACTCCAGGAAATAGGGATAGCGGTTCGGCGCGATGCAACAGGTCGTGTGTCCCAGACTTTCCAGGTAACTGCGCCACGCCAAAGCGGCCCCGATGGTATCGCCATCCGGATTGGTATGACAGAGCAAGGCGATTTTTTTGGGTCCGTCCGACAACAGAGCGCGCAATTGCAGATATTTTTCGGCAGAGAACATGATCATAACGTTTAGAGGGATAAAGGTAAGAAGAATGCCACGAAATAAAAAAGCGAAAAACCGGCTTCGGGTCAATTTCTCGCATCAAAACGACCATTTCCGCCCCGGGAGTTCCGAATCGCCGCATCAGAGGGGGGGGCCGAGTGGCCACCTCACCCGGGTTCGGGTGCTCCCATCGTTCTTCTTAGTGGCATTCCCGGGTCGCCCTATTGGGGTATTCCGGGTCTTTGCATCACCCGGGTTCGGATGCCCCAATCGCCGCATTCCCGATCCCTCCCCAACGAACGGGCCGGGATACAACCCGGCCCGACAGACATTCTTCTACCCGACCACGGTCACAACAAGGTGTGATTGGCTTTAGGTTCGGGGAAGCGGGTAGAAAGCATACGGCTGAAAGGAGTATCGAACCGTCGGGCCTCCATCGGACACCCTTTGACACACGCGCAACAACGAATGCAAATCGACGCATCGGTATGCAGTTCATCCCCGGGAGCAATCGCCCCCACCGGACACAAACGGACACAGGCTCCGCAATGGGTACAACGTTCCGGATCGACGGTCGGCACCTGAGGCATAGGCTGACCGCTCCGGCGCAAACGAACCAAGTCCCGAATAAAAAGGAATCGGCCCAGGAAAGGCTGACGAGGACGCTGAATATTCCCCACCTCCAACGGGGGCAAGGCATCCAGGGTGGATACCGTCGCCAATTTACGGGTAACGGCCCGACCGAATTCCGCAGCCTGTTCCAAATCGGCGTTATCGGGGCGTCCCGCGGCAACCGGCCACTGAGCCGTACTGTAAGAATGTTCTCCGACAAATGTCGCGGCCGCAACCGGCACGAAGCCCAACATCCGCGCCAATCCGTCCAGCTCCCGCAAAGCCCCGTCGTAATCCCGATTACCATACACGACCACCAATACGGCAGGCGTTCCATGCGCCCGGATGCGTTGCAAACGGACAAAGGCCGTCGGAGCCACCTGGCCTCCATACACCGGAACGACGATCACCGCCAGCAAATCCGACGACAAGACGATTTCATCCTCTTGGGCCGTACGGGTCAAATCGAGCGTCGTATGACGCGGTGCCCCGGTTCCTTGGGCAATGGCTTTACCCACTTTCAGTGAGGTAAGCGTCGGGGAAAAACAGATCAATCGGGTTTCGGGAAGAATCATAAAACAAAATTTATAGGGAATGTATCAAGGACGAAAACATTCGGGCATAGTATCCACCATACCCTGTAGCGGTTTGTCTTCCAGGGAAGAACGAGTATTGACAACCCGGGGCAGATGAAAGGCCTCGATGTTCGGGGTCCGGTTCAGGCGCAACGATTCAACGTCTTCCGTAGCATCCTGGGAACGCTCCATCAACGAGAGCACATAGGACAACAGCAACTCCTGAGGATCCCCCAGATCTTTCATCGGTCGGTAGGCGTTTCCCGGCGCAAAGAGTTCATCCAGCGGATAACGAGGCGTAAAACCGTTCTGGTAATCGGACTCGTTCTGGCGGTTATATGTTTGAAACGTAATCGGATAAAGGGACAGCCCGTATTGGGCGCTGGCAATTTCATAACTGCCGACATTTTTCCCTTCCGAAGTGCTTCCGACGGTCAAAACCTCCAGATACGGAATCAACGAATTGATCAACAACTCACTGGAAGAAGCCGTATGCATCCCGATAATCACCCACAACCGATACAGATCGAGATGAGAACCGGACACCTCCTCGGATTCCATAAAATATTGCGTTTGAGGACTTTCGTGGGCTTCCTGCCGGGAGGCATTGTACCGGTAAATGGCAAATACGTCACCGAGTCCGGATTGCGGCACGATCAGGCTGCTCAACAAACGACAGCATTCGGTATACCCGCCCGGGTTGTAACGCAAATCGAGAATCAGTTCCTGCACATTCTGGCTTTTAAAATCAGCGAAAGCCTCTTTCAGTTCATTGTCGAACTGTTTGTCTTCAAAACCTCCGGGTCCGGAGTTGAATTCATGATAGGCCAGATAAGCCACACCCGGGATACCCAAACGATCGGGACCGGCTGCCACATAAACCGGCGAATTTTCGAGCAGAGTCGCCGCCGAAAGGGTTACGACATACGGACTGCCCGGGCACCAATCCCAATCCCCGGACGCATCGTAATCGCGCTGTCCCACCGTCAGGGTCAATGCCCCACCGTTTTGAGCCCGTCGATAATTGCCCGATGAGACTTCCTCGTCGCCGATTCGGGAAATCCAGTCGCCGCGACGAATACCGGCCTGTTCAGCCACCGATCCCCGGGCCACATACAAGACCCGAAGCAATGCCGTACCGTCGTCGAACTCATACAGCAGATATTCGATCCCGTAACTGAACACATGGCTGCCTATGACACGGGTCAAACTGCTTTCGCTCATATACGAGTAAAAGTAATCCTTACCGGTGACCGGATTGGGATGTTTCCCGTCATTATCCTCCGGATGCGTACTGAGCAACGAAACAAAAAAGTCCTGACTCGAGAGCGAATAATCCGTATCGATCAAGGTTTCGAACCGTTCACTGTACAGATAATGCTCCTGCATCTGTTCGAAGATCCATTCATTGGCTGTTTTGTGAGGCGAAGGGTCAGGAGAGTGGGTCCGACTGCATGAGACAGCCAGCAAACCCACGATCCAAACGAAAACAGACCAACGCATAAAGCAGCATTCAAAGCGAGGAACCCGCTATTCGGTTTTACGATGAGATTTTTGTTTCCGGGTCGCCGTAAGCTCGGTATCTTCCCGGAGGGAGGGCTCGGCATCCGCGGCCGCTTTCCCAGCAGAGGTGGGTCGAGCATCCGCCGTTCGATTTCCGGGGCGGATTTTTCCCGTTTTTTGAGGAGCCTTTTTTGAAACGGCATGCTTCTGTGTTGAAGCGGTTGTTTCGAGATCTGCCATTTCGGTCGCATAATAACGGCACCAGGGAGTCAGTCCACAGGCCTCACAATGAGGTTTGCGGGCCAGACAAACGTAACGACCGTGCAGAATCAGCCAATGGTGGGCCACCGGCAACCACTCGGTCGGGAAACCGGCCGTCAACTGCTGTTCGGCCTGTAAGGGATTCTTGGCTCCGGTTGTTAGGCCCAATCGATCCGATACCCGAAAGACATGCGTATCGACCGGCATCACCGACTTCCCGAACATGATAATTCCCATGACGTTAGCGGTTTTTCGGCCCACTCCGGGCAATGTTTGCAGGGCCTCCAGGTCGTCCGGCACCTCGCCCCCGAAATCGGAAACCAATTTACGGGCCATGCCCGAAAGATGCTGTGCCTTACTATTGGGATAGGAGACACTTTTGATATAGGGATAAATATCTTCGGGTTCGGCTTGTGCCAGATGACGGGGAGTCGGGAAACGATCCAACAACGCAGGAGTCACCATATTCACCCGTTTATCCGTACACTGGGCCGACAAGATGACAGCCACCAGCAGTTCATAGGCATTGTGATAATGGAGCTCGCTCCCCACATCGGGCATATGGGTTCGGAACCATTCGATCACATGTCGGTAACGTTCAGCGGTAGTCATCACTCTCAAAAATGCTAACAGTTAGGCTAAGATACATAAAAATCAACAAAATCCCGCTCCGAGGCGATCGTTTGAGGCTGAAAATAACGATCATTCATACGATACCATCGGACAGGCTCCCGGAATCGTCCTCTCTCTCAGCCCGTGACCGGGTCCGTTTCAGAACCCCGAGTTGAGTCGGCCACTCGTCGTTACGCCTTCTTTCCCGCCGATGTTCACCGATGAGCGACGAATACCCGACTTTCCTTTACGAGCATTTCCAGCCCACGACTCGAACACATCCGAATCCGATAACGATCGTTTCCCAGTCCATCCCCCCCCAAAAAAAAGAGCCGCCCCGAAGGGCGGCTCCTATATTCAGTTCTCTATGAATTAGAGGGCCTGGAATTCAGACGTACCGAAGAGTTTCGAGAATTCAACATCTTTGGCAGCTTTAGCTTTCAACGAGGGATCTTTGGCGACAGCCGATTTCAGGTTGGCGATAGCACCGTCGGTGTTACCTTCGCGCATGTCGATGATAGCTTTCAGGTAATCGGCCTGAGCGCATTTTTCGCTAGCCAGCAACGATTTGGCCTTGCTCAGGTTACCGTTCAGGACTTCAGCTACGGCCAGGTTGTAACCGGTCAGGGTCTTGGTAGCTTCGGCATATTTACCTTCGGCCAGGTTGATCAGACCCATCGTCTGACGAGAGTCAGCGGTGTTCAGTGAAGATACATAGCTCTTAGCTTTGGCGGTATCGCCAGCGATCAGGGCCAGTACACCGAGGTTGTTGCTGATGGCAGCGTCACGGCTCAGCGTAGCAGCTTTTTCGATAGCCTGTTTAGCTTCGTTGATCTTACCGGTCTGAGCCAGGATAACACCCATGTTGTTGTAACCGCGAGCGCTGTTATATTTGGTAGCAGCAGCTTTGTATGCTTTGATTTTGGCATCGCTGTCGTCAACCAAGGTAGCGGCATACAGCATTTCTTCTTCGCTCAGTACATCTACGTTACCGGCCAGAGCAGCTTTGATTTCGGCATCGGTACGACCTTCGATATCCACATCAGCCTGCAGTTTGGTACGACGCAGTTGCGGCAGGATTTCTTCAGCCAGTACATCGAATACAGAAGACATGTTTTTGATTTCCTGGTCGCGTTTTACCGGGTTGTCATACATGGCCAGTACTTGCAGAATCAGATCTTTGTCTTTGATATCGGAAGCAGCAACCAATTCTTTGAAACCTTCCCAGTCTTCACCGTAGGCAGCGATATCGTATTTGCTGTCATCGATGACGCCTTCGAGTTGTTCCTTGATAGCGGCAGAACCGGTTTCGCTACGTTCTTTAGACAGTTTGTCGTTGAAACCAACGGGACCATCAGGCGAAGCGTAACCTTTGGCATAAACGTTACCCAGGGTAGCGCGATCCTTGTTAGCGTATTCTCTTACGAAATCTTCGAACATTTTGATCTGATCTTTGGTCAATTCGCCTTTACGTACGTTCGAGCGGTTGATCAGATACATGATTTCGGCTTCCTGCGAGATGGTGGTCACGCGTTTGAAGTTATCGGGCATGATCGACATCGAAGCGGTGTTGCAAGCCAGCTTCTGGATGGTGCTGATACCTTCAGCGATCGGAATCACGGCAATCGGAGTAAATTCGCTGCGTTTGCCTTTGGCGCATTTGGCTTCTACGCGCAGTTCGAGGGTGCTCAGATCGGCACGTTCGTCATAGGGGAACGTAATGGTCTGGGTGTAGGTACCGCCCTGTTTCTTGGCGATGGTGGTGTAGTTATCCTTCACCTTTTCACCCTGTACGTATTTGGGCGTTCCGACGATTTCACCGTCTTCGAATACCAATACGGGAGTGATCTTCAGTACGGCTTTTTTGTTGTAGTACTTGGCGGGGAAGTCAACGGTAACGTCCGTCGATACGGTGTTGCCTTTCAGCGAGAGGACGGCCGGATTGGCAGTAATGTTGACGTCGTCCACTTTCTTGGTCATTTTCTTGTAGCAATTACAGCTGGAAAGCAGAACTGCTGCAGCACCAAGCATTAAGCTTACTTTGAAAAACCTTTTCATAATCAGCGCTTTAAAGATTTAAGTTAATTAATTATTTTTTGTTTGGTCTTCCTGTTATACCTTGGTAACCACAAAAATAGAAATATATTTTTTAATTAAAAATTTTTTTCAACTATTTCAATTTTCATCCGGTTACCTCTTTTGCATTACGGGGAGAAACCCTCCGGAGCTCCTATTTCTTCGATTCGTTCAGGAGCGCCTTGCGGCTGAGTTTGAGCTTGCCGTTTTTGGGATCGATGCCGATGAGTTTCACCTGGATCATTTCACCCTCTTTCAAGCCGGTTTCTTCCATATTTTCATAACGCTTGTTGCCGATTTCGGAAATATGCAGCAGGCCGTCCTTTCCGGGGAGTATCTCAACAAACGCGCCAAAGGCGACAATCGAGCGAATTTTTCCGGTATAAACTTCTCCCACTTCCGGAATCGCAACGATTCCTTTGATACGATCCAAGGCCGCATCGAGCGATTCCTTGTTTTCACCGAAGATGTCCACATATCCTTTGTTGTCCTTTTCGGTGATGGTGATGGTCGTACCGGTTACCTTCTGGATTTCCTGGATCACCTTCCCGCCCGGGCCGATCACGGCGCCGATAAATTCCTGAGGAATAGTAATTTGAACAATCCGAGGAACAAACGGTTTGAGTTCAGGACGAGGTTCGGAAATCGTTTCCAGAATCTTGCCGAGGATGTGCATACGACCCTGTTTGGCCTGTTCCAGAGCCTTGGCCATCACTTCGTACGAAAGGCCGTCCACCTTGATATCCATCTGAGTGGCCGTAATCCCGTCTTTGGTACCGGTCACCTTGAAGTCCATATCGCCCAGGTGGTCTTCGTCCCCCAGGATATCGGACAAAATGGCATATTTTCCAGTCTTACTGTCAGTGATCAACCCCATGGCAATCCCTGACACGGGTTTTTTGATCTTCACCCCGGCATCCATCAGCGCCAACGTACCGGCACAAACCGTCGCCATGGACGAAGAACCGTTCGATTCCAGAATATCCGAAACCACCCGTACGGCATACGGATTTTCTTCCCCGACCGGCACAACCGGTTTCAGGGCACGCCAGGCCAGGTTGCCGTGACCGATTTCACGACGGCTCAAACCGCGGGCCGGACGAGCTTCCCCGGTCGAGAAAGGCGGGAAATTATAATGCAGTACGAACTGTTCGGTTCCTTTGACCAGCACGTCGTCGATAATCTTTTCATCCAGTTTGGTCCCCAGGGTCACTGTCGTCAACGACTGGGTTTCCCCGCGGGTGAAGATGGCCGATCCGTGAGCTGCCGGCAGGTAATCGGTTTCGCACCAGATGGGACGAATTTCGGTCGTCGTACGCCCATCCAAACGAATACCTTCATCCAGGATCATGTTACGCATGGCCTTTTTCAGCACATCGTCGTGGAAGTAGCGTTTGATCATGACCTCTTTTTCTGCCAACTCTTCTTCGCTGTAGCGGCTCATGAATTCGGCTTCCAGGGCTTCGAATTTTTCGGTCCGTTCGTGTTTGGACGAGCGTTCGCGAGCGATGGCATACGCCTTATCGTAGGTTTCGCTGATTACCAACTGACGGAGTTCTTCATCGTTGGTTTCGTGGCAATAGGTCCGTTTCACATCCTTGCCCAGTTCCTTGGAGAGTTCCATCTGCACCAGGCAATGTTTTTTGATCTCTTCGTGAGCGAATTTGATGGCTTCGAGCATTTCGGCTTCAGAAACTTCTTTCATTTCGCCTTCCACCATCAGAATATTGTCATAGGTAGCCCCGACCATGATATCCAGATCGGAATCGGCATTTTGGGTAAAGGTCGGGTTGATGACCAACTGTCCGTTGATGCGGGATACCCGGACTTCCGAGATCGGGCCTCCGAACGGAATATCCGACACGGCCAGAGCGGCCGAAGCGGCCAGACCGGCCAGTGCATCGGGCATGATGTCCCGATCGGCCGAGATCAGCGTAACGGTTACGAACACTTCGGCATGATAATCGGCCGGGAAAAGCGGGCGCAAAGCCCGGTCGATCAAACGTGACACCAGAATTTCATAGTCCGAGGGGCGAGCCTCACGTTTGAGAAAGCCGCCGGGGAAACGTCCGTTAGCGGCGTATTTTTCTTTGTATTCCACCGACAGCGGCATGAAATCCGTATCGGGTTTGGCATCCTTGGCAGCCACCACGGTAGCCAGCAACATGGTATTACCCTGTTTTACTACGACCGACCCGTCGGCCTGTTTGGCAAGTTTGCCCGTTTCGATCATAATCTCGCGGTCTCCGCTCAACTTGATCACTTTTTGTGTCGCGTTGTACAACATGTTTTCTTCTCTTCTTAATTTTCTATTCTCGTCTTGTTTCCTCTTCGTTTCCTCCGCCCGCTCCCCTTTTGGGCGGTCTGCATCCTTCCGATCAGGACGGACCCGCCAACCGAAATGTTCAAACGGGGTTTTAAGAGAATAAAGCTGTCCCAAAGCGGACAGCTCCATTCACTTCGTTTCTCATGCGCAGTCTATTTACGCAGCCCGAGAGCTTTGACAATCGCACGGTATCTTTCGATATCAGTCTTCTTCAGGTAGTCCAACAAACGACGACGTTTACCCACCAGACGCAACAGAGAACGTTGGGTTCCGAAGTCTTTTTTGTTGTTTTTCATGTGTTCGGTGAGGTGACTGATACGGTAGGAAAACAGGGCGATCTGGCTTTCTGCCGAGCCGGTATCGGTGTTAGACTTCCCGTAGGTTCCAAAAAGCTCTTGCTTTTTGTCTGAATTCAAGTAATTCATTGTTAATTAATTAATGGTTATTACTGACGCCTTGGCTACGCTCTTCCTCTGAAAGCGTCTTCTCAAAGCGCTTGCAAATCTACATCTTTTTTAGAAACAAAACAACTCGGAACTCCTTAAATTTTAAAAAGGTACTCGATAAACGGCTTCCCGGGAGAGCGTCCGATTTTTCCGCTCGTCGTTTCAATCGTCCGAAACGATCCGTTCTTTTCCGCACCGGGATTCCCTCTGCCGATTCCGCCCCCCCGATGCGATCCGTCTGCCACAGAACCTCCCGCCCCATCGTTCCCTCTACAAAAAATCGGCCCGAAAAGGTAATAAAAATCACGGGATTTAGACTTTTCGTCAAATTTTTCATACCTTCGTGGGCGATAGCGGGCTTTCTTCCGCTCGAATCCACCCGCCGGGACCGACCGATCCCCGATCGAAAGGCATGCCCGGACTTTGTCTAACGAACCGCAGATGCTGTATGGACGATGACGCATATCCGAATCGCTGCTGTTTCCTACCTCAATACCATACCTTTTATATATGGTATCGAGCACGGGTCGCCCGACCTGCGTGCGGATCTCGTATTGTCGCCGCCCAGCGGCTGTGCGGCTGCCCTGCGTAACGGACAGGCCGACATGGCCCTGCTGCCCGTAGCGGCACTTCCCGATTTTCCCGACTTCGAACCGGTCACCTCATACTGCATCGGTGCCAACGGCCCGGTACGTACCGTCGTGCTGGTCTCCAACACCCCCGTGCAACAGTTGCACACCCTCCACCTCGACAGCCATTCGCTGACCTCAACCCGCCTGATTCGCATTCTCTGCAACGAATACTGGCAGATCGCTCCGCAATGGATGTCCCTGGAAGATTATTCGCTGCCTCAACGCAACGAAGCGGGACAGGGCTACCTGCTCATCGGGGACAAAGTCTTCGAACACGAAACCCAGTTTTCTGATTCATACGATCTGGCTGCCGTTTGGCGAGAGATGACCGGTCTGCCGTTTGTCTTTGCCGTATGGGTTGCCCGCAAGGGCACCGATACCGGGACAATCGACCTGCTGGAAAAAGCACTCGCTTACGGGGTAGGCCATGTGGACGAGGCCGTGGCCGGAAGTGTTTATGCCGGCCGGGCATATGCCCACGACTACCTGACACGCAACATCGACTTCAGGTTCGATCCGCCGAAAAGCAAAGCCCTGAAGTTGTTTCTGCAGAAAAGCCGGGAGGCCGAACCTCCGACCGACCCCGGCTGAAGGACTTCACCCAGGCGCTGACCGAAACGTCTCTCCGCTCCACCGGACGCAGACTTTCCCCAGCCCAGTCAGATAAGACGCCGCCCTGTCGCATCCGTTGCGCAAGGCGATGGAAGAAACGGCTCTCAAGAGCCGCCCGGCCGTTCGACATGCCGACCCGCCGGGCCAACCGATTGGATAACCAGGGCCCCGCATCCCGATTTTTGACGCCATGAGGGACCCGCAACAAGTGATCGATGCTGACCATTTACCTCAAACAATACAACAAAGTCGTCCGCAACGCCGACATCAAACTGTTCGACGAATTGGGTTACGACGACATCCTGTGGATCGACCTGCTCTCCCCGACGGTCAAGGAGCAAAAAGCCGTGGAAAATTTCATGGAAATCAACCTTCAGACCCGCCAGCAGATCGAAGAAATCGAAAGCTCCTCCAAATATTCGGAGACGGAGAACGCCATCATCTGCAACTCGAACTTTTTTGTACCCCAGGAAGATGGCTTTAGCGTACAACCCGTATCCTTCATCGTCTCCGAAGGCGTACTCATCTCGGTACGCAGCGCCGAATTCCGTACGTTCAACGAAGCGGCCAAACGGCTTCAGATGAATTACCGGGCCTATATCACCGGCTACCACATGCTCATCTCGATTTTCGAAATCCGAATCGACTACGACGCCGACCTGGTAGAAGCCCTGGCCCGGAACATTGCCTTGCTGAACAAGGAAATCAGCGGCAGCGAACGAATCGACCGCACCATTCTGACCCGCATCAGCCATCTGCAGGAAAACACGATGTCGATTCGGGAAAACATTTTCGACCGTCAGCGGATTCTGTCGGGCATTCAACGTTCGGAACGTTTCCCGAACGACGTTTACCCCCGGCTGCAACTGATGATCAAAGACGTCAATTCGCTCATCAACCATGCCGATTTCAGTTCGGAACGACTCGACTACATGCAGGATACCACCCTGGGGCTGATCAACGTGGAACAGAACAACGTCACGAAAATCTTCACCGTCGCAGCCCTGTTTTTCATGCCGCCCACAATGATCTCCAGTATCTACGGGATGAACTTCGACGGCATCCATGAACTCCATTGGGAGTACGGATACCAGTTCGCGCTGGGATTGATGGTATTGGTATCCTTGCTGGCATACCTGTTCTTCCGCTGGAAAAAGTGGCTGTAAAAAGCCCCCTCAGGAAGCCGACCGTCCGTCTCGGAACGATTTTCCGGAACGACCCGTTGAGACGAACTCTCCGCACAGGGTATCATGTCGTCCCGGGCGCAGCCGGAACCGTCGTTTGCCCCGACGGGCCCCGCACCTCCGACAGATGGATCCGAACGTTACAACCCGACAAAACCGATATACGATGCGAATCTTACGACTGTTGTTGACCGTAGTCTGGTTAGGGACGGCAAGCGGCCTGCTGCACGCCGAAGGTTTTACCGCCGGACACGACACGATGCCCGCCCCCGAGCACATGGAACCAGGGACCTCATCGGTCAGCGTTCTCCCCGGAATCCCGCATAACGACTCGGGCCGGATACGGGTCTACACCTTCCCGATCCGTGAGGCGATCATGCCTTCGGCCCGGCATCTGAGCGAAAAGTGTTTCCGACAAGCCCGCGAATCACAGACCGATCTGATTCTCATTCAACTGAATACTTATGGGGGGCTGGCCGAGGTAGCCGACTCGCTTCGTACCGCGATTCTGAATTCCCCCGTTCCAGTCTGGGTCTGGATCGACAACCAGGCCGCTTCGGCCGGAGCCTTGATTGCACTGGCTGCGGATCGCATATACATCCGCCCGGGCGGCAGCATCGGAGCCGCTTCGGTCGTAGACGGTAACGGCAAACCGATGCCCGACAAATACCAGAGCTTCATGCGGGCCATGATGCGTTCGACGGCCGAAGCCCACGGGAAACGCATCGAGCGGATCGAAAACGGCGATACCCTGTGGCGGTGGCACCGCGATCCGGCTCTCGCCGAAGCCATGGTCGGGCACACGGCAGGCGATTCGACCACCGTGCAGGTACTGACCCTGACGGCCGACGAAGCACTGGAAGCAGGTTTTGCCGAAGGGAAAGCCTCCAGCATCGACGAGGTGCTGACCGTCGGCGGCATCCCCTCGTATACCCTCGAAGAATACCGTCCCAGCGGACTCGACCGTCTTATGGGGTGGATGATGCATCCGGGAGTACAGGGCATCTTCATTCTGATGATCGTCGGCGGGATCTATTTCGAGCTCCAAACCCCGGGTATCGGATTCCCGTTGGCAGTCGCCCTGTTGGGAGCCGTATGTTATTTTGCCCCGCTGTACCTCGAAGGAGTAGCCCGTCACTGGGAGCTCTTGCTGTTCGTGGCCGGAGTGATCCTGCTCGCGCTGGAAATATTCGTGATCCCGGGATTCGGGATTGCCGGTGTAGCCGGGATTCTGTGCGTCATTCTGGGACTCTCCTTCGCCGCCATCGACAACGACCTGCTGCGTTATATCCCGACCGGAGAGGTCTCCTGGATGACGATACTGAGTCCGCTGCTGGTCGTCGTTATCGCCATGAGCGTTTCCATGGTTTTGGTGTTATGGCTGGGGCGCCGATTTTTAACCGGCACATCGGCCTGGCGCCGAAAAATCGTACTGGAGGCCGATCTGGATCCGGCCGCCGGATTCGTGGGACGCGACAACCCTGAAGAACTCGTCGGCAAGGAGGCCCGGGTAGCGGCCGTATTGCACCCTTCGGGACGCGTGATACTCGACAACCGCTATTACGAAGCCGTGGCCGAAGACGGGCAGTTCATCGACAAAGGGGCGAAAGTAACCATCGTACGGGTTGAAGGCGGAGTGCTGTATTGCCGGACCTGCTCCGGGGAAACCTCACTCTAAAAAATCCCCGACAACACGGTCACCGGTTCCAAACAGGCCCGTACCGTCCTCCGGCCTCCCCATCGGAAGGCACCTCCGGAGGCAAAGAACAAATTATCGGACAAATACATACGATTAATGCGGTAAGGCTCGTTTTCTTTTCACCGAAAAAACGCTACCTTTGTTCACTCTCAAAGAGTGTTTGGACCCGAAATTGTTATGGAATTCATATTGAGTTTTATCGTCATTGCCGTTCTGGTTTTTTACTTGTTCGGTATATTGGGAAGAGCCTTGCTGGGCTACTGGATCCGTAAAAAACAACAAGAATTCGCCCAAAACGGCGGACCTTTCTTCCAATGGCGCAGCGGAGGAAATCCCCGGAACAACGAAAACCGGCCCGAAGGCGATATCATTGTGGAACAAACTCAGGTCCACCCCCGTAAAGTAAAGGGAGGGGTCGGCGATTATGTCGATTTCGAAGAGGTGAAAGAAAATGCCGAATAACATCGCCCGATCCCTGCATACACCACACAAAAAGGTAACGGAATCCCTATGAAGAACAATCTTTTCGACCTGGCCGGCCGCTATTTCATCCTGATGGGCAAGGTATTCTCCAAACCGGAGAAACGCTCCATCTACGGACGCCGTATCCTGGCCGAAATCGCCAGTCTGGGCCTCAACTCCATCGGTATCGTGGCCATTATTTCGGTCTTCATGGGTGCGGTCATCACCATCCAGATGGCGCTCAACCTCGAATCGCCGTTCATTCCGAAGTATCTGATCGGGTATGCCGCCCGGGAGTCCATGCTACTCGAATTCAGTTCTACGGTCGTGGCCCTGATTCTGGCCGGCAAAGTAGGTTCGAACATCGCTTCGGAAATCGGAACCATGCGCATCACCGAACAAATCGATGCTCTGGAAATCATGGGGGTCAACTCGGCCAGCTACCTGATTCTGCCCAAAATCATCGCTACGGTTTTGTTTTTCCCCTTCCTGACCATCCTGAGCATGGGAATCGGCATCGCCGGCGGCTATGTGGTCTGCGTCCTGACGGGCGTAGTCAATCCCGAAGCCTATATCGTCGGTGTTCAATCCGACTTCAAACCTTTCTACATCACCTACTCGCTGATCAAATCTTCGACGTTCGCCTTCATCATCACCTCGATTTCGGGTTTCTACGGCTATTATGCCAACGGCAACTCCCTGGAAGTGGGACGGGCCAGTACCCAGGCCGTGGTGGTGAGCAGCATCGTCATCCTGATATTCAACCTGATTCTCACCCAAGTATTGCTGACCTAAGATGATCCGAGCCGAACATATCGTAAAATCTTTCGACGGCCGGATCGTCCTGAACGACATCTCGGCCACGTTCCGCACCGGAACCACCAACCTGATCATCGGACAGAGCGGATCGGGGAAAACCGTCCTGCTCAAATCCTTAGTAGGACTCCACCCGATCGACAGCGGTTCCATCTTCTACGACGATGTTTGCTTCAGCCAACTGGGCTTCCGGGAAAAGAAAGCCATCCGCCGTGAGGTAGGCATGTTGTTTCAGGGCGGAGCATTGCTCGACGCCTCGAATGTCGAAGAGAATGTCCGACTGCCGCTGGATCTGTTTACCAACCAGTCGTTGGAAGAAAAACGCGAACGGGTACATTTCTGCCTCAAACGGGTGAATCTCGAAAACGTCGACCATCTCTACCCGGCTGAGCTGAGCGGGGGGATGATCAAGCGCGTAGCCATTGCCCGGGCCATCGTTCTCAACCCCAAATACCTGTTCTGCGACGAGCCCAACTCGGGCCTCGACCCGATGACCTCGGTGGTCATCGACAACCTGATCAAGGAGATTACCGAAGAGTACAACATCACCACCATCATCAACACCCACGACATGAATTCGGTGTTGGAGATCGGAGAGCACGTTATCTTCATCTACAAAGGACAAAAATGGTGGGAAGGCACCAAACACGATATTCTGCACACGGAAAACCGGGAATTGAACGACTTCGTTTTTGCTTCGACCATGGCCAAACGAGCCAAGGCTTGCAGCGCCACGACCCGTTAGGCTTCCCGGGCGAATCCCTCCGAGCGGGCATACCGCACCCGACACCGGGCGCTCCCGGAATTCCCTCGACGGAACAGCGACCGACCCCGGTCGAGTGATGGCAGCACAACGACTGAGCCCAGCCGAACAACGATAAAACGGCCTCTGCACCCTAACTGGCGCCCGGAGGAATGAAGGTTGAGCGACGATCGAGTGACCCGTGAAGCCCGACCGAACGACCTTGGAACGGCCGCTGCCCTACCGCCTCCCGGTGCAACAACGAGGTAACGGGGTAACGAAATGGTCGGACCAACCATCCGATTGTTTCAGGCGCATCCTCCGGACGAACGCAGGATCGGGAACGCCCGACAGAAAGAGGATCGTCCCCCAAGCCTCTCCAGGGAAACCTTCCTTCAGCCTCATCCGCCCGAAACCCCGGTCGGCAGCAGGAAATGTCCTTAATAAAAAAATTTAATATATTTTTTGCAGGGTTCTCGTATTTTTCCCTACCTTTGTAACCGGACTGAAGAGAGAGAAGAATTCACCTTAAAATATCATTGATTATGTCAACTATTAAAATTGGTATCAACGGTTTCGGTCGTATCGGACGACTGGTATTCCGTGCCGCTTTGACCAGAAGCGATGTTGAAGTTGTTGCCATCAACGACTTGATCTCGGTAGACTACATGGCTTACATGCTGCGCTACGACACCATGCACGGCCAGTTCCAAGGCTCGATCGAAGTAAAAGACGGTGCCCTGGTAGTCAACGGCAAATCGATCCGCGTAACGGCAGAAAAAGATCCCGCCAACCTGAAATGGAATGAAGTAGGTGCCGAATACATCGTAGAATCGACCGGTCTGTTCCTGACCAAAGAAAAAGCCGAAGCTCACCTGAAAGCCGGTGCCAAACGCGTCGTTATGTCGGCTCCTTCGAAAGACGACACCCCGATGTTCGTAATGGGCGTTAACCACGAAACCTATGCTGGCCAGCCCATCATCTCGAACGCATCCTGCACCACCAACTGCTTGGCTCCTATCGCCAAAGTGCTGAACGACAAATTCGGTATGGTAGAAGGTTTGATGACCACCGTTCACTCAACCACCGCTACCCAGAAAACCGTTGACGGTCCTTCGATGAAAGACTGGCGTGGTGGTCGTGCCGCTGCCGGCAACATCATCCCCTCGTCGACCGGTGCCGCCAAAGCCGTAGGTAAGGTAATCCCCTCGCTGAACGGTAAACTGACCGGTATGTCGCTGCGCGTTCCTACCCTGGACGTTTCGGTAGTCGACCTGACCTGCACCCTGGCCAAAGACGTTACCTATGACGAAATTTGCGCTGCCATGAAAGAAGCTTCGGAAGGCGAACTCAAAGGTATTCTGGGTTACACCGAAGACGCTGTGGTTTCGTCTGACTTCCTGGGCGATCCCCGCACCTCGATCTTCGACGCCAAAGCCGGTATCCAGCTCTCTCCGCGCTTCGTGAAAGTCGTTTCTTGGTACGACAACGAATGGGGCTACTCGAACAAAGTGGTAGACCTGATCCGTTACATCAGCACCAAATAATCCCCGCCGCAAAAACGGCTTTCTTTCGTGACGGACTCCGTCCGAGAGAAACAACCAAAGTCCCCTTTTCGGGGGAGATACTTTCCAAAATACAACAGGTTGAAAATTCAACCTGTTGTATTTTTTTGTTTTCAAACCGGAAGACAATCCTCGTATTTGACGCCAGAAAACACCCGGAGGAATACGATGGGAATCCTCGATGATATCCCTGTCACAACCCGCCCCATATTCGATACCCTCCTCCAATTCACCATAACATCAGATAACCTCTCTCTTGCCATCTACCTGTTAAATCGGGTTGCTATTTCCAACGATAAACACAACGACACACCAACATGCCCTGTGACAACACTATGATCATTGATGAATGTGTGTCTATTCAATTTTTACTTTCCGGCACATAAACACCGTCATGTACAATCATAACTTATCAAAACGTATTTTGACTATATAGGCATGCTCTGTCGATAACGTGTCGCGCGACTCCGCTATTTTACGCACATAGCGGAATAGAGGGCCGTGGTCTTCGTTGCTGGGATCTGTTTCCTGCATTATGGCATAAAAATAATCATCGTCTGCCCCCAAGATCCGCATATCGCTCGAACGATTCTCCCACATTATGCCTTTCCAACTACCCTTATCGTACAGAACTGTAAAGTCTTTCGCTCCGGGACCGGCCACGCGAAAAACGATATGTGACAATGTTTCGTGTAGTTCCATGGGTATCTTGTAATAGGGAGACGTGATATAAGAGGCAAGATTCTCGTTCGCTGCATCGAAAAAATAACGGGGTGGAATATTTTCCGCTCCAAAATCTATTTTGTATGCAGCATAAATACTGTCACTTGTCAGCTTATAGAATATATGATTGCTATTTTGCGGCCTAAGATAGTATTCATTCCAAGATGACTGTACTATATTGCCAATAGATAATGTATTGTCTTCGCGGCGAATATATTCGCCCAACCATTCTCCATGCTTAGATACTCGATAAAGCAGGTAATCGTCATGGGTACGTGTGTCCGTAAAATCCGCCGGAAATGTTGCATAGAGATATACTCCTCCATTACCGTCAGGCGCTATCGCATCGCATGGAGATTTTACGGGAATATCGATAATGCGATAATGCGACGGATCTAGCAGATTAAAACATTTTACTTTTGTGCCGTCCAAAATCAAGAACTCGTCGTCAGATAACGCGATATCTCGGATATTCAGATATTCATTGCCTGCACGTCCTTGGCGCGCTATGGTAGAATGATAGGTCCCATCGGGTTTCATGGCCACCAAGTTATTCCTGTCATCTAACACGTAAATATTACCTGACTTATCAAGTAACATTTTAGCAGCCGTCGACATATATGTGCGTTCGTCGTCTGCGATTTTAACGAGTTGAATATCCTCTACCAACGACGATATGTCATCTACCCTTGTTGTCTGTTGCAATGGCGTAAGTACCACCGATGCCTCCATATCGTTTAACGGTCCATTATCTCTACAGCCGACTACAGTTAGCAGTAGAATCCCTGTTGACAATAGTTCTAATATACGTTTCATATTCGTATTTATCTGTTTTGCCCGAACTGATTATTGTTAACATCCGGTGATAGGCTTGTCGTTACAATCTCCTTGACTAGGACAATTATTATAATTTGCATCTGGGCAGCAGTCTGTATTTCTGTATTCAAATCCCTATTCGCCACATCCTTCGATCTTCCATTTTCCTGGGGACGATCACTTGCTGGATCAGACACTGCCTCCACATTAAATATATTCAAATCAGACATTTAAGAGGCTCAATACACCTTATACCTGATAAAGCCGGATGCAGAGGTCACCCATGCCGGGCATGTCACCATAATCATCTTTTTCATTGTTAAGCAGTTTAGCTAAGTAGTTTGATTCTTAAAGAAATATGAGCGGCAAGAAATGGAACGTTATTATCTTGTTAAAATGGGAAAATCTTCGTTTCGGGAAACCGTCCCCTCCGGAGTGAGCATGTACAGCAACTGGTTGTCGTTGCCATAGATCATCACCGAGCGGTAATAGGTCAAAGAACCGTTGGCATTGCAGGCCAGTTTCTCGCCCGATGCGCTATAAATATAATTAATTCTTCCTGTTAATGGTTATCCTAGTGAATTTTAAAACTGGAAAAGCGGGAGACAATTCTGTCTCCCGCTTTGCTTTGCATAGTTTTTCCTATAATGTTTTAGGTTCTTTTAATACCAAGGTCACGCCCTGATAGTCTCCCGGCATTAACATGCTCTGGATTAGTGTGGTAGATACAACAATACAATGAAAATTAAAATTCAAGGTTGTATCCTTGCAAATTAGCAAATTTCCGCGCAGAGTCCACGTCCCTTCCGAAATAGGGTAAGTTTGAAAATACCAGGTGTAAGATCCATTCGGTCGTATAGTTAATGCATATGCGTATTCACACTGGTACTGCATGGTATGTTCACAGAATTGAGGATATTGAGTTCGGTTTAGAATGGCTATCCCAAGTTTTTCTTCCCATCCAGGAGAGACCATCTTGCGTTCTGCAAACACAAATTGAGCTTCTACAGTACTAGCATACGGACTTAGCAATTCCCTTTCTATGACCAGATCTTTTAAATATGAAAATCCCGATAAAAAATGGAGATCATTATCAGTGCGAAGAGCTGTGAAGGTAAAAGACAATATTTCATCTTTAAAATGAATAGTATCTTCCCGGATACTGTATGTCCCTCTGGACAAATCCATTACATCTACTATCTCTGTCGAGGAATCGGCAAACTGAATGACATATCTGTTTTGATCGGCTAAATACACACGGACTTCCCAACCTTGATGAGAATAATAAAAATAGTACTCCTGAATGACCGGAAGTTCATCCTGCAATTTACCGGACTCTATGACTTTCTTGGCCTGAGCCAGAAAGGGGAAGAGCAGACAGATGATGATTCCCCAATAGAGGCGATGTTTTTGCTTGTTTTGATCCATATCTACAGATTTTGATTATTTTCCATAAAAAGTAGGATATCCTCCGGTATTCAAATACTGCATATTAATTTGTAATCTCAAAATTCTAAAATAACTCTTCCAATAAGCAGGTCCTGCGGTCAGATATATTCTTCTTGACCAATTGTAAGCTACCGCTTCTGAATATGCTTTAACGGTCTTATTTAATGAAAAATGATAGGCATGTTGTAATTCGTGTCCCACTACGGCACGAAAATCGACGAGACTTTTAGATCCCACATATTTAGGGGCGATATGCATGGATGTAGGACCTCCTGTACTCCTTTCTATATATCCTCCTACAGCTTTCCCTTCACTATTGAACATATTCCCAAATTCATCTGTCGTGTACCTTCCAGAAGTCTTAGTCGTAATCTCACTAAGATTCAGATCTCCTTCAGATACGCCAAATTCTTGTTTGACCAAAGCCTTTAACGCCTCGTCGTTCATCTCTGTTTGAAGCCTGGTGGTGGAAGATGGGCCTATATTAGCTACTTCGTATATTTTTGTTCCATTCCAGAAGTTGTATCCATTTAGAGCATCCATCGTTCCCCGAATCAAACCTCCTGTGAGGGCGCCGGTAACCAATCCTTTCCCGGCTCCGATAAAACCGGCAGCCAACCCTCCTCCGAAACTTGAGCCATTCAACCACGCATTGCCTGCTCCACTAACAAAACCTCCTGCGGCGCCGGCTCCAGCTCCCACCAAAGCTCCATTGATAAATCCTCCGGCTAACTTGATACCCAAACTTTGGGCTTGAATACCTGATAGAATAGCTTGACTAATGCCGTGTCCTGCAAAATATCCGGCAGCACTGACCGCTCCGCCAATAGTAAAAGTTTTTAGAAAATCACCGAAATTCTGTAATTGCCCTTTCCCTGCTTTCATGGTTACATTGACCCAACCTCCAATAAGAATGGCTGCCAACCAAGCGAATTGTCCATCCTGATCGATGTACATCATCGGTGCGTTTCCGCAGAACAGGTACGGGTTGGCGAATTGGATGGCCGGATCGACATTGAACCATCGCCCTAATACGGGATCGTAGAAGCGTGCTCCGAAGTCGTACCATTCGAGCATCGAACCGCCCAAATTCCCGTCCTGGAGTTCCTTCCCTGAGAACAGATATTTGTTCCTGTTCAGGTTGCTGTATTCGAACGCGAGACCGAAGGGATAGAAATCGGTGGATTGGACAGTCTGTAAGGTTTCGCCCACAGCAGCCAGAA
>CALVFO010000053.1 GCA_944326855.1 uncultured Alistipes sp. | reverse complement strand
CCTCCGATCGAACCGAGGTAGAAGCCGCCGTGTTTCTGACAGGCATCGGTTACGGCCTGCGAACGGTTCCCTTTGGCAACCATGACCATCGAGCCGCCCAGACTCTGGAATTCATCCACATAGGGATCCATACGTCCGGCCGTCGTAGGACCGAAGCTACCCGACGGCATGCCTTGCGGCGTTTTGGCCGGACCGGCATAATAAATCGGATGTTTCTTGAAATATTCGGGCATCGGCTTCCCTTCATCGATCATGGCCTTGATGCGGGCATGTGCAATATCGCGAGCCACGATCATCGTTCCTTTCACATTGAAACGAGTCTTGACCGGATACTGGGACAAGATTTCACGAACCTTATCCATACCCAAATCCAGATCGAGTTCCACGGCCGGCTTCATGTCGGGAGGTGTCGAAGGCAGGAATTTGGCCGGATTCTTTTCCAGTTCTTCCAGGAAAATCCCCTCTTCGGTAATCTTACCTTTCACGTTACGGTCGGCGCTGCAGCTTACTCCGATGCCTACCGGGCAGGATGCCGCATGGCGAGGCAAACGAATCACCCGCACGTCATGCACCAGGTATTTCCCGCCGAACTGGGCACCCACACCGCTTTGCTGACAGATTTTCAGAATTTTTTCTTCCCATTCCAGATCACGGAAAGCCTGGCCGCCTTCGTTACCATGGGTTGGCAGGTGATCCAGATAACCGGCCGAGGCCTTTTTCACCGTCGTCAGGCAGGCTTCGGCCGACGTACCCCCGATTACCACCGCCAGGTGATAGGGAGGACAAGCCGCCGTTCCCAAATCCATGATTTTGGACTTGATGAATGCCGTCAACGTTTTTTCGTTCAGCAACGATTTGGTCTGCTGATACAGGAATGTCTTATTACCGGAACCTCCCCCTTTGGTAATGAACAAGAAATGATATTCATTCCCCTGAGTGGCATACAGGTCGATCTGAGCCGGAAGGTTCGTGGCGCTGTTCTTTTCGTCGAACATCGTAAAAGGAACCACCTGCGAGTAGCGCAGATTACGATCCCGATACGTTTCATACACTCCTTTGGAAAGGGCTTCGGCATCGTTGCTGCCCGTATAAACGTCTTCGCCCTTTTTACCGATCACGATAGCCGTTCCGGTATCCTGACACGTAGGAAGTTCCCCCTGAGCAGCCACCGTCTGATTAATCAACATGGTATAAGCCACGAACTTATCGTTATCGGTTGCTTCGGGATCGGAAAGAATATTCTGCAGCTTCTGCAAATGAGCGCTGCGCAGATAAAACGACACATCGGCAAAAGCCTCGCGGGAAAGCAATTCCAGACCTTTGGGGTCTACTTGGAGAATCTTACGACCCCCGCATTCCACCACCTTGACATACTCTTTGGTCAACAGGCGATAGCGGGTGGTATCGGCTGAGAGCGGAAAAGGCTCCTGATACTTGAATTCGCTCATATCTTCGATTTGGTAAGGTTGATTTCAGAGATACAAAGGTACATATTTACGCCGTTTTTCCTACATTTGCTCCCAATAAAATCAACCCTCCTCACACGATGCTCGGAACTCTGGTCAATACGGGAGCCATTCTGGCCGGCAGTCTGGTCGGTATGCTCATTCAGTCTCGGTTGTCGAGTAAAATGACCTCCATTATTTTTCAAGGCGTCGGTCTGATGACCCTGACAATCGGCATTTCGATGGCCATTCAATCCCAAAACCTGATCGTCGCCGTCATCAGTGTTGTCTTGGGAGCCGTTCTGGGACAATGGATCGATATCGACCGTCACCTGCAGAACCTGACCGAACGATGGCAACATCGCAGCCATCCAGAATCGACCGGACACCAAACCGACAGTCTGAACCCTGCGATCGATGCAAAACAACCGTCCCGATTTACCGAAGGATTCGTCACGGCGTCCATGCTTTTCTGCACCGGATCGTTGGCTATTTTGGGAGCCATCGAAGACGGCAGCGGCGAAACGCCCCGCCTGCTTTTGACCAAATCCATCATGGATGCCGTCGCTTCGATCGCATTGGGTGCATCGTTCGGAATCGCCGTTCTCTTTTCGGCCATCCCGGTATTGCTCTATCAAGGCACCCTCACGCTGTTAGCGGCATTTCTGACCCGCTATATGAGCGAAGGAATGATGTCCGATCTGACTTCCGTAGGAGGAATTTTACTGATAGGATTAGGAATCAACATTTTGGACATTAAGCAAATCAACGTCACCAACATGCTGCCGGCCCTGATCATTGTCGTCATTTTATCCTATCTTTGGTAAACGAAACCATGAGGCTGTCTATCCGCCGATTCGAATCAAACCTCTCGACCGCTATGCGAAAAATCGGGCTATGTTTATGCCTTCTTGCTGTAGGACTGAGCGCCTGTCAATACACGAAACGGGTACCGAAAACCACCATCCTGACCGGAGAAGTAGTTCATCTCTCCGCCAAAAGTCCTTCTGCCGTACAGGTATGGCTGACTGATCCGGTATTCGGCAAAAAGCATGTGTGCATGCTCGACTCCGCCGGAAAATTCACGGCCCAAGCCGATTTGTTATTCAGCCAAGATCATGTCCTTCAATACGGGGATGAATCCATCCTGTTTTTCGCCACTCCCGGCGATTCCATCCATATCACGATCGATGCCTCACGCCTGAACCGACATCATGAAGGCATCTCGTTTTCGGGCGATCATCAGGCCTTCAATAACGCCTTCAATCGGTGTGCCCTCCACATGGATTCCCTGATGCCTTCCCTACCGAACTCGACGTCCGATATTCCGATCGACACTCTCTGTGCGCGCATGGAAAAGGACATTCAACGACTGAAAGAGGCTTTACACACATATGCTCAGGCTCAAAATCTGCCCAAGGAACTGGTCCGTCATCTGGAAATCGATCTGACTTACCGCATCGCCGAACTCTATTCCGGGCCCCGGGAGGATATCTCGAGCGATTCTGCCCGACAAAACCGGTATCGGATGTATCGGATCGCCTCGTTCAGTCCCGACAACCCCAAGCAATTCGAAAGCATCCATTATCCGATCTATCTGACACGTTACTGTCAGGCCCTGATCGAAGCCCGGCTTCCGGAATCGACGCTACAAGGACCTCGGCTGACTTATCTAACGGAAGCCGCGAAACTAATCGCCGCAGAAGAAAAAGCCACCCTTTGTCGCGACTACATGCTATACCAATTAATTTGGAGTCTGCGGGAAGAGCCCGGGGTAGAAGACCTCTTACCGAATCTGACGTTTTTGTTCACCAACGCCTACATTGCCGATTATCTGTCGGCCCAGGTTCGTCAGGCCCAAAATCCCCAAGCACCTTCCACGATCAAAAACCCGCTTCAGAGCCTGACTCGTCTCGATGCGCAAAAACACCCCGAGACCCTTTCCGGACAAGATTTCTTCGAATATCTCCGAGCGAACCACCCGGGAGAAGTCGTCTACATAACCCTGTACTCCACCCAAGACGATTCCTGTCGGCAAGAGCTGCTGCACAGCGGGCCCTTACACCGCCACTATATCGGCAAAGCAGTTCTGTTCGCCAATCTTTGTCTGGACTCCGAATACCGCGACTGGCTTCCAACCGTACGCAGACTGGGTATCGAAGGAGAAAATTACTTCGTAAACATGGCCGAAAGCGAATCGCTACGCAACCTCTATCGCATCAAGGAACTCCCGGCCTTTCTGCTGATGGACCCTCAGGGAAACCTCGTTGAGATTTCCGCCACCCCACCTTCTCAATGGGAAAACCTGTCCCGACAAATCGACGCCTTGCTACCCGCCTCCGAATCGGCCTCCTCATAGTTTACGACCCGCCACAACGACTGTTCTCTTTCTCCAATCGGTGTGCGGCGAATCGAAAGGCATTCCCGGCTCTTGTCGTCCATCCCGCATCCTTCAATCCCAGGAGCGAATCTCAGCGGGCGAAGTCGCATCGGGCTCGTTTTTCAAAAGATTCACGCAGAGAAAGTTTTGGTTTTTCCCAAAAGATCGTTACCTTTGTGGCTCATTTATAAACCCTATTTATTAAAAACAACTGATTATGAATCGTTACGAAACCGTTTTCATTGCCACTCCGGTTCTCTCGGACGTTCAGCTGCAGGAAGCTGTCGGCAAATTCCGCGGTGTTATCACCGAAAACGGCGGTCAGATCATCAGCGAAGAGGATTGGGGCCTGCGCAAATTGGCCTATCCCATTCAGAAAAAGACCACCGGCTTCTATTTTCTCATCGAATTCGAAGGCGAAGGCGATCTGGTTGAAAAACTGGAAACCCAATATCGCCGCGACGAACGCGTTATTCGCTTTTTGACCTTCAAGATGGACAAATATGCGATCGAATACGCTGAAAAACGCAGAAACAAAAACAACACCGCAAAAGCAGAATAAGCCATGGCACAGAATCAATCCGAAATCAGATATTTGAATCCTCCTACCGTAGAGGTCAAAAAGAAAAAATATTGCCGTTTCAAAAAAGCCGGCATCAAATACGTAGATTACAAAGATCCCGAATTTCTGAAGAAATTTCTGAACGAACAGGGTAAGATTCTGCCCCGTCGTTTGACCGGGACCTCGCAGAAATTCCAGAAAAAAGTGGCTACGGCTGTTAAACGGGCCCGTCATCTGGCTATTCTGCCGTTCGTAACCGATATGTTCAAATAATAAAACCGGAGGAAGAAACCATGCAAGTAATTCTGATCAAAGACGTAGAGAACCTGGGCTATGCCAACGACATCGTGGAGGTTCGCCCCGGTTACGCCAATAACTACCTGATTCCGCAGGGCTACGCTAAAAGTGCAACCGCTTCTGCCCGCAAAGTGTTGGCCGAAAACCTCAAACAACGTGCTCACAAAGAAGCCAAAATCCTGGCCGATGCCGAAGCACTGGCCGCACAGCTGAATGTAATCAGCCTGTCGATCGCTGCCAAAGCCGAAGAAGGCCGTATTTTCGGTTCGGTGACCTCAGCCAACATCTCCGAAGCCCTCGCCGAAAAAGGGTATACGGTAGATCGCAAGATCATCGTACTCGATCCGGTAAAGACCATCGGTCAATACGAAGCTACGGTAAAATTGCACCGCAATGTAAAAGCTACCGTCAAATTCGAAGTCATCGCCGAAGAATAGTCTTTTACGATACAATCTTCCAGAAGCTCCTCCTTTCGGAGGAGCTTTTTTGTACCCATGATCCGAAGAAGCCATTCTGTCACCCCACTTTCTGGCTCCGAGTCCCATCCACCTCTCCTTCAAGTCTTCTCCCCCTCTTCTTCGACTCTTCTTCAACTCTCCTCCGACTTCTTTTCTCTTCTCTTCGATTTTTCGATTTTCCAGGGCGGATACACTCCCGGAGAAAATCAAGACCTCGGGTTGCCAATCCCAAAGACATTCTGCCTGTCATAGGTTCCGTCCCCAAAAACTTCGAGCCATCCGCACCTTCCTGGTAGCATCTTTCCGAGATCCATCCGACCCATCTGCACTTTTCCGGCATCCCGCTTCCCAACGCCTATCCGATCCATACGATTCCTTTTTCCCCTTATAAGAAAACATAACCGGCCGAAGAATAGATCAAGAAATGAGCCGAGACAGGCGCCTCCGTCGAGCCACCCTTCCTGAGACAAGGAGATCTCTCGAAATTCATATCGGCCCGACAGACAAAGACACGACCGATTCCACTCTCTGTCCGCATCGTATCCAGTACCCGGCTTTCCATTTCCTCCCCTCTCAGGCATTGGACCGTCACCAACCAACCGGATGCCGTGTAACTCTAAAACCCTCCGCACAAAAAAAAGAACCCGCCATAAGCGGGTTCTTTCTATATGCATGCAGCTAATTTAAATGCCCAAATCTTGTTTGACCATCGGTAAAATATCCACCACCGTGGCTTCATCCTGGTAAATCACGCCACCGCTCGAAACGTCGAACACGAAAGTCAGCCCCTGTGCTTTACCCACGCGTTTAATGGCATCCTGAGCCTTCGTAATCACCGGAGTCATCAGATCCTGTTGCATCTTCTGATAATCCTGCTGAGCCACCTGCTGGAACTCCTGCATACGACGCTGCAAATCTTCCAGTTCTTTTTCCTTGAGCTGACGTACCGAAACCGTCATGGAATCCTGCTTTTTCTGATAATCCAGATATTTCGTATTGAGTTCCACCTGGATCGTTTCCATCTGATTTCCCAACTCTTCTTCGAACTTTTGCAATTTGGAAACGGCCGAATCACGGTCGGGCATCGCCATAATCAATTCTTGCACATTGATAGTGCCGAATTTCTGCGCAGAAGCGGCATTGCCACACATCACCAGAACTGCGGCGACCAAGGAAAGTTTCACCAAAATTTTCATAAAAAAAAGACATTAAGTGATTTATTGATTGAGCAAGTTAATAATTTCTTCGGTCTTATTCAAGGCCGGAGAATAATAAAGTAAAGTCTGATTGTTCACAATATCCACGACCATGGTATAACCGTTGGCTTCGGCATATTGATTGATGGCCCCGAAAACCCGGTCCTGAATCGGTTTAATCATCTCCAAACGCTTTTTCATCAGTTCACCTTCGGGGCCGAATTTTTCCTGCTGATAAGCGGTCACTTTCCGTTCCATGGCGATAATTTCCTCTTCGCGTTCGGCCCGACGAGTATCCGACAGATAGGCTTTCTGAGCCTGATAATTATTATAAGTCTGTTCGATCGTCGCGTATGCGTCGTCGATATTCTTCTGGTAAGCCGCCGTCAGGTCTTCCAACTGTTTGATCGCGGTATTATAATCTTCCTGAGATTTGAAAATCGTTTCCGAATTGACAAAGATATACCCCTGAGCATACAATCCGCTCGCCGCAAAGAGCATCAAAACTACCAACAAAATCTGCTTTTTCATAGTCGTGCATTTTTAAATTTAGAACTGCTGGCCGATCATGAAGTGAATTTGGCCTCCATGCGCTCCGGTCTGACCCACTTCGCTGTCGAAACCGTACCCCCAGTCGAATCCGAGCAATCCGACAAACGGCAGATAAAGCCGGACCCCTACCCCGAGAGATCGTTTCAAACGGAACGGATCGAAATCTTTCCAGGAAGCAAAGGCATTACCGGCTTCGGCAAATACCAGGGCATAAATCGTAGAGGTCGGCTGCAACAGAACCGGATAACGTAATTCGAGGGTATATTTATTATAAGCCCGCGCATAATTCCCGACTCCATTATTGTTGTAGGAATAAGGGGTCAACGATCCGTTGCTATACCCACGCATGGAGATCACATCCACCCCGTAGACATTGTATCCGGACATCCCGTCCCCACCGACGTCGAATCCTTCGAACGGCGAAGGTTTGTATTTGTTGTATGCTCCGATGTATCCCAGCTGAGCCCGTGCCATCATCACCAGTTTACGGCTACGATTCAACGGCACATACCACTCTCCATTGAACATCCATTTATGGAATTCGATCCACCGATAACGCTGTTGATCGGTCAGATCGGTCCGGGAATAATCGATATGGTCAAACAACGAATAGGGCGGTGTCAGGGTCAGACTGATCGAGAAGTCGGAACCACTACGCGGGAAGATGGGCTGGTCGACCGTATTTCGTCCGAAAACCGTCTTGAAGGTAATGATATTGGAGGTCCCGTTGCTCACCAGGAAGCTATCCCAATCTTTCAGGTTATAGGCCTGGTAACCGATTTCATTGTAGATCGTAAAGAAACGGTCGGGCCAATTGAGACGGTGACCGATTCCCACGCTGGCTCCGATCGTACGGAAGTGTTTGGTCCCGGCCTGGAAAATGCTGTAGGCGTTGGTCTGATCGGAATAGTAGAGTCCCAAGGTAAAGGAGTTGGGTTTCTTACCTCCCAGCCAGGGTTCCACGAAATTCAACGAAATTGCCTTGTAATAGGTACCGTTGGACTGTCCGCGAATGGAAAGTTGCTGGTTCTGGCCCGAAGGATACGGTGTCCAGCGATCTCCCTTAAACAGATTGCGCACCGAGAAGTTGTTCAGGCGCACCCCGATCGATCCCACAAACATACCGCTCCCCCAACCGCCGGAGATTTCGAACTGGTCGCTGGCCTGTTCTTCCAACGGGAAGGAGATATCCACCAATTCACTGGTTACGGGAACGATCCCCGGCTGTAAGGTTTCGGGGTTGAAATGCTGCATCTGGCTCAACTGACGCAAAGTCTGCATCAACAGCGAACGGTCGTACAATTCGCCCGGGCGAACGTACAATTCCCGACGGATCACTTTTTCATCCACCCGCAGGTTCCCGGTGATATTCACTTCGTTGATTCGGGCCTGTTTCCCTTCATAAATTTTGATCTCCAGGTCCACCGAATCGGGAGCTACGACAATTTCAGTAGGCTCGATCGACGAAAAAATATACCCGTTATTCTGATATTCCGAAGAAACCGAAAAACCTTCGGGATCCATTTCTTTACCGATACCCAACTGTTTGTGCAGCGATTTCCGGTCATAATGGCTTCCTTTGACCACCCCCAGAATCGCATTGAGGTGCTCGGTCGTATAGACCGTATTCCCCAACCAGGAGACATTACGATAGTAAAATTTGTTTCCTTCTTCGAGCTTGATCAAAATCCCGATCCGCTTTGCGTTGATCGGATAGATCGAGTCGCTCAAAATCGTGGCATTACGATACCCCTGAGAGTTGTAGTAATCGATTACATTTTCCTTATCTTCGGCGTAATCCTTATCCTTGAGTTTGGTATTCTTGAAGATATTGATGCTCTTCTGATGGGTTTTCTTCATCGACTTGCGCAGTTTCCGATCGGAAACGACGGTATTGCCTTCGAAATCGATTTTCCCGATACGCACCCGTTCTTTACGATCGACCACAAAAGTTACGTTGACCGCATTTTTGATCGTCGTATCGTTTTCCTGGCGCACATCCACCGTCACATTCCGGAAACCCTTGTCCGAATAAAATTTACGGAGAATATCCGTCGAATTCTTGATCACATAATCGGAAAGTTCTCCCCCTCGTTTCAGGTCCAATTTTTCCTGCACTTCACTCAACTCCCCTTTCCGCACGCCTTCGTATTTCCATTGATAGACCCGAGGACGTTCCTGCAAAAAGATTTCCAGATTCACACTGTCCCCCACCGGCTCGGCTACGATCTTCACGTCGGAGAAATAACGTTGTTCCCACATTTTCCGAATGGCCGACGAAATGTAATCGCTCGGAATCATAATCGTATCCCCCTGATTCAGGCCCGAAGTCGTAGCGATGATTTGCGGATCGAGGTATTTGATGCCGTTCACACGGATCTTATTGACGATGTACTGTTTGGGGGTTTCAAAATTGACCATCGGAGCATTCGGATCCAACCAGGTAGTATCGGATTCGGGCGGGGTCGCAGACGGGGCCTCGGTTTGAGCCGAAGCCCAAAAGCCCATCCCGATGAAAAGGAAAGTGATAACTGCCCTCAATCTCTTTCTCATGTGCTGCCGTTCGTTCTTATTTCGTTAATAATCCATACCGGCGCTGGCGGTTCTGGAAATCCATTATTGCCAGATCAAAAGCCTTCTCGTCGAAATCAGGCCAAAATATGTCGGTAAAATACAATTCGCTGTATGAAAGCTGCCACAGCAAAAAATTACTCAAACGATGCTCGCCGCTGGTACGAATCAGCAGATCGGGATCGGGTACTCCGGCTGTTGTGAGGTAATCGGAAATCTTGTCGGGCGTAATCTCATCCGGCGACAAGCGACCGTTTTTCGCTTCTTCGGCCATCCGGCGCACCATGTCGGTGATTTCCCACCGCGAGCTATAATTGACCGCAATTTGCAACGTCAGCTTCGTATTGTCTGCCGTCATCTGTTCGCTCCGACGAATCGCATCCTGCACCCGAGGCGACAGTCCGGCAAGATTGCCAATAAATCGCATGCGGACTCCGGCCCGTTGCAAAGCGGGGGCTTCCCCCAGACTGCTTTCGCAAAACAACTCCATCAAGGCATTCACCTCTTCGGTCGGTCGGCCCCAATTTTCCGTAGAGAAAGCATAAATGGTCAGATATTCGACTCCCCAACGAGCGGCTGCCTTAACGCTCTTGCGAACACTTTCCACGCCATGTACATGGCCATACACCCGTTCCATGCCGCGTTGTTCGGCCCAACGGCCGTTACCATCCATAATAATAGCAACGTGGCGGGGAATACGTTGGGGATTGATCGAGTTCATGTTCTTTCAGGATTCAACGTGCAAATATAACATTATTTATACACAAAATCTCTCTCAATGGCACGGTTTGAGTTGTTTTTAACGGTTTATCGGGAGACATCGCGACTATCCATTCCCCACATCATTTTATTTCTTAACGTTTCGTAAAACGATATATTTTCCAAATGCACCAAAAAAACAGCTTTTTCTGCCCGGGAAATACTGAAAAAGGCGCCATCTTCTGCCGAATAGTTCTGATTATCAAGCGAAACATAAAATCGATCTTCCCGACTATGAACCCGCAAGGTAATCACGCTCCGATCGGGGACCACCACCGGACGCATGGTCAGATTGTGCGGCGCGATCGGAGAGACAATTAGACAATGACACTGAGGGGCCACGACCGGACCGCCGACGCTCAACGAATAGGCCGTCGAACCGGAAGGTGTCGACACCAGCATACCGTCACCATGACAAGTCGCAATCAATTCGCCGTCGACGAACACTTCGGTCATGATCATGCTGGCCCCCTGACGCTGGATCGTCAATTCGTTGAATGCATAGGGATAATCCACCTCCCGCAGGAAATCGCCTTCAACACGCAACAAAGCTCTCTCTTCGAGGGTATAGTGACCGTTTTTGATCTCCTCGAAGGCCCGAGTCATATCCTGACGGTTGATATTGGCTAAAAACCCCAGACGTCCCGAATTGATTCCGACCACCGGCACGCTACGATCATTGAGCAGGCGAACCGCCTCCAGAAAAGTTCCATCTCCTCCATACGAAACCATGACCGTCGTATCGGCATGCATATCCGTTGCCGTACGATACACCTGTTCCGGCGGGAAAGTCATCGCCAGCGAAGACTCCACCTGTCGGGCAAAATCTTCATTGAGCTGGAACGACAGCCCGCTGGCGGAAAGAGCCGCAAACAGACGTTCCAACTCTTCGGGAGGAACACACGGTCGGGGACGACTATAAAGGGCTATCTGCATGGTTTCGTCAAAAAATAATTAACTTTACCCCGCAAAAATAAGGAAAATATGACAAAGCTGAGCGTAAATATCAATAAGATTGCCACCCTGCGCAACTCCCGGGGAGGCGACGTTCCCAACGTAGTGAAAGCGGCTTTGGCCGCCGAACGTTTTGGAGCTCAAGGGATCACCGTACATCCCCGACCCGACGAACGGCATATCCGTTATCAGGATGTACGCGACCTGAAACAGGTTATCTCTACGGAGCTCAACGTCGAGGGCAATCCCACGGACAGCTTCGTCGCTCTGGTGCTGGAGGTCGTTCCGGCCCAGGTTACCCTGGTGCCCGATGCCCATGACGCCATCACGTCGAATGCCGGATGGGACACCCGTACCCACCAACGTTTTCTGAGCGATGTGATCACCCGTTTCAAAGAAAAAGGAATCCGCACCTCGATTTTCATCGACCCCAATCCCGAGATGGTTCCTTATGCCGCCGAGACCGGAGCCGACCGAGTCGAATTGTACACCGAATCCTACGCCACCGCCTATTCGGTCGATCGAGAAAAAGCCATCGAACCCTTCAAAACGACGGCCGCAGAGGCCACCAAGTACGGATTGGGCATCAATGCCGGCCATGACCTCAATTTGGAAAACCTGCAATATTTCGCCCGGGAAATTCCGGGCCTGCTGGAAGTCTCCATCGGACATGCTCTTATCTCGGACGCCATCTATTTAGGATTCGAAAATACGATTCAACTCTATCTGCGTCAACTCAAGATGTAAACCCAACGGCAACCGATCCTGCCCGATGCAGAATCGGCCCGTCGAAGATCTCTGACCGGACGGAAATTCCCGAACCTTCGATAGCCCGATCGGTCGAACAAGCAGACAGTCGGTCCCGTTTTTTTATTTTTGGTCCGGGCCAAGCCGTTCTGCGAAACCGACGGACATCAGCCGCATACCACCGGTTCAGAGATTCCCGAAACAAAAAGCCGGCATTGTTCAACCTTCAATTTTTCCACCCTTGAACGACACCCACTACACCGACGCCATTGCCGCACCCGTTTTTCGGCAAATCGGTCAGATTGCCGATCGCAAAGGGCTGCAAGCCTATGTGATCGGCGGCTATGTCCGCGACTACTTTCTGCATCGTCCGGTAACCGACATCGACGTCGTGATCGTCGGCAGCGGCATCGAGGTAGCCAAAGCCTTGGGACGGGAATTGAAAACCCATGTATCGGTTTTCAAAAATTTCGGTACGGCGATGTTGCATTGCGGAGCCTGGGAGGTCGAATTCGTCGGAGCCCGCAAGGAATCCTATCGGACCGACTCGCGCAAACCCATCGTCGAAGACGGCACCCTGGAAGACGACCAGCTGCGCCGCGATTTCACGATCAACGCCATGGCCTTTTCGCTCAATGAAGCGACTTTCGGAGAGCTGCTCGATCCGTTCAACGGCATGGAAGATCTCGAACGGTGCATCATCCGTACCCCCTGCGATGGAGACACCACCTTTTCGGACGATCCCCTGCGCATGATCCGGGCCATACGCTTTGCCTCCCAACTGGGGTTCGACATCGACGACGCCACTTTCGAGGCCATCCGCCGGAACGCCTCCCGCATCGGCATCGTTTCCATGGAGCGCATCATCACCGAGCTGAACAAAATCATGCTCTCGCCCGCCCCCTCCCTGGGTTTCTACCTGCTGGAGAACAGCGGACTGCTTCCTCTGATCTTTCCGGAACTGAGTGCACTCAAAGGGGTGGAAAAAATCGGAAACCGAGCCCACAAAGACAATTTCGACCATACCCTCAAGGTCCTGGACAACGTAGCCCGCAAAAGCAACGATCTGTGGCTGCGGTGGGCGGCTCTGTTGCACGACATCGGCAAACCCCGCACCAAGGCGTTCGATCCCCGGATCGGATGGACCTTTCATGGACATGAAGTGGTCGGATCGAAAATGGTCCCCACTCTTTTTCGACGACTGAAACTGCCCATGAACGACCGGATGAAATATGTACAGAAACTGGTATTTCTGCATCTGCGTCCCATCGTACTCTCCGAAGAGGAGGTAACCGATTCGGCCGTTCGTCGTCTGCTGTTTGAAGCCGGAGACGACATCGACGATCTGATGAGCCTGTGCGAGGCCGACATCACTTCGACCAACGACGCCAAAGTAAAACGCTTTCTGGCCAATTTCGAACTGGTTCGCCGCAAACTGCGCGAAATCGAAGAAAAGGACCGCATCCGCAATTTTCAACCTCCGATCGGCGGGGAGCTCATCATGCAGACTTACGGCCTGAAGCCTTGTCGGGAAGTGGGTCTTATCAAAGACGCCATCAAGGAGGCGATCCTCGAAGGCGAAATCGCCAACGATTTCGACCAGGCTTACGCCCTGATGGAAAAGCTGGCCTCCAGATACGGTCTCACCAAACAACCGGAATAGCCACACGTTTTTCCTCCCTTCGTCCTTCCTTCTCCACGGACCGCCATTCTTCAAATCGCCATAAACATCAGTCATAAGTCAAGCGGGGAACGTTTTGAAACGTTCCCCGCTTGACTATCATCTATTCCATGGAGTTTTATTTGTGTTTGCCGATCAAACGGTTCTGGCCCAAATTGACCCGGAAAAGCACTTTCTGCTGCCAGCCCCATTTCGTTCCGTCGTAATGATGTACCGAAGCGACCCGCAGGCTCATCCGATTGTTGGCGATGGGTTGCCAGTAAATTTCCAAACGGTCGTACAGATTGTCGGTCCGGTAGAACGGCTCGCCCCAATAGAGCCCGGGACCGTAATCCAGCCCGGCCTCAGGTGCATCCCAATAAGGCATCAGGTTATCCCCCACGTAAATCGTATTGTCGATCCCGAAATTCCACTTCTGAACCCTAATCTGGGCCTGAAAACCGCCCGGAGTCACATATTCTCCCACATATTTGCGATCGTTCTGGAAGGCCTGCAACCAACCGATCTGCAGACTCAACTGCTGCATACGGGTCTTTTCCCGCAAATCGATTCCCACGAACGGGTAAATCAGCACATTATCCACCACCCCGTCCGTATCGAAGTTCCCGGCATGATGATACATACTCAAGTTATATCCAGCATACAGGAATCGGTAATTGATCCGCCCCGAAGAAAACAACAAAAACTTTTCGCGCGTAATCTCCCCGAATTTACTGTTCCAGTCGGCCCCGAATTCCACATACCCTTTTTGGCCTGCATATTGCAACAACAAGCCCGTCAGGTTCGGGTCGAAATACTTGACCGAATCGCTGAAAAACGCCGGAGAATACTCCCCGATCATCTTGTAACGGGGCAGAACCCCGGCATAAGCCCGGAATTTAGGAGAATGGTATTGATAATAAGCAAATATTTCGTTGTCGGTTTCGAAAGGTTTAGCTCCGAAATCCGCCAGCAGACTGATTCCGCCCATGATGGAGTGACGTCCCCAGCGCACGCCGATTTCCGGAGAAACCCGGGTTCCGAAAATCGTTTGCGGCCAGTTGATGGCGCTCTTATACTCCCGGTTATCGAAGAAAAAATCGAACCACAAACCCCATACTACTTCGGGGGAGAATTTCGAAGGATTCACCCCGTTGGCCGGTTGCTGCGTAAAGGCCGGAGCCAACGGTTGTTTCGGACGGGGTGCTTTCGGTGGACGCGGGCGGCGTTTTGCAGGGGCCGACATCCAGCCTCGGGCATCGGCTACGGCTCCCGTTTCAAAATACGAGCGTGGAACCGATGGCCCCTCAGCAACCGTATCCGGTCCGAAATCTTTCGACAGCGAATCGACCGGAAGTTCCGCCCGGTTTGTCGGCTGCGCCGAGAGCACCGACCCGTTCAGGCATCCCGCCAAAACCAAAAACAAGTACACTTTTTTCATACGAATCACCTAAATACTTATAAATCGTTTCGCTCCGGAGCCTTTCCATCAGCGATCCGGGCAAAGGTACGGATTATTTCCCAGACAAAGTCGTTCAAAAACGAAGAAGAAGTCTTCTCATCTCCTCTTTGGGTGAACTGCACGTCCCACGCTGGAAGCATTCGTTTCCCAAACCTCTACAAAAAAACACTCTTCCCTCACTCTTCCCTCACTCTTCCCTCCAACAAGCCATACCCTTTTTCCTCAGGCACGTCCTATCGACCTTATACACACCGGTTCTACCTGTTGCCCATCCCGTAAGAAAGTCCTGGTTTCCGATAGAGAATTCAAAAAATATCATATCTTTGTTAATCGGCATCATTCATTAAGACTTATTTCACCATTATGCTGCAAGAAAATCTCATCAAGATATATGAAAGCAGTTTTCGCGATAATCGCGAGCTGCCGGCCCTGACCGACTATTTCAAAAAAGAGACCTTCTCCTATTTCGAAATGGCCAAAGAGGTGGCCAAACTCCATTTGCTTTTCGAAAAGGCCGGTATCAAACGAGGCGACCGCATTGCACTCATCGGTCGTAACAACCCCCGCTGGTGTATTCTTTTTATCGCCGCAATCACCTACGGAGCCATCATCGTCCCGATCCTCCAAGATTTCAACTCCAACGACATCCACCACATCATCAACCATTCGGGTTCGGAACTGCTGTTCGTGGGCGACATCTACTGGGATGCCATCGAATGTGATCAGATCAAACGAATCAAAGCCGCCTTTTCACTGACCGACTACAAATGCCTGTACGAACGTCACGGGACGGCGCTGACCGACTACCAGCAAAATATCCATCACCATTACCGGGAACGTTATCCCGAAGGATTCACGACCGACAACATTCGGTATCCCGATCTGGACAACGATTCGGTGGCGGTTCTCAATTACACCTCGGGAACGACCGGCTTCAGCAAAGGGGTCATGCTGACGATCAACAACCTCACGGGAAATGTGCTCTTCGGAGCCAAAAACCGGCTCCATGTACGGGCCAGTCGGATTTTATCGTTCCTGCCGCTGGCCCATGCCTTCGGATGCGCCTTTGATTTTCTGCTTCCGCTGGCCGTCGGTGCACAAGTCACCTTGCTGGGACGTATTCCTTCGCCCAAAGTCATTCTGGAGGCCATGGCCGAAGTAAGACCTACCCGTATCTGCACCGTACCGCTGATCATCGAAAAAATTTACCGCAAACAAATCAAGCCCCTGCTCGAACAAGCCGCGGCTAAAATGGGCGTCCAGATATGGGATCTTCCTCCGACGATTCTCGCCCAGGTCGAAGCCAAACTCACGGCCGCTTTCGGAGGCATGTTCGCCGAAGTGATTATCGGCGGGGCCCCGCTCAACGGCGAAGTGGAAGCCTTTCTGCGACTGATCAAATTCCGTTTCACGGTCGGATACGGACTCACCGAATGCGCTCCGCTGGTCAGCTATACGGGATACGAAGATTTCGTACCCACCTCTTGTGGCCGGGTGCTGCCGGGACTGATGTCGGCCAAGATCGACTCTCCCGATCCGGAAAATATTCCGGGCGAACTACTCGTCAAAGGCGAACACGTCATGAAAGGATATTACAAAAACGCCAAAGCCACCCGGGAAATCTTCGATGCCGACGGATGGCTCCATACCGGCGACATGGGCACCCTCAGCCGAGACAACACCTTCTTCCTGCGGGGCCGATGCAAGAGCATGCTGCTCGGTTCCAACGGCCAGAACATCTATCCGGAAGAGATCGAAAGCAAACTCAACAACATGCATTGCGTGCTGGAATCGCTGGTCGTCATGCGGGACGGGAAACTCGTCGCATTGGTTTACCCCGACTACGAACAGGCTGATGCCGAGGGTATTGCACAAACTGACCTGCAACAGGTCATGAACGAAAACCTCGCCACCCTCAACGCCTCGCTGGCCCCGTACGAACGGGTATCGTCCATCGTTCTCTACCTCAACGAGTTCGAAAAAACACCGAAACGGAGCATCAAACGCTATCTGTATAACGTATAGCGAGCCCTTTATCCCGGATTCAAACCCGTACGGCCAGCTTTCTCTCCCTAAGAAAGCTGGCCGTACTGAATATAAAACCGTCCCTTATGACCGTAACGGCCAGGGCCGGGTCCGATACAGTTGATCGCGCAGGCGAGGCGTAAATCCGGCCTCCCGAATGGTTTGCTGAATTCCCTCGGCATCCATTCGATTCCGGGCTCCGGCCGAAGCGACGACATGTTCTTCGATCATGATCGACCCCAAATCGTTGGCCCCTGCGTGCAACGCCAACTGAGCCGTCGGCTTACCCACGGTCAGCCAGGAAGCCTGAATATTCCGGATATTGTTCAATACGATTCGACTGATGGCGATCAAGCGCAGGTACTCCTGCGGAGAAAAGCGGGAAACGACTCCTTCCTGTTCGAGCCGGGTTCCGCTGCTGCGGAATACCCAGGGGATAAAGGCGACAAACCCGTAATGTCCGGCCGGACACTCAGCCTGCAAATCGCGCAATTTGATCAAATGTTCGATCCGCTGACGCGCTGTTTCCACATGACCGTACATCATCGTCGCCGAAGTCGGCAGATTCAACCGATGGGCAATGCGCATCACTTCCAACCAGGTATCCGCATCGGGTTTCCCGGGAGAGATGCGACGCCGCACCCCATTGTCGAGAATTTCGGCTCCGGCTCCCGGCAACGAGTCGAGTCCGGCCTCCATCAACCGGCGCAACGTGGTCTCGTAATCCAACGCACTGATCCGCGCGATATGAGCCACTTCCGGAGCCCCCAACGCATGTAGTTTCACCTGCGGATACAGACATTTCAAATCCCGGAACAGACGTTCATAAAACCGAATGTCGAGCTGCGGATGCAATCCTCCCTGCAACAACAACTGATCGCCGCCCAAGGCCAACATCTCGGCAATTTTCCGATCGTATTCCTCCAGCGTCGTCACATAAGCCTTTTCCCGTTCGGCCGGGCGACAATGAAAATTACAAAACTTGCATCCCGAAATGCATACGTTGGTAATATTGACATTGCGGTCGATCTGCCAGGTCACCACGCCGGGATCGGTCACCTCTCGGCGACGCAGCACATCGGCCAACAGGGTCAATTCGCCCTGCGGAGCCTCGGTATAAAGCGACAAGGCCTCCTCTGTGGTAAGGGCATCGCCCGAAAGAGCTTTGGCATAAATCGTCTCCAGGTTCATGTTTCAAAGATAAGGATCGTTTCGGTAAGGCTTACCCCTGTCCATAAAAAAGCCGCCCTCCGATCACGAAAGGCGGCTGTATAAGAAATGTCCGATAAATTAGGCTTCCGGAGAAATTGCTTCTACGGGGCATACGGCAGCGCAAGAACCGCATTCGGTGCAGCTTTCGGCGTCGATCACGTAAACATCGCCCGGAGAGATTGCCGAAACAGGACATTCGTCAATACAAGTACCGCAAGCGGTACACATAGTTTCATCAATTTTGTAAGCCATGACTTGTGTATTTAAATAATGTAAGGTATCTGCAAATGTATAATTATTATTTTTATCGAACAACAGTTCATGGTTCTTTTTCCGTTTCGATTATCTTTGCCTTGCCTTAAAACGACAAACTTATGATGACAAAAAAATGCTGGTTGTTGGCGGCCGGAATGCTGCTTTGCACGTTCAGCTGGGCGACAACCCCAAAATCGGGCGAAATCAAACCTTACATGGGACGTCCCACCATTCACATCAACGGAGTCCCCACCCTGCCCGACATGTACGGACTGACCCACGCCACAGGCGGACGATGGAGCTGGGAAGAAGTGCCCCAGCACAACATCCGCAATTTCTATGAAATCGGTTTCCGGCTTTTTTATGTGGACGTATGGCTTTCGGACATGTGGCCCCAAGACGGAGGCCCGCTGGATATCACCCTGGCACGCCGTCAGTTGGCCGGTGTTCTGGAGGTAGCTCCCGAAGCCGCCATCATTCTGCGAATCCACACCGATGCCCCTTACTGGTGGAACGAAGCCAACCGGGACGAATGCACCGAATATGCCGACGGCCCGATTCAGGAGCATTACCTGCCCGGCCCGCCGCACAACAACGAAGATTTCAGCATCATGCGTTCGTTGCGTGCCAGCCTTGCCTCGCAAAAATGGAAACACGAAGCCGGACAGCGCATGAAACAACTGCTGGAAGGTCTCGCCCAGACCGAGGAAGGAAATGCACTGGTAGGGGTTCATCCCGCCGGAGGCATCTACGGCGAATGGCACTACTGGGGATTTGTCGATCACGATCCCGACACCGGGAAGGCCATGACCCGCTATTTCCGTCAATGGCTGCAGAAAAAATACGGCTCCGACAAAAAACTGCAACAAGCCTGGGGTTCGGATCAATGGGCGATCGAAACGGCCACCGTACCGGGGGTGGAGGAACGTGAAGCCACCCAGTACGGCCAGTTCAAAGACCCGCAGCGCGAACGTCGGGTCATCGACTACATCGAGGCCCAACAGGAAGCCGTCGTCGAAGATATCGAATATTTCTGCCAGTTGGCCAAAGAAACCTGGCCGCGCCCGCTGATTACCGGCGCGTTCTACGGATACCTGCACATGACCTTCAACCGTCAGACCGTCGGCGGGCACCTGCTGGTTGAACGCATCCTGGACTGCCCGTATATCGACTACCTGGCGGCTCCTCAAACCTATTACAAACCGTCCCGACGACTGGGCGGAAGCGGCATGCCGCGCGGCATCGTCGAATCGGCCGCCCTGCACGGCAAACTGTGGTTCGACGAAATGGATAACGGCGAACTCGCCCGCCGGGTATGCCATGACGCCGTCCGCTACGTCGAACGCTATGACCGCGATTACGCTCCGGTTCTGCGCCGCAGCGTCGTATTGCCGCTGATGCGCGGGACCGGAGTCTGGTACTACGATTTCGGTTTGCGGGAAAGCATCGGCTGGTTCGACGACCCGGTCTACCTGCAATCCATCCGCGACGAAAAAGAGCTGTTCGAGCGGCAAATGAACCGGGAATTCCGCTCCGAAGCCGATGTGCTCTATATCTGGAATCAGGAAAGCTATTATTATCTGTTACCTAAAGGTACCCCCATCTCCTCGAACGTTGTCGACCATTCGATCGAAGAGGCTTTGCGCAGCGGCACGGTCGGCGACCACATCTACGATTTCGACCTGGAACGCGTGAATCTCGATCAGTACAAAGCCGTCGTATTCATGAACGACTACGCCCTGAACGACCGGATTCGGAAATTCATTCGCGAAAAAGTCGCCAAAAACGGCCGTACGATCATCTACAACTACCTCACCGGCGTGATCGATGGCCGCCGTTACGGTCTGGAGTTGAGCGAGAAACTCGCCGGCATCACGCTGAAACCGGTTTCCGAGACCCAGGCACAAACCCTCTATTTTCATCAGCCCTCTTATGAGTTTACGTTCAAAGGCGTAGTCGATCCCTCGGTCGTCATCGACGATCCTCAGGCCGAAACTCTGGCTACGATCAAAGGGACGGACAAGGTGGTGGTAGCCCGCAAACAGTTCTCAGACCATACGGTCGTATACGCCACACTGCCCATCAACGGCACGGACGTCTTCCGTGAACTGTTCCGTCAGGCCGGATGCCATGTATATAACAATCACAACGACTTTACCTACGTCAATACGGGCGTCATGCTGATCCACACGGCCGACGGAGGTCCGCGAGAAATATTCCTGAAAAACGGGAAAACCCTCCGACTGAACCTGCCTCCCAAATCGAACACCGTGCTGGATGCCTCCACCGGAGAACCGCTGCTGGAAGAACACATCAAGGAGATTCCTTCGATCCGGTAATTTCCCGCCCTATCCACCTAAAAATCCCCGGCCCTGAGGGTCGGGGATTTTTTTAGAGAGGCAGTCTCTTTCACTCCTAAAAGATATTCCAATAAGGCGCATTCTGAAACGCTGTCCGGATATGCTTTCCTGGGCGGAGAATCTTACATCAGACTATACGCCACGGTCAGTCCGGCCACCACGATCGAAACCATGCTCATAAGTTTGATCAGGATATTGAGCGACGGCCCCGACGTATCCTTAAACGGATCGCCTACGGTATCACCCACCACGGTTGCCTTGTGGTTATCCGAGCCTTTTCCATCGAAATTACCCTCTTCGATATACTTTTTAGCGTTATCCCAGGCCCCGCCGGCGTTGGCCATAAAAACCGCCAACACGAACCCCGAGGCCAAACCGCCCACCAACAGGCCCATCACACCGGCTACGCCGAAAATAAATCCGACCCCGATCGGCACCACAATGGCAATGATCGAAGGCACCAACATTTCACGCTGGGCACCCCGTGTCGAAATCGCCACACAACGGGCATAGTCGGGGGTTGCCTTGCCTTCCAGGATTCCCTTGATCTCCCGGAACTGACGACGAACCTCTTCCACCATGCTCTGGGCGGCACGTCCCACGGCGTTCATGGTCAGACCGCAGAACAGAAAGGCCATCATCGAGCCGATGAACACCCCGATCAACACTTTGGGATTCATCAGATTGATCTGGTAGTAATCCATGAAATCCAGCATATTCATCTCACTGACGGCTTTAGTCATTCCGTTCGAAAGAGTCAGGGTCTGCTGCCCAATATGCTCCAGTCCAATACGTACCTCTTCGATATAGGAGGCCAGCAGGGCCAGTGCCGTCAAGGCAGCCGAACCGATCGCAAAGCCCTTCCCGGTAGCGGCCGTCGTGTTGCCCAGCGCATCCAAGGCATCGGTCCGTTTACGAACCTGAGGATCCAGACCGCTCATTTCGGCATTACCGCCCGCATTATCGGCAATCGGGCCATAAGCATCGGTCGCCAGGGTGATCCCCAACGTAGAGAGCATTCCCACGGCGGCAATGCCGATTCCATACAATCCCCGGCTCAGGTTTTCGGCACTCATCAGAGCCGAGAAATCAAAGCCGATCGCACACAAATAGGCCAGGATAATCGCCACGGAAACCGTCAGCACCGGCACAGCCGTCGAGATCAAACCCATCCCGATCCCGGAAATGATGACCGTTGCCGGACCGGTTTTCGAACTTTCCGCAATGCGGCGGGTCGGCCGGTAGCTGTGCGAGGTATAATATTCGGTCGACTGTCCGATCACGATCCCCGCCAACAGGCCGACGATCACCGAGAAAGACAAGCCGAGCCAATTATCGATATCCAGTGCATAGAGAATCAGAAACGTCGATCCGGCGATCAACACGGAACTGACATTGACGCCCAGTCCCAACGAACGGAGCAACTCTTTCATACCGGCTCCCTCCCGGGTCCGCACCATAAAAATACCGATCACCGAAAGGATGATGCCCACGGCTGCGATCAACATCGGAGCCAACACCGCCTTGAGCTGCATGTCGCCCATGAAGGCTGCAGCGCCCAAAGCCGCCGTAGCCAGGATCGATCCGCAGTAGCTTTCATACAGGTCAGCGCCCATACCGGCCACATCGCCCACATTGTCGCCCACGTTATCGGCAATGGTCGCCGGATTCCGAGGATCGTCTTCCGGGATTCCCGCTTCGACCTTTCCGACCAAATCGGCTCCCACGTCAGCGGCTTTGGTGTAAATACCGCCTCCGACCCGCGCAAAAAGGGCCTGTGTAGAGGCACCCATTCCGAAAGTCAGCATGGTGGTGGTAATGACCATCAGTTTTTGGGATTCGGTGGCGCTCTCCACAAAATGATCGAGAATCAGAAACCACACCGAAATATCGAGCAGTCCCAGACCGACCACCACCAGTCCCATCACCGCTCCGCTACGGAAAGCAACCCGCAGGCCGGCATCGAGCGAGCCGCTGGCGGCATGAGCCGTCCGGGCCGAAGCATAGGTGGCCGTACGCATCCCGATATATCCGGCCAGTCCCGAGAAAAGCCCCCCGGTCAGGAACGCAAACGGCACCCAAGGGTTCTGGACACCCAGCCCATAGGCCAAAAAGGCGAAGAACAGGGCCAGTACCAAAAACACCATCGCAACAACTTTATACTGCTGCTTCAAATAAGCCATCGCTCCCTGACGCACATGGCTGGCAATTTCAATCATACGGGGCGTACCCTCACTCTGACGAAACATTTGACGAAAGAAATACCACGCAAAAAACAAGGCCAACAGCGAGGCTCCCGGCACCATCCAAAAAAGAACAGGTGTATTCATAAGCGATTGTTTAGGTTAGATTGTCTGTGGTCAAATAATTAAAAATTCTTCACAAATTACTACTTTTGGAAATAAAATCAAAACCTTGACTCTCCAAATTTTCAGGGAATGACTCTCTTTGAAGTTCAATCGGCCCAAGCACTTAGATCGTTCGTTGCTCGACCCGCCCCGGCGAGAAACCGAACGATCCGTCCGAAGGAAACCGTTTTCCCCGTTTCGATCATCCCGACAGGCCCCCCACGGGTTTCAGACGCATCGTCATTTCCCGACCCGAGTCTTCGTCCGATCCATGGTATACATTATTGGGTGTCGGACCACAAACCGATTTTGCAAACCAACCCCAACGGATACCACGTCCGATCATTTTGTGACCTTTTGATCCTCGATTATGCGTAAAATCACCAACCCGGAATTGGGGCGCCTCACGCCCGAAGAATTTGCCCAAGCCCATAAATATCCGCTGGTCGTCGTACTGGACAACATCCGCAGCGTCAACAACGTCGGATCGTTTTTCCGGACCGCAGACGCCTTTGCCCTGGAACGTATCGTCCTGTGCGGAATCTGCGCCACCCCACCCAGCAAAGAGATCCATAAAACGGCCTTAGGAGCCGAAATGACCGTACCCTGGAGCTACGAAAAAGAAACGACCCGGGCTATCGACCAACTTCGGGAAGAGGGTTACCGTATTCTGGCCGTCGAACAGGTCGAAGGGGCTACGCCCCTGAACCAATTCCATCTTGTACCCGACGCACGGTATGCACTGGTTTTCGGCAATGAGGTGGAAGGGGTATCCCAAGAGGCCGTCGACCGGTGCGACGGAGCCCTCGAAATTCCCCAACAAGGCACCAAACACTCCCTGAATGTCGCCGTATCGGGAGGTGTCGTGCTATGGGAATTGTTCCGCCAATGGAACGCCTAAAAAATCGAACGATTTGAACGGGTTCCGGAAATAAATTCTACCTTTGCCCGAACCATTCGGAAAGACCGAAGCCTCCGAGTCCATCAACAACTCGGAAAACGATATTGCCAACACGGCACCCCGACTTCAACATGGGGCGCCCTAAAACCGAAAACGCATGTCGACCGATAGCAAAACCCGTGTCGTAACCACGTATCGCCTCTCGGAAATGAAGGCCCGGGGCGAAAAAATCTCCATGCTGACCGCCTACGACTATTCGATGGCCCGTATTCTGGACAGTGCCGGAATCGACGTCATTCTGGTGGGAGACTCGGCCGCCAATGTCATGGCCGGCCATACGACCACCGTACCCATTACCCTCGACCAGATGATCTACCACGCCCGAAGCGTCACCCGGGCCGTCAATCGAGCCCTGGTTGTTGTCGACATGCCCTTCGGCACCTATCAGGGTAACTCGAAAAAAGCGCTGGCCTCCGCCATCCGCATCATGAAGGAAACCGAAGCCGATGCCGTCAAAATGGAAGGCGGCGAAGAGATCCTCGACTCGGTCGAACGCATCCTCAGTGCCGGCATTCCGATCATGGGACATCTGGGCCTGACCCCTCAATCCATCCATAAGTACGGCACCTATACCGTCCGGGCCAAAGACGAGGCCGAAGCTCAGAAATTGATTCGGGATGCTCATTTACTCGAAAAAGCCGGCTGTTTCGGACTGGTCCTGGAAAAAATCCCCGCCGTGTTGGGAACCAAGGTCTCTTCAGAACTCAAAATCCCGGTTATCGGCATCGGAGCCGGAGGCGGCACCGACGGACAAGTGCTGGTCATCCACGACATGTTGGGCATCACCCAGGAATTTTCGCCCCGTTTCCTGCGCCGCTATGCCGATCTGTACAACATCATGCTCGATAGTGTACAACGTTATGTAGCCGACGTAAAAAGCGGAGATTTCCCCAACGAATCGGAACAATACTAAGACATCGATCCGACATTTCTGCCCCGACCATCACGAACCCTGTCGCCTGTCGTCCCAGCCAGACGAGTGTCCGATCTTTCCCCGCAAGGCAACGACATGCAGACTCATCGCGGACCCGGGGATTTGAGTCCGGACACCTCTTCGCTCAGGCAGTCCCAACCCCATTTCCTCGGACTCTTCTCGACTCTATCACGCTGATTCATACGGCTGAGATGGGAGCGACTCCGACG
>CALVFO010000052.1 GCA_944326855.1 uncultured Alistipes sp. | reverse complement strand
TTTAGATTTTTGTTCCGTTCGGATCCCGTACATACAGCCGAACACACTTTTACAATCGTCTATCGCAATGAACAAGGGTTAACCCTGACCGGTCAGGTAGGTCCAGTGTTATTAAAAGGAACCGAATGATAACCCGTGCTTTTAGAAAAACTCCATCTGGGACTAAAGGTTCCCTTCAAAAAACGCAAATCGTACGAAGCGGGATACGTACCAATAACACCTATGAAATTGGGCCCAGTTTCATAAAAATATCTTATTGAATTATAATTTACATTATGTTAAATTAAAAATAATATAAGGTCGAAAGAAATCAATACTGCTCAATCATACCCACTCAAAATACCTTCTTCCCTTCGACCAAGACTAATATGGGAAATATATTACTTTTCCCAACTTCCCAAAGGTCAAACACGTCTGACTCACAGAGTTATGCAGATGTAAATTTCCCTTTACGAAATCGTTTTGGTTAGTGAATGATAAAATAATGGTATTGCTTGAAAACGTGATCTTCTTTAGCAGATAGCCGTCGCGAATGAGCCATACATTATGGCCCGGCTCGTCGTTGCCAAACGGGTAAAACGACTCTGTCGAGACATGGATAATCTCCACAACCCATCACTTGTATCAATATCAAATTTATCTAAATAATAATCTAACAAAGATTTATGATTTTGGTTGAGAATGCCATATACCGATATATCCGTATTCTCCATTCGCTTTACCGTTTCGAGTAAACCAAAGTAATCCGCAATACCTGAGACGCATTCCGAGTTGATCGGATCAACGATTCCTATAGCGCCTTTTTTCGTCTCAGGCACTCACCCACCCTCTTATATTACACTGAAAAACAGCAATATAAGGCAACACTTCCAAAAATAAATTCCGTCCCTCTCGCCGCATTCTCTTTCAGCATTTTCTCTTCCGGTGAGGCTGTTTTGTGCGCAGAAAACGAATGCGTCGCAAAAAATAAAACAATCAATAGATTTCCTGGGATTTTGAGATTACAGGGCTCTTCGTTATTCGACCGGAGACAGTTTCCATACGAAATATGATCAGATACGTATACACATTTCCTGGAGCAACTTAATATATGATGTTTCTGTCCTGAAATACTGCGCACTTGATTATATTTCCTGCATAACGTTATGAAGGCCGCCAATAAATACAGACATATTCCATGATAAAAAGCTATTTAAATTCCAATATTTTATTATATTTGATTATACAAAACTTCCACCCACCTGTGCATTTAAAGATATTTCTAACATCATAAATTATAAATCGCAAACGGACTTCAGCTATCAATGCCCAAATAGGGATTATGAACTTTCTCTTCCACCTCCAACTACACAACAATTCACATTTTCGAATCATCGAATATCTCGGATGGTTCGTTGCGGCTTTCGCGTTAGGATGGGTCGTCTTCTCTCTATTTTGCTGTGAAGGTTCTTACATCAACCCTACCATCACCGCCAAAATATTCTGTTTCACCCATGCTCTAACCCTCCTCTCTGCAATATCTTGGCTATCAATATGTTTCAAAAAGAACACCTCTTCAATTAACGATTATCGACCTACTATATACCTTAGGGTGTGTATATTCCATTCTCCATTATTATATCGCTCCTATTCAAGATATTGAAAGACTCTACACGACCCTACAACTTCTCATTTTATATATCGATCTTCGCGTCCTCCTCTCTTTCTACAAAGGACTATCTGATCTCCTGATCGTACTTCTGCTCTATACGGGTATACATGAAGCCGTTCTGGGCATTCGACAAATACTCGGATTCTCCGCTTCGCAACACGCTCTGTTCGGCATAACCAGATCGATGTTCAATCCAGGACCTTATGGAGGCTATATTGTTGCCATGTTCGCTCTATCCTTAGGAGTGATTACCACCACTTCCAACCTCTCGTGGCCCCGCTCGAAGCAATGGATAAACAACCTGCAATCCCTACATACAGCGCATATTTTATACATGGTTGCCTGGCTGACAGTTTTATTGACCTGTTCAATCATTCCGGCCAGCATGAGTCGATCGGCGTGGATCGCAGCCTTTGGAGTAGTTTTATGGGCCGGAATTGCCCGATATGGATCAAAATGGCTGCACCAAACGAGCATCTGGATAGTCGGTGCGACAATTCTGATCGGCTGCCTATGGGGGATATATGTTCTAAAAAAAGACTCGGCAGATGGACGACTGCTGATTTGGAAAACAGAAATCAAGGCAATTTCTCATAAGCCTTGGCTGGGATACGGAGCCGGAGCATTTCGTTTCGCCCAAGGAGAAGCACAGCGAGAATATTTTCAAAAGAATCCCTCCAAAAACCGGGAAATACAGGTGGCCGGCGCTCCAGAATATGGATTTAATGATTATTTGCAAATAGCCATCGAACGAGGATGCATCGGGTTGATACTGTTCCTATCCATAGGAATAGTCTCCGGAAAATATTTGTATCAAAGACGATCTCCTTACTTATACATTCTGATCGCCCTAAGCATTTTTTCCTTTTCGTCTTATCCTCTCAATTTACTATCTTTTAAAATTCTATGGATCATTATAATTGCCACGGCCGCCATTGATTCTCCCTCCCTACAACTTTGCAGATATCGTGGCATAGCCATATTACTGACAGGTGTTTTAGGAGGAGTTTCTTTCTATATCTGTCGCCATGAGACTCAACGGAAATCCGTCTTAAAAGAATGGCAACTCACTCAATATTTATACAACACATACGCTTATAAAGAAGCGGTCAAGGGATACGCCGCTTTATTCGATCCGCTGAAACACGAACACAATTTTCTATTTCAATACGGTCACGCCTTAAATAAAACAGGAGACTATGATCTAAGTTCTCGTATTCTTCGTTTAGGAGCACAAAGAAGCAATGATCCCATGTTTTATAACATTCTGGGCAACAACGCAAAATCTTCAGGACATTTTTCTCAGGCCGAACATTATTACAGACTGGCCTTTGAAATGCTTCCTAACAGAATGTACCCTTTATACCTGTTGATGCAACTCTATCTGGCCGAAGGGAAACAGACTCAAGCTTGTCAGATAGCCGACTCACTCATCAACATGACACCCAAAATCCCCTCCAATACCACTCAAGAGTTTCAACAAAAAGCCCGCCAGGTACTCGACTCCTTATCAACCTATACACCGAAAACATATTGCTTAGAAGCGGATCTATAACCACACTTGTCGTCCGTTTTCATAAATGAATACTCTTTCTTCTTGTCCTCGCGAATGATTCCGCAGCAACAATAAAGCATGGGCTGGGACTTGATCGTATCTCAATACTCCGCCGGACTCCCTGCCGGTTTGCACACCCAACGACACCCAGCCATTACGGTCATAATAAAACAACTCGTAACGATCTCCTGCTTCTATATAATTCCAATCAGTCCGCGGAATGAATTTCAGAGAGTCCAGCCGACGAGGCGCATCAAAAGCTAAACCCACCCAAGAACCTGAAGAATCAATCGCATTGAAATAAGTCAGCGGATCTTTATCAAATACCGTCTCTCGCGTTTTTCGATACGTAGAGTGTTCTGTTCCTATTATTTGACCGGCAAGTGGTACTCCGTGTTCATCATACACTTCAATTTCTGCCATATTACCAAATCCGTTCGGCGCCGACACATAACGAAAAAAGCGAAACATTCCCTGATGAGATAACCGTATAGTCTGAGGAACCAGATCCTCCAAAGAATCGATCTTATAGAGTTCGATCTGATCCCTGAAATCCCTACGATTCGCACCTTGAAACACTCCACCTTTCATTCGATTCAGTACAAACTCCACGTTATAATTCGGATACTTCCGTCGTAATTCCACGGTGACTAAAGAATCTGTTCGTGGCCTCAACACATTCATTTTCCCCTGAGCATCTAACACAAAAGGCAAATGCGCCGGAAAGAACCTATGATTATGATAATACATCACCATATAAAGATTCTCTTTGGCCATTCGAGTAAAACAAACCTTGCCGTTATCGATGCGTCCCCAATGTATCGGAAACCAATCTCGATTATCGAATGTCATAATATATGCCCAATGAGTTTTCGAAGGAGCCGGCATCGAAAGTTCTACCGTCACATCCGTACAATCGGCATACAATTCCGTTACATCTTTCAGGTATGGTGTTCGGAACGTTTCCGGAATTTCTTCTTTTAGATCTTTCTGCAAAAGCAAACTTTCCGGTTGTAAACTAAACATTTTCCGATACACTTTGGCAAAACGATCATGTTTACGAGAACTCAAATGCTCGCCAAACGGACGATCATCTTTGACTGAAAACGGAATCACGCCATCGCCAACCGGCAAGGAATTCCATTCATGTCCCATTGAACGATTCGCCCATTTGGGAGTATAATCCCAGGCCACAGGAAGACCAACTGACCGCATTGCATAAGTACCCAAGCGAACCAGTTCCGGACAACTTCCCACACTCCATTGGCTCATCACTCTCAAATACCATGTCGGAGGCATATCATAACGACCTTCAAAAGAAAGGCTAACATTGGTCGGATCATGCATCAACCACCGACACAAATAAGCACACGCAGCTGAATCAGGCTCCCCATTCAAAGCAAACCAAGCTGCAGGAGGTCCCATACGTTTTTCATAAACAGGGCGCCATCGTTCCAACGGTTCATCGGCAATCCGATACGGCAACACATATTCACAGAAATCTTCGAAAGGCAAAGCGGCACACCAAGGATATTTTCGAGTCGCAAATGCATCTTCGATCTGGAAATTAAAAAATCGGCCGTCATCTGATGCAGGTCACAAATTCTGTCAACCCGACCATAAGGACGATTTAAAGAAGAGAGAGCCTTGTGTAAAAGAGGATACGAAAGATCCGATTTAGAAAAAATGGAATCGATTTGTCGATAATAAGCCTTCACCCCCGGACCAGACAGGGAGAAATGTCCAATCATATTTTCAATCAAAAAACAAGCCGCTCGATATTTTAATGAATCTGCAGGGTCTTGCGCATAATATGCAAGTACCTGTTCTAACTGAGAACGATTCTTTCCGGCTTCTTTCAAGGCTTTTTTTAAAAGGGTCGGTTCTGAACAGGAGAAGGTTCCCCATAAACAGACAACAATTAGCCAACCTTTTCTCATACATCATAATTTTACATACTGAAAGATAATAAAAAATTGTATCTGTTCTTGCCGATTCTGATCGGTTTTAACAGAAGGAATCGTGCCATTCCGATCATATACTTGATAAAGTTCATATTCATAAGATCACTTCCTCATCATGATTTCTGTTTCCCGACATCATCCTTTACTCAACCATTATCTTCCTATAAGGAAATGGATAGTATAAGACCGAAAAACTTGATTGAAGTAAACAGATTCCCTGACGCAAAAAAGCCCATTTGCAGATATGCACCCGATTTCGTACTTTTAAACCCTAATTTTCATCCTATGAACCGAATCTTGGGCATCATCATGGGGATCGGTCTGTTCCTCTCCTGTTCGCCGAAAACAGACACCGGACGACCAAGCCTGTCCGTCAGCATCGAACCCCTGAAATACCTGACCGAACAAATCACGGGAAACGATTTCGATATTAACGTCCTGGTCCCCCAAGGAGCCAGCCCCGAGACTTATGAACCAACCGCCGCACAAATGCGTCAGGTCGCCGATTCCAAACTATACATCCATATCGGACTCATCGATTTCGAAGCCAATCTGACCCGAGCCATCCGGGAAAATATGCCGAACGTAGGAATCGTACGTCTGGACGAAGGAGTGCCTTTACTGGAAGGAAACTGCGGACACGGCCTCGAAGATTCTGACCACCCGGGACATCACCACGGTGTGGATCCGCACATCTGGACATCGCCCCGATGCCTGAAAATCATGGCCGGCACCCTATATCGGGCTTTGGCAGAACGATATCCCGACTCGACCCGCTATGAAACCCGTTACCGGACCCTGATTCAGCACCTCGACTCTCTGGATCAGACTCTACGCGAAACCTTCGCCAACGGTCAAACCCACTTCATAATCTACCATCCGGCTCTTTCCTACCTGGCCCGCGATTACGGACTGACTCAAATGGCGTTGGAAACAGAGGGGAAAGAACCTTCGGCCGACCATATCCGCCGCCTGATCGACAGTGCACGCCGCTGGCAAATTCCCCATATTTTATACCAGCGTCAGTTCAGTCGGGCTACGGTGGACGCCCTGGCCCGTGAGTTGGGCATTGCAGCCGTTGCGATCGATCCCTTGGGATACGACATCGAAAAGAATATCTTAGAAATCAGCCGATTAATTGCCCATCCATGAAAATCGCAGAAATCCGCAACCTCACCGTCCGATACGAAGATACGCTCGCCCTTAGCGATGTCGATCTGGATATCTACAACCAGGACTTTCTGGGGGTGATCGGTCCCAACGGCGGAGGGAAAACCTCGCTGGTCAAAGCCATCCTGGGCCTGATCCCTTACTCCGGCACAATTCGTTTTGCTCCGGAAATAGAGCGCCACGGCTCCCCGGCCATCGGTTACATGCCCCAGGTCAGCGAACTGGACAAAGCCTTCCCGATCTCGGTCCAAGAGGTCGTGCTGTCGGGTTTGCAATCAAAAAAAGGGCTGTTCGGACGATATCGTTCCTCGGATCGCCAGAAGGCCGAAGAGTTGTTGTCCCTGTGCGGCATTCCCTCTATCGCCGAGCGACCGGTCGGCGAGCTCTCCGGAGGGCAACTGCAACGGACCCTGTTATGCCGGGCCCTGATTTCGGATCCGGCTCTGCTGATTCTGGATGAACCCGCCAACTTTGTGGACAACCGTTTTGAAAAAGAGCTGTACGAAATTCTCCGACAACTCAACCGCCGCATGGCCATCATGATGGTTTCTCACGACCTGGGTACCATCACCTCCTATGTCAAGTCGATCGTCTGCGTCAACCAACACGTACACCGGCACGACTCCAACATCATTACCCCCGAACAACTGCACAATTACGATTGTCCCATTCAAGTGGTCTGCCACGGCGACATCCCGCATACCGTTTTGGAAAAACATTCTTAACCCGATCCATAAAAGCCTATGAAAAAGATCCTATTATTTTTGTTTTGCGGCGCATGGTTGCTGACCGGTTGCGGGAAAAGCGACATGCAGATCATTCGGGAACGAACCATCGATCAGTATCTGAACGACTTGCAAAGTCCGGCCTATCAGGCCTACAAACTGACCCGTCTGCAGGAAGGACAACCCGTAGACAGTCTGCAATACCTGCAGGAACAAACGGCGAAACTGGACAAAAACGTTCAGGAATACATGGCGTCCATCCAGGAAGACGGTTCGTGGCAAGACATCGACTATGCATGCAGAATGCGCAACGACTGGACTCCCTCGATCCACCTGAGCCGCATCAGCCAAATGACGAAGGCCTACAGTCTCCCCTATTCGACCTATTACCAAAACGAAGAAACGCTGCAGGATATCCTTCGGGCCATGGACTACTGGAGTGAACGGAACCCTCGCAGCACCAACTGGTGGCAAAACGAAATCGGGGGGCCGATGCTCATTGGTCCGGCCTACCTGGTTTTGCAGGATAAGATGTCCCCCGCACAACTGGAAGCCGCCGTCCGGTACATGGACAACGCACAAATCAAAATCACCGGACAAAACAAGGTTTGGCTCTGTTCCAACGTAATGATCCGGGCCATGCTGACCGACGATCTGCCTCTGTTCGAAGAGGCGATTCAGGGCATGAAAAGCGTCATTAAAGTGGAAAACGGAGAAGGGGTACAATACGACTGGAGCTTTCACCAACACGGTCGCCAGCAACAATTCGGCAACTACGGGCTTTCGTTCCCCTCTTCGCTCATCAGTCGCGGACGACTTTTTCTGGGCACCCGATACGCTTTCAACGATCAGGAGATGGAAATCCTGCGCAACTACCTGCTCAAAGGGATGTCGTGGGTGATCTGGAAAGACGAAATGGATGTCAATTCACTGGGTCGACAACTTTTCTACAACGATGCTATGGTCGGCAAAGCCAATACCTACGGACAGCTGCTTATGGGTATGGAAGAGTTGGATCCGGCCAATAAAGCCCTGTATGAACAGATGTTCCGGGAGCAGATCTTGGGAGAGCCCAATACACTGGTCGGCATCAATCACTTTTTCATGTCGGATATGACCGTGATGCGCAAAAGCGACTGGATGGCTTCGCTGCGCATGCAGTCCGACCGAACCGTGGGCACCGAAACCGTCAACATGGAAAACCTGCTCAACCAGGTATTGGCTAACGGGGCGATCTACCTGTATCAGGACGGAGGGGAATACAACAACATTTTCCCGATTTGGGACTGGACCCGCATTCCGGGCGTAACCTGCAATTTCGCCAGCCAGAACGACTATCCGAAATTCAATCGCCGCATCAAAGGCAAAACCCAGATGGTCGGCGGGCTGACCGATGAAAAATACGGTATTTCGGCCATGCGGGTCGAAGCCGACGGGCTGACGGCCAACAAATCATGGTATTTTACCGATCAATACATTCTCTGCTTAGGTTCCGATATCGAAAGTCACAACGGCAATCCTGTAGCCACCGGCATCAATCAGGCCTTCAAAAAAGGCGATGCACAGGTCAGGATGTACGGACAATCCGGATTTACGGTCAGCGACCAGGCTACCGGCCCGATGCAAGCCGTTCTGCATGCCGGTATCGGATACTATTTCGCTCCCGGCCAGCAGGCTACGCTTCGCGTGGGTGAACAGACCGGCAGCTGGCACAACATTCACGAAGATTCGCCCGACACGCCGATTTCGGGCGAAGTATTCAACCTGGCGCTCAATCACGGACGCGACCCTCAGGCGGCTTCCTACGAGTATGTGCTGATTCCCCGTTGCGACGAAAACAAAATGAACGACTTCTGCGGGAAACAGGATTTCACCGTACTGAAAAATTCGGACGATGTTCATGCCGTCCGGTTCGAAGACGGCACGGTGCGCTCGATTTTCTTCACGACCCGGGGCACTCTGAAAGTCGATGACAAGATCGAAGTGCTGAATATCACCGAAGAGGCCATTCTGGTTTTCCGCCGCGAAGGAAACCATGTGTACATTTCCTATGTCGACCCCACCACCGAAAAGGACAGCATCATCATCACCTTCAAAGGAAAATGGGAAGCCGACAACGTGTACTACGACCCTGAAACCGACACCTCGGTGGTGGAACTCGACACCAAAATTTCGTGGGGAAAACGCCTCGAGGCCCAATGCGATATCGTCGGGTAATCGGACCAGAGCCTCCGAACGAACGATCGTTCCTACCCAAAAAGAGCCCGCCTCCGATGCAGAAAGGCGGGCTCTTTGGTAAGGTCTGAAAGCGATTACTTACAAACGGCGCTCAACTTTTCAAACAGAGCGTCGATACCGCTCATCATATCACGGCGAATCTGTGCATAATGCTTTTTCACCAAACTTTTGTTATGTTTTTCCACCGGATTGTTAGCTCGTTCGTACAAGGAATTACGCAAAGCCACGGCTTCTTCGATCACGGCGATCACATCGGCCCGTTTGTCGGCTCCGTTGAAATACAAAGCCATGTAGCCATCTGAAATCAATTCGCTGGTCAGGTAATCTATGTCTTTTTTAATTCTTCTGATACTTGCCATAACTATTCGATTTAAGGTTGAATAGGACAAAGATACAAATTTTTCGCAAAAACGACCGTCTCTCCGTTTACGCCTGCATGAACTCCAGCAAATCGGCACTGTTCAGGCTCTCCTGTCCATAATATTCGGCCGCCCGGTCTCCGGCCGCTCCATGCAGATATACGCCCCATAGGGCCGCCTCTCCCGGCTGATATCCACGAGCAATCAGGCCGGTGATCAGACCGGTCAACACATCGCCGCTGCCCCCTTTGGCCATCCCCGGATTTCCGGTGGAATTGAAATAAAAGCGGCCTTCCGGCGTACAAACCATCGTGTGGGCCCCTTTCACAACGACATACGAAGCCAATCGGCGGGCCAAATCGGAAGCCAGTCGACTCCGCTGCTCATCGTCCCGCCACGGTCCGACCCACCGACGCAGTTCTCCCGGATGAGGAGTCAGCACGCTCGACGGAGAAACCAACGCCTGCAAATCCGGACGGGCCGCCAACAGATTGAGGGCGTCGGCATCCAACACCATCGGTTTCCCGAGCCGAAGAAGGCTTTTCAGCGCCTCGAGACTCTCCTCGTGCTGTCCCAGTCCACAACCGATACCGATGGCCGTAAAACGACTCATATCGGCCGGCAAAGCGGAAAAATAAGGTTGGGGATCTCCACTCAACATGGCCGAAGGGCAGTTGGCATAGAGCGCTGCGGCTTCCTTTTGAGGCATGTGCACCGTCACCAGTCCGCAACCCGAACGCAAAGCGGCTCCGGCGGACAAAATCGCTGCCCCGATCATGCCTTCCGAACCGCAGATCAACAACGCATGCCCGTAATCGCCCTTATGAGCGAATGTACGACGCGGTTTACGAAACCGTTCGGCAAACGCCTCATCGACATAAAAATAGGGCGATTCGGACTGCCGGATAAACGCTTCATCCAGTCCGATGGGCAACACGACGATCTCCCCGGCGCAATCTCCTGCCTCGGGCAGCAGGAGCGACAGTTTGGGAAACTCCAGCGTCAGGGTCGTCGAAGCCCGCACGCCCCCCGACGGATCGTTGCCGTATTCGGTTTGCAGTCCCGACGGCAAGTCGATCGAGATCACCTGCACCCCTTGTCGATTGATCCAGGCAATTGCCTCGGCGAGCGGCCCTTCGACCCGTCCGCGCACCCCGCTCCCGAGCAGCGCATCCACAATCACCCCGGACGGAGGAACCGTCGCTTCCGAAAAAGGTTGAACTTTCAATCCTTTGGGCAAGCGTTCCCAATTCGCCCGACCATCCTCCGAAAGAGCCTCCTTACCGAAAACCGCATAAACCCGACAGGTATAACCCGCCCGGAACAGCATGCGGGCGACGGCCAGTCCGTCCCCCCCGTTATTGCCCTTGCCGATCAGAAAACACAACGGCGTATCCTGTTCAATATGAGTGGCAATCCACTGGGCGATACACTCCGAAGCCCGCTCCATCAGATCGAGGCTCTCGATGGGTTCATGTTGCATGGTGTAGCGATCGGCTTCGCGGATCTGGGAGGCAGTCAAGATTTTCATGATCGGAAACATTGCATTTCAATAGAGTAAAGATACAAAAAACAGGGGCGAGTATCAAACCCGCCCCTGTTTCGATATATCGCGGCTGCGTTACGAGCCGAAGTTGTCGTACATGATATTTTCTTCGGGAACGCCCAGACTGTCGAGCATTTTCACCACCGAAGAGATCATCATCGGAGGTCCGCACATCAGATAGATGCAGCCTTCGGGTTCTTCGTGATTCTTCAGGTAGTTTTCATAGAGAACGTTATGTACGAACCCTACCTTGTAATCCACACCGGCCGCATCGGCTTCCGGATCCTGACGGTCGAGGGCCAAATGGAACTTGAAGTTGGGGAAATCCTTTTCGATCTGATGGAAATCGTCGAGATAAGGAGCCTCCTTCAAGGCACGGGCACCGTACCAGAACGAAACGGGACGTTTCGTCTTTTCGGTCTTGAACAAGTGCATGATGTGGCTACGCATCGGCGCCATCCCGGCACCCCCACCGATGAAGATCAGTTCCTGATCATCGGGCAGGTTATCCGGCAGGAAGAATTCCCCGTAAGGACCCGAAATGGTTACCTTGTCACCCGGTTTGCGCGAGAAGATGTACGAAGAGCAGATCCCCGGATTGACCTTCATGAAGCTACCCGTAGCCCGATCGAACGGAGGCGTAGCAATACGGATGTTCAACATGATGATGTTACCTTCGGCCGGGTGGTTAGCCATTGAGTAGGCACGGAAGGTCGGTTCAGGGTTGGTGGTCACCAGATCCCACATCTTCATCTTATCCCAATCGGCACGATAGCATTCGTCGATATCCATATCCGAGAACTTGATCGCATCGTATTTCGGAATATCGATCTGAATATATCCCCCGCTGCGGAATTTGAGGTTTTCACCTTC
>CALVFO010000051.1 GCA_944326855.1 uncultured Alistipes sp. | reverse complement strand
GCAAATACCCGATACGATTCACATCTTCGGGAGCCAGCTCCCGATCAGGGACGGGTATGGTTCGGGGATCGGGAACTGGCTCCCGAAGATGTGAATCGTATCGGGTATTTGCCCGAAGAGCGGGGCTTGTATAAGAAAATGCGGGTGGGCGAACAGGCGCTTTTTTTTGCCCGTCTCAAGGGGATGAGCCGTTCGGAGGCGACCCGGCGTCTGAAAGCGTGGTTCGAAAAGTTCGGGATCGAGGGCTGGTGGAACAAGAAGGTGGAGGAACTGAGCAAGGGGATGGCCCAGAAGGTGCAGTTTATCATCACGGTGTTGCACGAGCCCGAATTGCTGATTTTCGACGAGCCTTTCAGTGGCTTCGACCCGATCAATGCCAATCTGCTCAAAGAAGAGATTCTGGAACTGAAACGCAGGGGGGCGACCATCATCTTCTCGACCCATAACATGTCTTCCGTGGAGGAAATCTGTGACCATATCACCCTGATTAACCGTTCACACAATGTGCTCAGCGGCTCGGTGGATGAGATCCGGCGCAGTTACGGGGAGCGGTTGTATCGGATCGATTTTCTCGGGAGTGATCCGGAGACGGAAGAGGTGGAACGTCTGCTTGCCCGCTATGGAACGATTTCCCGACCCGCAAAGGAGGATTCGGTATATCGTTCCCTGAGTGTTCAACTTTCCGAACAGACCCGGTTGCGGGATCTGCTCTCTCAGGTCAACGAACGGGTGGAAGTTCGCAATTTCGTGGAACAGATTCCCTCCATGAACGATATTTTTATTCGGGTGGTCGGTGAAACGACCCCGGTAAACCGAAACGCCTCTGCGGAGGGTGAGTCTCTGTAAATGGAATACGATGAATCGAATCGGACTGATCATATCGCGTGAGTTCAACCAACGGGTCCGCAAACGCACTTTTATCCTGACGACCCTGTTGGTTCCCTTGTTGATGCTCGGAGTGGTGTTTGCTCCGTTGTGGCTCAGCCGCATGCAACACGACGAACGGAAGGAGATTGTGGTCTGCGACCGTAGCGGAATGATTGCTCCGGCCTTGCAGGACGATGCCCGCATCGCTTTCCTGCCGGTTTCCTACTCACCGGAGCAGTGGCGAGACTCTCTGCGTGAGGGGTATGCCTATTTGTGGATCGGAGCCGACGTGATGACCCGTCCGTCCGATGTGCGTCTGTATGCCGAACAGCCGGTGACGCTCGATCTGGAAACGGAGATCGGCGAACGGATCGGACGAATTATCGAAACCGAAAAATTGAGATCGTATCGGATCGAAAACTTGCCGCAGATTCTGGAAGAGATTCAGACGGATGTTGCCCTGCAAGTGTATCAACTGGATGAGTCGGGAAAAGAGACTGCCTCGTCGGGGGCTCTGTCCATGGGAACAGCCTATCTGTTCGGACTGCTGATCTATATGTTCGTCTTTATGTACGGGGCGATGGTCATGCAGGGCGTCGTTGAGGAGAAAAGTTCCAAGGTGCTGGAGATCATTGTTTCCTCGGTGAGACCTTTCGAACTGATGCTCGGGAAAATTCTGGGTATTGCGGCCGTGGCCTTGGCCCAGGTGCTTATCTGGGTGGTGTTGATCGTTTCGCTCAGTCTGGTGCTGTTGCCCCTGCTGGGCGGAGAGGCGATCGCTCAGGCGGCCTCCGGAGGTATGCTTCCCCAGGATTGGGGCCATCTCGACCCGCAAGCCGCAGCCCTATTGAGCCGGGTGACCGATCCATGGTTCCTGTTCGAACTTTTCGGCAGTTTCCTGCTCTATTTCATCGGCGGTTATTTGCTGTATGCCGCCATGTTCGCGGCCATAGGCAGTGCGGTGGACAATGCGCAGGACACCCAACAACTGCAGATCCCGATTATGGTGCCGATGATTTTCGCGCTGGTGGCCCTGACCTTTGTCATGCGGGAACCGTCCAGTTCGCTGGCCGTCTGGCTGAGTATCATCCCCTTTACGTCTCCCATCATCATGATGGCTCGCATTCCGTACGGAGTGCCGGGTTGGGAGATCGCTCTTTCCGTGGGATTGCTGTATGCAACATTTCTGGGAATGGTCTATCTGGCCGGAAAAATTTACCGGGTGGGAATTTTTATGTACGGCAAACGACCGGGTTTCCGGGAAATCTATAAGTGGCTGAGCTACCGATCTTGATGGAATGGTACGGACAGCGGGATCACAGGTTGTGACAGAGAGTCGGTCAGTGAGGGGGAACGGTACGTTGGCGTGAGGATCCAGAAACGAAAACAGTAAGAACGCGTTTATAAATCAGAACTATGAAAGAATGTGTTTTGGTAACCGGAGGTGCGGGCTATATCGGCTCGCATACGACCGTAGAATTGATCGCTGCGGGTTATGATGTGGTGATCGTGGATAACCTCTCCAATTCGGAATTCAAAGCCGTCGAAGGGGTGCGTACCATTACCGGAGTGGATATCCCCTTCGAACAGGTCGATTGCGGCGACAAAGAGGCCTTGGGTCGGGTGTTCGATCGGTATAAATTCAATTCGATCATCCATTTTGCCGCCTCGAAAGCGGTGGGCGAGTCGGTCGAAAAACCGTTGTTGTATTACCGCAATAACCTCGGGTCGTTGATTAACGTCTTGGAACTGATGCGGGATAAAGGAGTGCGCAACCTGGTCTTCTCTTCTTCGTGTACGGTGTATGGTCAGCCCGAAGTGTTGCCGGTGACCGAACAGACGCCTCGCCAGCCGGCCACCTCACCCTATGGGAATACGAAACAGATCAGCGAAGACATTATTCGGGATACCGTAGCAGCTTATCCGGCTTTGTATGGGATTGCTTTGCGTTATTTTAACCCCATCGGGGCTCATCCTTCGGCCTTGATCGGCGAGCTGCCCAAAGGAGTTCCGGGCAATCTGGTGCCCTATATGACCCAGACGGCTGCCGGTTTGCGCGAATGTCTGAGCGTTTTCGGGGATGATTACAATACGCCCGACGGGTCGGCTATCCGGGACTATATCGACATTACCGACCTGGCCCGGGCTCATGTCGTGGCCGTAGACCGCATGGTGCAGGGCAAGAGCAAGAGCCATTACGAGTTCTTCAACGTAGGAACCGGTCGGGGCGTGTCGGTGCTGGAACTGATTGCCGCTTTTGAGCGGGCGACCGGCGTCAAGGTCAACCATCGCATTGTCGGGCGTCGTGCCGGGGACATCGAAAAGATTTGGGCTGATACCACGTTCGCCAATCAGGAGTTGGGTTGGAAGGCCCAGCGTAAACTCGAGGATACCCTGGCTTCGGCCTGGGCCTGGGAAAAGAAGTTGCGCGGAATCCAGTAGTCACATAATAGTCGACAAGACGTTATAAAATCCGACGAGACTGCGAGGGGGTGGATACTTGAATTCCACCTCCTTTTTTAGGCTGCCGATGGTGCCGGATTCGGCTTTTGAAGGAGCGTTTGGTGCATCAGGAGGAGGCTGACGAGGCAACTCCACTCCATAAAAAAAGCGTATCGTTTTCGATACGCTTTTTTTATGGAGAAGAGGAGTGTCTCTGAGCGTCTGGCTTTTGGAAGATCAGCCCCTCTTGACTCAGTCTGTCTTAGTCTTTCAGTTTGGCTGAAAGGAATTCGCGGTTCAGGCGGGCGATGTGGGCGATCGAAATGCCTTTTGGGCATTGAGCTTCGCAGGCACCGGTGTTGGTGCAGGCGCCGAAGCCCAGTTCGTCCATCTTGGCCACCATCGCTTTGGCACGACGGGCGCCTTCTACACGACCCTGCGGCAGCTTGGCCAGCGACGATACGCGGGCAGCTACGAACAACATGGCCGAACCGTTCTTGCAAGTGGCCACACAAGCCCCGCAACCAATGCAGGCAGCCGCATCCATACTTTCGTCGGCGTCAGCCTTGGGAATGGGAATGGAGTTGGCATCGGGAACCCCGCCGGTGTTGACCGAAATGAATCCGCCGGCTTGCAGAATCTTGTCGAATGCGCTACGGTCGACGGCCAGGTCCTTGATTACCGGGAAGGCGTGTGAACGCCACGGTTCGATGGTGATCGTGTCGCCGTCTTTGAATTTACGCATGTGCAGCTGGCAGGTGGTGATTTCCGTGTCGGGCCCATGAGCGAAACCGTTGATATGCAGCGAGCACATCCCGCAGATACCTTCGCGGCAGTCATGATCGAACACGACGGGATCTTCGCCTTTGTGGATCAGGTCGTTGTTCAGAATGTCCAACATTTCGAGGAAAGAAGTATCCGGGGAGATGTTTTCCACCTTGTAGGTTACGAATTTTCCCGGGGCCTTGGCGTTCTTCTGACGCCATATCTTTAATGTCAAATTCATGTTCGTTAATTTTAAAGTCCTAATCCGGCGTTAGTCTTTGTAGTTGCGTTGTGCCAGGTGTACGGCTTCGAATACCAGCGGTTCTTTTTCGAGCTTGGGCTCCTGATCGGCACCCTGATATTCCCATACGGCCACATATGCGAAGTGTTTGTCGTCACGCAAGGCTTCGCCTTCGGGAGTCTGGTATTCCACGCGGAAGTGACCGCCGCAGGATTCCTGACGATGCAAGGCGTCGCGGGCCATCAGTTCGCCCAGTTCCAGGAAGTCGGCCAAACGAATTGCTTTTTCCAGTTCCTGGTTGAACTCTTCGTTGGTCCCCGTCACGCGGACATTTTTCCAGAAATCCTTGCGCAGAGCCTGAATTTCCACGATGGCCTTTTCGAGACTCTCTTTGGTTCGGCCCATGCCGACGTTTTCCCACATGATGTGACCCAGCTTCTTGTGGATGTCGTCCACCGATTCTGCTCCTTGGATCGAGAAGAGTTTGGCGATCTTTTCTTTGACCGCTTTTTCAGCTTCGGCGAATTCGGGCGTGTCGGTATTGACTTTCGGCGACTGGATTTCATGCGAGAGGTAGTCCCCGATGGTATAAGGCAGTACGAAGTAACCGTCGGCCAGACCCTGCATCAGCGCCGAAGCCCCCAGGCGGTTGGCTCCGTGGTCGGAGAAGTTGGCTTCCCCGATGGCGTACAGACCCGGGATGGTGGTCATCAGGTTGTAGTCCACCCAGATACCACCCATGGTATAGTGTACGGCCGGATAGATCATCATCGGTTCGTGATAGGGGTTCACGTCGGTGATCTTTTCGTACATCTGGAAGAGGTTGCCGTAGCGGGCGCGAATCACGTCTTCACCCAGACGGTCGATGGCGGTCTTGAAGTCGAGGAATACGGCCAGACCGGTTTCGTTCACACCGTAACCGGCGTCGCAGCGTTCCTTGGCGGCACGCGAAGCCACGTCACGCGGTACCAGGTTCCCGAAGGCCGGGTAGCGGCGTTCGAGGTAGTAGTCGCGGTCTTCTTCCGGGATGTCGGATGCTTTTTTCTTCTTGGCGCGGATCAGTTCCACGTCTTCTTTTTTCTTGGGTACCCAGATACGACCGTCGTTACGCAACGATTCGGACATCAGGGTCAGTTTCGACTGCTGGGTCCCGTGTACGGGAATACAGGTCGGGTGGATCTGCGTGAAGCAGGGGTTGGCGAAGCAGGCGCCTTTCTTGTAGCACTGCCAGGCGGCCGAACCGTTGGAGTTCATGGCGTTGGTCGACAGGAAGAATACGTTCCCGTAACCGCCGGTGGCGATTACCACGGCATGAGCCCCGAAACGTTCGATTTCCCCGGTGATCAGGTTGCGGGTGATGATCCCGCGGGCTTTGCCGTCTACCAATACCAGGTCGAGCATTTCGTGACGCGGATAGCTTTTCACGCTACCTTTGGCAATCTGACGGTTGAGGGCGGCATAGGCACCCAACAACAACTGCTGACCGGTCTGGCCGCGGGCATAAAAGGTACGCGATACCTGAGCACCCCCGAAAGAGCGGTTGTCGAGCAACCCGCCGTAATCACGGGCGAAGGGAACCCCCTGAGCGACGCACTGGTCGATGATGTTGTTCGACACTTCGGCCAGACGGTATACGTTGGCTTCGCGGGCGCGGTAGTCACCCCCTTTGATGGTGTCGTAGAACAGACGGAATACCGAGTCGTTGTCGTTCTGGTAATTTTTAGCGGCGTTGATCCCCCCTTGTGCGGCGATCGAGTGTGCGCGGCGGGGCGAGTCGCTGATGCAGAATATCTTGACGTTGTAGCCCAGTTCACCCAGCGAAGCGGCTGCGGATGCACCCCCCAGACCGGTACCTACGACGATAATATCCAGTTTGCGCTTGTTAGCCGGGCTGACCACTTTGATGTCAGCTTTGTGTTTGCTCCATTTCTCGGCCAACGGGCCGGCCGGAATTTTCGAATCTAACTTTGCCATAATCTTGTATTGTCTTATTTTACGATTCAGGAAGGGATTAGCATGCTCCCCCGCAGAGGCTGCGCAGGAAGAATACCACGACTACCAGGGCGAAGCACAGCATGACCACCGTGGCAAAAATGTTGGCGATGCATTTCCAGCGTTTGATCCAGATCTGGTTGTCCCAGCCCAGGGTCTGGAAGGCACTCCAGAAACCGTGGGTGAGGTGGAACCACAGAGCGGCGAACCATACCAGGTAGAGGATCACGAAGACCGGATTGCTGAACAGGCTGGTGATGTAGGCTGCGCCGTCGGCCGGACCGTAAGGACCGACCTGTTCACCGATCAGTTCGGCGAATTGCATGTTGTACCAGAAGTTGTAGAAGTGCAGAAGCAATCCCAATACGACGATGAGCCCCAGGACGAACATGTTTTTCGAGGCCCAGCTGACGCCTTGTTCGTGTTTGGAAACGGCATAACGCTGATTGCCGCGGGCCTGACGGTTTTTGATGGTCAGGATAAAGGCGTAGATGATGTGGAACAGGAATCCGGCTGCCAGTACCAGGGTTCCGACCAAAGCATACCAGTGAGCTCCGAGAAATTCGCAGATCATGTTATAGGCTTCGGTAGAGAAGACGGCCACAAGGTTCATCGACATGTGGAACAGCAGGAACAGGATCAGAAAGAGACCCGAGATACTCATAATCAACTTTCTGCCGATTGAGGAAGAGAACAAATTGCCCATAAGTAAGTTTGTTAGAAAATTTATGTCATCAATTTAAAATGCGGGAAAGGGAAAATGCATCAACCCGGGCCTGGGAGTGCCCCGAACTTTTTCCCGTGCCACAAAGGTATCTGATTGTTTTTGAAATAACAATCCTTAAAGCCTCTTTGTCGGCAAAATTTTAGCAAAAAAAACCTTTTTTTTCGTTTGTCGGGAACTTTTGGGAAGGAAAGGGACGACTTTCGTCCGGATTTGGGTGGAGTGCGGTTGCGGCAGGATCGGGACCGGTTGTCAGGGCGTGTGACCGAAACGGTGTCGCGGGGTGACGTCCGGGTCGGACGATCTTCCTGGGGAAGAATTTTGAGAGAGCCGGGAATGGCTGAAAAAACGATGCATCGACTCGCGAAGAGGGTGCGTCGTGTCGGTATTTTCGTTAAATTTGACATTCATACATTCAATTATTGCCATGGAAACTCCAAAAGATCGCTCCCTTGTCGTCGGAATCGGCGAATTGTTGTGGGATATGTTGCCTGAAGGGAAAACACCGGGCGGGGCAACGGCCAATTTTGCGTATCATGTATCGCAGTTCGGACTGCATGGCGTGGTGGTCAGTGCTGTCGGACGGGACAGTGGGGGCGACGAATTGCAAACGCTGTTGGAGTCTCGTGGGGTCGATGCCGTTTTGCAGCGTAATGACTATCCGACCGGCAGCGTGTTGGTGGAATTGGATGCGAAGGGAATCCCGCAATACACCATTCGTGAGCATGCGGCCTGGGATTATATCCTTTTCGATGAGGCGTTGCTCAAAACGGCGTCGGAATGTGCGGCGGTGAGTTTCGGTTCTTTGGCCCAACGTGAAGAGGCCTCGCGGGAGAGTATCCGGCGTTTTTTGCAGAGTATGCCGACAGAGGCCCTGCGGATTTTCGATATCAACCTGCGCCAGCAGTTTTATACGGAAGCGGTGATTCGTGGCTCGTTGGAATGTTGCAATATTTTGAAGATTAACGACGAGGAATTGGTCGTTCTGACCCGGATGCTGGCATTGGGTACGGGAGCGGAGGAAGACCTTTGCCGCCGGATCATGGCGCTTTATCCGCTGCGGGCTTTGATCTTGACCTGCGGCAGCCGGGGTAGTTATGTTTTTACGGAGGAGGAATCTTCCTATCGGGATACGCCTCGGGTCGACGTGGTCGATACGGTCGGGGCCGGAGATTCGTTCACGGGCAGTTTCTGTGCGGCCTTGTTGCGGGGAAAATCCATCCCCGATGCACATGCCCTGGCCGTGGATGTGGCGGCCTATGTGTGTACGCAGGCGGGAGGCATGCCTCCGATGCCCGCCGATCTGACGCAGCGATTGCAATAAGTCCGGGCTTTGTCGAGAAAGAAGGGGTTGGAAACGTTTATAAATTATGAACTGTCGATGAATGGCATGGAGCCGATATGGCCGCAGAACCTGCCGCCCGAGGCCGATAAAAAGACGGTGCGTCGGCGAGTCAGGGAGGCCTGGGCCGCCTGTCCGCCTGAAGAACGGACTGCCGTTTCGGCCCGTATGATGGAGGCTTTGGAACGGGACGCCGAATTTGTGCAGGCACGGACGGTGTTGTTGTATTGGGCGATGCCTTCCGAAGTTGATACTTGTCCCCTGATACGGCGCTGGGCCGATCGGAAACGCATCTTGTTGCCGGTCATGCAGGGGAATGATCTGCTGTTGAAACCTTATGCGGGAGAGAACGATTTGGTGTGCCACCCCTGGGGGGTGTGGGAACCGGCTTCCGGGAAGTCCGTTTCGATCCGGGAAGTGGACCTGGTGGTTACGCCCGGCGCCGCTTTCGATACGGAAGGCGGGCGTCTCGGTTACGGAAAAGGGTTTTATGATCGATTGTTGACGAAGCCGGAGGCCGCAGCTTGTCGAACATTGGGTGTGTGTTTCGAGTTTCAATGGTACGAACGCCTGCCCCGGGAGAACCATGACGTGGCGGTGGATCGGGTGATGGTGGGATCTTTGCGGGGCGTGTATCTGCATAATCCGCAGCGGAAAGACTAAATGCCGGGCAAAATCGTTATCTTTGCACCAAATCCGACTTTACATAACATGATGAAACAATATTTGATTCGTTCTGCCAAATACCTCGTGTGGTTATTTTTGCTTTTCGTGGTGGTTTTTTTGTTGATGATCCTGACGGGAGGCTCGCAAGTGGGACCGGCCGAAAGCCTGGATCTGCTCTTCGGTAGTTCTCGGGGAACGATTATGATTTGCGCCATTGTCTTTTTGGCGCTGTTGTATCCGCGTTACGGATTCGTGCGTCGGGAAGTGGCGGCCGACCTGTATGAAAACCGGGAGGCTCTGCTGACAGCTTTTTCTCGCAGTGGTTACCGTTTGGTGTCAGAGAGCGAGTCAGAGTGGGTATTTCGGGTCACCAGCGGTTTGAAACGGGCGTTGCTCCTGTGGGAAGATACCATTCGGGTGGTGCCGACTCCGACGGGTTTTACCCTGGAAGGCCTGCGCAGAGAGGCCGTTAAAGTCGAATTCCGGCTCCGGCCTCTGCTTCGGGAATAAAAGCGGATTGAATGTGATAGGTAAATAGTCATGAGAGAGAAAATAAAAGGAAAGAAAAGCGTTCGTTATATTTTGATTTCAGGCCTTGTCGTGGTGTTGGGGGGCTTGTGGATGGCTGCCGCCAATCCCGATTTCGCCTTGGGCCGCAACTTGCAGATTCTGTTCAACCTGTTCCGGGAACTGAATCTGATGTATGTGGATCCTGTCGATCCGGACAAAATGCTCGAGGATGCCGCTGAAGGGATGGTCTCGCGGCTCGATCCTTATACGGAGTTGATTCCCGAAAGCGAGATGTCCGATTTCGAAATCATGACGACCGGCAAATACGGAGGAATCGGGGCCCTGATTCGTAAAAGCGGCGATTATGTCATGATCGCTCAGCCCTATCGCGGATTCCCGGCCGATAAGGCGGGATTGATTATCGGCGATTTGTTGCAGGAGGTGGATGGCAAGAATCTCGAAGGTATGGATGTGGCCGATGTGAGTGCCCTGCTCAAGGGAGCTCCGGGTACTTCCGTCCGCCTGAAAGTCAAAAAACTCCTTTCGGGGAATGTCGAAGAGGTCGTTGTGAAACGGGAACGGATTACGATTTCCGGAGTGACCTATTCGGGAATGGTGTCCGACAGCGTCGGTTATATCGCCCACAGCGATTTTACCGAAGATTGCAGCAGCGATATCCGCAATGCATTCATGTCGCTCCAAAAGCAGGGAATGAAAGCGTTGATTCTCGATTTGCGCGGCAATGGGGGCGGAATCCTGCAGGAAGCGGTCAAGATTCTGTCGATGTTCGTGCCCAAAGGTACGGAAGTGGTGCGGATGCAGGGCCGTCAGAAACAGTCCGATGCCACGTTTATCACTCAAAACGATCCGATCGATACCGAAATTCCGCTGATCGTTTTGGTGAACAGCACCTCGGCGTCGGCTTCGGAGATCGTGGCGGGAGCCCTTCAGGATCTGGATCGAGCCGTGCTGATCGGGCAGCGTACGTTTGGGAAGGGGCTGGTGCAGTCCACCCTCCCGTTGGGATATAATGCCTATGTGAAATTGACCACGGCCAAATATTATATTCCCAGTGGACGCTGCATCCAGGCGATCGACTATACCCATCGGGCGGAAGATGGCAGTGTGGGTGTGGTACCCGACTCTCTGATTCGGGAGTATACGACTGCACGGGGCCGCAAAGTGTATGACGGAGGCGGGATCATGCCGGATATCCGGATCCCGACCACGTATTACAGCAATTTTGCCATCGCCTTGTATAACAACGGATTTATCGAGGATTTCGCCAACGAATATTATAAAAAACATCGGGAAGGAATCGATGTCGATACGTTCAAGCTCTCCGAGGAGGAATACCGGGATTTCGTACATTTCATGAACGATAAGACGGTCGATTTCGAATCCGAAACCAAAGAGGCGCTCGATCAGTTGCGGAAAAAGGCGGAACGGGACAAATACCTCGATCGGATCGGAGACGAATTGACGGCCATCGAAAACAAGATTCAGGAGGACAAACAGGCCGACTTGGAATCGTTCCGGGAAGATATTACCCGCCTGATCGAGAGCGAAATCCTGTTGCGTTACCACTACAAGGACGGAGTGGCACGCCATAACCTGCCGACAGATCCGGGCGTGGTGGAAGCCCTCAAGTTGCTGAATGACAGGGTCCGTTACCAGCAGATACTGAGCTCTCAAGATACCGAACGTAAATAGGTCTTTCGACCGGATTATAGCCTATGCCCAATCGTAAAAAGATTCTGAGTCGGGTGTTTTCGTTTCGCAACCGGGTGGTGATTATCGCCCTGGGGCTGATTATCGGAACCACCTCGCTGATCTTTACCAACCGGATGGCCCGTCAGCTGCGCATCAAGGAGCAGAACGAGGTGGCCATGTGGTCGTGGGCCATGAGCAAAATGGGCGAGGTCGGGCCGGATAACCAGCTTCTGCTCTTTATCATCAACGCCAATACCAATATTCCGTTTATCGTGACGACCGGGGTGTTGCAGGTGGTGGAGAGCCATCTGATTCCGGACCGCATTCTGAAAAACCCCACCCTGTTGCGCCAAAAACTCGAAGAGATGTCGGCCGCCAACCACCCGTTGGAAATCAAGACGTTGGTGGGAGATACCTACTATTTGTTCTACGACGAGTCGAATCTGCTCAAAAGTCTGGTTTATTTTCCATACGTTCAGTTGACGATTATTTTCGTCTTTGCCATCTTCGGTTACATCACGTTCCGCTCCTCCAAGCAGGATGAACAGAACCGGGTGTGGATCGGTCTGGCGAAGGAAACGGCCCATCAATTGGGTACGCCGACCTCGTCCCTGATGGGATGGGTGGAGTATCTGCGGGCTCAGCCGATCGATCAACAGGCTGTGGACGAGATGAGTAAAGATGTTACGCGCCTGTCGAAAGTGGTGGATCGGTTTTCGAAAATCGGTTCGGCTACCCTGCTCAGTGAAGGAGTTATCAATGAAATCGTGGGCGGCAGTGTGCTTTATTTTCGGACACGGGTGCCCCGGAATGTGACGATCAGTTATAACGGCTTGGCCATGGCCCGCCAGAAAGCGATGGTCAACGAAGCCCTGTTCGAATGGGTGATCGAAAACCTGTTGAAAAATGCCCTGGATGCCTTGTCGGGGGTCGGCCATATCGACGTGAAACTCTCGGATGATTCCGATTGGATTTATATCGACGTGAAAGACAGCGGGAAAGGTATCGCAAAAGGAAACTTCAAACGCATATTCGAACCGGGATTTACCACCAAAACCCGCGGTTGGGGGTTGGGCCTTTCGCTCAGCAAACGGATCATCGAAGATTATCACAACGGGAAAATTTTCGTGCTGGAGTCGGAAATCGACCAGGGAACCACGATTCGTATCGCGCTTAAAAAAGTGGATTCTTAATCTTGGGAGGCCCGATGATGAACGTTCCCTTTTGTACAGATTGCGATTCCCTGCTGGAGCCTTTTGGAGAGGATGTCGTGGATACCCTTCAGGTTTCGGGCCCGGCGGCGGATTATTTTTTCGGCTCTTCCAGCCGATTGCTCGGGCAGACGGAAGCCCTACCCCGCCTGGTCGATCATCTTCCCTGGATCGATACGTATGCGTATGAAGCCTTGGTGATCGGGGTGTTTATCCTGGCCTGTTACCTGTTGTGTCGTTATCGGAACAGCATTGGAGTGCTGTTTAAAATGCAAACTCATCGGGTGCCCCTGGAAAAAATCTACGAAGAGCAAACCCTGTTTTTTAAAAATTTCTTGCGTATCGCTTTGGTTCTGATGGCGCTGTTGGGGGTGGGTATCGTGATTCGTCTGGGCGATTTCTGGCATTGGGGCGACTGGTTGCCCGCTCTTTCCCATCGGGACGTGAACTGGATGGTTCCGGTGATATTGGCTGCTTTTGCCGGGGTGGTGTTGTATCGTTACCTGGCCAATCTCGTGATCGGAGGAGTGACGCGAAACCGACAGTTTTTCGATCGCTATCGTTTTATGAATCGGGTTTTTTCCGCATTTGGAGGGGTGTTGCTGACACCGCTTTTTTTACTTTGTGCATTGTACGACGGAGAGGGTGCGCGATGGATTATCTATTTGATGATCGGGATGATAGCTCTAATCTTCGGGGGATATCTCGGAAGCAGTTACCGATTCTTTGTCGTCCGAAATGTTTCAATTCTGCAATGGATTTTGTACCTTTGTACCGTCGAAATTTTCCCGCTCAGTCTCCTGTTGTTTGCGGGATTGCGCTATACAGCCTGAACCGAAATGCCAACCCGGAATGCCGGTTCAGAGAGGGAACAACTGAACGTTAAAAGTTATTGTTTTGAAAATCAAAAATCTTTTAATCTCTCAGCCGGCTCCGGCCCAGGTTGAAAAATCACCGTTCAACGAGATTATTCTCAAACATCACGTCGATATTCAATTCCATCCCTTCATTAAGGTGGAAGGCGTCTCCCTCAAAGAATTCCGAAGCCAACGAATCGAAATTCTGGAACACAGCGCCGTGATTTTTACCAGCCGAACCACCATCGACAGTTTTTTCCGCTTGTGTGAAGAAGCTCGGATCAATATCCCCGAAACCATGAAATATTTTTGCAATACGGAGGCCGTGGCGCTCTATTTGCAAAAATATATCGTGTATCGTAAACGTAAAATCTTCTTTGCCGACGGGTCATTTGCCAACTTCATGGAGTTGATCCTCAAGCATAAGACCGAGAAGTTCCTGCTGACGCTTTCCGAACCGCACAAACCGGAAATGCCGATGGCCATGGAAAAACTGAAGCTGAAATTTGACAAGGTTATCCTGGCTCGTACGGTAGGGGCCGATTTGTCGGACGTGAATCTCGACCAATACGATATGTTGGTTTTTTACAGTCCGTCCGAAATCGCCACTTTGGTTTCCAGGTTTCCGGGAGCCGTTCTGCCCCGTATCGCCACGTTCGGACACGGAACGACAAAAGCCGCTCTGAAAGAAGGATTGACAGTCAGTGTGATGGCCCCGACTCCCGAAGCACCGTCGATGACCAAGGCACTGGAATTGTACATCCAGAAGATCGAAGCGGGCGAAGAGGTGCCGACCGTGATGCTCGAAGGCGATTCTCCCGACCAGGCTTATATCCAGTCGCGCGAGGTGCGGGCCTCGAAACGTCGTCCGGCAGCGATGAAAGCCTCTTCCGACAGCAGTGTCAAATCGGCGGTCGTCGTTAAAAAATAGACCGGTGTCTGAAAACCGATATACGTTCCCGAAGGAACAACGACTTTGTTCCAAACGTCGGATCGATGCTTTGTTCGGCGCAGGGAAGGGCGGTTTCGTCTATCCGATTCGTTATGTCGCGTTGAGGGAAGCGGCTTCGTCTTCTGAAGTCAGTTTATTGATATCGGTTCCCAAACGACATCATAAAAGGGCTCATACGCGAAATTTGCTCAAACGGCGTTTGCGGGAAGCCTATCGTTTGCATAAGGAACCTTTGCGCGAGGAGGTGTCGCGACAGGGAGAGCGTCTCAGCCTGGCCTTGTTGTATACGACGGATCGGGTGGCGGATTATGCGTTGATCGAAACCACGGTCTGTAAAATATTGGAAACCTTGCTGGCCGAATATCGGCATTGAGCAGGACCGATTTTCTCCTCTTCCGGACGTGTTCTCCCGTAGAGAGTTGTCATTTTTTACCGTATCGTATGGAAAGGAATCCCACTTCTCGTAAACAGTGGCTCCGAAAGGCGGCCATCGCACCGTGGGTATGGTTGATCCGTTTCTATCAATACGGAATCTCGCCTTTTACGCCGGCCTCGTGTCGTTATGTGCCGACCTGTTCCCAATATGCCTTGGAAGCATTGCGCCGATACGGCCTTTTCAAGGGCGGTTGGATGGCTCTGAAACGCTTGTTGCGTTGTCATCCGTGGGGAGGAAGCGGGTATGATCCGGTTCCATGACAGTAGGCGGGAAATCGGTTCGGGAAAAGGAGATGGAAACGTGCGGAGACTTTGAGTTTCAAAAGCGAATTTTTTGGAGCGGAACCGGCGCCCGCTTATGAAATCGGCCTGCCACAAAGGTAGGCCGATTTCGTTTGGGTTTTTGTTTCCCCGATCCGGGAAACCAAGTCAAGATATGCCGGGGGATCGATTCCGCTCTTCCGGTCGAAGGAAGACGGTCCGCAGCGTGCGATTTACCGGATCAGGCGGACGTAGTCGGCTTTACGGGGTTTGGCTTCGCCCGGTGCCACGGCAGGGTATCCCAAAGCCAGGGCCCCGACGCCCATCAATCCATCCGGTAATCCCCACTCTTTCATCAGTGCCTTTCCTTCTTCGGTGGCGAACATTTCCCGTTCGCGGTTGATCCAACAGCTTCCCAATCCCAGAGCGTGGGCTGCCAGCATCATGTTCTCCAAAACGCAGCTTCCGTCCTGTAACGAGTTTTTGCCTTCGTCGGGCGCGAAAACCAATACATAGGTCGGAGCGTCGTAATAGGGATTCGAACTGACGCCCATAATCCGGGCATTCATGTCGGCCAGTTTGCGGAGCAGTTCAGGCTGTTGTACCGCCACGATGTAAGGGGATTGAAGCCCCCGGGCCGTCGGGGCATACGTGCCGGCCTCCAATACTTGCTGCAGCAGTTCGTCCGGAACCTGTTTCTGCTGGTAACGACGGCAGCTGCGACGGGTTTTGATCGTTTGCAACAACTCTTTTTCCATACTGTTTGTCGTTTAAAACATTTAAAGCATTCGCGTATTTCCAAAACTTTCCGGAAAAACAGGGTTCCGGAAATTAGTCGGGGGAAGCGGATAATCCGTATTCCCTGCAAAATCCCTGTTTATGCGCAGCCCGCCCGCAAAACTTTCTCGGACTTGCCCGCAGACCTCGTGTAGAACTTTCTTAGAGCTCCCGCGGAGCTCTTGTAAAACTCCCTTAGACTTTCCGCAAAACTCCGGAGCCGATTTCGAGGCGGGGCCGGGTCTGGGGCCGGGTCTGGGGCCGGGAGAGGGTCGGTGTGCGGGCTCGGATCTGAGGTTGGGGCCGGGTTCGCGCACGGTGTCGGGATCAGAGGATCGAACGATCGAGCTTCTTGGCGATGAGGATACGTTCGCGGTTGAGGGCCGAAATCTGGGACGCCAGTCGGATCTCCTCCTCTTCACTCAGGTCCGGAGCGCTCAGCCGATGCTGCAATTCCTGGATGATTCCTTCGATCACCTTGGACTTGTAGAGGATGACCGCCCGGGGCAGGGCCTCCGGCAGCAGTTCCTGTTCGCTGTGAATGGCAATATCGTGTTTCTGCCACAACTTGCTGGGGGTGTACAGGTCGTCATGCGTCAGCAGATCCACAACGGCGGAGGCTACTTCCGGATCGGGGTGGTTGATGAAATGACTCATCTCGATCGGGCGCCCCTCGGCCCTCAGCTTTTTATAATCTTCGTAGATGGTGCGGTAGACCGGATTGCGCATGACAATACCGTTGCTGTCCAGGTCGTTGATAATCACCTCGGCGACATTCAGCGGGATGAACTGTTTCCCTTCCTGGTATTCGAAATCCGTATGGCCGTATTTGAGCAGGTATTTGATCAGTTCGCGTTCCAGTTCCGCAGCGCTGCTTCCTGCCGTGATGTGGCGTTGGGGCAGAGGCGTTTCCGTCCGGGTCTGTTGATGAATGATCTCCTGTTTGCGGACGAACTCCTTGGCCTCGCTGCCGGCCGAACGTTCGACGCGCTTGAGAGCGATTTCCCGCAGCAGAATCTGTTCGTCGATCTCCATGGTCCGGGCGCACTCGCGGGTATATACCGACCGGGTGATGGCATTCGGAATGACCGAAATGCTCTGGACGATGTCCGTAATCAGGGCAGCTTTTTTCAGCGGGTCGCCCTGTGCCTCATCCAACAACAGCCGGGTCTTGAAGCCGATAAAATCCTCTTCGTGGGTCAGGATGAAGTCGCGCAATTCGGTGGCGTTGTGCCGGCGGGCAAACGAGTCGGGATCGTCCCCGTCGGGCAGCAGTACTACCCGTACGTTGAGCCCGTCCGAAAGAATCATGTCAATTCCCCGCAGCGACGCTTTGATACCGGCGGCGTCCCCGTCGTAGATCACCGTGACGTTGCGCGTAAAGCGGCTGATGAGCCGTATCTGACCTTCGGTCAGGGAGGTGCCCGAAGAGGCCACCACGTTTTCGATCCCCGACTGATGCATGGAGATTACGTCCGTATAACCTTCCACCAGAATGCAGCAGTCCTGTTGGGTGATGGCCCGTTTGGCAAAATAAAGCCCGTAGAGAACGTCGCTCTTGTGGTAAATTTCCGATTCGGGTGAGTTGAGGTATTTGGCCGTTTTCTTGTCGGTGCGCATGGTGCGCCCCCCGAATGCCGTCACCCGGCCGCTCACGCTGTGGATGGGGAAAATGACGCGGGTGCTGAAGCGGTCGTAATATCCGCCGGTTTCCCGTTTGATGGTCAGTCCCGTGGCAATCAGAAACTGTTCCTGATACCCGTCGGTCAGGGCCTGACGGGTGAAGGTGTCGCCGCCTCCGGGGCAGTAACCCAATCCGAATTTGCGGATGGTGGCGTCGGAGAAGCCCCGCTCCCGGAAGTAGGCCAGTCCGATGTTTTGTCCTTCGGGGCTTTCGTGCAGCATGCGGGTGAAATAGTCCGCCGCATAGGACGAAACCACCATCATGCTCTCCCGGTCGTCGTTGTGGCGTTGCTCTTCGGGAGTCATTTCCCGTTCCGCCACCTCGATGTTGTATTTCTTGGCGACATATTTCAGGGCTTCGGGGTAGGTCATGTGTTCGTGTTCCATGACGAACGTGACGGCATTCCCTCCCTTGCCGCAACCGAAACATTTGAAGAGGCCCTTGCTGGGGGAGACTACGAACGAAGGGGTCTTTTCGTTGTGGAAAGGACAGCAAGCCTGATAGTTGATACCTTTTCGTTTGAGGGAAACGAAATCACCGATTACCTCCACGATGTTGGCGGCGGCGAATATGCGGTCTATGGTGGCTTGATCTATCATACAGCGTTCGGAGATCGTCGGGCTGGCCGATACTCAAAGCCAAGCGGTCGGGAAACGATCTCTCAAAGATACGGAAATTTTTCGACTCTGTTCGGTGTTTGGAATGGATCAGAGCAGGTGATCGGCCAGAACTTTCAGACCGATGAGAATGAGAATGATTCCTCCGAAAATTTCGGCTTTGGACCCTAAATGCGAAGAGACTTTTTTGCCGAGCAGGATCCCGACGGTTGACAGTGTCGAGGCCGTCAGGCCGATCAGAGCGGCGGCCAACAGAATGTTGAGCCACTGACTGCTTTCGAGCAGGGCGACTTTGACCAAGCCAAGACTGAATCCGCTGATCAGGGCATCGATGCTCAGGGCGATGCCGAACATCAGGGTGTTGCGCAGAGAAAGCAGGTCACAATCTACCTCGTCGTTGTCCTGCCCGGAGAGCCCCGATCGGATCATGCGTACGCCCAGGAAAGCCAGCAGCCCGAAAGCAATCCAGTGGTCGTAGGCGGCAATCAGCCGACTGACATTTTCGCCCAACAGCCAACCTCCCAGGATCATCAGAAAGTGGAATAACCCGATGACCGCCAGAAAACGAATTTTTTGAGCCCGGGAGGTGCGTTCCGCGGCGAAACCCAGGGTCAGTGAAACGGCAAACGTATCGAGGCTGAGCCCGACGCCCAGCAGCAGGATGGAGATGAAGCCCATAAATCGAGTAAAAGGTTTCCGCAAAGGTACAATTTGCCGGATATATATTGGGCGTTTTCATCCATTTATTTGGAAGAGGATCACTTTGTGATGGTTCTCGGGAAAATTTTCGGGAGTCTTTGGAAAATATCTCCGGCCCGGAGTCTGGATTTATGCGGGCTCCCCGGCCGGAGGCATGCAGAAGTTTGCAGGAAATCGTCTATCTTTGTGTCATGGATTTCAAACTCGTATCGGAATACCAGCCTACGGGCGATCAGCCCGAGGCGATCGAACGGCTGACCGAGTCGCTCCGCAGCGGATGCAAGCACAATACGTTGTTGGGGGTAACCGGATCGGGCAAGACGTTTACCATGGCCAACGTCATCGCCCGGCTCAACAAGCCGACCCTGATCATGAGTCACAACAAAACGCTGGCCGCACAGCTGTACGGGGAGTTCAAAAACTTTTTCCCGGAGAATGCCGTGGAGTATTTCGTCTCTTATTACGATTACTACCAGCCCGAAGCCTATATCCCCTCTACCGATACGTTTATCGAGAAGGATCTTTCGATCAACGAAGGAATCGAAAAGATGCGTTTGAGTGCCACGTCGGCTCTGCTCAGCGGTCGCAATGATGTGATCGTGGTGTCGAGCGTGTCGTGTATTTATGGAATCGGGAATCCCGAAGACTTCAACGCGACCTCCATCGAATTGCACGTGGGGGATATCATCAGCCGCAACAAATTGTTGTATGCCCTGGTCGATGCGCTGTATACCCGTAGCGAGGCGGATTTCCGGCCCGGAACCTTTCGGGTGAACGGCGACACGGTGGATATTTATGCCGCCTATGGGGATGTCTGCTACCGGATTATTTCGTATGACAACGAGATCGAGATGATCTACGTGATCGATCCGACGACCGGACAACGGATCGATCATCAGGAACGGGTAAAAATTTACCCGGCCAATCTGTTCGTTACCACCAAGGAACGGGTTGAACGTGCCATTCGGCAGATCCAGATCGACCTGGGGAAACAATGCGAGTTTTTCGAGCAGGCCGGACGTTCCGTGGAGGCCCGCCGCCTGAAACAAAGGGTGGAATACGATCTGGAAATGATCAAGGAGCTGGGGTATTGTCCGGGGATCGAAAACTATTCCCGTTATTTCGACGGCCGGTCGCCCGGTAGCCGTCCTTTCTGTCTGATCGACTATTTTCCGAAAGACTATCTGCTGATTATCGACGAAAGTCATGTGACCATTCCCCAGATTCGGGGCATGTACGGGGGGGATGCTTCCCGTAAACACAATCTGGTGGAATACGGCTATCGTTTGCCGGCCGCCATGGATAACCGTCCGTTGCGTTTCGAGGAGTTCGAGGCGTTGGAGAACGATGTGATTTATGTGAGCGCCACCCCGGCCGATTACGAACTGATCAAATCGGAAGGCTCTATTGTCGAACAGTTCATCCGGCCGACGGGCTTGATCGATCCGTCGGTGGAAATCCGACCGACGGTGAATCAGATCGACGACCTGGTGGAAGAGATCGAAAAACGGGCCCTGCGGGATGAGCGGGTGCTGGTAACGACTCTCACCAAACGAATGGCCGAGGAGCTGTACAAGTATTTCGACCATATGGGAATCCGTTGTCGGTATATCCATTCCGATGTGGATACGCTGGAACGGGTTCAGATTCTGGACGATCTGCGGGCAGGGCTGTTCGATGTATTGATCGGGGTGAACCTCCTGCGCGAGGGACTCGACCTGCCGGAAGTGTCGCTGGTGGCGATCATGGATGCAGACAAGGAGGGCTTCCTGCGCAGTGCGCGTTCCCTGACCCAGACGTCGGGGCGGGCGGCCCGAAATGTGGGCGGACGGGTTATCATGTATGCCGATACGATCACCGATTCGATGCGGTTGTCGATTCAGGATACCAACCGTCGTCGAGAAAAGCAGTTGTATTACAATGCGCTGCATCAGGTCATGCCCCGACAGGCGGTCAAGAGCAGTAAAGGAATTATCAGCGGTGAAAATCTGTCGGCTTCCGGCGTTACCTATGATCTGAAAGCGGTTCAGCCGGGTATGGCGGCCGATCCGGTAGCGGCCTATCTGACCGACAAAGACCTGGATGTAGCCATCAAACTGGCCCGGGAAGCCATGGAAAGCGCGGCCCGGGAGCTGGATTTTGCGGCTGCCGCCCAGTATCGCGACCAGATGTACGCCCTACAGGAAAAACAACGAAATCTGGAAAAGGTATGACACTGGCTCATGGACTGATTCGTCTGATCGATCGTTTCTATTTCGTTCCCCTGTCTCGGATCATGCCGTTGCAAACGTTTCGTTATGCGATCTGTGGGGGTGCCAATCTGCTTTTGAACTGGGTGTTATACGCCGTGCTCTATAACTTTGTATTCGACAAGGAGGTTGTTGAGTTGGGGTTCGTGGCGATTTCGCCCTATATCGCGGCGTTTATCGTCGTATTCCCGATTACGTTTTTGACCGGATTCTGGTTGCAGAAAAACATCGCTTTTCGATATTCGCCGCTCATGTGGGGAACGCAACTGTTTCGTTATCTGTTGAGCGTATTGGGTTCCATCCTGCTCAATTACTTGCTGCTGAAATTCTTTGTGGAAGTCACCCGGATTTATCCGACCCCTTCTCAGGTGCTGACCTCGCTGATCTCCATCGCATACAGTTATCTGATGCAGAAATACTTCACATTCCGCGGTTGTCAGGAACATTGAACCGATCGGAATGGAGCCCACTCTGGCAAAGATTGAGTCCGAAAATTCCCGTCTGACAGACCGCCTTCTGCCTGACCGCCCCGGAGGTATCCGGATAGGGTGTGGTCGGCGTTTCCCCGATTCGATGATCCGGGAAAGACGACTCATGCCGAGGGGTTGAAACATCAACGGACTGCCTTTCGCGGGCAGTCCGTTGGTGTGTTGTCGGGAGGAGTGTGCGATTCGGATTATTTCACCCGAATCCGTTCCTTGATCTGTAAAATCTTGGTCGGTTTGATGCCATTCAGGGCACAGATTTTGGAAACAGTGGTGCCATATCGTTTGGCCAAAGCCGATAAGGTGTCGCCTTTACGGATGATATGATATTGAGGCGATCCTTTCCCAGAGTTCGGTGAGGAACTTTTCGAAACCGACGATCGGCTGTCGGAAGAGGTTTTCTCGGCATCTTCCTTGTTTTCGGCATACAAAGGCAAGGGTTTGTTGGAACCGCGGATCCGCCCGCCCCGGTTGGAAAGATAGAGCGTGCCATCCTTGAGGGTGCGGGATTCCGGATTGACCATCAGAGTGGGGTTGAGGTGTTCCCCGGACACCCTCAGTTCGAAATGCAGATGCTCGGTGGTCGCCCGTCCGGTACGTCCGGCCAAGGCGATCGGTTCGCCGGCCTGCACGACGTCGTTGACCCGGACCAAATTGCGGCTGTTGTGAGCATACACCGTTTCGATTCCGTTATAATGGCGGATGACGATGGTGTTGCCGTATCCGCTATAGGGTTTGGCCATGCGTACGACACCCGGCAGGGCCGCCCGGATCGTGTCGTTGGGAATGGCTTTGATGTCGATCCCGGTGTGCATGGATCGGCCCCGGTATCCGTATGGGGAGATCAGTTTACCCGGATAGGGGTAATAGAACTGATCCTGCAGAGCATTCAGATCGATTTCCAACTCGCCGGACGACGGGAAAGGATTGTTGCGGTTGGCCGGTAAACGGACATGCTGGCTTTCGTCGTCCGAGAAGCGGATGACCGGGGTTTTGACCGCAGGTTGCGGTTGTAATTTTTCCTTGTGTTTGCGTAGCGAAGGCAACGAATCGGACATGGCGGTGTCGTCGATACCTTCCGATTCCTCTTGGTCTGTTTCCGGAAAAACTTCCTCGGCAGGAATCGGTTGGGAGGGAATAACGGGGGTAGTTTGCTGAGAGTCTGCCTTCTTTTTCTTTTGGACCGAAGGTTTTAGGATGGAGCAACCCGGTAACAGAAACAGGAGAAGCAGGCACAGGGAAAACGGTCGTCTCAGCATGGGATCGAATTTAAGAATCTCTTATCGGTGAAAAATAGGCCGGTCGGAAGTTCTGTCGCGCGATCGGAAGGCAAAGGCCGGTTGTTCGCGGTGGCGACCGCCTGCTTTTCGGTTTTTGGCAGGCTAAAGGTAGTCATTTTTACCCGAAATTGAATAAATAAACGTATCTTTGTTCAAATCGTCAACATAATGACCATGAATATCGAAACTACAAAATGCTTGATTATCGGGAGCGGCCCGGCCGGGTATACCGCTGCCATATATGCCGCAAGGGCCAATCTTTCCCCCATAGTGTATGAGGGTATGGAACCCGGCGGACAACTGACCACCACCACCGATATCGAAAATTTCCCGGGATTCCCGCAGGGAATCGCCGGTCCGCAGTTGATGGAGGAGATGAAAAAGCAGGCCCAGCGATTCGGGGCCGATGTCCGTTTCGGAGTCGTAACCGGCGTGGACCTTTCGCAACGACCTTTCCGGGTGACGGTCGATGGGGAAAAACAAATCGAAGCCGCCTCGTTGATTATTGCCACGGGGGCTTCGGCCCGCTACCTGGGACTGGAATCGGAACAGAAATTCCGGGGCATGGGGGTTTCGGCCTGCGCCACCTGTGACGGATTTTTCTACCGGAAGAAGGATGTGATCGTGGTAGGCGGCGGAGATACCGCCTGCGAAGAGGCCCTGTATCTGGCCTCGATCTGCAACCGGGTCTATATGGTCGTGCGTAAGAACTACCTGCGAGCCTCGAAACACATGCAAAAGCGGGTGATGGAAACTGCCAATATCGAAGTCTTGTTCGGATATAATACGGTGGAAGTGCTGGGCGATGACAACGGCGTGACCGGGGCACGGGTTCGTCACGAATCCGGGACGGAACGCGTTGTGGATGCCTACGGATTTTTCGTGGCAATCGGACATACCCCCAATACGAAACTGTTCGTCGGAGCATTGGATCTCGATACAGAGGGTTATATCAAAACCCGTCCCGGTTCGGCCTGCACGAACATCGAAGGGGTGTTTGCAGCCGGGGACGTACAGGATCCCCATTTCCGACAGGCCATTACGGCTGCCGGATCGGGATGTATGGCGGCCATCGAGGCGGAACGTTTTCTGTTGATGGAGCAATAATGGGTGAAGGTGTGACCGATATGGTGGATCCCCGAACGATATTCGAGGTCGATGGCGACGAGTCGTTTACCCGTTTGGCGCTGACGATCTTTCGCTATCAGGCAGTTCATTGCGGACCCTATCGCGAGTATCTGCAACTGTTGGGTGTCGATCCTTCCGGAATACACTCTCTGGAAGAGATCCCTTTTTTGCCCGTGGAACTTTTCAAAACCTGCCGGATCTATGCTGCCGAAAGCGAACCGGAACAGATCTTTACCAGCAGCAGTACTTCGGGACAGGAACCTTCGAAACATTATGTGGCTTCTTTGGCCCTGTACGAGGAGGCTTTTACGCGGGCTTTCGAACATTTTTACGGTCCGGCCGAGCAGGTGGCGCTGTTTGCCCTGCTGCCCAGTTACCTGGAACGCGAAGGCTCGTCGTTGATCTATATGGCCGATCGGTTGATTGCCCGTGGGGGTGGAGGCTTTTATCTGCACGATCATGAAAAACTGTTGCAGGATTTGGCCTCCTGTCACAAGAAAAAGATTTTGTTGGGGGTCAGCTACGCCTTGTGGGACTTGGCCGAACAGCATCCCGGCCCCTTGCGTGATACCATTGTGATGGAAACCGGGGGTATGAAGGGCAAACGCCGGGAATTGCCTCGGGAAGAATTTCACGACCTGTTACAAAAGGCCTTCGGGGTTTCTTCCATTCATTCCGAATACGGTATGGCCGAGCTGATGTCTCAGGCCTATTCGTCGGGGCAGGGTCTGTTTTATGCCCCGAGTTGGATGCGGGTGCTGATCCGGGATCTGAACGATCCGTTCGAAATTTTGCCTCCGGGACGTACCGGAGGAGTGAACCTTATCGATCTGGCCAATCTCTATTCGTGCAGTTTCCTGCAGACGGCCGATTTGGGGGTTACACGGCCCGATGAGGGCTTCCGTATTCTGGGACGGATTTCCGGCAGTGAAATCCGGGGTTGCAATCTGTTGGTACAATAAATCTTAGCGTATGACGACCTCCGCCGATCCGATCGAAGTACTGCAAGGCCTGTTGCGCGAACAGCTCACTCCGTTGATTACGGACGATTATGTGTTGTTGGACTGTCCGTATCATGCCAATATCGGCGATACGTTAATCTGGGAGGGAGAGTTGTCCTTTCTGAGCGGGCTACCTTACCGCATGTTGGGTTATGGGTCGATGTCGACCTGGATGTTTCCCCGGTTGAAACCCGGTACGGTGGTTTTGCTGCATGGCGGCGGCAATTTCGGAGATCTGTGGGCCGGGGTGCAGGATTTTCGCCTTCGGGTAATTGAGGCCTATGCTGATCATCCGATCGTGATCTTTCCGCAGACGGTTTATTATCGGGATGAGCAGCGGATGCGGGCGGATGCCGAGCGGATGGCCCGACACCCGAATCTGACGATCTGTGCCCGGGACCGGCAGTCATGGTCACGATTGGAAACTGCGTTCCGAAACCATTTATTGTTGTTGCCGGATATGGCTTTCTGCATTCCCCCGGAGCGGTTGATGCGTTATGCCGTCCGATCGGATGCGGAAACGTCCCTGTGGCTCAAGCGCACCGATCAGGAGTTGGCTTCGGAGTCGCGTCCGAAGAGGCTGCCCGAGAAGGCCGTTCAGCATGACTGGCCGACCCTCGAACGAACGACCCGGGCAACCTGGTTGGTCTATAAACTCAGCGGGCTCTGTGATCGTTTGTCGGGAAGCGAGGCGGGGAGACCGTTGCGTTGGGCAATGGCCCGTTTGGCCGATGCGGTGGCCTTCGGCAGCCTGCGTGAAGAAAATATCCGGACGGGAGTCCGTTTCCTGACTTCCTATGGGACTCCTTATACGACTCGTTTGCATGGAGCCATTCTGGCCGTGTTGTTGCATAAACCCGAAGTCGTGTTGATCGATAATAATTACGGAAAGAATTCATCTTTTTATACGACTTGGCTGCAAAATGTGCCTTCCGTACGTTTGTGTGGGCCTGAAAGCGTGTAACCCAACTTTGAGCCGTTTATGAAAACCTGTACCTTTTCGGTCATTGTGCCGTTGTATAATAAACAGAACGAGATCGGCGATACGATCCGTTCGATCCTGGCGCAGAGCTACCCTCCGCTGGAAATCGTGGTGGTGGATGACGGCAGTACGGACGGCAGTGCCGATGTGGTGCGTTCGTTCGACAGCCCGCTTATCCGGCTGATCCCGCAACCCAATGCCGGAGAGTGTGCAGCCCGCAACCGGGCCATTGCCGAGGCCCGGGGCGAGTACCTGGCGCTGTTGGATGCGGACGATGCCTGGGAACCGGGTTATCTGGAGGAGATCGCCCGACTGATTGAAACCTATCCCGGTTGCGGGCTGTACAGCACAGCTTTTAATATCGTGAGCCGGGAGGGTATTTTCCCGAGTCATTCTCCGAAAGAAGAAGGGGTGGTGGATGATTTCTTCCGGCGGTCGTTGACCTGCTATGTCAGCATTCCTTCGGCTTCGACCATTCCGGCCTTTGTATTCAGGGAAGTGGGGGACTTCCCGGAAGGGATGCGTTTGGGAGGCGACCAATACATGTGGGTGAAGATCGCCCGACGTTATCCGGTGTGCTTTTCGCCCAAGCGGTTGCTCAATTACAGCGTGGTGGCCTCCAACCGTTCGGCAGCCATCTATACGCCGGAGAAGACCTCTTATTCGTTTCGCGATTTTTACGATCCACAGGGCAACCCCTATTTGAACGAATACCTGGCTCGGGTAGAACTCGGCAAAGCGCTGACTCTTTCGGCCAAAGGCGGCACTGAGGAGGGTCGTTCTGCGGAACGTTTCTACCGTTATACGCGTTGCAATCGTCGGGCTTGGTGCAAGCTGTGGGTGTTGAATCGGATTCCCATGCCGCTACGGGCCTGGGTGTTTCGGCAATACAACCGGCTGGCCTGGAAATGGGCGAAAAAGGGACTCTGATGGTTGCGTGTCTCGTCATGGGTGGGCGCCAGGAGTGCTGCGGACGGGATCACGGCGCAAACATAAAAAGAGGGCGACTTACGATCGGTAAGTCGCCCTCTTGGTGTAATGGATGGCCGTTTTATCCGACCAATCCCCGGCTGATCTGCCAGCGCATACGCAGCAGGAACCATCCTTTGGCGGGTCGCAAGGTCAGGGTATATCCTAATGCATAGACCAGCGCTCCGATCCATTTGACTCCTTCGACGATCAGGCGGTGAAGGTAGGCCCATCGTCCCAGTTCGAGGGTGCGGACCCGTTCGCTCATGCCCCCCATGTGGTTGACCCGGTCGAAGTAGGCCGGGGTGAGTTTGCTGGCGGGAATCAGGTGGTAGATGACCGCTCCGGGGAGGTAGTAAATGGGCTCTCCGGCCGCTCTCAGGCGGGCGAACAGCTCTTTCTCTTCTCCGCCCATCGGTTTTTCTCCGGTACGTCCCAAACTCGTATTGAACAGGCCGTAATGTTCCAAAGCCGTACGTCGCACGCCCATATTGCCTCCCGGAGGATATTTCCGGGCCGGGAAAGGCCGAATCCGGTCGCCCAGATAGAGGGCGCCTGCGATGGGACGGGCTGCAATCGGCGATAACCAGCGGGGCGGATCGCATTCGTAAATGGGAACGACGACGCCACCGCCACCGGCCGCTTCGGGGTGACGATTGAAAAAGTCCACGTAGCTGGTCGCAAAACCCGGATTGACTTTCTCATCGTCGTCGATGATGGCAATGTACGGACCCCGACTGTTTCGGATGCCACAGTTGCGGGCATAAGAGAGACCCTGGCGGGTTTCGGTGACGATCGAGAGTTGCAAATGGGGATGCGCCTCGGCAAAAGCCGCGAAAACCGCTTGAGTGTTGTCGCGGGAGTTATTGTCGACGACCACCGCTTCCCAGCGGCTCGGGTCGAGCGTCTGAGCCGCCAGGCTTTCGAGGGTCCCGACTAAATAGTCGGCTCGGTTGTAGGTGGCGATGATAATCGAAAGGGAGGGAAGAGCTTCTGTCATGGCAGCAGGATTTGTGTGGAAACGAGCGGTCTGCGTTTTCGCAGACCGCTCGTTCAGGGCTTATAGTCCGGCGATGAAATCCGACATCTCTTTTTCGTGCGCCTCGATGCTTTGCAGCAGCTTGAACTGGGCATACGAGCGTTGGAGATTGTGGGTCGGGTGTTTGATCTTGTAATACGTGTCGCCTTCCAGGTAGTCGGTCAGGAAACGGATCGTCTGCATGTAAGTCAACATCTTGGCCCCGAATGGCAGATTCTCGCGTTCGGTAGGCGTGAGAAAATCTCCGGCCGAACGGATGTATCCGGTGGAAAAAGCACGGAAGACATCCATGTTGACGTTTACGTTGTTCAGATCGGGATCGTCTTCGGCTCCGGTATTGGCCCCGGTGCGGATGAAGTCTCCGAAGTCCGACAATACATACCCTGGCATGGTGGTATCCAGATCGATCACGCACAAGGGTTGTCCAGCCTGGTCAAACAACAGGTTGTTGACCTTGGTGTCGCAGTGGGTGACCCGTTTGGGGAGTTTGCCGGCCCGGTGCAGCACTTCGGCTTTGCACATTTCGGCGGCTCGTGCCAAGAGTTCGTCTACCAGCGGACGCACTTCGTTCAGCCGCCCCTTGAGATCGGCATCGATGGCTTGCCGAAATCCTTCCAGCCGGAATTCGATGTTGTGGAAATTGGGAATGGTTTCCCGCAAGGCTCCTTCCGGCATGTCCGAAAGCTGGTGCTGGAAACGACCGAAAGCCTCACCGGTCAGTTCGGCCAGATGGCTGTCCATGGCCTCATAGGTCACGGAATCGGCGATGTAGACCATCACCCGCCAGTAACTTTCCCCGTCGAAATCGTACAACTGGCCCGAATGAGTCGGAACGATGCGCAGGGCCTTGCGTTCGATGTCGGTTTCGCCGGCAGCGATCAGTTTGGCGCGAATGTGATCGGTAATGCGTTGGATGTTGGTCTGCAACAGGTCTACATCCTGAAAAATATGGTGGTTGATCCGTTGCAGGATATAGTCGGGATCCTCCTTCGAGGCGGTACGTACCCGATAGGTGTCGTTGATAAGACCGTTGCCCACCGGAGCGAGTTCCGCAACGGTTCCCCGAATGGCAAAACGGCTGACAATTTCTTTTTTCTGATCCATCGTATTCGACTGTTTATTGGTTGTCGCCCGGAGCGGTGGCGAGGGTAAATCCCTGGATTTTGTTCCACGCTCCGCGGGTGAAATCGGGAATCTTAACCGGCTTGCTGCCATTCAATACGGAGGTTTCGGTCAGTTCGACCAACGAAGACCATTCAGCGGCATCATATACGTCCTGATCCAGCGGCAGACCGTTGCGCAGGCAGTAAATCAGGCGGGAATCCATGATGAAGTCCATGCCTCCGTGCCCCCCCACTTCCCGGGCTTTTTCGCCGTATTCCTTGCTGATGGGGTGCTCCCATTGGGCCAACATCTGTTCGCGGGCCTCGCGATCCAGGGCTTCATGGCCCAGCGAGTCGAACGAGAGTACTTCGGTCGGCCATTTTTGGGCAAAGCCCTTGGTGCCGCTCACTAGGTGAATCCGACTGTAAGGACGCGGACTCGAAACGTTGTGTTGGATAAGAATGGTTTTGCCTTTGGCCGTGCGGATCAGGGTCGTGTTGATGTCGCCCTTTTTATAAGTACGTTTGGCAAAATCGCTTTCCGGACCGTGTTTTTTGATGGCCGAAGGGGTCAGACTGAACTGATCCGAAGACATCGAAACCAGGTATTCCATTTTGTCTCCCCGGTGGATATTCAGAATCTGGCAGATGGGGCCCAGACCGTGGGTCGGATAGGGATTCCCGTCGTGTACTTCGTTGTATTTCAGACGCCACATGTCGTGGTAACCGGTCGTGTCGTTGAACAGGTAATCCCGCAAGTCATGGATGTAGGCGCCTTCGACATGGAAAACCTCTCCGAACAGACCGTGTTGGGCCATATTCAGTGTCGCCATTTCGAAGAAATCATAGCAGCAGTTTTCCAGCATCATGAAATGACGACGGGTCTTTTCGGCCGTGTTGACCAGTTGCCAGCATTCGTCGATGCTCATGGCGGCGGGAACTTCGCTGACGGCATGTTTGCCGTGTTCCATGGCATAGACGGCAATGGGGGTGTGCAACTTCCAGTCGGTGCAGCAATAGATCAGATCGACGTCGTCGCGTTCGCATACTTTCTTCCACTCTTCTTCCCCGCAGTAGGCGTCCGCTTCGGGAAGAGCTGCATCGGTCAGAATCTTTTGGGCCCGGGTGATGTATGCCGGAACCAGGTCGCAAATAGCCACGATTTTTACGCCGTCGATGTGGGTGAAACGCTCCACAGCACTGCCTCCTCGGGCTCCTAATCCGATGAAAGCGACACGAACGGTATCGATGGGGTCGCAACGCAGTCCCAAGACGTCGGTTTGTCCGGCGGGTCGTTCCGGGGTTGCGAATTCGATCATGTCGCTTTGTGGGGTCGACTTTTCGCAACAAGAGGTAGTGAACAGACTCGCCCCCAGAATCGTACAGGCTGCGAAAAACAGAGAGATTTTGGTCATTTCGGTAGGGTTTTAGGTTATGCCGGATGAAAACCCCTGCCGCCCGGTCGGACGGAGGGGTTTTTGAGATTCGGGCGTCGATTAGTTCAAGGAATAGGGTTGTTCTTCGGCGGTGTAAACCCGTTTCTTGTTGGGTTTGGGACCCATCACGAAGTTCAACTCTCCACCTGCCATGATTTCATCCTGGGTGATATAGGCCCGTTTGAGCGGCTGGCCGTTGAGGGTTACGCTCTGTACGTAACGGTTGGTATCGCTCACTTTCGGGGCGCGGATTACGAATTTTTTGCCGTTTTCCAGGTTGAGCTGCATGAAAGGCAGATAGGGTGCCCCCAGTACATATTGGTCGGTCCCCGGACATACCGGATAGAAGCCCATGGCCGTGAACAGATACCAGGCCGACATCTGACCGCAGTCGTCGTTGCCCGACAGCCCCTCGATGTTGTTTTTGTACATGCGGTTCATCACTTCGCGTACCCAGTATTGGGTTTTCCACGGTTGCGACGTCCAGGCATACAGGTAAGGAATGTGGTGGCTGGGTTCGTTGCCGTGTACGTAGTTGCCCATGATCCCTTCGCGGGTCACGTCTTCGGTCTTTTCGAAGAACTCGTCGGGCAGGTACATCGTGAACAACGAATCGAGTTTGCGTACGAAACTCTTGTCGCCGCCCATGATGTCGATCAGCGAGTGAACGTCCTGAGGTACGTAGAACGAATAGTTCCACGAGTTGCCTTCGATAAAGCCCATATCGTGGGTTTCGAGCAGGTTGAAGTTTTCACGGAACTGCCCGTCGGCACCTTTCGGACGCACGAAGCCCAGCGTGGTATCGAATACGTTGCGATAGTATTGGGCCCGTTTTTGATAGCGGTCGGCCACATCCTGACGTCCCATCGACAGGGCCGTGCGGTAGATGCACCAGTCATCGTAGGAGTATTCCAGGGTGATCGAAGCCGAAGCCGGGTTGCACTCGTCGGTCACATAACCGTGCTGCATGTAATCGCCGATGCAGACGATATAGGGTTTGGTCGAACTGCTGATCATGGCTTCGAGCGCCTTTTCTTTGTCCACTTTCACCCCTTTGGCGATGGCATCGGCCAGCACCGATACCCCGTGGTAGCCGATCATGCAGAAGTTTTCATTGGCCATGTGCGACCAGATCGGCAGAATTTTGTGTACGCTCTGTTCGTAGTGGGCCAGCATCGAAGCCATCATGTCGGCGCTGCGTTCGCGGTTGATGATCGTGTAGAAAGGCATCAGGGCGCGATAGGTGTCCCACAGCGAGAAGATGGTGTAGTTGGTGAACCCTTTGGCCGTGTGGATGTTGTGATCCAGACCCCGGTACTGTCCGTCCACATCCATGTAGACCGACGGATTGATCAGGGTGTGGTACAGCGACGTATAGAGCATGTCGAGCTGGTCGTCCGTTCCTTCGGCTTCGATCACGTGGAGCTCTTCGGCCCATTTCGAGGCGGCACTCTTTTCGAGTTGTTCGAACGAACGGCCCAAGGCTTCGGCTTCCAGGTTCTTCAGGGCACCTTCGGTGCTGACGGCCGAGATGGCAAACTGAATCTCCAGCGTGGGATCGTTCCCCAGGTCGAACTCGAAATAGGAAACGACCTGACGGCCTTCGATATGCGGGAAGTTCTGGTTGAGGCCCAGTTTCTGAAGTTGACCCAGATACGGTGGCTTCACCTTGTCGATATAACCGTAGTTTTTGATCGGTTTCGACAGACGCATGGCGAAATAGGTGTAGTTCGTACGGGCCCAGCCGTTGGTGATGCGGTAACCGGTCAGGGTGGTGTCGTTTTCCACCCGCAGATTGGCCCACAAGGTCTTGCCGTCGTAGTTATAGATACCGTGGTTCAGATCGAGGATGAATCGCGGATCCTTGGCGTCTTTGGGGTAGGTGTAGCGGTGCATACCGGTACGTTCCGTGGCCGTCAGTTCGACTTTGATGCCGTAATCGTCCAGCATGACGGAATAATAGCCCGGACGAGCCACCTCCGAAGCGTGGTTGAAGCGTGAACGGTAACCGTCGTCGGGATCCTGTTGGGTGCCGGGATTGAGTTTCAGGGTGCCGGTGGTGGGCATGATCAAAAAGTCGCCCAGATCCGAGTGGCCCGTACCGCTGAAGTGGGTATGGCTGAAACCGACGATCGTCGAGTCTTTGTATTGGTAACCGGCACAGTATTCATAAGCGCGCGGTTGATAAACCCCATCGATGTTGTGGGGAATGGTGTCGGTGTCGGGGCTCAGCGCTACGATACCGTGGGGCACACAGGCTCCCGGAAAAACGTGTCCCATTTTGGCGGTCCCGATCATGGGATTCACCCTGTCGAGCGGGGTGACCTGGGCCGAGGCCATGGTGGCGCAAACCAGGAACAAGGATAAAAAAGCGGGTTTTTTCATAGAGATGGATTAATAATGAATTGGCTTTGGAATGTGTCTGCGGTCTTCGGTGAGCTTTCGGCGGAAAGTCTTTTCCCGGCCGAAAGATCCTGATACGGCAGTTAACCCCCAAAGATAACGATTTTGCGGGAAAATCCAGTATCGGGTCCTCTCTTTCGATGGGGAGAGCCTTGGCCGGAGACTTTCCGAACGGGTCCGAAAGGATCGGTAAGCGTGAATGGAGGGAAGCGTCTGTCGGAAAAATGAGGACCCGGGTTTGTATTCCCCGGCCAAATGATTATCTTTGAAAATACTACACCAAAACAGATGTTCATTATGAGAAGAAGTTTTTTAGTTGCTTTGATGCTGGCTGTCGCATGTCTCGTGCAGCTTCCCGCACAGGGCCAATATCAGCCGACGGAAGAGAACCTCAAAAATCGCGAGGCTTTTCAGGACGATAAGTTCGGCTTGTTTATCCACTGGGGGATTTACAGTATGATGGCCGACGGAGAGTGGATCATGGATCAGAAGAATATTCATTACGACGAATATGCCAAATTGGCTTCGGGTTTCTATCCTTCGAAATTCGATGCGGCGGCTTGGGTGGCTGCGGTGAAGGATGCCGGGATGAAATACATCGTTTTCACCTCGCGTCATCATGACGGCTTTTCGATGTGGGGGACCAAGCAGTCCGATTACAACATCGTGGACGCCACGCCGTTCAAACGCGATGTGATCAAGGAATTGGCCGAAGAGTGCCGGAAACAGGGAATTAAACTCGGTTTCTATTATTCGCACCTCGATTGGCGTCGTCCGGATTATTATCCGTTAGGGCGCAGCGGACATGGTACGGGTCGTACGGAACACGGGAATTGGAACGATTACCTGAAGTTCATGAACAATCAGCTGACCGAACTGCTGACCGATTACGGTCCGATCAACATGATCTGGTTCGACGGTTGGTGGGATCAGAAAGACAAGGTGGACTGGAAGTTGGATGAACAGTATGCGCTGATCCACCGTTTGCAACCGGGCTGTCTGATCGGGAACAACCATCACCTCAAACCCTTCGACGGTGAAGATTTCCAGATGTTCGAACGCGACCTTCCGGGACAGAATACGGCCGGGCATTCGGCGGATTCCGAAATCGGTGATCTGCCTTTGGAAACCTGTCAGACCATGAATGGGATGTGGGGATACCGCATTACCGATCAGGATTATAAAGATCCCCGTACCCTGATTCAATACCTGGTGCAGGCGGCCGGCAACAACGCGAACCTGTTGTTGAACGTAGGCCCTCAACCCAATGGCGAAATTCCGGCCCTGGCGTTGGAACGGATGAAGGAGATGGGTGCCTGGTTGCGTCAGTATGGAGAGAGCGTGTACGGAACCCGGGGCGGAGAGATCGAACCGCGCGACTGGGGGGTGACGACCCAAAAGGACAATAAACTCTACGTGCATATCCTGAATTTGCAGGATAACGGTTTGTTCCTGCCGATTACGGACAAGAAGGTGAAAAAGGCCACGTTGTTCAAGGATGGTTCGCCGGTGAAATTTACCCAGGACAAGGACGGGGTGGTTTTGAAACTGACTGAAGTGCCTACCGATATCGACTATGTGGTGACGCTGGAGTTTTGATCGTAAACGATTCGATAACAATCAAAAGCCGCTCTATATGAGCGGCTTTTTTGTTTGGGAAGGGGCTGTTGGAAACGGACGAGCTCTCCGATTCGGTCGGTTCGGGGGAGGTGTAAAATTCGGAATATCCGCCTGGAGACGGGGAAATGGAAACGACAGGGATGCGTAGCAGAAACCGGTCCGGGCTGATGGATCAGCGATCCGATGGGAGGGCGGGCAGCATGCCGAGTTTTTCGAACATGGTTCTGTAGACGGCGGCTTTTTCCATCAGGGGCTTGGGGTAGGCCCGGGAAGAGGACGGCATGCGGAACAACGTGAAGGTGCGGCCGTCGAACCGGAACGTCGTACTGGAGCCGATGGCCGGTTCCGGGGCGTCGATCAGGGAAAGCAGGGTGTCGGTGGCCTTTTGTCCGGTGGTCACGATGGCTTGCAGGCGGGGTAGTTGCGCCAATGTCTCTTTCAGATCGATACGTGCCACCACTTCCAAAAACTGATCCGAGGCGTTGTCTTTCAGCCGGATTACTTCGGTGGCCGTATCTCCCAGCGCGATACCGTGTTCCGTGCAGAATGCCTGGATACGGTTTTGGTCGAATGCTTTGCGATCGGGGGTCAGCAAATGGTCTTTGTCTCCGAAAAACAGTACGCCCATGATACGCCACATGTCGTTTTGCAGGTTGGGATAGAAAAACGGCATCGACCAGCGGTTGGGTTTGGGCGGGAAACTGCCCAACATCAGCAACCGGGCCTCAGGCGGCAGAAAAAAGGGAAGCGGATGGAGTTCGGATACCGGCATGTTTGCAATGGCTGGATGGGTGAACGAAAGTAAGAAATTTTTGGGACATGCTCAAAGATTCGATCAATGCCGCCCGAAGGAGAGTGCTCGGGGTGAATAGAAACGGGATGAAACGAAAATTGTCGGAAAATTTGCCTATTTTTAATAGAAAATAAGGAGGTTATGAAAAGGTTGATCCTGATTGGTATAGGATTGCTGTATTGCCTGTGCGGGAAGGCTCAATCCCAGGAGGTGAGCTTACATACGCCTACGGGCGTTTTGTATGGCACTTTGCAGCTTCCGTCCGAGGACGTATCGGAGAAAATACCTTTGGTGCTTATCGTGGCGGGATCCGGTCCGGTCGACCGTCAGGGGAATGCACCAAGCGGATTACAGTCCCATGTTTATCGTCGACTGGCGGAAACTCTGGCCCAATCCGGAATCGCCACCCTGCGGTTCGATAAAAGGGGCGTGGCAGCCAGTCGGCAGGCGGCACAGGGTGTCGATTTGCGGCTGGAAACCTACATCGAGGATGTGTGCCTGTGGGTCGATACCTTGGCGGCGTGGGACCGATTCGGACAGATGGTAATAGCCGGTCACAGCGAAGGAGCGTTAATCGGCTCGGTAGCGGCTCAGCACAATGCGCGGGTCGGAGCCCTGATCTCGCTCTGCGGAATGGGACGCCGAATGGGCGATATCTTGAAAATGCAGTTGTCCGTTCAACTTCCGGATTCCTTGTTCCGGGCAGCTTGTGCGGTGATCGACAGTTTGCAGACCGGTCGGGTCGGGGTGGCAGCACCTCCGGAACTGACCGCTTTGTTCCATCCCGGAATACAACCCTATCTGGCATCCGTCCTGGCTTACGATCCGGTCGAAGAGATGGCTCGGGTTGACGTTCCCGTTCTGATTCTGCAGGGGGACAAGGATATTCAACTTTTGCCGATAGATGCCGCGTTGTTATCCGAAGCTCGTCCGACTGCGCGCAAAATCGTGATCCCCGATATGGATCACCTGCTGAAACGGTTCGACCCGTCGGCCCCCATGTCTTCTTACGCCGATCCCGCCAAACCGTTGCATCCGGATTTAGAGCGCGAGATCGTGACGTTCGTCGATTCGTTGAAACGTTCCATCCCGTAAATCAGAACGCGGTCGGGGAACTCCCTTACTGCGTATCGGAACGGCCGGAATCGGGGCTGTCGGTCGGAATCGAGGCTGCCGACCGGATAAGGCCTTATGGCAGGCGCCGGATAGAGCGGATTTTGACCGGTTCGATCAGGTATTGTCCCCGATCGGGCAGGGCTTGGATGTCGTGTACGGTCGACATGCCGTCGGTCACCCGACCGAAAACGGCAAATCCCTGACCGTCTGGATTGCGTTTACCCCCGAAATCCAGTTCGGGTTGGTCGCCGATGCAGATGAAAAATTCCGAAGAAGCCGTGCCCGGTTCGGCCCGGGCCATCGACAGGCTCCCGTCCACATGGTGCAGCCTGGTTTCCTGGGTCGTCTCATGAGGGATGGCCTCGGCGTTTGCTTCGTGATAGAGACCTCCCTGAATGACGTCGATTTTTACCGCATTGTGGGGTTGATTATCCGCACGGGTCACCCGGTAAAAAACGGCATTTCCCTGATCGTAATGTCCTTCATCGACCAGTTTCAGAAAATTTCCAGCCGAGATGGGAGCCTGTTGCAGGTAAATTTCGGCCGTGATCGTCCCGTGATCCGTGTCGATGATGACGGTGGGATTCTTCGAGGAGGTGCATGCCAGCGTAATCAGCACGACCCCCAGGAGACTCAGATAACGTAAAGAGTGTGTCATGGTTTTATTTTTTGGTCGGGAAGTTCAAGGTTTTGATCGTTCGGTGTTGAGAGTCGCGGACCGTCAGCGTTAATTGTCGATCCGAAATGTCGAGATCGACCGCCTGGTCGGGGGCGTTGATCAGCAGTGGAAAATCGCAACCGTTCTCTCCGGCCGGGGCATAATAGGCCTGATGAGTGTGCCCGCAGAGCATCAGATCGATGCCGTGTCCGTTGAGGATCGGTACGAACTTCTGTCGGGTCTCCAGCGCTCCGTGCCAGGAGTCGTTGACCGGAGTGACGTGCATCAGAACGATACGGAAGGCAGCCTGCCGGAACGCTTCGCTCTGTACGATCTCCTGCAACCAACGAGCTTCTTCGTCCCGGTAGCGGTCATAGTCTCCCAATCCGTGGTATTCGATGTCGTTGTCGGGTTTGTCTTCCCCGCCGTCCAAAACGATGAAATAGGCCGGGCCGTTCTGAAACGTATAATAAGGACGTCCGGACGGTGTCGGGAAATAATTCAGAAATTCGTAGGCGAGACGTCCCCGGGTTTCGTGATTGCCGCGCGAAAAGAAAAACGGAGTCTCGGCCGCAAACGTTTCGGAAGCGGTTTTCAGAAAATCATCCACGATCTGTTGTTCGGAAGAGAGGTGGTTGGCCATGTCTCCGTTGAAGAAGACGAAATCGGTTGCTGAATCGGGTACACGGCTCAGCAACGCTTTTTGCAGGTCGTTTTTGCCGTGGATGTCATTGACGATTGTGCATCGGACGGATGATGGATCGGATTCAAACGTGGTGAAGCGATAGGGGGCGTGAAGGAATACGTCGCTGCCGACAGCCTGGCCGTATTGAACGAAATAGTCTTCGTTACGGGTTACTTCCCGGGAGATGACGCGGTACCGATAGCTGGTTCCCGCTTCGAGCCCGCTGACCCGAACCCGGTGAAGCCGCCCGATCGTTTTACGCCCGTTGATGCTTTGGTAGAAAGCAGGACGGGTTTCGGCGTAAAAGTGGACCGAATCGTCGGGGGCGATCTCTACCCAACCGACGGCATCGCGGTTGGTGATCCACATGACGGTTACTTCATCTTCCTGCATGTTCTGCAGGTAAGGTCCGCAGATGATTTTAAACTCTTCCTGCGCGACAAGATGTGCGCTCATCAGCAACGCTATGGCGCAAAGCAGTTGTTTTTTCATATTGTTTCGTAATCGGTTCAATTTCAAAGTCTATTTTGAGTCCTCCATCAGGGGTTCAAAGGTCGGCCCGTTTGGATGAGGGAAATCGACAAGAACAGCTTCCCTGAATACGGCGCGCAGCCTGTTTATTGAGAAAGCCTCTCTTTGAGCAGGCGTTGCAGCCGTTCGGGTTGGTCGGTGGAAATATAATCCACTTGTTGATCGATAAAATAACGCAGGTCGTCCGTTTCGTTGACCGTCCATACGTTGGTTCTTAGACCCAATTTTCGGGCTTGCCGGATCCATCGAGGGTGGGATCGGAATACATCCATGTGATAATCCAGACCGGTCAGCCCCCGTTTCTTGATCTGCCGGGGACTCAAATCACCGTTCAGGTAGGCAACCTGCGCCTGAGGATCCAGACGGTGGAGCTCCTGGCACAGATAAAGACTGAAAGCGATGTATTCGACGCGATCTTCCAATCCGGCCTGTCGTACCTTGTCGAGGGTTTTTCGGGCCAGTTCGGTTTGCCGGGCTTCGGTCAGGGCAATGGATTTCAACTCAATGATCAAACGGGTCGTTCGGCATTGTTTCAGGGTCGCGAGGTATTGGTCGAACGAAGGCATCGTTTCTCCGTTTTTCAACGGGTAATTTTTCAGTATGGCCGAAGAAGAGTTTTCGAGGCTTATTTTCTGGCGGTCGATCGTGATGTCGGGATCATGGAATACCATCAATTCTCCGTCGGCGCATAAATAAATGTCGCATTCCGAACCGAATGCGCCGATACGGTCGGCCGCTTTCAACGAGGCGAGTGAATTTTGAGCCGAACCGTCGCATTGCCAATAACCCCGGTGAGCGATGACTTGAGGTTGTGCGTCGAGGGAAGTATGGAAACCGAGCAAACCCCATAGACCGAAAATCAATAGCGACTGAATTTTCATGGTGTCCGAACAGTTAGAAGGATTACAAATGCGGATAAAGGTACGAAAAAGTTCGGGTTCGGGATGTCGATCGAGGGAAGGAAACGAAAGAATTTCGATTTTTTTCGAGGTATTGGGAGCAGATGATACATCGGAGCCGATTAATGGTTACATTCGTGCCACCGGATCGGGAAAAATTCGGGGGCATGATGGAGATTTGTTTTACCGTCGGGGTTTTCGACAGGCCCGTGGTCTCGGTAAGCAGACCGGATGTCGGAAGGAGAAATGGATTGTGCGGGACGGATTATCGACCTTTTGCCGCTCCGGGAGCGATTTGTGGAGTGATCGGGTCTGTTTGGGGAAAATCGTGCGGACAACGAAGCGGATCGGAAATAGAAAAAATCACGTTTATTTTCGGGAATGATGAACGATACAACGACCATGAAAATTCGTCCGGTCGGGTTGCAGGATGCACCGGCCCTTTGTGACATTTATAATTATTATGTACAACATACGGTGTACTCGTTCGAAATCGAACCGTTGTCGCCGGATGCGATGCAGCGGAGAATCGTCGAGGTGCTCGATGCCGGGTTGCCTTTCTGGGTGGGGGAGGAAAACGGACGGGTCGTCGGATTCTGCTATGTGCACCCCTGGAAAACTCGTGCCGCCTATGGAGCCACCCTGGAAACGACCATTTATCTGGCTTCCGACTATGTGGCGGGAGGCCGGGGAATGGCCTTGTACGAGAGATTGTTGCATTCGATCGATCGCCAGAAGGTACATGCTCTGATCGCCTGCATCACCTTGCCCAATCCGCGCAGCGTACGTTTGCATGAACATTTGGGCTTTCAGCAGGTTTCTCATTTCCGGGAGGTCGGACGAAAGTTCGGAACCTGGCTCGATGTCGGTGATTGGCAGCTGATGCTGGAACCATAAAACGAAAAGCGGATCATTTCCGGAAGGAGACGATCCGCTTTTCGTTAGAGGGCATCGGAACGGGAGTCCGGCTCTTATTGTCCGATCAGGTGCATGAATTCCTGACGGGTCTGTATCTGAGACAGGAAGATGCCCGTGAAAGCCGAGGTCGTGGTGACCGAGTGTTGTTTCTGCACCCCGCGCATCTGCATGCACATGTGGTTGGCCTCGATTACGACGGCTACGCCCAGCGGATCGAGTGCCTCCTGAATGCAGTCGCGAATCTGAACGGTCAGCCGTTCCTGTACCTGTAACCGACGGGCAAAGGCTTCTACGACCCGGGCGATTTTCGACAAACCGGTGATATAGCCGTTGGGAACGTAAGCGACATGGGCTTTGCCGTAAAACGGCAACAGATGATGTTCGCACATCGAGTACAACTCGATGTCTTTAACGACCACCATTTGTTTATATTCTTCGGTGAATTTGGCCGACAGTAAAATGTCGACGGGATTCTGAACATAACCCTGCGTCAGAAAACACATGGCTTTGGCCATCCGTTCGGGCGTTTTCAACAATCCTTCCCGCGTGGGATCTTCGCCCAGCAGGGTCAGTATCTCGCGGTAGTGCTCCGACAGACGGGCGATTTTTTCCGCATCGTAGCTTTCTTGAAGCTCGTAATTTGGTTTCATGGTATCGAGGTTGGAGAGACAAAGGTAAGCAAATCCCTTCAGATTCTCGCCGTGTCTCGGACAGGTTTTGCTATCCGACAGAAAATCAGGATTTAAAATTTCTTGCTGACAGGGAATACGTATTTATACTTATCCAAAATACGTCTTCATCCCTATCGTACCTTGGAACGGGATTCGTACTTTTGTTATGTTGAAAACTGTATCCATTAAGGAGACCGCCATGGGGAAATATTTCAATATGCTGATGGAGGATGTGCGCATGAAAGAGGGCCTGACCGCCTGTATGAACTGCGGCATCTGTACCGGAGTGTGTCCGTCGGCCGAATTTTACAATTACGATCCCCGTCAGATCGTCGATACCGTCCAAACCCAGGATGATCGGGCCATCGAGGAACTGCTCAAAAGCGATACCATTTGGTATTGCGGCGAGTGCATGTCCTGCCGTCCTCGCTGTCCGAGAGGCAATACTCCGGCTTATATCATCCAATCCTTGCGAAGCCTCTCTCAGCGGCTGGGATTTTTCGTTTACAGCGAAAAGGGACGCCAGCAACTGGCCCTGAAACGCACCATCGGACACAATATCGTCAATACGGGGTATTGTCTGATGCCTGAACTGATCGATCCGGAAATGCATCCGGAACAGGGGCCCGTCTGGAAATGGATATACGAACATGATCGGGATGTCTTCGAGCGCTTCGGAGACAACTATCGTCAGGAAGGACCGGGAGCCGTACGAAAAATCGACGATCAGAGTATGGCCGAACTGCACAGCATTCTGAAAGTGACCGGATGCGACGAATTCTTCGACAACCTGGAAAAATGTTCCGAGCAGAAAGCCATCGAGATGGGTTTCGAAGGGGCTGACGATGAATATTTCCATCATATCTATACGGCCGACAACGGAACCCATCAATAATCGGAAGTTATGAAAATCACTTGGAAAGAATACCAGAAAGATATTGCGGACGACCACTATTACTATGCCCGCAGTTGCATCCGTCAGAACTTTTTCCCGGGTTCCGAAGCGGCTTTTCTCCATATTCTGGGCAACGACCTCGGTCGCGATGTGTTGGATGACGCCCGCCATACCTCCTGTACCGGGATCGGTTATCACTCCGATATTGTGCCGCTGGATACGATCATGACCGTCGTGGCCCGTCAGTTTTCCCTGATGACCGAGGCCGGATACGAAAATTTCGTCTCTTCGTGCATTACCTCGTTCGGGATCTATTCCGAGGCCCTGGAGATGTGGCACGACTTCCCGGAACAGGAAGAAAAGGCTCATGAATACCTGTATAAAGCGACGGGTCGCGAATTCAAGAAACCCAAGAATCTGGCCCATACGTCGGACGTTATGTTTCACCACCGCCATCAGATCGCGGCTCAGGCCAAACACAAACTGATCAATGCTCAGACGGGTGAACCCTTGAAAGTGGTCGATCATATCGGATGTCATTATGCCAAGATTTTCCCGAAAGTGGGTGTGGGCGGCTCGGAGTTTCCTTATGTTCTTTCGGGAATGGTCGAAGCCTGGGGCGGTGAGTGTATCGATTATCCCGAACGGCGTCATTGCTGCGGATTCGGGTTTCGCAACTACCTGGTTCAGGCCAATCGGGGCTGTCCGGTCGCCAATTCCAAGAAAAAACTGGAATCGATGGCTCCCTATAAACCCGATTTTATTGTGGCGAACTGTCCGGGATGCACCATGTTTCTCGATCGCTGGCAGTATGCCATTTCGGAGATGGAGGGCACGCTTTACGGGCAGGACGGGCACGGGATTCCGGTGCTGACTTACGAAGAAATGGCCGGATTGGTGTTGGGCTACGATCCCTGGGATTTGGGCCTGCAGCTGCATCAGGTTGCGGTCGAACCTTTGCTCGACAAGATGGGAATCGAATATGATCCGGGTGCCAAGTATCTGGGTAAAAACGGAAAATTCATCGGCAAGCCCGAGGACTCGATCATCGGCTGCTATACGAAATAACTTTCGCAACCAAGCAAACCTATGACAGGACGTGTAATCATTATCGGAGGAGGAGTCGCCGGCATGCAGACGGCCATCACCCTGGACGAACTGGGATTCAAACCGGTGATCATCGAGAAAGAAGCCTCGTTGGGCGGTAAGCTGTGCCGCTGGGATCGTCTGTTTCCCACCATGACGCCCGCTCAGGAAGTACTCGGCGATCTGCTGAAACGGGTGGAAAAAACCGCTTCGGAGGTCAGGACCTCCACCACGGTGTCCGAGATCGAGGAACAGGGACGGGGCGTGACTCTCTCCGACGGCAGCCGTTTGGATGCCGAAGCGGTGGTGGTCGCTTCGGGCTTCGATATTTTTCCGGCCGAACGCAAAGAAGAGTACGGTTACGGTCTCTATGACAACGTCTATACGACGGTCGACGTCGAACGGATGTTTCGGGAAGGCGGGGTCCGGATGGCCGATGGTCGGGAACCGAAGACCGTGGCCTTTTTGCACTGTGTAGGCTCCCGGGACGAAAAAGTCAATCAGCGGCACTGCTCGCGGGTTTGCTGCATCACGGGCGTCAAACAAGCCATCGAGGTCAAACAACAGATTCCCGGAGCCGAGATATTCAGTTTCTACATGGATATGCGCATGTTCGGACCGGGGTATGAAGAACTCTACCGTCAGGCCCAGCAACAGTATAACATCCATTTCGTGCGAGGCCGCATCTCGGAAGCCTCTCCGACCATCGATCACCGCATTCATATCAAAGCCGAAGATACGCTCATCGGACGGCCCTTGCGTATGAGTGTCGACATGTTGATCCTGGCGGTGGGCATGCAGGCCGGGTCGAGTAACGTGGCTTTCGGCCGCAACAACAACATTGACCTCTATCCCAGCGGATTCCTTCGTCCGCTGAATCAATTCTCCGGCAATGTACGCTCCTCCTCGCCCCGGTTATTCTATGCCGGCACGGTGACAGCACCCAAAAACATCGGGGAGTCGATCAACGAAGGCATCGCCGCCGCCTACCAGGTGGCTCAAACCCTTAATGCCGCCAAGTCATGACCACGTGGGGATATTCGATCAGTCGTCCCCGGTCGATCGACATCGATCGCAACGACATGAGCTACTCTCAGGAACTCCTGCGCGAGTATCCGGAGTTGCAGACCTGTATCGCCTGCGGCAACTGCACGGCGACCTGTACGGCCGCCAACCTCACCTCGTTCAGCCTGCGTAAGGTACACACCCTGGTGCGTCGGGGCGAGTATCAGGGCATGGCCGAAGAGCTCGAAAAATGCATGCTTTGCGGAAAATGTCGGCTGGCCTGTCCGCGGGGAATCAATACCCGCCAGATCGTGCTGACCCTCAAAAAACATTTAGTTAACCGTTCGCGCTGATGGAACATTTCAGACTATTCGTTCTGCCGTTCTATGCCGGAGCCTTTTTTCTGCTGATCACCCTGCTGTGCAAGTATATCTACTGGTTCATCGGGCTGAGTCGGGAACAGAAACGGCTCTTCTGGCGTTCGCTGCCCACCCGTGCCACGTGGAAATCCGTGGTCGAAATCTTCAACGAATCCCTGTTGCACCGTAAAATCTGGCGCACCAACCCGCTGCTGGGTTACATGCATACCAGTTTTGCCTTGGGGTGGTTTTTGTTGATTTCGGTAGGTTGGCTCGAAACCTTCGTCTATTTCAAAGGCGAAAGCGTGCCTTTGTATGTCGATATTTTCTTTTCGTATTACGTCCATCCCATCTTCGAGCGGAATTTCAATTTTTCACTCATTAAGGACGCTTTGCTGTTGCTGATCCTCGTCGGAGTCGTGTTGGCCCTTTTCAAGCGTCTGTATTCGAGGATCATGGGGATGAAACGAACGACCAAACATATGCTCGGCGACCGCGTGGCCCTGACGGCTCTGTGGCTGATTTTCCCTGCCCGACTGTTGGCGGAGAGTCTGACCAGCGCCGAGGTGTGGCGATTCGGCGGTTATGTCTGGACGCTGAGCGAGAATACGCAGTTGATTCCGCCCGGTATCGGTTGCGGCAGCTTCCTGACCGGCAGCCTCGGGCAGTGGTTGGCCGATTTTTTACCGGCTCGTATCATCGAGGCCCAACATGTCGAGTTAACGGCCTGGTGGATTTATTCCATTGCCTTGGGCGTTTTCTTTGTGGCGTTGCCGTTTTCGCGCTACATGCACATCTTCACCGAAATTCCGTTGATCTTTCTGCGCAATGCCGGTTTGAGGGCGGCAGAGAAAGAATCCTCTTTCGATCATTTTCAGGTCGATGCCTGTTCTCGTTGCGGCATCTGTATCGATCCCTGTCAGTTGCAGAGCGGAGCGGGTATTCAGGGAGTACAGTCGGTTTATTTCCTGCGTGACCGTCGTTACGGTCGGCTGACCGACGCTGTGGCCGACAATTGCCTGATGTGCGGCCGTTGTCAACAGGCCTGCCCGGTCGGAATCGAACAGAACACGCTGCGTCTCAACAGTCGGGTTAAACGGGCCTATCCCGATTCCCCGAATCGTTATGCCTATATTCAGGGGAAGGATCTTTCGACCGGAGAAGGCAAGGTGGGTTATTTTGCCGGGTGCATGACGCTGTTGACCCCAAAAATTCTGCGGGCGATGGAACAGATTTTCACGGCTGCCGGCGAAGAGGTTTGGTGGGCCGACAAAAACGGAGGCGTATGTTGCGGGCGTCCATTGAAACTTTCGGGCGAGGTGGATGCGGCTCGCAAAATGATGGATTTCAACAAGAATCTCTTTCGTCAACACGGCATTACCACGCTGGTTACTTCCTGTCCCATCTGTTTGAAAGTTTTCAAGGAAGATTACGCTCTGGAAGGCATCGAAGTGCTGCACCATTCGGAATACCTGCAACGGTTGCTCGCCGAAGGGCGCCTGAAACTCCGTTCCGGTTCGGAAACGTTTACCTATCACGATCCTTGTGAACTGGGGCGCGGAAGCGGTATTTACGAAGCCCCGCGGGAAGTGATCGCGGCGTTGGGGGTCCTGAAAGAACCGGCCGAAACCCGTGAACATGCGTTGTGTTGCGGATCGAGCCTGGCCAACACGGCCATCGACGACGAAGGTCAACGTCGGATCGGCGAGCAGGTGGCCATGGCGTTGGCGGCTACCGGAGCCGACAGTATCGTCACGGCCTGTCCGCTCTGCAAAAAGGGAATCGCTCGGGAGGCGACTCTGCCGGTATACGATTTGGCTGAAATCGTGGCGCGCGCCTTGTGAGTTTTTTAGACTGCATATCGAATAAGCGTCCGAACATCGGGCGCTTTTTTTGTGGGAATTTTGTTGTTTGGCCGAAATACCGTATCTTTCTATACGAGAATACAATTTCGAGGGTCGGGTATCCGTTTCGGATCCGGCCGATTTATTTAACAGGAAGGGACGAATCAGGGACAGCTCTGTGATGAGAGGTGAAATGGCAGGCTGCTCTCAGGAGCCGTTGCGGTTTTGTAGGCTGCCGGCGCGAAGGATGGGACGGACCGGTCGTATCCGGGAAAAGCGTGAAATTTCTGTTAAATAGCCTGTATATGAAATTTTATCTTCAGACTCTTTTGCTGGCAGGAATCTGTCTTTCCTGCCAAAGTCAAACGTTTCAACAACCGTCTTCCGAAATTAGAATCTCGATGCAGCCAACGGAGCTGCCTCCTCTGAAACGAGTTAAGGTCGTACCGTTGGAGACCCGACCCGATGCGCTGTTGGGCAGTTACATCACCGTGAATGTTACACCGGATTATTATGTTCTCAACGATTGGGACAAAATCGTAATTTTTGAGAAAAACACGGGTAAAATCCATCGGGTCATTCATGCTCAAGGCCGGAGCGATCGGGAATATATACGGTTGGCGGATGTCTGCGTTGTTCAGGACACACTCTTTCTTTTGGACCCCATGCGCAAACGGATCATGCGGTTCGATCTGGACGGAAATTTTCAGGGCAACACTTCGTTGAATGCCGATGGCACACAATTTCAAGTAACCCCCTCTTTCGTGTATAACGACGTACAAGGAGCTCGCGTGGCCGAGAACAACAGGCTCGCTATCAGTAATTTCAAGGGGGAAGTAGTCAAATGGGATCTACCTTGGGAGTTGAAAGTCAATTTAAGAACCCGAAAGCGATTCCAGACACGAGGGGATACCTGCTATTACCTACCCAGCCTCTCACATGTTGTATATACACTCGACGGATTGGAGGCAAAGCCCCGTTATTCGTTCGATTTCGGATCTCACGGAATCAGCGATGCTTTGGCGGAAGAACTCAATGGGATCCCTTCTTCGATGGCCATTATCCAGCGTCTGCAGGATGAAGGAAAGGTGCTGTATCTGGATTTTTATGAAACTGCGCATCAAATCGCGCTCTGTTTCAACCTCGGAACGGAACGTTATACGTGGGTTTATGACAAATCTTCCGGGGAACAGTATTGTTGTTCCCATCGACATGAAACGCCTTCTTTTATACAAAGCGATATATATGCCACCGACGCAGATTCGTTCATCACGTTGATTCCCGCTATGCAGTATCTCGAATCGTTTCAGTCGGAGAAAGAATTGGATCTTTCGGAGAATGACAATCCGGTGTTGGTGATTTACGAATTGTGATTTTCAGATAAATCGTTTTTAGGGTGGGAATCGTCGATTCTTAAATGTGAAAAATACTGGTATATAGGTTGATACTCTTCTTTTACAGACGGAGCCGGGTTTAGCGTTTCTCGGGTAGGGAAGGGAATCGTTGTATGAAAAAATGTCTTCTTTGGGAAATTTGTTTGCAAATTGTCGAGTTTTATCTTATATTTGCATTCCGAAATCGCGGGGTGGAGCAGTTGGTAGCTCGTTGGGCTCATAACCCAAAGGCCGCAGGTTCGAGTCCTGCCCCCGCTACTCAAAGAGTTCGAGATTGTCTCGGACTCTTTTTTTTGCACAGCGAGGTCCGTTCGGTCGGGAAATGTCGGCCGCTTGCGACAGTATGGCCCGGAAATCGCCGATAACGCGAGTCGTTTCGGAGAAAATGCCCGACGGACCCAAAGCCGAGAACGGGAAAACGGATGAAGCCGTTTTCCCGTTCTCGGTGTGTATCGGTCGAAGGAAAAGAGATTTAGACGGTCATGATCTCTTTTTCTTTGTCGGCCAGCATCTCTTCTACTTTCTTGGCGTATTTGTCCGTCAGTTTTTGAGCGGATGTTTCTCCGTCTTTGGATACATCTTCGGGCATCCCTTCTTTCTGGGCTTTTTTGAACGATTCTACCGCATCACGACGAATGCTGCGCAGACTGATACGAGCGGTTTCGGCACAAGCTCTGATCTGTTTGACCAAATCTTTACGCCGTTCTTCGGTCAGAGGCGGAATATTCAACCGGATGTGTTCTCCGTTGTTGGAGGGCGTGAGGCCGATGTTGGCCACCAAAATAGCTTTTTCGATCACCGGGATCAATTTCTTTTCCCAGGGTTGTACCAGTACGGTACGGGCATCCGGTACGGTGACGCTGGCTACTTGCGAAACGGGCGTTTCACTGCCATAATATTCTACGGTGATGCCGTTCAATACATTGGTGCTGGCTTTACCGGCGCGAACCGAGGCCAACTCATCGGCCAGATGTTCGATGGATCGCTCCATTTTGGCCTGGGCCGCATCTAATATGGTCTTGGATTCAATCATATGGAGTAAGGTTTTATGAGGCTTGATTTGAAATTCGTTCAGCGCGTGTATGGGACGCGGTCTGTAAGTCGCTTTGTATGGCGATTAGTTGTTGACCAGGGTTCCGATCGGTTCTCCGGCAACTACTTTCGCCAGGTTGCCCGGTGTATCCATATCAAAAACCACAATGGGCAGACCGTTTTCCTTGCACAGGGTGAAAGCGGTCAGGTCCATGACCTTGAGTTGGCGCCGATACACCTCGTCGAACGAAATCCGGTCGAATTTGGTGGCCGTGGGGTCTTTTTCCGGATCGGCCGTATAGACACCGTCTACGCGGGTCCCCTTCAATAAAACATCGGCTTCGATTTCGACCCCTCGCAGGGCGGCTGCCGTGTCGGTGGTGAAATAGGGGTTTCCGGTCCCTCCGGCGATGATGACGATCACGCCCGAAGCCATCAGTTCCAAAGCCTTGTCTTTGCTGTACAACTCGCCGACAGGTTCCATGCGGATGGAGGTGAGTACCCGGGCTCGGGCACCCTCTCCTTCCAGCGCGGTCTGCAGGGCCAGGGAGTTGATGACCGTGGCCAGCATGCCCATCTGGTCGCCTTTCACCCGGTCGAACCCGCGTTTTACACCGCTCAGCCCGCGGAATATGTTCCCGCCGCCGATCACGATTCCGATTTGGACGCCGCTTGCGGCTGCGGCTTTGATTTGCGTGGCGTACTGGGTCAATACCTCGGTGGAAAGACCGTATTTTTGAGCGCCCATGAGCGATTCTCCGCTCAATTTCAAAAGTATGCGTTTGTATGCAGGCATGGTGTTGGGTGTATGTCGATTAAGAGATTATTGGGTGGGTTCCATGATTTGCATCAGTTCATCCAACTTGGGCGTGAGGATGATTTCCGTACGGCGGTTCTTGGCCCGGGCTTCGGCGGTTTTGGCCGGATCTACCGGCAGGGATTCGCCCCGACCGGCCGCGATAATGCGACTGGGTTGGATGGCTTTGTTTTCCAGCAACAGGCGCACGACCGTCGTGGCACGTTTGGCACTCAGGTCGAGGTTGTCTTTCAACTGCCCGTTGGGACGATAGGGTACATCGTCGGTGTGCCCTTCCACCATCACGTTGATATCGGGATTCTGGGCCAGTACCGTCGAAAGATCGCGTACGGCCCGGGCTCCGTTGGGATCGATCTCGAAACTGCCCGAACGGAACAGCAGTTTGTCTTCCATGGATACATACACGTTCCCGTTTTTGATGGAGATCGACAGGCCTTTGCCTTCGAATCCGGTCAGGGCGTCGGCTACTTTGCGGCGGATGTTGTTGATGGCTTCTTCGCGGCTGCGCAGCATGGCCTCCAGCTCATCCACCCGACGGGACCGTTCGTTGAGCTCCAACTGGTTGTTTTCCAGTTCTTTGAGCATGCGGGCAGCTTCGGCCGATCCATCGGCGAGCAACTTCTGGTAACGTTGCTGGAGCGTGACGTATTGGTCGTGCAGACGAACGGTGTCGGCGATGAGTTTCTGCTTTTCCATCGTCAGCGCGTCGTTGCGCTGGGCCAGATCCTCGTTGCGCTGCTGAGCTTGCGTCAATTCGTTGTCCAGACGCAGCGCCTCGGCCTTCATGGAGTTGAATTTCTTGGTCGATACGCAACCGCTCAGAATCAGAGCCGTCAATATGGCGAATGGAATTTTTCTCATGGTATCGTGTTTTGGATGCATTCGTTGCCACGAAGATACGAAAAAGTTTTTGGATTCCCGGCATGGGCTTCTCTTTCAGGCGGGTTTCTGACTATCTTTTCCTATCTTTGTACGTTTAACGCAGGGAAATGATTCGTTCTCAACCCAAATATTTGTTTGCCGTCAACTCACCGGACGACCTTAAGAAGTTGAACATCAGTGAACTGAAAGTTTACTGCGAGGAGTTGCGTGCTTATATCATCGATCAACTTTCGGCCAATCCCGGCCATTTGGGATCGAGCCTCGGCGTGGTCGAATTGACCGTTGCACTGCATTATGTTTATCATACGCCTGAAGATAAATTGATTTGGGATGTGGGCCATCAGGCTTATGCCCATAAGATTATTACCGGTCGTCGGGATCTGTTCCCGACCAATCGGAAATTGGGCGGATTGAGCGGCTTTCCGAAAATGAGCGAAAGCCCTTATGATGCTTTCGGAACGGGACACTCCTCTACGTCTATCTCTGCGGCCTTGGGAATCGCTACGGCATCGGCCCTGCGGGGTGAAACGCGCGATGTGGTGGCGGTGATCGGTGACGGGGCCATGACCGGAGGCCTGGCTTTCGAAGGACTCAACAACGCCGGAGCGGCCAATACCAACCTGCTGGTCGTGCTCAACGACAACCGGATGTCGATCGATCCCAATGTGGGGGCCCTCAAGGAATACCTGCTCAAACTGACCACCTCAAAACGTTACAACCTGTTCAAACACCATACGTGGACCCGCCTGGAGGGCTTTCCTCGTTTGCGCCGCTTGATTCAACATGCCGGCAATATGCTGAAACTGACCTTTCTGCGTCAGAGCAATCTGTTTGAAAGTTTGAACTTCCGCTATTTCGGGCCGGTGGACGGACACAACGTGGAACAGTTGGTGAAAGTATTCAGCGATTTGAAGCACATTCAGGGACCTAAATTGCTGCATGTGCTGACGGTCAAGGGGAAAGGCTATAAACCGGCGGAGGAACATCAGCGCATTTGGCATGCTCCGGGGCTGTTCGATCCCGATACCGGGACCCGGATGAGCAAACGTCGGCCGGATGAAGCCCCTTTATATCAAGAGGTGTTCGGAGAGAGCCTTTTGGAATTGGCCCGAACCAATGAACGGATCGTGGGAATCACACCGGCCATGCCTTCGGGATGTTCGCTCAACATCATGATGGAGGCGATGCCCGAACGCTGTTTCGATGTAGGCATTGCCGAAGGACATGCCGTGACCTTTTCGGCCGGACTGGCAGCGCAGGGGCTGATCCCGTTCTGCAACATCTACTCCTCGTTCATGCAACGGGCCTATGATAACGTGATTCATGATGTGGCGCTTCAGGGACTTCCGGTGGTGATGTGTCTCGATCGGGCCGGATTGGTGGGCGAGGACGGACCTACGCATCACGGAGCTTTCGATCTGGCCTATATGTTGCCGATTCCCGGACTGACGATCGCTGCGCCGATGGATGAAATCGAATTACGGAATCTGATGTATACGGCTTCTTTGGGGCGAGGACCTTTCGTGATTCGTTATCCGCGCGGAGCCGGATCGATCTCCGATTGGCATCGACCTTTCGAAGCGTTGCCCGTGGGGAAAGGTCGGATTCTGCGCGAAGGTCGCGATGTGGCCTTGTTGACGCTGGGAACGGTGGGACATCCGGCACGGGAAGCCGTGGCCCGGGCCGAAGCTGAAGGAATCTCGGTGCTGCATATCGATTTACGTTATGCCAAACCGTTGGACGAAGCCTTGTTGGATCGGGTAGGCCGGGAGTTCACCCGGGTGGTGACCGTCGAAGACGGGGTCGTTCGGGGAGGAGTCGGCAGTGCCGTATTGACATTCCTGAATGCACGAGGATACTCTCCGCAGGTACGGATGTTGGGAATCGGGGACGAATTCGTGACCCATGGTCGCCAAAGCGAATTGCGGCATTTGTGTGGTTACGATGCCGAAGGAATTTTGCAGGCCATCCGGGGGGAGCAGCAGCCCCTTCCGACGGAACAGAATAAGGGTTGAACGACGAATGTGCGTTCCGAAATGAATAGGTAATTAATCGATCAAACGATATGGAATACGATTTTAAGGCTATCGAGCAGAAGTGGCAGAGCCGTTGGGCCGCCGACAAAGTCTATCGTGTAGAGGTGGACAAGAGTCGTCCCAAATTCTACGTATTGGATATGTTCCCCTATCCTTCGGGAGCCGGGTTGCATGTGGGACACCCGCTGGGGTATATCGCTTCGGACATCTATACGCGTTATAAACGTCTCAAGGGGTTCAATGTCCTGCACCCGATGGGTTACGATGCTTTCGGTCTGCCTGCCGAGCAGTATGCCATCCAGACGGGACAACATCCGGCCGTGACGACCGAACGCAATATCGAGCGTTATCGGGAACAGATGGATAAGCTGGGTTTCAGCTATGACTGGGATCGGGAGATTCGTACCTGCGATCCGGATTATTATCATTGGACGCAGTGGGCTTTTCTGAAGATGTTCGACAGTTTTTATGATTACGACCTTCAGAAGGCACGGCCGATTGCCGAGCTGGTTCACCGGTTCGAACAGTCGGGGACGGAAGGGGTCAATGCGGCTTGTACCGCTCCGATGAGTTTTACGGCTTCTGAGTGGGGGGCCATGGATGAACGCGCCCGGGAAGAGGTGTTGCAGAATTACCGACTGGCGTATCGGGCCGATACCCTGGTGAACTGGTGCCCGGCGCTGGGAACCGTGCTCGCCAACGACGAGGTGAAAGACGGGCTTTCGGAACGCGGAGGACATCCGGTGGAACAGAAACGCATGAAACAGTGGTCGCTGCGTATCACGGCTTATGCCGAACGTTTGTTGTCCGGACTCGAAAAATTGCAGTGGAGCGAATCGCTCAAGGAGATCCAGCGGAACTGGATCGGCCGCAGTGAAGGGGCTCAGGTCTTCTTCGGGATCAAAGGTTCGGACGAAAAACTGGAAGTCTTCACGACCCGTCCCGATACGATTTTTGGGGTGACGTTCATGGTGCTGGCGCCGGAACACGAATACGTATCGTGGTTGGCGACGCCCGAATACCGGCAGGCCGTCGAATACTATCAGGCGCAGGCCAAGAAACGCTCCGAACGCGAACGTATGGCCGATACCAAGCGGGTGAGCGGACAGTTTACCGGCAGTTATGCCGTCAACCCTTTCAACGGCACGGAGATTCCGATCTATATCAGCGACTATGTACTGGCCGGTTACGGAACCGGGGCCATCATGGCCGTTCCGGCACACGATAGCCGCGACTACGCCTTTGCTAAACATTTCGATCTGCCGATCATCCCGGTGGTCGACGGAGGTGATCTGAGTGAAAGTTCCTATGATGCCAAGGCCGGGAAGATGATCAATTCAGACTTTATCAACGGATTGGATGTCAAGGAGGCCATTCCGGTGATGTTCGCCGAGGTGGAAAAACGGGGCATCGGCAAGCGGCGGATCAACTACCGCCTGCGCGATGCGATTTTCAGCCGTCAACGTTATTGGGGAGAACCTTTCCCGATCTATTATAAGGATGGAATCGCCTATCCGCTGAGCGAGGATCAACTTCCGCTGAAGTTGCCTCCCATCGAGGATTTCGGGCCTACGGAACAGGGAGAACCCCCTCTGGCTCGGGTGGCGGATTGGAAAACCCCCGAAGGCTATCCGTTGGAAACAAGCACGATGCCGGGCTTTGCCGGATCGTCGGCTTACTACCTGCGTTATATGGATCCGCACAACCACAATGCGTTGGTCGGTAAGACCGAAGACGAATATTGGCGGAATGTGGATCTGTATGTAGGGGGGATCGAACACGCCACGGGGCATTTGATGTACTCCCGTTTCTGGAACATGTTCCTGTACGATCTGGGTTATGTCTGCGAAGAGGAACCGTTTAAGAAATTGGTTAACCAGGGTATGATCCAGGGCCGCTCCAATTTCGTATATCGGGTGGTGGGGACCAACCAGTTCGTGTCGTTGGGGCTGAAAGATCAGTACCAGACGCAGGAAATTCATGTGGACGTGAACATCGTCAAGAACGATATCCTCGATTTGGATGCCTTCCGGGCCTGGAGACCCGAATTCGAAACGGCGGAATTTATTCTCGAAGACGGGAAATACATTTGCGGCTGGGCCGTGGAAAAGATGTCCAAGTCGATGTTCAACGTGGTCAATCCCGACTACATCGTCGAACAGTACGGGGCCGACACACTACGTATGTACGAAATGTTCCTGGGTCCCCTCGAACAGAGCAAACCTTGGGATACGAACGGGATCGACGGGGTGCATAAGTTCCTGCGTCGTTTCTGGCGCCTGTTCTTCGATCGGGACGGCCGATTGATCGTAACGGACGATAAAGCTACGCCCGCCGAATTGAAAACCCTGCACAAGACGATCAAAAAGGTCAACGAAGATGTGGAAAACTTCTCGTTCAATACGTCGGTCAGTGCCTTTATGATCTGTCTGAACGAACTCAGCGACCAGAAATGCAACAAACGGGAGATCCTCGAACCGTTGGTGGTACTGATCGCCCCGTTCGCCCCGCATTTGGCTGAAGAACTTTGGTCGCAGTTGGGGCACCCGGAAACGATTTTCAATGCTTCCTACCCGCAGTGTGATGAAAAATACCTGGTAGAATCCGAAGTGGAATATCCGGTTTCGTTCAATGGCAAGGTACGTTTCAAAAAGAGCCTACCGGCCGGTCTTTCACCTCGGGAAATCGAAGAGGCCGTATTGTCCGATCCAATGACCGGGAAATACCTCGAAGGCAAAACGCCTAAAAAGGTGATTGTCGTTCCCGGGAAAATCGTCAATGTCGTGTTGTAACCGATTGAAAGGTCGATAACCCTCGATAAAAATCCGGACGTCTCCGCAAGAGGCGTCCGGATTTTTTATGGAAATGATCTTTGTGTACGCGACTTACATCTTTTCGCCGTAAGCCAGGTCGCCCACATCGCCCAGCCCGGGAACGATGTAGGATTTGACCGTCATTTCGGCATCTACCGTGCCGCACCAGATCGAGGTGTTCTGAGCCGAAAAGTGCTTACGGGCGTATTCGAGCCCTTCCTGACTGGCGATGATCGTGGCGATGTGCGTATAACTCGGCATGCCGGCCTTTTCGATCAGGGCCTGATAGGTGAGCACTAATGAAGAGCCCGTGGCCAGCATCGGATCGACGATGATCAGGGTTTTCCCACTGAGTTCGCAGGTCGAGATGTATTCTACTTTGATATTGAAACTGTTGTCTTTGCTGTATTTGCGGTAAGCCGATACGAAGGCGTTCTGGGCGTTGTCGAAGTAGTTCAGAAATCCCTGATGAAAGGGCAGACCCGCCCGTAGAATCGTGGCGATGACGATATCCTCGTCGGGCATCATGACTTCGGCCTCGCCCAGCGGAGTCTCGACCAAAGTCTGTTTGTAGTGCATCGTTTTGCTGATCTCGTAAGCCATGATCTCGCCCACACGTTCGAGATTGCGGCGAAAACGCATGCTGTCTCCCTGAACGTTTACGTCGCGCATCTGGGCGATGAAACGGTTCATGATGGAATTCTGACGTTCGAAAATAGTTACCATCGGCTGTGAATTTCTCTACAAAATACGGTTTATTTTCGGTTTATGCAAGGCCGACAGGCGCCGACTGTATCGCAAAGGGTGTACCGATCAGTATAAAAAGTTGTTGAACGGATAGCGCCCCGCATGGATTTCACGTACCATGCCGTAAAGATCCTTACGCAACTTGTCGATACCGATACGCTCTTTGGCCGAGATGAAAATGCAGGGCGTATTGGCCCGGGCCATCCAACTGTGCTTGAGTTCTTCCAGCGTGCGGTTTTCCCGTGTGGCGGGAGTCAGGTCATCCTCTTCTTTGGGGATGTGAGTGTAAGCATCGATCTTATTGAAAATCAAAAATACAGGTTTGTCTCCAGCTCCGATTTCCTGCAAGGTTTCCTTGACGACATTGATCTGATCCTCGAAACCGGGGTGAGAAATATCCACCACATGCAGCAGCAGATCGGCTTCGCGTACCTCGTCGAGGGTCGATTTGAACGATTCCACCAGTTGGTGGGGTAATTTGCGGATAAAACCGACCGTATCCGATAACAGGAACGGCAGGTTGTCCAGCACGACTTTGCGGACGGTGGTATCCAACGTGGCAAAGAGTTTGTTCTCGGCGAATACCTCGCTTTTGGAGATGAGATTCATCAGGGTCGATTTGCCGACGTTGGTATAGCCGACCAGGGCCACTCGTACCAACTGCCCCCGGTTGCTGCGCTGGACGGCCATCTGACGGTCGATTTTTTGCAGTTGTTCTTTCAGTCGGCTGATGCGCTGGCGAACGATACGTCGGTCGGTTTCGATCTCTCGTTCCCCGGCTCCGCCTCGGGTTCCGGTGCCCCCGCGCTGACGTTCGAGGTGGGTCCACATCCCCGTCAGCCGTGGCAGCAGGTATTGGCAATGGGCCAGTTCCACCTGTGTTTTGGCATAGGCGGTGGCGGCCCGCTGCATGAAAATCTCGAGAATCAGGCTGGTGCGGTCATAGATCTTGCGCGAAAAAACTTTGTCCAGGTTGCGCAGTTGGGACGGAGTCAACTCGTCGTCAAAGATGACGAAATCGATTTCGTGCTCTTCGACATAGGCGGCGATTTCGGCCAGCTTTCCCTCTCCAACATAGGTCCGGCTGTGCGGGGCCGGGAGCCGTTGGGTGAAACGTTTGACGCTGCGGACCCCGGCCGTTTCGGCCAGGAACTCCAGTTCGTCGAGGTATTCTTTGATTTGCGCTTCACTCTGAAGATCCCGGATAACGGCGATCAGAATGGCGGTTTGTTGCAAAGTGTCTGTATTCATGTCGATAAGATTCCGGATCGGCTTTGAGAATGGATACGGGATGACATTATTCGTTGTCGGACGGGATGCGTACCGAGTCGGTCATCATATAATGGTGTGGGAACCTGGGTGTCCTGGAATCCTGTGTAAAATGCGTCCTCGGTTGGTTCGGATCGGCAGGATTTCCCCCGATAAAAAAAGGTGCTTGCCGGAGGGCAGCACCTTTTAAAAGATAAACGGTCCCGATTATTGGATCTGGAAGTCAACCGGCAGGTTGATACGGATCTGTACGGGGTTGCCGCGCTGTTTGCCCGGAGTCCATTTGGGAGAGCTTTCGATGACGCGAACGGCTTCGGCTGCCAACGATTTATCGGGGCTGGCCAATACCTGAATATGACCCACGCTACCGTCTTTCCCGACTACGAAAGTCACGACTACACGACCCTGAATGTTGTTTTCCTGGGCCACGATGGGGTATTTCAGACGAGACTGTACCCACGTACGGAAAGAGTTGACATCGCCGCCTTCGAACGTCGGCATGGTTTCGGCGATCAAGAAGATTTCTTCTTCTTCCACCACTTCTTCTTCCACCGTAGCGGGAAGAGCTACTTCAACCCCGAGGTCTTCGCTAAATTCGCTGAAGTCGATGTTGGTCGTGATCTTGGCGTCGTCCTTCACCACGCGCAGGATGTCGGCGGTTACCGAAATCGTTTTGGCTTGGGGCGCTTTGGGGGGCTCTTCCTGACGGGTGATTTCTACGATTTCCTGTTCTACGATCGCCACGTCGTCGGTCATTTTCACCACGACTTTTTCTTTCTGGCTCCAGCTGAACATCAGAATGCACACGCCCAGAGCGATGATCAGACCGATCTCCAGAAAGAGGCCTTTCTTGTTCTCAAGATCAGCTTTCGGGGTTTTCTTGATTTCCATGTTGTGTTAGTATTTTATTCGGTTATTTATAATTTCAACGGTATAGCCAAAACAATACCCTCCAAGGCATGCTTAGAGTACGACAAAGTTAAGAAAGAAATTTTCAAAACAAAATAATCCCTCGCGAAAAAATGGAAAGAAGAGACGGAAAAATTTTGTATCCCAAAAATTTTTTATACATTTGCATCCACAATCGAGGGGGATTAGCTCAGCTGGCTAGAGCGCTTGCATGGCATGCAAGAGGTCACGAGTTCGAATCTCGTATTCTCCACCGAAGAGAAGGGCTGTTCAAGACAGCCCTTTTTTGTTGGATGATCACCCTTTGACCGTATGGAAGAACCGATGAAACCCTGGTTGTTCGGGATGACGCTGGCCCGTTTGGGCGAAGTGGTCGCCGAACTGGGCATGCCGCGATATGCCGCTTCCCAGTTGGCTTCGTGGCTGTATGTACGTTCGGCTTCCTCCTGGGAGGAGATGACCGACCTCTCCAAACGGAATCGCCAGCGGTTAGCCGAACACTATCAAATAGGAAGGTTCGATTTCGTGGGCGTACAGTCTTCGACGGACGGCACCAAAAAGTACCTCTTCCCGACACTGCAAGGCGCTTATATCGAATCGGCTTATATCCCCGATAAGGATCGGGCTACGTTGTGCGTATCGTCGCAATCGGGGTGTCGGATGGGGTGTCGTTTCTGCATGACGGCCCGTCAGGGCTTTTCCCATCACCTGACCAGCGGAGAAATTCTCAATCAGATGCGTTCCATCCCGGAAAGTGAAACCCTGACCAATATGGTGTACATGGGGATGGGCGAACCGTTGGATAACTGGACGAATGTAGCGGACTCCCTGGAGGTGCTGACCGCACCCTGGGGATATGCCTGGAGCCCGACCCGCATTACGCTCTCGACCGTGGGCATCATTCCTTTCCTGCATAAATTTCTCTCCGAAAGCAAGGTACATTTGGCGGTCAGCCTGCATAATCCGATCGGGGAGCAGCGTCGGGAACTGATGCCTGTCGAACAAAAGTATCCTATTGCCGAGGTGGTGGAGGTATTGCGCCATTATGATTTTTCCCACCAGCGGAGGGTAAGTTTCGAGTACATCATGTTCAGGGGGTGGAACGACACGCCGGCCCATATCCAGGCTTTGAGTCGCCTGCTCGGTGGGCTGAAGTGCCGGGTCAATCTGATTCGGTTCCATGCGATTCCCGATGCGCCGCTGGAGGGATCGGACGAGGCGACCATGATCCGTTTCCGGGATGCGTTGACCCGAAAAGGAATTATTACGACGATTCGTGCTTCCCGGGGGGAAGATATCCAAGCGGCATGTGGTTTGCTGTCTACATTGGAACAGCAGAAGGCGAAGAAATGAGCGGTTTCGGAGAGGGAAATGCCTCGTGGAACGGAAACGGTAAAAATAAAGACGCTCTCTTCTTCGTTCTCTATAAGAAAAGTATGGCGAAACCGGTGACGAAGAATCGGTGTACCTGTCTGAATATTCATTGGTAAACGAAAAGAAAAATGAAAAAATGGATGATGATGGCGCTCTTGGCGCTGGTGACCACTACCACCCTTTCGGCTCAGGACAAAGGAGTCAAGTTCGAACAGGGCACGCTCAAAGAGTTGTTGGCCAAAGCCGGAGAGCAGGATAAATATCTGTTCGTAGATGTCTATGCTACCTGGTGCGGACCTTGCAAATACATGAGCGGGCGTGTTTTTACCCAGGAAAGTGTGGGTGATTATTTCAATAAAACGTTTGTGAATGCCAAGTTCGATGCCGAACGCGGGGAAGGAATCGACATTGCCCGGAAATATCGTGTGGAAGGGTATCCGACTTTCCTGATCTTGAATGCAGAGGGGAAAGAAGTGGGCCGCATTGTGGGCGGAGACGATGCCGCTGCCTTTATTAAAAAGGTAGACGGAGTACTCGCCAACATTCAGTAAGAGCCGCTTCCCGGATCAAGGGTCAGAGGTGCAGGGAGAGTCTCGGCACCTCTTTTTTGTTGATGTTCCGACTGTACGGGCCGAATGCTGCCCGGCGGAGCGGGATGGCTTTTCTGGAGAACCGGAACTGGCCGGATGGAGCAATTCAGGGTGAAGAAAACGGCCCCGGTCTTTGTTTCCTTCCGGCAGTACACTCCGCTCGGTCTGTTGGTCGCCATCCAGGCATGATCAGACTTATAAAATAAGGGCGAACCGTCATGGTTCGCCCTTTGTGTTGATCGCAGGATAAAAGAGAGTTGTTAAACCAGTTCGATCCCCGCTTCCCGGCATTCCCGGTACATGCTTTCGGGCCAGATGCTGCTTTGAATTTCTCCGATATGGGCTTTGCGCAACAGGTACATGCACAGTCGGGATTGTCCGATCCCGCCGCCGATGGTGTAGGGAAGTTCCCCGGCCAATAAGCGGCGATGGAAGTACAGCTCGCTTTTGTAGCTTTGCCCCCGCATTTCGAGTTGCAGTTTCAGGGCCGTTTCATCCACGCGGATTCCCATGCTGGAAACTTCGAATGCGCTGTTGAGCAGCGGGTTCCACAGGAGAATATCCCCGTTGAGACCGTGGTAACCGTCACTGTTCAGCGTACTCCAGTCGTCGTAGTCGGCGGCCCGACCGTCATGCAACTCTCCATTCGAGAGCGGGTATCCGATCCCGATCACGAATACGGCTCCGTGTTCTTTTACGATGGCATTTTCCCGCTCTTTGGGGGAGAGATCGGGATACCGATCCAGCAACTGTTGGGCATGGATGAAATAAATGTCTTCCGGCAAGGAAGGAACGATTTGCGGAAATTCGACGTACAGCTTGTTTTCGGTAACCTTGATCGCTTCGTAAATGCGACGGACGGTTCGTTTCAGGAAATCGAGGTTCCGATCCTCTTTGGCGATCACCTTTTCCCAGTCCCACTGGTCGACATAGATCGAGTGCAGGTTGTCCAATTCCTCATCGGGACGCAGGGCGTTCATGTCCGTGTAGATGCCCCGACCGACGGGTACCCCCATTTCGCCCAGTTTGAGCCGTTTCCATTTGGCCAGCGAGTGGACGACCTCGGCCGGACGTTCCCCCATGGACCGGATGGGAAACGTGACGGGTCGTTCGATGCCGTTCAGATCGTCGTTGATCCCCGTCCCGGTGAGAACCACCATCGGTGCCGTCACACGTAACAGGGCCAACTGGGCCGACAGGTTGGCCTGGAACATGTCTTTGACATGCTTGATCGCTTTTTCGGTGTTTTCGACATTGCCGAGCAGGTTGCGATATCCGGCAGGTTTGATCAGGGACATGGGCGGAACGTTTTTACGATTATTGAACGGTAATCAGAAAATAATTCTTTTTGCCTTTCTGTACCAGCAGGTATTTGCCGGAAATCAGGTCCGAAGCACTGACCGTGGCATCGACACCGGTCACTTTTTCCTTGTTGAGCGATACACCCCCGCCCTGGATCAGTTTGCGGGCTTCGCCTTTAGAGGGAAAAATGGCGGCCTGTTCGGTACAGAGATTGACGAAGCTGATGCCTCCTCCCAGCGCCGATGCGGAGACGTCGAAACGGGGAACCCCTTCGAATACCTGCAGGAAGGTCTGTTCGTCCAGACTGCGCAGGGCGTCTGCCGTAGCGTTGCCGAACAAAATTCCCGAAGCGGCAACCGCTTTTTCGTATTCGGCTTCGCTGTGGATCATGCAGGTGAGTTCTTTGGCCAGAGTTTTCTGCAATACGCGCAGGTGGGGGGCCTGGCGATGCTCGTCGATCAGTTTTTCGATCGTTTCCCGATCGAGCATGGTGAAGATCTTGATGTAGCGTTCGGCATCTTCGTCGCTGACGTTCAACCAGAACTGATAGAATTTATAGGGGGAGGTGTAGCGGGCGTCGAGCCAAACGTTCCCCGATTCGGTTTTTCCGAATTTCGTGCCGTCGGACTTTTTGATCAGCGGGCAGGTCAGCCCGAACGCTTCACCGCCGGTTTTGCGACGGATCAGTTCGGTGCCGGTGGTGATGTTGCCCCACTGGTCGGAACCGCCCATCTGCAATTTGCAGTTTTTGTGCAGGTACAGGTGCAGAAAATCGCACCCTTGTACCAGCTGGTAGGTAAATTCGGTGAACGACATTCCGTCGCCTTCGCCGCTGAAACGTTTCTTGACCGAATCTTTGGCCATCATGTAGTTGACGGTGATGTGTTTGCCGATATCGCGGATGAACTCCAGAAACGAATAGTTTTTCATCCAGTCGTAGTTGTTCACCAATTCGGCCGCATTCGGAGCTTCGGAGGTGAAATCGACCAAATGCATCAACTGAGCCTTGATACCTTCCTGGTTGCGACGCAGGGTTTCTTCGTCCAGCAGGTTGCGTTCGAGCGATTTGCCCGAAGGGTCGCCGATCATGCCGGTGGCCCCGCCCACCAGAAAGATGGGTTTATGACCGCAACGTTGAAAGTGCTTCAGGATCATGATGCTCACCAAGTGGCCGATGTGCAGCGAATCGGCCGTGGGGTCGATCCCTACATAGGCGGTGGTCATCTCTTTGGCGAGTTGTTCTTCGGTTCCGGGCACCATGTCCTGAATCATGCCCCTCCATTTGAGTTCTTCTACAAAATTCATCGGATGAGAGTTTGTGTTTAGGTTCGGGGTTTTCGGCTTTTCCGGCGTGCGAATCCCCGTAACGCGCAAAGGTAGTCAATAAAACGTTTTATCCCAATTCCGCCACCACAAAAGTGCTGCCTCCGATATAGATCATATCTTCGGGACCGGCCAATTCTTTGGCACGAATAACGGCGCTTTTTACATCGGGGATGGTTTCTCCATGCAGCCCGTAACCGGCAGCGTATCGACTCAACTCCTGAGCCGGCATGGCGCGCTCGATGGAAACCTGCGTAAACAGGTAATGCGCCTTGTGGGGCATCATCGGCAAGACTCGGTCGATTTCCTTGTCGGAAACAAACCCCAAAACCATGTAGAGTTCCCGGTAGGGTTGACGGGCAATCTGGGCCAGGGTTTCGCGCAATCCTCCTTCGTTGTGTCCCGTGTCGCAGACCGTCAGGGGTTGGCGGTCGAGAATCTGCCAGCGCCCTCTCAGTCCGGTTGAACGGGCGGCATGAGCCAATCCGTCACGAACAGCCTGTCGAGGGATCTGTAATCCTCCGGCTCCGTTGAGCACATCCAGGGTGGTCAGGGCCGTGAGCAGATTCAGCCGTTGATAATCACCCTGTAAATCCAACTGCAATGAAAATTCTTCGCCGTCCATTCGGCTGCGGACGGTGAACAACTGGTCCGTATCGCGATGGGTCTGGGTCGTCACCTCATAGAGTTGGTCGGCGAACAGAATCGGGGCATGCAGCTCTTTGGCCCGGCTGATGAATACCATCTGGGTTTCGAGTTGACTCTGTCCGATTACCACCGGGGTTTCTTCCTTGATGATCCCTGCTTTTTCGCCAGCAATCTCCGGCAAGGTATTTCCCAAAAACTGGGCGTGGTCGCGACTGATGTTGGTGATGACGCTCACCCGGGGACGAATCACATTGGTCGAATCGAGCCGTCCTCCCATTCCTACTTCGATTACGGCGACATCGACTTCTTCCCGGGCGAAGTGGTCGAACGCCATGGCGGTGGTGGCCTCGAAGAACGAAGGACCGATCCGATCGATCGCTTCCCGATGCTGTTCCACGAAACGGATCACGGCTTCCTGAGAGATCATCTCTCCGTTGACCCGGATCCGTTCCCGGAAGTCTTGCAGGTGCGGGGAGGTGAACAGACCGGTCCGGTAACCGGCCTCCTGCAGGACGGAGGCAACCATGTGAGAGACCGAACCTTTCCCGTTGGTGCCTGCGACATGGACGCTGGCGAAACGGCGATGCGGATCGCCCAATTCGGCTTCCAGACTCAGGATATTGTCCAGTCCCGCCTTGTAGGCCGAACCTCCGACATGCTGGAAAACCGGCAGCGAATGGTATAGAAAATCGAGTGTTTCGGAATAAGTCATGGTATGGAATCTTTGAAATCACGCTCCTGCGAGCCGGAGAACGGTATCCCCTTAGCGAGCAAGGTCCCGCCGGGGAGGACCGCTCCGGGGTCGGAGGGCGAACGCTTAGTCGACGATGTGAAATTTTTTACGAACCCGGTAGGCCATGAAGTAGAGCAGTCCGAGCAGAAATACATAGACGCACAGTCGGGCTATCTGGTCGCCGTAACGGACATAATAGGTGATCGTATCGTTCAGCGGAACGTCCGAGGTCAGGGTGCCGCGCACATCCCAACCCAGGGTCTGGCTGACATCGCCCCGGGGCGAAATGAATCCCGAAATGCCGGTATTGGCACTCCGTACTACGCTGCGACGCGTTTCGATGGCGCGCAGTCGGGCGTAGGCGAAGTGGTTGCGGTAGCCGGGGGTATCGCCCCACCAACCGTCGTTGGTGATGACGAACATCAATTGGGCTCCGTGGCGGATGAATCGGGCGAAATAGGCTCCGTAGATCGATTCGTAACAGATGGCCGTTCCGTAGCGGAGGCTGTCGGGGGTGGTGATGAATACTTTACCGGGAGTTCCTTCTCCCAGTTGACCCGAAATGCCGCCCAGCTCGACGATCAGAAAATCGAGATGTCGGAGCAGGTGGTAATACGGCATTTTTTCGGCACCCGTCACCAGAATCGCCTTGTGGTGGATGTCGATCGAATCGGTGGAATCGATGGCCAGGGCGCTGTTGAAATAGTCGAACCAATAGCTGCCGTCCTCGCTCGGTCGGGCGGTCGGCGTTGCTTCGTTCCGGGAAGGGTAGATGCGGTAGGTCGAAGCTCCGCACACCAGGGTGCTGTGAGGCGAGTGGGTGCGGATATAGCTTTGCAGCAGGCGTATCGAAGGGGAAAAAGAGAAGGCTCCTTCCTGAGGATAATCGGGCAGGGCGGTTTCCGGAGCGACGATAAAGTCGATGTTTTTGGGGGCTTCGGAGGTCAGGTTCAATAACAACTCGCTGACTTTTCGGTCGCTCAGCGAGAACTTTTCCTCATAGGGGTCGAGGTTGGGTTGCAGTACCGTTACGCCGACCGTTTTCGAGGGGGTTTCGTAATGGTGGTAGAGGATGGCCGAACATCCGGCGGGCAGCCCGATCCATAAAACCGGAGCGATCCAGCTTGTCCAGCGACGGCGTTTTTGAAGGGCTTCGAAAATCAGCAGGTTGCTGATGAGTACCCACAACGAACCTCCGAATACGCCGGTGTATTCGTACCATTGGATCAACCAGACATCGTTGGCGAAACCGTTTCCCAGCGTCAGCCACGGGAAAGAGATTTCACCGATGGTATACAGGTATTCGTAGCCGATCCAGCCGCTCACCAGCACCGTATAGGCCAGGGGCCGTTTGGCCCGTTTCCATACGGCGTGATAGATCATCCAGACACAGGTGGTGAGCAGGGTCCCGATCAGCACGGCGGCAATAATTCCGATCCAGGCGGCATAACCCACCCAAAAGGTCGTTGCCAACCACCACAGGGAAAAAGTCAGTATCAGGTAGGGCCATAGCCGCCGGGGTTTTCCCTTAGGACCGGTTTGGTCTTCGAGGTTTTGTTGGAGCATCAACAGCGGGACAAAAGCCACCCATAAGGAGATTCCACTGCCTCCCCACCAGGGAATCGACAGCAACAGCGTGCTCAAAAGGGCATATAGAATGCGTCGTGCCATAATTTGAAGCGTTCGTTCCCGCAAAGATAAATTATAATTGTTACTTTTGCCCTTATAATATAAACCTCCCGTCTTTTCTCATGGGTTTCTTTTATTTGATCAAAGGTATTCTTATCGGATTCGTGGCTTCGATTCCGTTGGGACCTGTGGGGGTGATGTGCATCCAGCGAACCCTGTGCAACAGCCGTCGTTCGGGTTTCGTCTCGGGGTTGGGTGCGGCGTTGGCCGATTCGATTTTTGCCACAGGCGCTTTTTTTTCGTTGTCGGTGGTGATGTCCTTCGTGGAACACAATATGGTGATCGTCAAGGCTGTGGGAGGAATTACCGTTATTATCGTCGGAATGGTCATCTTCCTGAAAAATCCCGTGGTCCAAATCCGACGTAATCGGGCCGGCAAAGGAAACCTCTGGAGTGACTTTCTGTCGTTGTTTTTCGTGACCTTGGCCAATCCGGCCTTTATTCTGATTTTTGTGGCCCTGTTTGCGGCCGTAGGGGTGAGCTCTTCGGGATTGCCCCTGAGTCAGGGAGCTCTCATGATCTTGGGGGTATTTTGCGGAGCTTCGTTCTGGTGGGGAACGCTTTCGTTCGTTATCGGGTTGTTCCGTCACAAAATACGTCCGCGCCATCTGCTTTGGATCAATCGTATCTCGGGCGCCTTGATCGTGGTGCTGGGAGCGGCGGCCATTCTTTCCATATTCATTCAATATCCTGTAATTCATGTCTTGCCAGCCTAAAAAAATCATTATTGCCATCGACGGCTATTCAGCCTGCGGAAAAAGTACCTTCGCTCGTGAAATCGCAGCCCGTCTCGGTTATATCTTTATCGACACCGGCGCCATGTATCGGGCAGTGACCCTGTATGGATTGCGGCATGGGGCCATTCGGGACGATCGGGTGGATGAAACGGCCCTGGTTGCCCTGTTGCCGGAAGTGAACATTACGTTCGCGTTCAATCCGGATCGCGGGGCCAGCGACGTGATCCTCAATGGCGAAAATGTGGAAACTCAGATTCGGAGCCTCGAAGTGAGTGACTATGTCAGTCGGGTGAGCCAGATTGCGGCCGTGCGCCAGAAATTGGTCGATATGCAGCAACGTATGGGAGAACAGAAAGGGGTGGTCATGGACGGTCGGGATATCGGAACGGTTGTCTTCCCGAATGCCGAGTTGAAAATTTTCATGACGGCCGATCCGGAGGTCCGGGCGCAGCGACGTTACGCCGAGTTGAAAGCCAAAGGGCAACAACCCTCCCTCGAAGAGATCGCCGCCAACCTGCGGGAGCGGGATTATGCCGACGAACACCGGGCGATCAGTCCGTTGCGTCAGGCTCCCGATGCCCGGGTGCTGGACAACAGCCGGATGAGTGTCGCCCAACAGATGGATTGGGTGATGGACCTCATCGAAAAATTGTGTCGGTAACGAAAGCAACGGACAGGAATGGGTACGGAGCTTCTGCCCAAGGAGCCTTCATGGTGACGGGGAGTATGAATCGAATGAGGTGAGCGGATGGCCGGATCGGCAGGGGCGGGCACGCCGCCGTATGCCGTTCATCTTCGCAGTACCTGCCCGTCGTGCGAAAGACCTTCCTGGGAGAGAAACCTTCATATATAGCGTATAGGGAATATCATGCATATTGAAATCGACGATCAATCGGGATTCTGTTTTGGGGTGGTCAAGGCCATTACCAAGGCCGAAGAGTCGCTCGCAGCGGGAGAAAAGGTCTATTCGCTGGGCGATATTGTGCATAATCGGGTGGAGGTGCAGCGCTTGGAAGAACTGGGCCTCGAAACCATTTCTCATGCCCGGCTGCCGGAATTGACAGGCAGTACGGTGTTGATTCGTGCGCATGGCGAGCCTCCTTCGACGTATCGTCTGGCCGAGGAGCACGGCATTCGGGTGATCGATGCGACCTGTCCGGTGGTGGCCAATCTGCAACATCTGGTGGTCAAGGCTCACGAACGCATGAAAGCCTGCGGAGGACAGGTGGTGATCCTGGGGAAAAGAGGTCATGCCGAGGTGGTGGGATTGACCGGTCAGGTCGATTCGGACGCCTGGGTGGTGGAAGGAATCGAGGATCTCGAGGCCATCGATTTTTCGCGTCCAATTTATCTGTTGTCGCAGACGACCCAGAGTCTGGCCTTGTTCGAATCGGTCAAACAGGCCATTCTGGAGCGGGCTGCCGATCCGGCACAGGTTACGGTACATGATACCATTTGCCGACAGGTGTCCAATCGCAATCCCCATTTGCGGGAGTTTGCGGCTCGGTTCGATACGGTGATTTTCGTCTCGGGCAAGAAGAGTTCCAATGGGAAGGTGCTTTATCGCAGTTGCCTGGAGACGAACCCTCGCAGTTATAACATTGAGGACGAACAGGAGTTGGACCCGGCCTGGTTTGAGAACTGCCGTTCGGTGGGAATCTGCGGAGCGACCTCGACTCCGAAATGGTTGATGCAGCGGGTGGCGGATAAAATCGGACAAATGAAGGATTCGGACGCGGGAAAGTGAGGGATCCCGACCGTTCGGAAAGTAGGGGAGAAAATACCGCTGCGCTTTCGGGAGCAGCCGTACGCCCTTTATGACGAAGAGAACCGAAAAATCGGCAACGGATGGTTCGTAACCGCTCTTGTCGGGTCGTTTTTTTGTGAAATATGGCAGCTGCGGGTCGTCTTATGAACCGACTCGGTGCAGTCTCGGGTGATCGTCTCGTTATCGGTTGGATAACGAGACTTTTTTTTCTTCGGAGGTCCGGGAAAATGTACGGGAGGGTGAAAAGGGTCGTCAAACGAGGCTGGGAAGGGGATTTTAACATTTTCTTAAGAGAATGGTCTCCATTAGATAACCTCAACTTTTCGATCAGATAACATGGGAAAAATATTTTTGCCGCTGAATTTGAGAAGTTAAAATTTACTGACGAAAGTGGCTATGAGAAAATTTCTACTTTTATTTTTTCTGATGTTATCTGTTCTGAGTTTGAATGCGCAGGACGGAGGTCTGATTTCCGGTTCGGTAACCGAAAAGAGTTCGGGACGCACCTTGCCGGGTGCGTTGCTGACACTCGACAAACTGAACCGTTATACGGTCTCGGACAAAAACGGTTATTTCGAGTTTTTGAACGTGCCGGCCGGTGAATACCAGATCGGGGTATCGTATCTGGGGTATCATCCCAGTTCGCAGGCGGTGTCGGTGAAAACCGGCGAAAACCTGAAGATTGTTTTCGAAATGGAAGAAGACGTGAAAACCCTGGGTGCGATCGTCGTGATGGGGGATATGATCCGGGGACAGGCCAAAGCGTTCAACCAGCAAAAAACCAATCGCAATATTACCAATGTGATCTCGGCGGACCAGGTGGGACGTTTCCCGGATGCCAACATCGGAGATGCCCTCAAACGGGTGCCGGGGATTACGATGCAGAACGACCAGGGCGAAGCCCGCAATATCATCGTGCGAGGGTTGGCTTCCGAGCTTAACTCGGTGACCTTGAACGGAAACCGGATTCCTTCGGCCGAAGGCGACAACCGGAAGGTACAGATGGACCTGATCCCTTCGGACATGATCCAGACCATCCAGGTGAACAAGACCCTGACTCCCGATATGGACGGGGACGCGATCGGGGGATCGGTCGATCTGGTCACGCGTGCGGCCTCGGGTCGTCAGCGGATATCGTTGACCACGTACGGGGGCTATAATCCCATTCGCGAAGGGGCTACCGGAGCCGGTTCGCTGGTCTACTCGAATCGTTTTGCCAAGGAACGGGTCGGCGTCGTGCTGTCGGCCTCCTATATGAACAAGGATTACGGCTCGGATAATATCGAAGGCGTCTGGGGACAGGATGACGAAGGCAATGTGTACCTCGAAGAGATGGATATCCGCAAATACGATGTGCAGCGTATCCGTCGCAGTCTGGCCCTGAATACCGACTGGAAGATCAACGATAACAATACGATCGCCCTGGATGCCATGTACAACTGGCGGGACGACCGGGAAAACCGGTACCGGACCACGTTCCAGGATATCGAACCTGTTTACGACGGCGAGAGTGGGGCGATCTCGGGTTATACCGGGGCCATCTCGCGCGAAACGAAAGGGGGGATCGACAATAACCGCAACAAAAATCGCCGGCTGGAAGATCAGCGCGTACAGAGTTATGCCTTGACGGGGACTCACCTGATCTCGCCCAAGTTCGACCTCGACTGGAACCTCAGTTATGCCAAAGCGAGCGAGGATCGTCCCCATGAACGTTATATCGAGTACCTGCAGGAAGGTGTTTCCATGACCCAGAACCTGACGAATACGTATAAGCCCTATATTTTGGCTCCGGGTCAGAATCCCGATGAGTTCGTGTTCGACAAGCTGACCGAGCAGCACGACTATACCGATGAAGACGAATACGCGGCCAAAATCAATGCCCGTGTACCGTTGACGGCGATTTCGGGTCAGAAGGGCCGTTTGCATTTCGGGTTGCGGGCACGCCTCAAAAGCAAGGAGCGCAACAACAACTTTTATGAATATACGCCGGTGAATGGGTTGCCCAACCTGAGCGGCATGGGTACGGTGACTTACGATAAAGCGTTGAATCAGGGCCCTCAATACGTACCGGGCACGTTTGTGTCGAACCGTTGGCTGGGGAATGTGGACCTGTACGATAAGTCGGCTTTCGAGGCCGAAGACGATCCTTCGGAATACCTGGTCAGCAACTACAAGGCCAACGAACAGATCTATGCCGGGTATGTGCGTTGGGACCAGAACATCACGACCGACCTGATGTTTATCGCCGGAGCGCGTGTCGAACATACACGGGTCGACTACAAGGGAGCCTATTCGCTCAATGACGATTACGACAATACGGGCATGAATCAGATGAAAAACGATTATACCAATGTGCTGCCCAGTTTGACGCTGATGTGGAATGCCAGCGATCGGATGGTGGTGCGCGGGGCTTTTTCAACGGCCATTGCCCGTCCGAATTACTACACGCTGGTTCCTTTCGCCGATGTAAAAGCGGAAGACCGGGAAATCCAGGCCGGGAATCCCGACCTGAAGGCGACCTATTCCTATAACTTCGACCTGATCGGTGAGTATTACTTCAAATCGGTGGGGATTCTTTCGGCCGGGGTTTTCTATAAGAATCTGAACAACTTTATTTACAATTATTTGGATGCCAGCTATACGGCCGATAAGTTCGCGGCCGATTTCCCCGACTTGCCCAATCCCGTTCCTCAGGGAGAACAGTGGGAAATGGTACGTCCGCTCAACGGGGACAACGTGGATATGTTCGGGGTGGAAGTCGCTCTGCAACGCAAGTTTGATTTCTTCCAGTCGAAATTCCTGCGCAATTTCAGCCTGATGCTCAACTATACGTATACCTATTCCAAAACCCACGGCGTTTATAACGAAGACGGCGAGGAACGCACCGATGTGGAACTGCCCGGTACGGCTCCTCACATGTTCAACGCTTCGTTGGCTTGGGAAAACAGCCGTTTCTCGGCCCGCATTTCACTCAACTACACCGGAGGCTACCTCGACGAAGTGGGGGGCGATCCTTTCGAAGACCGCTATTACGACCGTCAACTTTTCCTGGATGCCAACGCCTCGTATCGTATCTTCAAAGGGTTCCGCGTATTTGCCGAAGCGAATAACCTCACCAACCAGCCGTTGCGTTACTACCAGGGCATTCGTAGCCGGATGGCTCAATTGGAATATTACCAGGGAACTTTTAACTTGGGGGTTAAATGGGATTTTTAACAGAACTTGATTTAAATTAAAAACACGATCATGAACCGAATAAAAACGATCGCTTTCGTCACGCTGTTTTGTGCGGGAGCCCTCAGCGGCTGCCTTCAGACGGACACTCAGTCTGTGCAGAAGGTATCTTATGAACAACTCGATTCGCTGATGGATGACCATTTCAATTTTATCGTTGCCAATGACCTGGGACGCAACGGCTATTACGATCAGAAAATCATCGCCGAACGGATGGGGGAACTGGCCGAGAATACCGATATCGAGTTCGTGGCCGCTGCCGGTGACGTACACCATTTCGAAGGAGTGGCCAGTGTGGACGATCCGTTGTGGATGACCAACTACGAACTGATCTACGCCCATCCCGAATTGATGATCGACTGGTTCCCGGTTTTGGGAAACCACGAATATCGGGGCAATACGCAGGCGGTGCTCGATTACGGTCAGGTCAGCCGTCGCTGGAACATGCCGGACCGCTACTATGCCCGGTCGTACGAATTGGATAACGGCGCTTCCCTGAAGCTGGTTTTCATCGACACCACACCGCTGATCGACAAGTATCATCAGGAAGCCGAGGAATCCTATGCCGATGTGGCGGATCAGGATATGCAACGACAGTTGCGTTGGATCGACTCGACCTTGAACGCTTCGACCGAAACCTGGAAGGTGGTGATCGGTCACCATCCCGTCTATGCGCAGACTTCGAAAGACGATCAGGAACGCACGGATATGCAGCAACGGCTCGACCCGCTGTTGTGTAAATACGGGGTGGACCTCTATGTGTGCGGGCATATTCACAACTTCCAACACATCAAACCCGCCGACAGCGACGTGGACTATGTGGTCAACACTTCGGGCTCGCTCAGTCGGAAAGTCGCTCCGATCGAGGGTACACAGTTCTGCAGTCCGGAAACCGGGTTTTCGGTGATTTCCGCCTCGGACAAAGAGTTGAAACTGTATATGCTGGATAAGGATTGCCGTATTTTGCATACGGTGGATTGCTCGAAATAGAGCGCTGTATGAGATGGACTCCGGCACCGGGAGATTTTTCCGGATGCCGGAGTTTTGTGGAGTTGCGACGGCGACTCGGAGCGTCGTTGACGCTGCACCTGGCGAGGCATAAAAAAAGCCGGCTTTGCATAAGCCGGCTTTTTTAGGGTTTGTTCTTTTCGGGATGAATTAGCCCAGGTAGGATTTCAGCAATTTGCTTCGCGAACTGTGGCGCAGACGTCGGATGGCCTTTTCCTTGATCTGACGGACGCGTTCGCGCGTCAACCCGAATTTTTCACCGATCTCTTCGAGGGTCATTTCCGAACCGCCGATTCCGAAGAAATATTTGATGATGTCGCGTTCGCGATCGGTCAATGTCGAAAGGGCGCGTTCAACTTCAGTTCCCAACGATTCATTGATCAGACCGCGATCGGCGATCGGCGAATCGTTGTTGACCAGTACATCCAACAGGGAGTTGTCTTCGCCATCCGAGAACGGGGCATCTACCGAAACGTGACGGCCCGAAACCCGCAGCGTATCGGTGACTTTTTCCTTGGGAATATCCAGTTCCTGAGCCAACTCTTCGGGAGAAGGCGTGCGTTCGTGTTCCTGTTCGAAACGGGCGAACGCTTTGTTGATCTTATTGAGCGATCCGACCTGATTCAGCGGCAGACGGACGATACGACTCTGTTCGGCCAGTGCTTGCAAGATCGACTGGCGAATCCACCATACGGCGTAGGAAATGAATTTGAAACCACGGGTTTCGTCGAATTTTTCGGCGGCCTTGATCAGTCCGAGGTTCCCCTCGTTGATCAGGTCAGGCAGCGAAAGCCCTTGGTTCTGGTACTGTTTGGCCACGGAAACCACAAAACGTAGATTGGCCCGGGTGAGTTTTTCCAACGCTTCCTTGTCGCCCTTTTTGATGCGTTGCGCCAAATCCACTTCTTCCTCGACCGTAATCAAGTCTTCCTTACCGATCTCCTGCAGATATTTGTCCAGGGATGCACTTTCTCGGTTGGTGATAGACTTGGTGATTTTTAGTTGTCTCATCGTATTTTTCTCTTTATCTATTGTTTCCGGGTAAGGAAAGCGGAACGGGACACCCGTTCCGCCTTTCCATCAGGTCGCGAGCGACCTCGTGTCGCACGGTATTATTTCACGATCGAATAGCTGACCACCCGTCCGTCGGGATAAACCCCGTCGATGTATTCGATGGGCGTGGTGATGCGGTTCAGGTCGCTGATCGAACGCACGGGGCGATCGTTGATGTGGGTGATGATGTACCCTCTGCGAACCCGGGCCTGAGCCAGGATCCCTCCGTTGTTGATGGAGAGTACCTGAACACCGCCGTCGATCTTGAATTCTTTTTTCGCTCTGTCGTTGATTTCGCCGAACTGTCCGCCCAACGCGTCATAGGCAGAGACGATCTCTTGCTTAACAATGTCAGTATTCCCAGCTTTATTACGCAAAGTAACTTCGATTTGTTTCGTTTGGCCGTCTCTTTTTAAGGTCAGCGTTACTTTGTCGTTCGGACGGTGTTTGGCGACTTCTTCGAGCAGCTGGCTCGATTTGTCGATCTGAATGCCCTGAATGTGGGTGATGACATCTCCTTCTTTAACCCCGGCGGCATGAGCGGCTCCGTCCGGTTCGACGCTGGCTACGTATACGCCTCCGACTTCCTTAATGCCGGTTTCCTTGCCCCGTTGTTCGAGGAAGACATCGTTGATTTCCTGAATCTGAACACCCAGCAGGGCCCGTTGTACTACTCCGAATTCCTTGAGGTCCATGACGACTTTCTTGACGATCGAGGTCGGTACGGCGAACGAATAGCCGGCGAAACTGCCCGTAGGCGATTGGATCAGCGTATTGATTCCCACCAGTTCGCCACGGGTGTTGACCAGTGCGCCCCCACTGTTACCGGGATTGACGGCCGCATCGGTCTGGATGAACGATTCGATCCCGAACTGGTTGGGAATGGCACCCAGGTTACGGGCTTTGGCGCTGATGATCCCGGCCGTGATGGTGCTCTGCAGACCGTAGGGGCTACCGATGGCCAGAACCCATTCGCCCAGCCGCAGGTCGTCGGAATTACCGAACGGAATGCTCGGCAGATCCGAAGCATCGACTTTGATCAGGGCGATATCGGTCGTGGGATCGGTCCCGATCACCTTGGCCGTAAAACTGCGTTTGTCTTCGAGGGTCACTTTGACGTCGGTGGCATTTTCCACCACGTGGTTATTGGTCACGATGTAACCGTCGGGGCTGATAATCACACCCGAACCGCCGCTGCGACGTTCCTGAGGCTGTTGCTGGTAGCTGCCTCCGCCCTGCGGAATGCCGAAAAATTCGAAAAACGGATCGAAACCGCCTCGGCTTCGGCTCGAAGAGGCCGGAATTTCCTGACGTACTTCGATATTGACGACGCCTTTGACGGCGTTTTCGGCGGCATAGGTCAGGTCGGGATATTTCCCTTCTTCATAGGAGGTGAAATGGTTGCCGGCCTGGGAAGAAAATACGCCGGCCTCAGTGGGCGCATAAGTCGAAGGCTGATCCTTCTGGGTGAGTCGGGTGATGGTGTAAGCGGAGACTCCGCCTGCCAGCAGGGCCGCAGCCACGACGCCGGCAAATAATGAAACCTTTTTCATAGAATTAATGGTTAAACAAATTTTTAATCGATGTAAAAAGGTCAAATTATCTCATGCAATCTTTTTTCAGTGTTTTCGGTGTTTATCGGTTGGTCGGAACTCGGGGTTCCGCTTCTCCGGGTTGCGGATCGGTCCGTCGAGGCGTTCGATCGGCGTGCATTCCGTCGTACCGGAGAACACCAATCAAACGCTTCCGAACTTTCCAATATTGTATACGAAAAAATAAAAAGATTGTTTCGCCAGCTTACAAACCGAATTCCTTGCGGATATCTTCTACGGCATCGAGCTTCTCCCAGGCGAAGAATTCCACCTCTTTGGTGATCTTCTTTCCGTTTTCGATCACTTCCACGGGGGCCGTGTAGGGACGGCCTCCGAAATGACCGTAGGAGGCGGTGGCTTCGAAAATCGGATTGCGCAGGCCGAAGCGGGAAACGATCTTGCCGGGACGCAGATCGAACAGCTTGCCGATGCGGCGGGCGATTTCGCCTTCGCTGATCGAGAGGTGGTTCGTTCCTTTGGTGTCGACATAGATGCTCAGCGGTTCGGCAATGCCGATCGCGTAGGAGAGTTGTACCAGGACTTCGTCGGCCACCCCGGCAGCCACCATGTTTTTGGCGATGTGGCGGGCGGCATAGGCCGCGCTGCGATCCACTTTCGAGCAGTCTTTCCCCGAAAAGGCACCGCCGCCATGGGCTCCGCGACCGCCGTAGGTGTCCACAATGATCTTGCGGCCGGTAACCCCCGTGTCGCCATGAGGTCCCCCGATGACGAATTTGCCGGTGGGGTTCACATGCAGGATATAGTCGTCGCCGATGAGTTCGGCCAACTGGTCACCGACCCGTTCCAGACGTGCCTTGGTGCGTGGAATCAGGATAGTGCGTACGTCTTCGCGGATGCGTTCGCCCATCTGCCGTTCGGCTTCTTCGGCGCTGAGTCCTTCGCCCGGACGGATGAAATCGTCGTGTTGGGTCGAGACTACGATGGTATGCACGCGCAGCGGTTTGCCGTGATCATCGTATTCGATGGTCACCTGGCTTTTGGCGTCGGGGCGCAGGTAGGTCATGACTTTCCCTTCGCGGCGGATGACGGCCAGTTCTTTGAGAATGACGTGGGCAAGAATCAGCGTGGCCGGCATGAACTCTTTGGTCTCGTTGCAGGCATAGCCGAACATGATTCCTTGGTCGCCGGCACCCTGTGTTTCTTCGCTTTCGCGCACGACGCCCCGGTGGATGTCGGGCGACTGTTCATGAATGGCCGACAGAACGCCGCAGGAATTGGCGTCGAACATATATTCTCCTTTGGTATAGCCGATGCGTTCGATCACGCGGCGTACGATCTGTTGCACATCGACATAGGCTTCGGAGCGCACTTCACCGGCCACGACCACCATGCCGGTGGTGCAGAGGGTTTCGCACGCTACTTTCGAGTGGCTGTCCTGGCGCAGAAATTCGTCGAGAATGGCGTCGGAAATCTGATCCGACACTTTGTCGGGGTGTCCTTCGGACACCGATTCGGAAGTGAACAAATATCCCATTTTACTACTTTTTTAGGGCTCGTCCGAGGCGGAATTTCCGTAAAAGCCCACCCGGAAAACGAACCGAATGAATAAAATAGGGAAAAACTTAGCTGTTGTGAGGGAAAACCAAATACTAGAGCGATTTTAGCATTTTTTTTAGTGGTTGCAAGCGGCCAAATCTTTCCACGATAACGGTATGTCGGGCGCAAAGATACGATTTTTTTCGGATGCGGTTCATTTTTTTTGAGCCCGGGTCTCTACTTTTCTCATTCCGAAGGATCGGATCTGCTCCCGTTCATTGGCATAAACGCGGATCGGGACGGATTATTGTCGGGTCCCTGATAAAGGCCATCCCCCGGTCGGGAAACCGGGGGATGGAGCCTGAAAGTCGAAGGAGATAATTATTATGGAGCCCTCTTTTTTTAAGAGAGCGTAGGAATCGGAGTGGCATTTCGATCCGTCGCGATGGCGGGGCAGACCGATTCCGGGTTCTTTATTCGGTCGGCGTGCCGATGATGAAGGTGGCGCGTACGGCCGGCATCTGCAGTTCGAAACGGGTGTAATCCCGGCCCTCCCGCTGGACGTAACTCGTGGACGGCAAGTCGCGGATGGCTCCCGTATAGGGATTCCATTCCTGCAGTTTCATTTTGCCACTCAGTTCCACCGGTGTCGTAAACGTGTCGTCGGTCGAATTGGAGAAGAAGTAGATCTCCTTGCCGTTTTTTTGTTTGTGGATGTAGTTGAAAACCCCTCCGCCGCTGTTGCGCGGGGTGGGATCCAGGGTGTAGAGATCGGCCTGAACATCCAGTTTCTCGAGGGCCTCCCGCAGGGTGGCGTCGGTGGGCTCGGGGACAAAAAGGGTCATGCCACCTCCGGCACTGCGGTGTACCGTTCCCTCATCGCGATGTTTGGCCGGTCCGAACAATTCGTTGACCAGGGCCTGTACCAGCGAGTCCCGACCGTATTCGGCCGATTTTTCGGGCAGCATCGTGGTGGCCAGAATTTTCCCGCCCTGATCGTAATAGTCTTTGATCTGGAGCAGGGTTTCGGCCGAGAGTACCTTGCCGCCCGGAAGGATCAGCAGATCGTACTCCTGGTGGTTGACCTCGTTGAGCAGACGCAGCTGCCCGTCCTGATGCGTAACACGCCCATCGACCAGCGATTCGGGGTGGATGAAGGTGAAATCCCTCCGCAGAGAATTGCTCAGCAGGTCGCTCAGCCGATGGAAGTCGGCTTCCTGGGGAACGTATTCGCCCCAGGGTCGATAGACCGCAATGTCGAATTTGTGATGACCCTGCAGCGAGGTGATCGGGTAGAGCATCGCGATTTTCGACACCCGGCGCCCGCCCTGCAGCATAAAACAACTGCGGGCCACGAAATCGCTGTATCGGGGGAGGGTGGCGGCCAGACGCGGATTGTAGGGCGAGATCACCGGAGGAATATAGACCTTTTCGGGCCGGTTGTCGTACCACATGCCGTGCGGCACCAGAAAGTTGATGCCGCGCGAAAACATGTCCATCGCCACCCGATAGAGCATCAGTGAATCCATGTCGGCCTTGAAAGCGCCGTTCACTTCGGCTCCCACCATCGGACGGTCGTAAAGATCGGCGGCCGAGCTGACCTGTTTATGCCCGTTGCGGCCATAACCGTAATAGAAAATGTAGTCGGCCAGCGGGATCTGGGTGTGGCGGAAAAACTTGAGAATGTCGCCATGGAGTTCGGTCGTGTTCATCGTGTAGTTGCCGGGCGGGTGGCCGATGCTCTTCACGCCGTGCTGCTCGCACCACCGGGCGACCAGTCGGGGATACCCCTCGGCCATCAGTTCGCTGCGGATGGTGTGGAAAGCTACACGGGTAGCTTCGGTTTCGGGTCCGATGTCGTAGAACAGGGCCGGATAATAGAGTGCGGCATTTTTACCGGTTCGCTGTTCGAAAATGTCGGTGATAGCGGCCGTCCAGGTCTTTTCCATGCCGTTGAAGCCGATGTCGTCGTAGAAAACACGTTGAATGACATTGCCGAAATAGGGCGCGAACCGGCGTCCGTATTCGTCGTAATTCAGTTCGATGAATTTGTTTACCGCTACGGTATCCATGTAGTCCACCACGGGACGGGCCTTGGGTTGCAGCCCGATGAACATCACCCGCCAGGCTCCCAGAGGAACCTCCCAGGTGAGGATACTGTCCTGCACTCGGTCGCGCAGGTCGAACATCTCGTAGGTGTTGACATTCATGGCGGTGATGGTCATTACCCGCTGGGTCTCCGCATCGGGCAACTTTTGTACGAAAGTGGCGGGTCCCGTGATGACATATTCGTCCTTGCGCAACACCTTGCGGGTCAACTCGGGATACTCTTTCAGGATTTTACCCCCGGCCCAACCGCTCGGGAAATCGACGTCATCGTAAAGAATCAGTTCCATACGGTTCTTGCGGGAGAATTCCAACATGTCGCGATAACGGTCGAAATACTCTTCGCTCAGGTAGGCCGGACTCATGCTCGAAACCGGCAGGATGGAGATGCCTCCGAATCCCGCTTCCTGTTTGGCTCGGGTCATTTGTCGAATGATCGTATCCCGATTGAGCGGCCCGTTGAGGTGCCAGAACGGCATGGGACGGTATTCGTTGGCCGGTTTACGAAATCCGGTGACGTCCGGATCGGCGGCCTGCAATGAAATTGTCAAAAGCAGGCCGATTCCTAAAAACAAAGGTCTTCTCAAAAGTTTCGGTTTCGGTATCATGCGTGCAGAGGTTTGATCAATAAGGTCGCTCTGTCGGAGCCGGTCTTTCTCCCTGAAGGGTGATTTGACCGATGCGGTAGCGTTTGTGTCCGTCGTCTCCGCCATAGGGCAGCGCATACAACGGCGTGCCGTCTTCCCGGCCCACGGAAACATACAGATCGTAGGTTCCCGCCTTGCAAGCCCGGGCGAAGGTCTGACCGCCGATGTGGTAGGACGGAGCGATGCGAAAACGCGATACGAGGGTTTGTGAAGAAGCTTTTTCCGGTTCGTCAACCGGGAGCGTTTTGACATCGAGGTTGCTGTCGACCAGTACCGAAACGATGCCTCCCCGTTCGTCCTTCAGCGTGAAGCAGGGGTATCCGCCCTGATAGCAGGGTGCGACGCCGGCATTGCTCCAGCGGGATTCGATCACCAGTTCATCGCCGATACGGTATTCCGCCGGCCAGTTTACCTCGTTTACCCTCAGTCGGTATCCCATACGGCGGTTGATGCGGTCGATGGCGTCGCGGCATTCGGCCAACTCTTCCCGGGGCCACCAGTGAATCGACATGTAGGAAGCGTGGTAGGCTTCGATCGATTCGACCAGCAGCTCGGAATCCCAGTTGCCGCGTTTTTTCGACAGCCCGTAATGTTCGTGTTCGAGAATGACGGGCATCGTGGGCCAGAATATCTGGGCCATTTCGTCGTGATACCAATGTTCGGGAGCTTTGGAGACCAGAATGCTGTCGTCGCGCAGAGTTACACCCCGAGACAAGGCGTAGTCGGTGATCGGGAAACGTTCTCCCCGTAAAAACGGACCGGCATAATCGTCGGACATGCACAACTGGGTGTGTTTGAAATGGCGGCAATAGATGTCGATATGCTTTTTCTGGGTTTCCAGGCCCCATTCATGACCGTGTTTGGGGGTGGTGGCGACCGTGTGTCCTTCGCCCCACATGCCGTAATGGCCTATGTCTACGAAACATACGTTGGGATTGCCGTCATAACGGCGGGCCATGGCGGCCACGAAGTTTTCGACTTTTTCCAAGAAAATGGGGTCGTCGTAATCGGGCTCGAACAGCCGTCCGTTGTCGATATCATATCCTTTAGCGCCGGCATCGAAGACCCATTGCGGAGTAGCCTTGTAAAGCCAGCTTTCCATGGAGGTGATGCGGAAGCAGACCTGGCGTCCCCGTTCGATCCAGCGCTGAGCCGGTGTGTCGAGTACTTCCCAGGCGAAAACACCCTCTTCGGGTTCGATAAAGGCCCATGGCAGTCTCAGATAGACGGCACCCAGGCCGGGAAAGTCTTCCAAAGTGTCGGAAGGCTCCAGTTTGGAACCGTAATTTTCCAACATGTTGGAATAGAAGTGCATGGTCCAGCCCATATTGGGATTGACCAAGGCGCCGCCATGGTCATTCGGGTTGGCTACGAACACTTTGCCTTTGCGACGGGCTTCGGTGGCGGGGTAGGAGGATCCTTCGGCGGAAGTTTCGGTCCTGTCTTCGGAAAAACCGGCAGCCTGCAACGGAACGTTCAGTCCGGTAGCCAAAGCGGCGGTAGTCAGACCGGCTTGGCGCAAAAATGACCGGCGGTTGATTTTTTTCATGGGAAACGGTTTTAGGGTTAGTCCCACAAAAATAATATTTTCTCGGAAAACACTTCGTCCGGAGCGGAGAATCTCCAGTGTCTCCGCTCCCCGGAACCGAGGTATGGAAATGCCGGGGACGAGAAAATGCAAGGGGCGAGGGAATGTTTATGAAGGAGTGATATTCGGATGGATGACGGCCGTAGCCTTATCGGGTGCCATAAGTCGGCTTGCCAACGGAGAACGGAGAAATGAAAGGGAGTACAGCCGTTCGGGAGGGAGTTCCCCGGTGGCGGGTAAAATCCTAACGGGAGGGATCACCAGGGGATATAAAAAATCCGCAACCGTCTGTTTGAACGATTGCGGATTTTCAGTGCCCAGGAAAGGACTCGAACCTTCACGGCATCACTGCCACTCGCCCCTGAAACGAGCGCGTCTACCGATTTCGCCACCTGGGCCTTTATCGTGACTTTTCCGTAAAAAGTACGTTTCAATACATGTTAGAACAGGTGTTTAGCTGGGTGCCCAGAACAAGACTCGAACTTGCACGCCGTAAACCGGCACTACCCCCTCAAAGTAGCGTGTCTACCAATTTCACCATCTGGGCTCGATCATGTATCTATGCTGCAACGGGGAAAGAGCTTGTTTTCGATTCAAAGGAAACCTGCAGATCGGAATCGTATCCGCCTCTACAGAGTCTTCCTTTTACTAACCTAAAACTAAACCACTAACTTGAATGAACCTAAAAATTCGTTGCAAATATAGGACTTAATCTCGAACTCTCCAAACCTGTTTCGAAAAATTTTTAAATTCGTCGGAGCCCTCTTAGTCTCATCGGACCGCTCGGCCTTGTTGATTCCACCGGGTTTTCGCGTTTGATTCCACCGGGTTTTCGCGTTTAATTTCACTGGACCCCTCGTTGATTTCAACAGCCCCTTTGTTAGCCCCTTCGTTAATTTCATCGGACCCCTTGGCAGGAGAGAAGAACGCCTTTCCGAATGCGGAAAGTGGTGCAAAGGTAACGAATTTTACCGAACTGCAAAACTCCCGACGGATATTTTTGATGGAATTTTCGTTTTATCGCCGAATAATGCTATCTTTGCCCCCTGAAAAGACGCAATGGGGCGACGAGAGGTGGTCGCATGTCCCGAAACGGGATGATGACCCCGGGCTCTTTCCGCCGCTGAGTAGCGTTTATAGTACAAATCTTTAAGTAAATTAAAAGTATGGAAACCATTAAGATCGCTGGCGTAAAACGCAGCGCTTTTGGCAAAAAAGAGAGCAAAGCAGTTCGTAAACAGGGCCTGGTGCCTTGCACCATTTACGGTAAAGGCGAAACCATTCACTTCAGCGTGGATGCCAAAGCCCTCAAACCGTTGATCTACACTCCTCAGTCTTACCTGGTCGAATTCGATATCGAAGGGGCTAAGGAAGTGGGCGTTATGCGTGAAGTTCAATACCATCCCGTAACCGATAACGTGTTGCATATCGATTTCTACCATGTGATTCCCGGCAAACCGATCGCCATCGATATCCCGGTTAAATTGGTCGGAAACTCCGAAGGGGTGAAACAAGGGGGTAAACTGATCCTCAGCAAACGTAAACTCCGCGTGAGTGCCGATATGGAACACCTGCCCGATACCCTCGAAGTGGATGTAACCTCGCTGGGCCTGGGTAAGAGCATTTTCGTAGGGGATCTGAAATTCGACAACATTACGTTGTTGACACCGGCTACGACGGCTGTTTGCGCCGTGAAGATGACTCGTGCCGCTCGTGGTGCCGCTGCTGCTGCAGCTGCCGAAGGCAAGTAATCGGAGGTGTCATGTTCGGGTTTTTGCGATTCTTCGGCAAACGTTTGCGTGGGTCTGGTGAATCCGAAACCCGGGAAAAATCGACCGAAGTGAAATATCTGATCGTTGGTCTGGGTAACATCGGTGCCGAATATGCCGAAACCCGCCACAATATAGGTTTTAAGGTATTGGACGCTTTTGCACAGGCGTCCAATACTTCTTTTTCTGCGGGCCGTTACGGTGCGATTGCGGAGATTCGTTTGCGGGGACACAGCGTGTTGTTGCTGAAACCGTCCACCTACATGAATTTGAGCGGAAAGGCGGTTCGGTATTGGTTGCAGACCGAAAAAATTCCACGGGAAAACCTGTTCGTCGTGGTGGATGATATCGCACTGCCGTTCGGAACTATCCGTCTGCGGGCCAAAGGCAGTGACGGAGGTCACAACGGTTTGAAAAATATCAACGAAATGCTCGGTTCGAACGAGTATGCCCGGATGCGTTTCGGAATCGGAGGCGATTTCCCCAAAGGACATCAGGTCGATTATGTCCTGGGCAGTTGGACGCCCGAGGAAAAGGCGGAACTGCCCGAACGTATCCGGCATGCGGCCGAGGCGATTCCTTCGTTCGTGACGGTGGGTATCGAGCGAACGATGAATCAGTTCAATACCCGTTCATAAATTTTGCATGATGGGGGCTGTTGTCGAAAATAGCGTGCGTATCGATAAATGGTTGTGGGCTGTTCGGATTTTCAAGACGCGCAGCGACGCCGCCGAAGCCTGCCGGACCAACCGGGTAACCATTGCGGGCAGTTATACCAAACCGTCGCGCGAGGTAAAGGTCGGCGATGTGGTGACCGTACGGAAGACGATCGTGACCTATACCTATCGGGTATTGGTTCCGGTATCGAGTCGGGTAGGGGCCAAATTGGTGCCTGAATACGCCGAAGACCTGACGCCTCAGGCGGAACGGGATAAACTCAATATCCCGCGAGAGACGATTTTCATTCAGAGAGATCGGGGAACGGGACGTCCGACCAAACGCGAACGGCGACAGATCGACACGCTGATGGAAGAGTTCTACGATGAGATCGATGAGGCGGAGGAGTGATCGGAGAATCTGATAACCGCCCTCGGTGACCGGAAAATCATAGAAGAGACTACCCGAATCCGGGGGCCTCTTCTTTTTCTATCTGTCGGGAATTGTTATCTTTGAGTCATTCGGGCCGGTTTCGGGAATCGACCTGTGGCGCATAAATGGGAATCGGATGAATACTTCGTCAATCCTGGGTGGATGGGGACGTTTGAAAGATTTCTTACGGGCCGGCTTGAACTCTTCGGTTCGTGAGAGACGGCGTATTTTGTGGTTGTTACCATTGCTGGTAGCTCTGTGTCTGTTGTTTCTGTGGCAAGGAAAGCCCCGCTTTGAACGGAGTTTTACGCTTTACAGCGATGCCGTACTCGAAAATCGGAGAACCGACAGAGACCCTGCGCGGGACAAACGTCTAAATCCGGAAGAAGAAAAGGAGCCGGTGATGGCAGGGTCGGCCGGAGAATCTACCGATTCTTTGTCTGCGAAGAAATTTTCAGCCAGGAGAGAGTATAGCCTTTCCCCGTTCGATCCCAATACGATCACGCTGGAAGGCCTGGTTTCACTGGGCTTTTCACCCAAACAGGCTCAGGTGATTCTCAACTATCGGCAGGCCGGAGCCGTGTTTCGTCGTCCGGAGGATTTTGCACGTTGTTATACGGTTTCGGCCCGGAAATTTGCCGAATTGAAACCCTATATCCGGATCGGAGAGTCGTATCGGATTCCTGAGGAAAAGCCCGAGCGTGTGGTTCCCGGGCCGGAGGTTTCCACTCCAGACAGGGGGCCCGATAGTCCCGAAACGGAGGCTGCGGTTTCTGAAGACCGTACCGGGGGTTCGGGATCCAGGGTATTGGGATCGGAGACGCCTGTTCCGGACGGGCCGGTGGAGTTGAACGGAGCCGATTCGGCTACGTTGGTCGCTTTGCGGGGTATCGGTCCTTTGACGGCCGGACGCATCGTGCAGTATCGGGATCGACTGGGCGGTTTTGTGCAAATCGAGCAAGTGCTCGAGGTGCAGGGCGTGAGGGAAGAGAATTATCGGATGTTTTCGACACAAATTTTTGTGGATAGTAGTAAAATTCAAAAAATTGATATTAACTTTGCAACCCCTGAGCAGTTGGCAGGACATCCCTATCTGCCGCCCAGGGTTTTGGACCGAATACTTAAACACCGACAATTGAAAGGGGGTTGGAGCCACACCGGAGAGTTAGTTGAACAACATATCCTGTCTCGGGAGCAAGCTGCGAAGCTGGCCCCGTATTTACATTTCGGGCCCCGATAGCCCACCCTGAACTGAATTTCAATTGTCAAACTTTATCAATTAATTACCATGATCGTAATGCCCGTAAAAGAGGGAGAAAACATCGAAAGAGCCCTCAAAAAATTCAAACGCAAATATGAAAGAACCGGTGTGCTGAAAGAACTGCGTCGTCGTCAGTATTTTACCAAGCCTTCCGTAGTGGCTCGCGAACAGAAACTGCATGCCATCTACGTGGAACACATGGATAAAGGGGAAGAATAGTCCCTGCGACGGATGCCGCTTCGGAGGAAGCGTGCCACCGAATCGAAAATAAAATGGAAGCCTGCTGAAATTTTCGTAATTTTAGCAGGCTTCTTGCATGTAGAGGGTCAGACGGTATGGTATCGTTTAGAAAACGAAGGGTGCGGATCCGGAATACCGAAAGGAGACCGAAAGAGGCCGCTCTCTTCCATAAAGTATGGATATGAATCATTTGGAGGCTTTTTTGCACTATCTGGCGGCGGAGAAACGTTATTCGCCCCTGACGGTTCGTGTCTATGGTGATGATATCCGGCAATTCATGCGCTTCTGCCTGCAGAACATCCCGGATGAGTTTTCTGAGGGGGAAGATCGCGGCGCTGAGGCGGAGAGTGATCCGGCTCAACGTTTCGATCCGTTGTTGGTCGAAACCAACGACCTGAGGGCCTGGATCATCAGCCTTTCGGGGAAAGAACATCGTAAAGCGACCACCATCAACCGCAAACTCTCTGCCGTTAAAGCTTTTTATCGCTATTTGCGCTCTCATGGGGAGATTTCCGGCGATCCGTTTCAAAAAGTCTCTTCGTTGCGGATGCCCAAGCGCCTGCCTTCGTTTGTGGAACAGAGCCGTATGAAGCGACTGACCGCGTCGTTGATGCAGCCCACCGAAGATTTTATGATCGAACGCGATGCCTTGATCATTCTGCTTTTTTACGCCACGGGGATTCGGTTGGATGAATTGAGAAATATCCGGGTGAGCGATTTTTCGGATCACTTTACGAGGCTGAAGGTTCGGGGTAAGGGAGACAAAGAACGGGTAATCCCTGTTATAGCTCCTGTAGCCGATAAAATTACCGTTTATTTGCACATAATTCAGGAGCAAAACATTTGTACATGTGACATAAATTTTTTATTTTTAACAAGCGAGGGGAAGCAGATCAGCCGTAGCGAAATCTACCGGATCGTTCATCGTATTTTGCGGGAAGCCGGGGTACAGGGCAAGAGTAGCCCCCACGTGCTGAGACATACTTTCGCCACGCATCTGATGGACGGCGGGGTGGATATCCGCACCATTCAGGAGTTGTTGGGGCATAGTAGCCTGGGGGCGACTCAGGTTTATACCCACAACAGCATAGAACAACTGAAACGAGTTTACAATCAGGCCCATCCCAGGGCCAAAAAATCGCATGAGGAGGAATGATTATGCAAGTGAAGATTCAATCCGTTAAGTTTGATGCCGACAAAAAGCTCGTCGATTTCATTCAGGCCAAAGTAGACAAGATGGAACGGTTTATCGAAAGGGCCATTTCGGCGGATGTCATCCTGAAACTCGATAAAGATCACGAACAAGGAAATAAGGTGGCTACCGTAAAATTCGATGTTCCGGGAGCCGATCTGGTGGCCGAACGTCGGAGCAAAAGTTTCGAAGAATCGATCGATCTGTGTCTGGATGCCATTAAAAAGCAGGTGGAAAAACTGAAGGATCGATATAAATAATCGAGGAGATACCCTATCGGACCGCTGTAAAAGGGGAGGCTCAAGCCTCCCCTTTTTTTGTGGAATATGGGAAGCAAGACCCGGACAGGGTGTTTGGGACGGAGCCGCTGTCTGCTCTGAAAAACAGTTGGGCCGAATCGCAGACCGGGCCCGCATTCGTAAAACGAAGCGGGCCCGGTTGTTTCGGGGTCGGGCTGCAGGATTTAACGTCCCTGAACGGTATGGGTTCCGGGACCAAGCGGGATGCATTTGCCGGACGGGAAAACGACTTCGGCCGACGTTCCTTCGGGGACGGTAGCGGTAATGCTCAGGTTCTTTCCCTGCCGTACGACGGAGGCGCGGATCGTCCCGCAGAGGCTCGGCACGGTGGCTGAGGCTTCGTCGAGCGTTCCCAGTTGAGGCGCGATGCGGAAGGTCTTGAAGGCGGGCGAAGTGGGTTGTATGCCACAGACGAATTGACTCAACAAGGTGAGTGGACCTCCGCTCCAGGCGTGGTTGTTGCTGTTCCCGTCGGTCGGTGTGCTTTTGAACTGCCAGACTTCGAACAGCGTCGAATAGTCGTAACTCAGCATGTTGGCGTAACGCTTGTGCATGCGTTGGAGTGCCAGTTCCGGTCGGTTCATGCGGAACAAGGCCTCCAGAATGAATTTTTCCATATAGGGGCCGGCGTGGTATTCGTGACAGAGCGTTTCCGTCAGGGCCGGATATTTGTCCTCGGAAGCCAAGCCGCTCAGAATGGCCAGAGCCTGGGCCCGATCGTCGGTTTGGAGCGTATAGTCGGGGGAACGGTAGGCGCTGCCGTTCCAGAACCGACGATCGAAATTCTGCTCGATGCTTTCCATGCGAGCCGTGATTTCTGTCAGATCGTCACGCTTGTCGAGCATGCGGGCAAATTCCCGCTCGGCTTTCAGAGCCAGATAGTACCAGGCGTTGGTCATCACCTCCATGTCCTGATTGGGACCCCAGTCTCCCCAATCCCAGTCGCTGGGACGCATGGCCACCAGTCCGTTTTCGCCCATCTGCCACACTTCGTGCAGGTAGCGATGGAGCCGGTCGTAAATCAGCGGAATGAAGCTCTCGTCGCCGCTGAAAAAGTATTGTGTGTAGAATCCGTACCATCCCACCGAAGCCAGCATCTGTAAAGGCAGTTCGCGCGTCCACCCTCCGGCAGGCACCGGCGAGAAAATGACTCCGTCATTGCGTTGCCAGTTCATCAGTTCGAGGATTCCTTTGCGGGCCAACAACTGTCCCCGGGGGTCGAGGGCATAGAAGGCTTGTCCGAGTTCGTTGACCACATCGCCCCACCATTGGGCCCGTTCGCGTTCCGGACAATCGAAATAGGTGTCGCGCATGTTGACGTACAGCGTACGGGCGGCTCGTTTCCAAAGCTCGTTCAGAAACGGATCGTTACATTCGAACGTGCCGGTTATTTCGGTATCGTATCCGGTCTCGCGGTATTTGACTTCCAGAACCTCGATCTCTGACGGAAGGATGTATTTTACGATGTGACCGCTCATCCACCCCAGATTTTCGTAGGTCTGCTCGCCTTTCCGGGTGATGTATTCGGCTCGAACCGAAAGAGCGCTTCCGTTACCGGGCGTGTAGTTGTCCGTGATCATGTGGATGGTATCCCCGGCGTGGGGGGCGCGGACGCGAAACCACGGCGTGACCTGGGCATTATAGGGTAGTTTGCAGAATAGCGTATCGCCGATTCGTTCGACCGACACATACGCTTGCAAGCCCGAGTCTTTCCACAACGGGATAGGGCGTTTTACCAGTCGTCCGTGTGGGGCTTTGCCGACGTCGGCCGCCATCATGGCTCCGCCCCGGATCAGATCGGATTCCGGCAGATACCAGCCCTCAAGGGCTTGACGGGCATCGAAACGGATGTTGCTTTCCGATAACCGATAGTTGGGATGGGGCGCTTCGGTGTTTTGGTAGGCCTCATAGGTGATGCATTTCCAGCTGTTGTTGCTCAGGATTTCGACGCCGGGAGCCTGGCAGTCGAACAAAAAGGCGGCTTGACCGCTGCTGGCGTGTGAAAATCCGTTCTTGCCGAAATACCATACCAGAGCGGCGACGGTATTTTGTCCCGGACGTAGGAAGGGGGCGATATCCACTTCGTCATAATAACTCTCTCCGGGAGCGGGTCCGCGTTTGAGACCGCCTTCGAAAACCACCATTTGACCGTTGATCCACAACCAGTATTTGCTGTCGGCCGCTATGCGGGTCAGAGCCTGAGAGGGTACCTGGTCGATGTTTACATCGGTACGCAGGCACAGCCATTGATTGGGAAAACTTTGACAGCCTTCGTGGGATATCCATACGGCTTTCCAGGGTTTCTCTGCTTGAGCCTGCAGACACATGAGGGCGGAAAAAAACAGGGCCAATAGTCGTTTGATCATACTTCGGATGGGTTTAGAGCGGTTCGTTGACGGGATTAATCCGTCGATTGACGTACAAGATACGAATATTTCGGGACGAATGAAAGATCGCGGTCTGATCCGGATCCAAATCAGTTGCTTTTGGTAAGCCCTGTCTTTTTTATTATCTTGGCACTGCGTTAATATCAATCAAAAAGATAAATCTATGAGAAATGCGTTATGTGCCGGTCTGTTGGCGATGTCGCTTGTCGCTTTGTTGAGCGCATGTCAGTCGGACGCGAAGACCGGGACCATCGATCGCCGGGCGGTTGTCGATCGTCACAAAGTGGTGACGACCCGAACCAATCCTAAAAGTCCCGCTCAAGTGGGGAACGGTGAGTTTGCCATCGGGGTAGATATTACCGGTTTGCAATCTTTCGTGCCCTTCAATACGCTCTCCCATTGGGGGTGGCATACTTTCCCGCTGCCCCAGGGGGTTCGTCTGGAGGATTACCAGGGGAAGGTTTACGATACGCACGGGAAACCGATTCGTTACGAGTTGTTCGACGATGCTCATCCCGAAATTTCGCAATGGTTGGCCGAAAATCCTCATCGTTTTACGCTGGGACGTCTCGGTTTCGAAATCCTGAAAGCCGACGGACAACCGGCGCAGGAGTCCGATTTGCAGGATACCCGTCAGGAAATCGATCTCTGGAGCGGAATCATCACCAGCACCTTCTCGTTGGACGGGAAGCCGGTGACGGTTCGTACGGCCTGTCATCCCGATCAGGACGCGGTAGGGGTGATGGTTGAGTCGGATCTGGTTGCCGAAGGGCGCATTTCCGTATTTCTCGATTTTCCGTACCCCACGACCAAGCAGTTTGCCGATTACCTGGGGGATTATACCAAACCCGAATTGCATTCGGCCGAGATCGTCGATCGGACGAACGAGTCGGTGATGATCGAACGAATGTTGGATACGACCCAATATTTTACAGGCGTGAAATGGACTTCGGTCGGTCAGTTTGAGCCTTCGACGGTGGATTCCTTGCCTCATCGTTTCTATTTCAGACCGGGCGAAACCGATAAGATCGCTTTAACCTGTACGTTCTCCGAGACTCGTCCCGAAGGCGATCTGGCGGTAGCGGCGGATGTCTTTGTCAAGAGCAGTGAAGCCTGGGTGAATTATTGGAATTCGGGTGCGGCCATCGACCTTTCGGGAAGCAAAGATCCTCGTTGGGAAGAACTCGAACGTCGGATAGTCTTGTCGCAGTATGTGATGCGGGTGAATGAAGCCGGCAGCCTGCCGCCTCAAGAGAGTGGGCTGGTCAATAACGGATGGTACGGACGTTTCCATTTCGAAATGATTTGGTGGCATGGCGTGCATTATGCATTATGGAACCGCTGGCCGCTTTTCGACAAGAGTTTGCATATTTACCAGGATTATTTGCCGACCTCCATAGCGCGGGCACAGCGTTTGGGTCGCTCAGGCGCCAAATGGCCCAAATGTACGGCCGATTTCGACCGGGAATGGCCTTGTTGGGCCCATGGATTCTTGATCTGGCAACAGCCTCATCCGATCTATTTTGCAGAACAGGATTATCGAATGCATCCGACCCAGGAAACCCTGGATAAGTGGAAAGAGGTGGTATTTGCTTCGGCGGATTATATGGCCGATTATGCCTATTACGATGAACAGAAAGGCGAATATGTTTTGGGTCCTCCGGTTGTGATCGTTTCTGAAAATACCGATGCTCTGGTTACCACCAATCCGATTTTCGAACTGGGTTATTTTCGTTACGGCTTGCGGACGGCTCAACAGTGGCGTGAACGATTGGGATTGCCTCGGAATGAAAAATGGCAGGATGTTTATGAAAAATTGGCTCCGCTTCCCGTTCAGGACAGTGTCTATGTGACATACGAAGGAATTCCCGAGATGTGGACGAGGTATACCTATGAACACCCGGCTTTGACAGGGGTTTTGGGAATGCTTCCGGGGGATGGAGTCGATACGACCACGTTTGTCCGTACATTGGGAAAAGTGATGAATGAGTGGCAGTTCAACAAGATTTGGGGCTGGGATTTCCCGATGATGGCCATGGCGGCCGCCCGAACCGGACAGCCTGAACTGGCTGTGGATTTGCTGTTGCACGACTCGCAGGGTTTCCAGTTCGATGAACATGGTTTGGCTACCGGAGGTCCGTTCCCGTATTTCCCCTCGAATGGAGCTTTGTTGACGGCGGTAGCCATGATGGCCGAGGGATGGACCGGTTCTCAGGGCGAAGCTCCCGGTTTCCCGAAAAACGGAAATTGGAATGTCCGGTACGAAAATTTCGTTCCGATGCAGTAAGCCATATGGCCTAACCTGAATGAAATACAAAAATTGTTATTAAATTTTTTTAAGAAATTTTTAAAAAATTTGGAGAACGTAATTTTTGTGCTTATCTTTGCGGAGAAGTTTAGGTTCATTTAGGTTAGTAGTTTTAGGTTAGTAAAAGGAAAGACGGTAGTAGAGACATTCAGTCTCTCTGCTGTTTTCCTTTGAAAAGGAAACATTGGATTCGTATAATGATACAGAAGCGGAAACACCGGGATGGTGTTTCCGCTTTCTTTTTGGGGGTAGGGATGGATCGAGCGAATCAGGGTTTAGGAGGGGTATTCATGACGATACCGCCTCGAATACGGGTGTAGTGCCGGATGTTTTTTTGTGGGACGTATTCGGGGAATTGCGAGGGATTGTTTTCGATGTATTCCACGGCCAGATCCAACAAAATGTCGGCCTGGTGCCGGGCTTCTTTGCGTAAGGCATGAAGTTGGCGAATGGAAACCGGTGAAGCATAATCGGTTTTTCCTTCCAGAATACCTAAACTTCCGACGGAAGCGCTCATCAGACCCAGAGAGAGACTTCGTACATAATAAGCCAAAGGCTTTTTGAGAAACCGTCCGATGAAATCCTGATACCGGGCTTCATCCAAACTGTCGTACAGAGGGCCCAAAACCGGTTTGAGATAGCGTATCTGAGCGGTTTCGATCAAGGTTTCGTTGATATTTTCGTCAGGGGTATTTCCGCTTTGCGGAAAGGCGATTTCCCAGATTTCTGCGGGAGTGGCGAGTAAAAGGGCGCTCATGTCAATCGATATTTTTCAGGGCGTATTTGGTGATCTGAGCCAGGAACAGGTTTTGTTGAGGATCGGTCGGGTCGTAATCCAATCCGTCGTTTTTACGGGCTTCCCAGACTTTCATGTAAAGCGGTTTGGATCGGGTAGGCGGTCGGTTGATGACTTGCAGGGAGGAGGCATCACAGCCCAAGAGGTTGGCAATCGCATCGCGAATGGGTTCCAAGAGTTCTTGCTGTTCTCCCAGAATGAGGGTGTTGAGGGCGATTTCGTATTCGTGGAGGATGCGTTCCGAGTTGAAACCGCTGGCATAATCCAATCCACTCAGCGATCGGAACCAGGAGTGAGCGACTACGATATCCGAGGTTGCCTGTTCATGTAGGAGTTTCCAGTCCCCTTCGTTATCCGACGCGATGGGGACGAATTTCGAGTTGTCGGCTTCTTCCGTATTTTTGATCATGAACATGACTTGCCCGGGTTTTCCGGCGAATCGTTTTTCGGCGGTTCGGATAATCTGGTGGGCGTCCAGTTCGTTGTCGACTTCTCCGTCCAGCACCATAATGCCGGATAATTGGAACGAGTTGTCCAGTCGGCTGATATTCCATTGATCGGTTTTGTAGGCGATGGCCGACACGTTCATTCCGGCGATGTAAGACGGTACGCCATAGTGTTCGAACATGGGTTCATAATCTTTGTAGTGGATGATGGAGCGCAGGGTTCCGTCATCGCTCAATTCGAACCGAGGGTAAAGCGGAAGAGACCGGCACGTATCGTGCTTGAATTCTTTCCAGTTGTGGTGAAGCAGGATGGCGTTATTTTCTTTGGCGACCCGGCATTTGGAGGCGTCTTGATGGAAAAGGGAGAGAAACGAGTGCTGGGGATCGGAGACGATTTCCAGGAAGGCGTTTCCGAAGAGGGCTTTGTCGAAAGCCAGTTTGTTGAAGACTTGTCGGAGGCTTTCTCCGGAACCGTTGGCCCGGCGTGTAAATGCTTCCAGCATTTGGTTTTCCGGATCGAAAGAGAATCCTTTTCCGGAGATATAGTCGGCTTTGTCGTTGATAATTCGCCGATGGGTTGTCGAATGGCGGGACATCAGGGCCAGAGCGTATGGGAACAGGTTGTCGTTTCCCCATTTCCAGAAGGGTTGTTTACTGCTTGGGAGGGAGGAATGAGTGGGGAAAAAGGGATCTGTCCGGTTCGTTGGCAGATAGAGTTTGTTGGGGATTTTGTTAGGAAGGGGAGGTTTATGCATGGGGGAGAAGATTAGTTGTTCAGCAGTTCGTCGATGTCCATGAATACGTTGCAGGCTTTAGCGGTGTCGGTACTTTGGAGGACGATGATTTCCGAACTGGGATCGGTAAATCGCTTTCCGGTTGTAGCATTGGTTTGTACGACATGCAGCGGGCGTTGTTTTTCGAATTCTTGGGAGTATCCGATCAGGTAAGTTTCGTTCGTAAACGTTCTGATCAGGGCGATGAGTCCTCTGAAGGAGCTGTTGATCAGTTCGGAAACGGCGATGGCTGTTGTGTTGCACATTTTGTCGAGCAGAAATTTCAGCTCATGAGTTACGACGACGACACCTTGTTGGATTTCTGTTTTTTCGGTGTATTCCGCCTCATCTTCTCGGAAGTTGTACACCGAAAATTTTTGGCTTAACTGGAGGGTGATATTCGTGTATCCCCGGGATTCGGCGTCATACTGGGTTTCCACCAGATCGCTGGTTTGGATCAGGGCGAGTTTTTGAATTCCGCCGTTTCTGCGGGTGTTGTATAAGGGGGCGTATCCGGATAATGCCATGTTGTACTTGTTTTAAGGAAGCGTTAAACGTAATTGATAGGAGAATCCGGGTTTTGTATTCGACAAAACCCGGATTGGGAGAGGTATGATTTTAGGGTTCAGAGGTAGCCGGTATAGCCAACGAGATCAGTTCGGGGAGCAGGTAATCGCATCCGGCCATAAAGACGGCCCGTTGCCGGTTTTCCATCAGGTCGGGGTTATACCACATTCGGATTTCCGATCCGGGGAAGTCGGCGGTATTGACGGCCAGAGCCAGATTTCGGCGGTCGGTCAGTACGGCGAAGGATTTGGGCATGTCGGAGAGTGCGCTCAGGTAGGAGGAGAGTTCTACATCAATGACGGGAATACCGCGATACGAGAGTCTTTCTCGGCCGTTTTGTTTGGCGAGGTAGGCTGCTTCGAGGCTGGCGCTATCGAGTTCTTCTTCGTATTTTGCGTAAATATCCGAGGTGACCAGGTAGACCAGGTTTCCTTGGGATTTGCAGGCTTTCAGGGCTGTAGTGGCGTTATCCCACAGGCTTTTGAGCAGGTTTTCACCGGCTTCGGGGTCGCTTCCGTCGGAGAAGCTGGCGGGGATATCGATTTTACGGATATCGTTTGTGGTACTTCCAACATCTTCGGTCATGCGTTTGATGAAACCGTCGAATGTATTGTAGCTTCCGCTGCGGTCCGTATCGCCCAGCCACATTGTTACCCGAATACTTTCAGCGATGGCTTCCCGGAAGAGGGCGGTTTCAGCCGCTTCGAGTTCGGTTCCCGAGAGGTCATCCATATTGACATCCGGTCGGTTGGTGATCAGTTCGAATACCATACTGAAATAGTCGGCGGCTCCGTAGCTGATTTCGGCTTTGACTTTTGAGAGCGCGATGGTTTTTTGGAATTTGGACGTGCTGGTGGACCCATTCCAGCCTCCGGCCGTCAGTTTTTGCAGGATGTCTCCGGCTCGTTTCCAGAATTGCAGGGTTGTAGGCATCGGCATGTTGTACATGACTTTGATGCCCAGGTCGATGGCATTTGGGCCGCTGAGCATGGGTCGGAAGAAGATGTTTTCCAGGGTCTGTCCGGAGTAGGTTTTGGTACTTTCGATTTTTGCCATAATGATAAATTTGAATAAGGGGTTATAGGGTGAATTGTTCGGCGTCTTGTTGGTAGGATCGGGCATTGGGGGATGCCAGCGGTTCTTCGTATCCGGGGTCTTCTTGTTTTTCGGTTGAGGTGGCCCGGGCCTGCATGCGGAGGGGCGGGTCGATAGGCGGTCGTTTGGGAGTGTTTGGAGAGGGGGCTACCGGATCTGGCTGTTCGTTAGTTGTGTTGTTGGGGATGGTTTGAGGCTCCGCAGAGCGTGCCGGAGCGCTGTTCTCTGAGGGAGGTTGGGAAGGGTTGAGGGTGTTTCTGCATTTTTCAGATAGTTTTTCAACGGTTTTTTGTAAAAGCCGTAAGGCGGCTTCCATCCATACTTCTGATAGTTTACAGGCGGGTTCGGGCAGAGCCGGGAGTTGGCTGTTTGGCAGGGAATAAGGGATTTCGTCGTTGATTTTCTGAGCCGGAATAATTCGGTCGATCAATCCGGCCGTTTTGGCTTCTCGGGCGCACAACCATTTCCCGTTTCCGTGGTTCATGGCCATTAACTGTAGAAAATGGTCGGTGGTTTTTCCTGCCCGGGCGGCATACAGTTCAGCGATTCGTCGGTCGGTTTGGTTGAGCAGGTCGACGGTTTGGGAGAGTGTATCCACATTTCCGCTTCCGCTGCAGGTGGAACGGTGGATCAGATACAGGCTGTTAGCCGACATTTCTCGACGTCCTTTTGAGGCGGCTTGGGCGATTAGGGTGGCGGCCGAGGCGACATAGCCGTAGCAACGGGTGGTGATTAGTTTTCCCGATTCGCACAGGATGTCATGGATCAACAGGGCGTCATTGACGTTTCCTCCGGCGGAGCGGATATTGACCACGATTTCTGGGGTCGTAATTTGTCGAATGGCTTCGAGTTGTTTTTGGAAGGCGGCATAACTTTCCCGGCTGTCTATCGGAGTTTCGGAGGGGTTTTCCTCCGAAAGGCCGATCATGCCGTCGATGTTCAGTTCGGTGATTTGTTCCGAACGTTTCACCAATACGAGGGTTCCGGTTAACATAGCGTGGACGATAAGGATGCTTAAAGGTTAATCACAAAGGTTTACGTCTTGGTAGTAGTACATGCATTTACGCACATATTCGTAGGAACAGGCGAAATGGGAGGCGGCTTCCCACATGGCATCGATTTTTTTATATCCTTGTTTGACGAGTTGTTCGACCCGACTTCGTACGGCCAAGATTTTGCAACGGGAGAAATCGATGACACCCATATCCATTAGTTTTTCCAGCAATCGGGTTGTCGACAGCCTGGGATAGTGCTGTTCCAATTGAGAGATGAGTTCTTTCTCGTAAGAAGTCATGTTAGAAGGATGCTAGTTCGACGATGCTTTTGACAGCTTGTTGGGCTTGGGTGATATCGGATTCCAGGACATAGACTTTCAGACCGTTCAGGGCTTCGTCGATCATTTGACGTACTTCAGCGCGGACGAGGGGAGCCGAATCGTTGGGAGAAGCTGAGGAAGGGGTGGTCGGCGGGTTTGACGAGGCAGATGGGGACGAGGTTTGTTTGTCGATGAGGGATCCGGACAAAGAGAGCGGCTGTAGGTCTGCGATAGAGCGGTGAGACTCGAAGGACAGGGGAGAGGAGGTGATGGAGAAGGTATTTTGGGGCTTGTCTTCTGAAGCGGATAGGACGCTGAGCGGGGAGATGGCGGTCGCGCTGTTGTCCGGAGGGTTGGCGCTTATGTCGGGAGAGGAAGGCGAAGAGCGTGAAGTGGGTGTATCTAGATCGAGGGGAAGGAGGGAGTCGAATCGAATGCGGTATAAGATAGACATAGCTTTGAGCGGTTAGGCGGTTTTCAGAAAGGTGCAACGTGTTGATTGGTTGAGATCGGGGTTGTAGTCGGTAATTTCTTCCAGTCGGCAGATGATCTCTTCTCCGTGGATTCGGAGTTTGAACCGGGCGCGAAAATCGTGTTGCATGTCATTCGGGATGATGAACGGTTCGATTTCGTCGGGGGTCAGGTGGAGATACAGGGTGATTTTCAGGCCTTGGTTGTATGTTTCGATTGTTTTGTCATAATACCGGTGCAGTCCTTGTTGGTTGTTTCGGTCCTCGAAGCAGAGAGAGGGGGTATTTCCGTCCGGATCATGGAATGCGATCATCGGATATTGGTTGCCGTAGGCCGGCCAGCCCCAATATTCCCCTTCGGGGAGCGTTTTCACACCGGCATAACATACGATTTTGGGCATGAAGTTCAGATTTTCCACCCCGGGATTTTCGCCGTCTGCGTCGCGATCTCCGGCTTGGACGATGGAAGCGGACGGCGCGTCGGGATAGACGTTCTGCTGATTGATCGAGGCGGTAAAGAGCGGGTTTTCGTACGTTTTTTCTTTTTGTTGGGTGAATCGGTTTTGAATTTCGGCACTCCAGGCCCCCAGAACTTGTTTGTTGGCTCGATTCCATCGGGTAACGGCTCCATCTCCGGTTTGGTATTGGAGGGTAAACAGGTTTCCGGTTTCTTCGCCCAGTTCTTCGACCTGAATGGGTTTTTCCAGGTCGATTTTATCGCTCCAGTCGATAAGTTGGGATCCATAAAACTCTTCCCTCGGCTCGATGTATATGGTTTTGGTTCGGGTATCCGTATAGAAGTAGAGGTTGAACATTTGTTTGAGGGCATTGATCAGTTCGATTTGCCGGATTTCGTGAGCTGCGACCTGAGCGAAATTGACGCTATTGCCCTCTCCCGGGTGGGATACGAAGATCGGTTTCAGGGTCGTTTTAGCAGAGAGCGTGAGTTTCATGCCTTCTCGGGCTCCTCCGAAGTAGATTTGATCGAAATATTGGGGTTGAGACGGTTTGATTTCCCGGGCGGTACTTCGTGCGGTGATACGGATGTCGATTTGTCCGGTTTCAGTGACATATCCGTCATATAGAGCCCAGTCTTGGGTATAGGGTTGATAGGTATTGTCGGGGAATCGTATCTGGAGTTGAGGGTTCAGGATGGTTTCACCGGTGGGGGTTGAGATATTGACGCATCGTTCGGAAAAGGATTTCAGGACCAGGGTGACATAATCTGAGGGTTGCAGGTTCTGGAGATCCGCATTCGGGTTGGTAATTTTGTCATAGGTGAACTGATAGGAGTTTCCGTCGAGGTGGTCGAATACGATGAGCGTATAGTTCCAGTTGGCCCGGAATTCATGGCGGCGATCTGTATTCCGATTCATGACTTTGTATTCCCGTTCATGGCCGTCGTCCAGATACAGGGTATTGAAACAGCAGAGTTCCTGGCGGTTGCTGATGATATAATCGCTTTGATACTGGATATCGTATTCGAAACCGGCCACGACGCTTTCTACGGGGAAGAACCCGAATCGATCGCCCTCTTTTCGGAAGCATTCGTTGTGGTTATAGAGATCCGGGAGGCTTACTCCGTTTTGTTGTTCATGAGGGTCGGCTGTTTCGACCAGGTTTCCCAGGGAGGCGATCGAGCTGAGCGGATCGGCATAGATCCGACCCAGGTGATCTGCCGTGGCCGATATCGAAGAGAATCGTCCGGCCAGAAACCCCATTCGTTCTTTCAGCAGGGTGCTGTCTCGTTCCGGATATTTCCCGCTGATGTACAGGGCATCGAAGAGGGGGCTTTCCAGGAATGAAGATTGAATGGTATATCCGCTTTGGGCGGCTATTTGCCGGATCAAGGAATGGACATGCAGGAAAGGATGATAATCCTCGAAGGTCATCATTCGGACACCGCTTTGGAGCGTTTGGGTTGGGAGGGAGAATCGGTCTCGCTGTACGGGGAAAAATCGCACGATTTGTTCTCCGGACCAGCTGTTGAGCACGGTATTGGCATTGAGTACGGATTCGAAATCGATATCCAGTTCATTGAACATGCGTTCGGAAGCGGTTTGTATCCATTCTTTCCCGGCTCCGATGATACACAGGTGGTACCAACCCGATCTGTCCGGGAATTCTTCCCGTTTGGTCATCATGGGGATTCCTTCCATCACGATACATCCGTCTTTTTCGATACGGGCGGTATGGGGAGTTTGATTGAACCGTTGAGGAGAGAGGATTTCGCCGGCGTCGTTCAGGATTTCCCGGTTATGCAGTGTAATGGGGAGTTTCAGGTTTTTGCTGTATCCGGTTCGACCGGTTTCGATTTGCGAGACCGAGGCGATGGAGAGGGTGATGGCGAGGCTTTGGGCGGGATCGGTTTCCGCTTCTCGGTTATCGATAAAGCATTTCATGGGTTTAGAGGTGCTGGTATATGGTTTTCTGACAGGGGGTCATACTGATTTCCATTTTTACGAGTTCGTTTCCTCCGGTGATGATTTGTTGGGTCAGGATTTCCACGGGGATAAAGTTGATTCCGTCGTCGATCCATACTTTCGGGGCTGCGGTCAGTTCTTGCAGCCAGTTCATATTTTCTTCGTTCAGGCAATTGGAGATCAGTTCGTATAGGGTTTCGGTTTGGCAGCCGGTTGTTTTGTATCCTTGTTGGGAATAGATTCGTTGTTTGTCGATGAGGAGGGATTTTCGGTTCAATTTGAAGCTGTAGTAGTCGATTTGTCCGAAATAGTTCCACCAGCAGAGTCTCAGTGTTTTAGGGGAGGCTGCCTCGAGGGTGTATTTTCGGCTGAGGACCAATTCGTTGTATTCGGTTGTGATTTGCAGTTCCAGGTCGTGATAGTTTTCGAGGAGACCTAATCCGGCGTCGCTGATTTTGTTTGCGACGTGGGGCATGCTGAGGTACAGTGCACAGAGTCCCATTTTCTTCTCTTTTTCGGCGATTCGGATTTTTTGTTGTTGGCCGTTGATGTTCAGGATGATGTCTGCAAAAAGGGCCGAGTCGTCGGTATAGAGGGCGAGTTCGTCTCCGTGTTCGGGGGAGATTGGTTGCGGGTCGGGGGCTTTGGACAGTTTTTCGAAGAACATGATTTTTTCCAGTCCGCTGGTCAGGATGACGCTTCCTTGGGTGTTGCCGGCCTGAATTTGGATGGAGGCCATTCTGTGTTCGGGATGGGAGAAGAACGACGTATTGTTTCTCAGGGGGGTGACATTCAGGAGACGTTGGGCGTAATTACTGACGTTGACGGAGTAGGATGTTTGTCCGGAGAGTCTTTTTTTCCCCAGCAACAGGTTTTGCGTTTCATCTCGAATATCCAGGTCGATTTGTTCGGATTCGAGGGCGGAGAGTGAGAAGATGGCGTCCCGATAGGCGGAGGAACGTTGAGCGGGGGTAGCGATGATTTCCATAGAGTTTTGAGGATTAAGGCCTGAGTCGGGTTAGGGTTCGGAGGTTTTGAGGGGGAAAATGAAATGGGTATCGAACTCGATTTTCAGGGAGATTTCTCCGCGGTTTGTCAGGCTGAATTCGGCGGGAGAGCAACGGATTTTGTCGACCGAGAAGATATCGTCATGGGCAAGGAGGTTTTGGGTCCAAGTCAAGGCTTGTTTTTCCAGGTTTTCCCACTGTGCTTCTTTTTCGGCTTCGTCATAATTTTTTCCGGAGGTGATCAGGTGCAGCGTTACATGATAGGTGATCCTCCCTTCGTGTCGTCCTATGGCATCCGTCAGGGAGGGGGGTTCCATCCACAGGGCGGGGAATGTCAGGTCATTTCGGGTGATACGATACAGAAACCCGTTTCGGAAATGGTAGCCGGACTTTTCGGCCTCTTGTTGGATGAAGGAACGTAATCGGGTTCTAAACATGATTCATCGGGTTTTGGACGGAGAAGGTGTTTTTATGCATGCGGATTTTACTGTCGGCCATGCGCATGAATTCATAGCAGGGGGTTTGTGCGATATGGGGGATTTCGGAAGGGAGGTAGTTGGCCACCCACAGCAGGATATCGTTCCATCGGGAGGGGGTTGAGTTGTCTGTTTGGGCGGGCAGGGATTCATGAAGCGGTTTTCGATAGCATGCCGGGAAGTAGGTTCTCAGCACACGATGGGCATTCCATAGTTCATCGAATCGTTCGAGGGTGTATTTGAGGGCGTGTCGTTTTAGTTTCTGCGCCTGTCGAAGGATGGTGGTTTCGTTGTATGTCGAATTTTGGGGTTGGCTCAGGATGCAGCTAATGAGATGGGCGTGTGTTACGGGGTTTTCCAGGAAGAGGTCCGTAGCGTCACAGAAGGCTTGAGCGGAGAGTTTTTCCAACGGGCGATTGGGGAAGGAGCGGTTACGGGCATTTCGGAGGGTTTGTTTCTGGAAGAGGGAAGTATTTTCAGGGTTAAGTTGGGGCTGTTGGGGGGATGGCGGGTGATTGAGTCTTTCGATACTTTGTTGGGCGATGAGATGGCTCCAGTGTTTTAGCAAGAGGTTTCGGTCGTTCGGGTCGGTTTTTCGAAGAATATTGGATTTGAGGTTGAGGGAGTTTCTCAGTTTTGGGATTTCGAAGTTTGTTTCCGGGGCGGATGGAGATAGGAGGTCGGGGTTGTGTTTCAGGAGCATTAGGGTTTGCCATTCGCCCAGGGATAGCTCATCCAGTTTGTCGGCATACGAGAAGTTCCGGTTGTTGATAATGATGGATTTCATGTGTTGATAAAGGCATCGGTCGTGTGGATAGCTGTTGATAATTTAATTTTGACAATATCGGGTCATGACTTTGAGCAGTTCTTGGATTTCCCGTCCGACGTTACGTATTCGGGTATCGGATCGTTTTTGGCGAAGGCGTTCTCGTGCGAGGGCTTTGGTTTGTTGTAAAGCGATTTGCAGGGTTTCGATGCATGTTTTAGTTAGATTTTCAATGCTTTGAGGTTGGGTTCCAGGCTGAGGAACCGTTTCGGTCAGGGGGGATTTCCGAGGTCTTCCTCGGCGTTTGGGGGAAGATGAAGACGTATTTTCTATCATAATTGACAGGAATTTGAGGTGTTAGTCGAGGGATTTCCGATCCGCGTGTTGTGTTGATAAAGGGAGGGGACATCGTTTCTCCGAATTGTTGATAAGTTCGGGGAAGAGAAGCGGACGATGGAATTGATTGGAGAAGGATCGGGATTCCGGGAAAGGGATCCGAAAAGGAGAAACGGGAGTTCGTTTCCGGGACAAATATACGATCGAGGCTACCCCTTTGTCAAGAGGTAGCCTCGAAAATTCAGAAAAAAGATAAAAAAGCGTTTATTCGTTCGGATTTATGTCGAAGAGCGACAATTGGTTATATTCGTGGTTGAAGGAAAGCCGGTGGTAAGGCGATAAACCGTACCGTAAAATGGCTTCCCGATGTTCCCGGGTCGGGTATCCTTTGTTTCTTTTCCATCCGTATTGGGGAAATTCTTGGTCGATGCGGTTCATGTAGTCGTCTCGTTCGGTTTTCGCCAGCACCGAAGCAGCGGCGATACTGGCATAGATGCCATCGCCTTTAACGATGCACCGGTAAGGAATATCCAGTTGAGTACGGAATCGATTCCCGTCGATCAACAACAGTTGAGGGGTGATGCGGAGTTGTTGTACGGCACGGTTCATGGCTTCGAACGAGGCGTTGAGGATATTGATCCGGTCTATTTCTTCCGGCATAATCATTTCGACGTCCCAGGCCAGGGCCTCTTTCTGGATGATATCTCGCAAGAGGTAGCGATTTTTTTCGCTCATTTTTTTGGAGTCGTTCAACAGCGGATGTTTCCAGTCGGAGGGGAGGATGACGGCGGCAGCGCAGACGGGGCCCGCTAAGGGGCCCCGTCCTGCTTCATCGCAGCCAGCTTCTAAGAGCTCGTATTGTGCACAACTTTTAAGCATCTTCGTGTTCGTTCATCAGACCCTGAGCGACGAAGAATTGTCGGATTTGTTCGGCTTCATCATGTTGACCGTATTCTCCGGCGACTTTGAAGAGTTCATACAGCAGTCCGATTTCGTTTCTGAGACGGTCATTCACCAGATCGGCTTTTTTGCCGGTGAATCGCAGGAAATAGGCGGTATTTTCTTCCAGGATTCGGGCATATTCGTTCAGCAGGGCGTTTCCTTTATCGAAAGCCTGCGCGCGGTAATAACCTTCGATCATACCGATGGAGTAGTAATTATGCCGGATTTGGGAGAACGGCAATTCTTCGGCGGAACGATCCAGGACGGCAATGGCTCTGAGGGTATCCCCTTCGGCGAGCAGTTGTTCGGCCAGACGGTTGAACTGAATGCGGACACGGGATGAGCTCATGATGTTTTGGACGAAATAGTCGGCATAGACTCTGGGGTCTTTGAAGTTTCCGTACCGGTACTCTTCCATGAGTTTCGGATAGAGGGATTCGGTATCGATTCGTCCGGCGTTGAGGACATTTTTGGACGGGGTTTTGATGGGAACGAGCAGGTAGGAGAAACCTTCCATTTGCAGGTAGTCGCACAATCCGATTCCGGCAATGGGTTCATATCCGGTGAAGTAGAGCGGTCGTTTCCAATCGAAATTGGCCAACAGGTCGAGCAACATGAGTTCGCTTCGATCGATATTGTTTTTGTTGATGGTGATAACGATAGAATCCAGGATCAGGTCCGCGTCTTTTTCTTTGACGATTCCGGCAGCCAGGACATTTTGTTTGTTTACCGGGATGATCAACTGTTTGGCGGGGATATAATCGACTTCGTTGGCCCCCAAAGAGGCTTTGGTGCGGGGGTCGTCGCTTTTGAAGAAATCGATCGCTTGTTTGATGGGGATCGGTTTTTCGAAGAGATTTTGTACCGGCACGAACTCGTTGGTGTAGGTATATTTGTTGCGCGGCAGGGAGAAGGGAACGGGATCCGAATGGTTGCTTTTGAGTTTCATTTGGTCGATATACCATTCTCCGCCGAGATAGCTCATGTTCATGACGCGGACGTCGGTTCGTTCACCTTCCACTTCTTGGGCGTACCATAGCGGGAAGGTATCGTTGTCGCCGTAATTCATGATGATGGCATTCGGCAGCAGATTCAGATAGTTATGACCTAAATCCCTGGCGGTATAGCGGTGTGAACGGTCGTGGTCGTCCCAGTTTTGGGCGCCGAGCAGGACCGGGACGACGGCACAAATGGCCGTAGCAATAATGGCGGTCGAGACGTTTTCTTTTTTGAACCAGCGTTCGATGGCCCGATAGAAGGCCAGCACGCCGAATCCGATCCAGATGCAGAAGGCATAGAATGAGCCGGCGTAAACATAATCACGTTCCCGAGGTTCTGCGGGGGGCGAGTTCAGGTAGACGGCAATGGCGACACCGGTCATGATAAAGAGGGTCATGACCACCGAGAAGTTTTTCCCGTCGCGGTTGAGCTGGAATACCAGGCCGATGATTCCGAGGATAAAAGGCAGGAAATAGTAGGTATTTCGGCCTCGGTTATTAGCCATTTCGGAGGGCAGGTCGTCTTGCGGACCGAGGAAGATGGCATCGATGGGTTTTATTCCGCTGAGCCAGTTTCCGTCGGTGATTTCACCGGTGGACTGTACGTCGCTTTGTCGGCCCACGAAGTTCCACAGGAAATAGCGCCAATACATGAAATTCAGCTGATAGGCGAAGAAGAACTGGAGGTTTTCGGCGAAGGTCGGCACGGTGATCATCTGGTCCTGGAACGGGATTTGTCGTCCTTTGATGTCGACCCAGTTGTGGTAGGCGGCGATATCCGATTCTTTAGCCGAGGACATTCTCGGGAAGAAGAATTCGAATTGCGACGGGTATTTGAGTCCGGTGATGACCGAGGCTTTGTGGTAGGTGCTGTCGTCGCCGACGTAGTAGGTATTTTTTTCTTCGTAGTCGATGGCCGGGGACGAGTAATAGGGTCCTTTAAACAGGGGCCGGGCGCCGTATTGGTCACGGTTGAGCAGCGAGAGCAGACCGTAGGGGTTGCTGGGGTTGTTGCTGTTCATGGGCGGCTGTACGGAGGACCGGATGAGTACGGATGCGTAGCTGCCGTATCCGAGGATGATGACCGTTGTGCAGAGCACGATGGTATTGGCGATCACTTTTCCTTTTTTGTGGGTATAGTAGACGCCCCAACTCAGTAGCGCCAGCAAGGCAAAAGCGTAGAAGGTGATTCCGCTGTTGATCGGCAGGCCGAAGGTATTCACGAAGATTCGGTCGAAGAATGCTCCGAGTTGAACGGTTCCGGGGATGATGATAAACATGGCGGCGATCAGAATGGCTGCAGCCACGCCGACGGCTTTAAGGATTCCCCATTTGGTTACGACGGGGTATTTTTTGAAGTAATAGATCAGGACGATCGAGGGGATGATCAGCAGGTTGAGCAGGTGAACGCCGATAGCCAGACCGGTGAGGTATGCGATCAGGATGATCCATCGGTTAGCGTGGGGTTGGTCGGCGACGTTTTCCCATTTGAGGATAGCCCAGAATACCACGGCGGTAAACATGGATGAGAGGGCATATACTTCGCCTTCCACGGCGGAGAACCAGAATGTATCGGTAAAGGTATAGGCGATGGCGCCGATCAGTCCGGCACCCATGATGGCGACGGTTTGCGAGAGGGTCAGTTCTTCTTCTCGTTTATTGAAGGCACGTCTGGCGAGGTGGGTGATGGACCAGAACAGGAACAGGATGGTTGCTGCGCTGGCGAGGGCCGACATGGAGTTGATCATGATGGCGACGCTTTGCGGGTTTGGCGCAAAGATGGCGAAGAGTCTGGATATCATCATGAACAGCGGGGCTCCGGGGGGGTGTCCCACTTCGAGTTTGTAGGAGGTGGCGATAAATTCGCTACAGTCCCACAGGCTGGCTGTGGGTTCGATGGTCATCAGGTAGACCGTGGCGGCGAAGAAGAAGGAGAACCACCCGACGATCAGGTTATACTTTTTGAAAGTGTTCATGTAAGAACGGTTAAGATTCGTGAAATTAACGTACAAAAGTAAAAAAATAACATGACAATGGCGGTAAAAAAACGAACATCCCGAGAAAGTTTGTAATTTTACACCTTCAAACAGACAAGGGATATGGAATCGACCTTAACACTTTACAATACGCTTTCACGCAGCAAGGAACGTTTCGAACCGCTTCAGTCTCCGTTTGTGGGGTTGTATGTATGTGGTCCGACGGTTTATGGCGATCCACATTTGGGTCATGCGCGACCGGCCATTACGTTCGATTTGTTGTTCCGTTACCTGCGGGCCTTGGGTTATAAGGTTCGGTATGTTCGTAATATTACGGATGTAGGTCATTTGGAGCACGATGCTGATGAGGGGGAGGATAAGATTTCCAAGAAGGCTCGTCTCGAGCAGTTGGAGCCGATGGAGGTAGCGCACTATTATACGGAGCGTTATCACGATGCCATGCGTGAGTTGAATGTTTTGTCGCCCAGCATCGAGCCTCATGCCTCGGGTCATATTATCGAGCAGATTGAGTTGGTTCGTCGGATTTTGGATCGGGGGTTTGCTTATGAGAGCAACGGGTCGGTCTATTTCGATGTGGAGGCCTACAATAAGAAGTATCATTACGGGAAGTTATCCGGTCGTGTGTTGGACGACATGTTGGCCAACACGCGGGCTTTGGACGGTCAGAGCGACAAACGCAATCCGTATGATTTTGCGTTGTGGAAGAAGGCTTCTCCGGAACATATCATGCGTTGGCCTTCTCCGTGGAGCGATGGTTTCCCGGGATGGCATCTGGAATGTTCTGCCATGAGCACGCGTTATTTGGGCGAACGGTTCGATATTCACGGAGGGGGGATGGATCTGATGTTTCCGCACCATGAATGTGAGATTGCCCAAAGTACGGCGGCCTGCGGTCATGATTCGGCCCGTTACTGGATGCATAACAACATGATTACCATCAATGGACAGAAGATGGGTAAGTCGTTGGGGAATTTTATCACCCTGGAGCAGTTGCTGACGGGCAATCATCCGCTGCTGGAACAGGCTTACAGTGCCATGACGATTCGTTTCTTTGTGCTTCAGGCTCATTATCGCAGTACGCTCGATTTTTCGAACGAAGCGTTGCAGGCGGCCGAGAAGGGGTACGAGCGGTTGATGAAGGCGGTAGCCACGTTGGATAAACTGAAGCCTTCGTCGACATCGTCGGTGGACATTTCCGGAATCGAAGCGCGTTGTCGTGCTGCCATGGATGACGATTTGAACTCCCCGGTTGTGATTGCCGAATTGTTCGATGGCGTTCGGATCATCAATCAGGTTTATGACGGACATCAGACGCTTACGGCGGACGATATTGCCGAATTGAGTCGGGTATTCCGCTTTTATGTATTCGATGTACTGGGACTGCGGGATGATCTGGCGGGTGACAATAGCCGGATGCTGGGCGAGGTGATCGACATGGTGCTCGACATTCGCACGCAGGCCAAGCAGGCCAAAGACTGGACGACGTCCGACCGGATTCGCGATGGACTGGGAGCCATCGGGATTAAAGTGAAGGACCGCAAGGATGGGTCCGATTGGGAAATCGAATAGAATACAGTTTACCTTAATACTAGAAGAGCGGCGCTCGGAACAGGGCGCCGCTCTTTATTTGTCGGACAGGAAGTGACGATATTGTTCGATGGCCTGATGGATCTGGCTTTCGTCGGGTCGCGATATGCCGGGGAAAAAATCTATGTCGATGTTCCCTGCTTTTCGGGTCGGGCCTTTTCCCCAGCTTCCGATAATGCGTCCTTGGTGGAGAATTACCGGATAGAACGTCCCCCAACGATTGAAGGCTTTGGATTGATGGGCTGGATCCAGCACGTGTGTCCGGTTTTTGTAACCGATCAGGTATTCGTCGAAAGGGGGTAAGAGCAGCATCTCCCGGTGGGGGCCGCGGGGGATTGGGTGTATGGGAGCCTTTTCATGGATCATCCATTCCGTCCCGTCGGTTGTTTCGTGCAGCAGTGCTGCACCGGCCTCTCCGACGGCTTGTCGGGCTTCGCGGAGCGAGAGTCCCGACCACCAGACAAAATCGGCCAAGGTGGCGGGACTGTGACTTTGGAAATAACGCAAGGCCAGGGTACCTAATGCTTCGGATCGGGATAATTCCCTTGTTGGGGGGACACGGTCGTCCATCCAGGCGTAAGTGGGTTTGCCGGTTTTGTCCGGACCGCTGCAGATCAATCCCCGGGTTTCGGCCTGAAGCAGATATCGGGTGGTTTCGTTATTTTGGGTTTCGATTCCTGCCTGCGCTAATCGAGTGGCGATTTCTGGTTTGGTCAACGCTTCTTTTCCTTCGAGCATTCGGCCGAGCAGGTCGTCTACGCGGCTGTATAAGGCCGGAGAAATCGGACGGTGTCGACTTTTTCCATACGAATCATTGGCGGCACGGAGTCGCTCTGCCGAGAGGGAGACCATCCAGCGGATATCCTGGGCTGCCACCCAATGCCAGGTGGGGCGCATCAAGTGGATGCGCAGCATGCTGCCGGCGTTTAACGCCTCATGGACGGTGGCGAGCGAGCCGTTTTTGAGTCTCAGTCCGACGGCCCATTGGGCCATATCATAGGCTTGGGCCTGCATGGCGCCCATCCAGGCGACTAACTCGCCCGGTTTTTCGAATCCCGGATTGGTGAGTTGTTGGTTGATCCTGCGGGTCGAGGACAGCCATGTTTGATCGGTAGGCATCTGATGTGCGGACGATTAGGGACTGGGGACAATTACCACTCCCATTGTTTCATGGCCTGGAGTTGTCTGTAATTGGTCAGGTCTACCTGGATGGGGACGACGGATATATAGCCGTTGTTAAGGGCCCATTCATCGGTATCGGTGGCTTCGGTTTCGATGTTGTGGAAATAGCCGGTCAGCCAGTAATAGTCTCGGCCTCGGGGGTCTTGCCGGCGATTGAATTCTTCCCGCCAGTAGCCTCGGTTCTGTCGGCAGGGCAGAATGCCTTTGATTTCCTCGGCTTTCAGGTAGGGGATATTGACGTTGATGCAGAACGGGCAATCGGGTTTTTGTTCCAGCACGCGACGGATGATTTGGGGAGCGAAGGTTTGGGCGGTTGTAAAGTCGGCCTGGGGGTCATGGCTGAGGATGGACAATCCGATGGAGGGGATGTCGTAGAAGCTACCTTCGATGGCGGCGGCCATGGTTCCGGAGTAGAGTACGTTGATAGCCGAGTTCGAGCCGTGATTGATTCCTGAAAGGATCAGGGTGGGCATTTCTTTTCCCAGCATCAGGCTGTCGAAAGCGATTTTCACGCAATCGACGGGAGTTCCGCTGCAAGAATAGATTTCCAGATCGGTATCTTCTTCGATTTTTTTCAGGAAGAGCGGTTGAGTCATGGTGATTGCGTGCGACATACCGCTTTGTCCCTGTTCGGGGGCCACAACCAGCAGTCGTCCCAGGGGACGCACGACGTCGATCAGACAACGCAGGCCTTTTGCCTGTACTCCGTCGTCGTTTGTGATGAAAATGAGGGGTTTTCCCATATGAGTTTTAGTCGATTTTGGAGACAAAGGTAGTAAAAAGTCCCTGTAAAAAGGTTGTTTTGAGGGGTGTGAGCGGTGAAAATTAATGATTTGTTGTTGTAGGATATTGTATATTCGAGATAAAGCGTTATCTTTGCCCTCCCAAAGTGCAGGAATCTCTTATGAGGACACAGGAGCCCGTAATATTCCCACTTCATTTTAACCTTTGAAAAAAATGGACAATTTAATTAAAATCGCTGAGGCCTCGATGTGGCCCGAGAAGGAAGTACCTTCGTTCAAGAGCGGTGATACGATTACGGTTTCATACCGGATCGTGGAAGGTAACAAGGAACGTATCCAGAGTTTCCGGGGTACGGTGATTCAGATCAAGGGTCATGGTGTGACCAAGATGTTTACCATTCGTAAGATTTCGGACGGTATCGGAGTAGAACGTATTTTCCCGTTGTATTCTCCCCATATCGACAAGATCGAAGTGAATAGAGTGGGTATTGTTCGTCGTTCACGCATTTACTATCTGCGTGGGTTGACCGGTAAGAAGGCCCGTATCAAAGAAAAGAAAGTGGTTGCCAGCAAATAGAGTGCTGGTTTCGTATAGGAAGGATTTTTCATTTCCATTCCAGGAGCATAGGTACAGCAGACCGACATTCGGTCTGCTGTATTTTTATTATGGGGGTAAAAGGATGTCGGTGGCGGAGAGTCATCGGATTCTTCTTCTCGTTTTCCCCGATATTTTTGATACCGGGCAAACTGTCCGACAAAATTGGCGCTGCCTTTTTCCGATATACCACACATCCCTTCTTCTGAAGAGGTAGGAATATCTACGGCAAATGACCCTTCGACTCAACCCACATCTACGGTTCCCCTGATAGAATCCGACGATAAATCGGATACAAGGGGTCTGGTAAGAGCTATTATTTTCGTATCTTTACCTCAGAAACAGGAAACGGAAAGAATGAAGTTGGAAGATTCGGTTTCGATCCGTCGGATTCAGGTTAGAAAGCCTGTTTGAAAGGGATTTGTTTGGCCGATTCGTTGAGGGAAGAGATTGTTTGGGAGGTCGGTCAGATGAAGATTCGGGATTTCTTTTCGTGGTTCACAAGGCAAACAGAAATATATAAGGATTGATTGTATGAGAACAAGTACAGGAAGAATTGGTTGGTGGGTGTTGGTATTTGTGATGATCGGAGCGGTTACGGGGACGGCACAGGCTTTCCCGGGGAGCTCGGTATCGGGCTCGGAAGGGGCATCGGTTCAGTCGGGCGATTCTCGGGTACCACAGTTGGGCATTGATCCACTGGAGGAGGTGATCGATGCCATGACGATCGAAGAGAAAGTGTACTTGTTGGTCGGGGCCGGTACCAGTGCCACCGATTTGGAGGCGGCCATCATTGGGCAGACCCGCAAGTTGGTTCCGGGGGCTGCGGGGACGACCTTCCCGATAGCCCGACTGGGCATTCCGGCTATTGTGTTTGCGGACGGGCCCGCCGGGCTTCGTATTTCTCCTAAACGGGACAGTATCGAGAAAACATTTTATGCCACGCAATTTCCGATCGGGACTCAGTTGGCGGCGACCTGGGATACGGCCATGGTGCGGCGAGTGGGACAGGCCATGGGACATGAGGTGCATGAATATGGTGTAGATGTGTTGTTGGGGCCTGGAATGAATCTGCAGCGTAATCCGCTCAATGGACGCAATTTCGAATATTATTCGGAGGATCCGCTGTTGACGGGACGTATTGGGATAGCGATGGTAAAAGGGATTCAGCAGCAAGGGGTTGGAGTATCCCTCAAACATTTTGCCGCGAACAACCAGGAGACGAATCGGCTGAATAACAGTTCGATCGTTGATCCCCGCACTTTGAGGGAGATGTATTTGCGTCCGTTTGAAATGATTGTGAAGGAGGCTGATCCTTGGACGATCATGAGTTCGTATAATAAGCTGAACGGAGAATATACGGCGGAGCGCGCCGATTTGTTGACGACGGTTTTGCGGGATGAGTGGGGGTATAAGGGTGCCGTGATTTCCGATTGGTTGGGTGCCGACCATACGTTTCGTAATGTGTATGCCGGCTGTGATCTGTTGATGCCCGGTCTGCCCAAGCAGCGGACCGAATTGATGGAATCCATTCGTCGGGGAGAAATATCGTTGCGCGATGTCGACCGCAATGTGCGTCATGTGTTGGAGTTGATTCTACGTACACCGCATTATGCACGTTATGCGTTTTCGGACGCTCCGGATTTGAAAGCCTCGGCGTCCGTAGCCCGAGAAGCAGCGGCTGAGGGGATGGTGTTGCTCAGCAATCGGGATCAGACTTTGCCGTTGTCCTCCTCGATTCGTAAGGCGGCCGTATTCGGGGTTTCGTCTTATGATTTGTTGCCGGGCGGAACCGGCAGCGGGACGGTCAATAGTGCATATACCGTTTCGGTGGATGAAGGGTTGTCCGCAGCAGGAATTCGACCCGAAAAGAAATTGCAGCAGACATACCGCCAGTATATCGTGGCAGACAAAGCGGCGCTTCCCGCACCCAAACGTTGGTGGGAGCATCATTTGCGGCCACAGGCTCGTCAGATGGAGGTTTCGGATGCCGAGATTGCCCGTCAGGCGCGTACGCAGGATGTGGCGGTCATTACGATCGGTCGTATTTGCGGGGAGTTGTTCGATCGCATTGTCGGAACGGATTATTATCTTTCCGATCGGGAGGTCGATTTGATTCGTCGTGTCAGTGAAGCGTTTCATGCGGTCGGCAAGAAGTCGGTTGTGGTATTGAATATCGGAGGGCCGGTTGAAACGGCATCGTGGAAATCGTTCCCGGATGCGATTTTGGTGGCATGGTTACCGGGTCAGGAGGGCGGACATGCCATTGCCGATGTGCTTACCGGCCGGGTGTCACCATCCGGGAAATTGCCGATGAGTTTTGCATTGCGTTATGAGGACGATCCCACGGCGGCTAATTTTCCTCATCGGGAGGCTTTGGATATTGAGGTATTTCACGAATCGTTGTCGACCAATCATACTTTGCCTTATACCGGTACCCGGAATTTGGATTATACGGTTTATGAAGAGGGTGTGTTTGTCGGATATCGTTATTTCGATACGCGGAATGTGGCCGTTTCCTATCCGTTCGGGTATGGGTTGAGCTATACGACATTCGGATATAGCGATATGACACTTCGTCGCGAGGGGTCAGGTTTTCGTATCGAGTGCACGGTGACCAATACGGGAGGACATTCAGGCCGCGAGGTGGTTCAGTTGTATGTGTCGGCTCCGGGTCATGATATGGCTAAACCGGCTAAGGAGTTGAAAGCCTTTGCCAAGACCGGTCTGTTGCAGCCGGGAGAAAGTCAGTCGGTGAGTTTATATGTGCCGACGGAGATGTTGGCGTCGTTCGATATCGGTTCGAGCAGTTGGCAACTTGAAGGGGGAACTTACACATTTCAGGTGGGTGCCTCTTCGGCGGATATTCGTTTGAAGGCGTCGGCTGAACTCGAAGCGGCTTGTTGCGGAGAGGTTCATCCGGTCCTCTTGCCTCCCGATTTGGATTCTTTAGCGACAGTTCCTTCGGGGGAATAACTTTTTGCACGGGGCTTGGAACGGGTGTGTCGAACAACCGGGGGTGACGTGATAACCTGCCAACTCTTTGTGCGGGGCATGGGGGGACGTATCGAACGAGACTGTTGTTTGGAACAGCGCGTGATGACAATCGATTTTGATTCGAGGTTGTTTTCCAGGGCCTGCGTGGTTTTGAACATACGCTCGGACGATGAATGACGTCTGGTTTGAGAACCTCTTGTACGGGATCGTGCCGGAAATGATAAGAGATTTGTCCTTTTCGGGCCGGGAGGTAAGTGTTTCTACGGTTCGTAGTGTGGGGCGCAAATTCAAGAAAACGGACCGGATCCATTGATTGAGCGATTTTACAGCGGGACGACTCCATCGCCCCGCTGTCTTTTTATGGCTATGAGGAGATGTAAAATTTTCGTATTTTTGTTTTGAAACCGGCACCGCGACCGGGATTACTTGCGAATATCTACTAACCTAATCTGAATGGGCATGAAATTTCGAGACATTATCGTGTTGTCGGGGCTGATTTTGTGGGGCTCGACTGCTGTAGCCGAGACCTTGGAGCCGGTAACCTTTGAAAAGGTACATTTGAGCGATCGGTTTTGGGCTCCCTGGCAGCAACGACAGCAGCAGGTGACGATACCTGTTCTTTTGGATCATACGGAGTCTTCGGTTGAAAATTTGCGACGGACTGCTCATTATCTGGCCGGTATTCCCGATGCGATGCCGGTTCCCCCTCCTTTTTTGGCTTCTGATTTATTCAAATCGATGGAGAGTGCGGCCTATTCATTACGGGTAGCGCCCGATCCTGCGTTGGAGGCTCGCCTCGATTCGTTGGTCGACATCATTGCGGCGGCTCAGCAGCCGGACGGATATTTGTATGAATGTCATACGTGCAAGGTGCCTCAGGTTTCCCAGATGGGGACCCGGCCTTATTCTCATTTGGGGGCCAGCCATGAGTTATACAACATGGGTCATTTGTATGAAGCGGCCGTGGCTTATTATCGGGCGACGGGGAAAGATAAGTTGTTGAAGGTGGCGGAGAAAAACGCTCACCATATCCAACGGGCTTTTTTTGAAGGTGACCCGGCGTATAACGATGGCAAGCCGATCAATCTGCCTCCGGGACATCAGGAGATCGAGTTGGCTTTGTGTCAGATGTTTGAGGTGACTTCCGATTCATTGTACTTGCAGATGGCCCGTCGATTTCTCGATTTGCGCGGAGTGGCTTTGGCCGAGGATCCGGATTACGGCCTGATCCAGGCCCAGCAGCACATGCCGTTGCGGGAACAGCGTGAGCCGGCGGGTCATGCGGTTCGGGCCTGTTATATGTATACGGGGATGGCGGATGTGGATGCCATTTGTGGGACGGATGAATATGGTGAGGCTTTGGAGGCGATTTGGACGAATATGGTTTCCACGCGTATGGCCATTACGGGCGGTTTGGGTGCCATGCGGAGTTTCGAAGGCTTCGGGCCGGAGTATGTACTGCCCAACAAGGAGGCTTATAATGAGACGTGTGCATCGGTGGCCAATGTTTTTTTCAACGATCGGATGTTCCGGAACCGACGGGATGGACGGTATTACGATGTTCTCGAATGTGCGCTGTTCAATGGAGCTCTGGCGGGCATCAATTTGGCGGGGGATCGTTTTTTCTATGTCAATCCGTTGGAAGTGGACGGGGTAGCGCCCTTCAATCATGGTCTCAAGGGACGGGCCGAATGGTTCGGCTGTGCATGTTGCCCGCCGAATATTTCCCGGTTGATTATGAAAGCGGCCGGTTATCTTTATTCTCATACGGATCGGGATATTTATTGTACGTTGTATGCGGGTAGTACGACCGAAATTCCCTTGTCGGCGGGGAAAGTGGGTGTGGAACAACATTCGGATTATCCCTTCTCGGGCCTTTCCGAATTTGTGTTGACACCGGAGAAACCGATGAAATTTGCCCTTCGGTTGCGTATTCCCACCTGGGCTCGCAGCGGAGAATTTCTGCCGGGAGGATTGTATACGTATGCCGATACGGGTTCGACAGCGGGTTGGACGGTTAAGGTCAATGGGAAAGAGGTGGATGTTCCGTTGGAAAACGGTTTTGCGGTTATTGACCGTCGCTGGAAGCCGGGTGATCGGGTGACGTTGCATTTGCCGATGGAGCCACGTTACGTTCAGGCTCGTCCGGAAGTAGAGGCTGATATCGATCGCTGGGCGGTGGTTCGCGGCCCGTTGGTTTATTGTGCCGAGGGGGTTGATAATGGGTTGGTTCAACGTTATTATCTGCCGGAGATGGCGTCCATTCAGTGTGAAACGATTACGGAAGGGCCGTTAGAGGGGATACCGGCTTTGCGTACGACGGCATCTATGCTGGATACGATGGCTCGGGTTCCGTTGCGGTTGATTCCATATTTTGCCTGGGACAACCGGGGCGAGACGACCATGGTCATCTGGATGCCTCGTACGGATTCGTTGGCACGGGAGTCGTTGCCGCTTACGGTGAAGAACCGGGCCTGGTTGAAGGCAGTTTCTTTTACGTGCAACAACGGGGAGGAGGAAAAACTGGCCATTTTGGATGGCATGGCTCCGGCCCGATCGCATCATATGGGGATGCCTTATTGGACGAGTCGCGGTTGTGAGAACGAATCTCAGGTGGCAGAATTTATCTTTACCGGGGAGCAGTCTTTGGACGGGTTTTCGGTGTATTGGATCGACGATGCCCGTACGACGACGGCTGTACCCGCATCGTGGGAATTGGAATATCTGAGCAACGGGCAGTGGCAGCCGTTCCGTATTTACATGACGGACCGTTATGGAACGCAGGTTGATCAATACAACCTGGTTCATGCGGCCGGAGGCGCGTTATCATGTGAAGGCTTGCGGGTGAAGATGACCCCTCAGGAAGGGAAAAGTGTCGGCATGGCCGAGGTTCGTTTCGATTGGGTTCAATAGCGGGATGCGGTTGGCATCAAAATTCTTTGTACCTTTGTCGATAAGGATCTTTTTGGGTACGATTCGGACAAACGCATATGGTTCTTCAGATTCTTTTGATTATATCGATTGTCTTGCAACTGAGTGCGGCTTCGGTGGCGATCGGTTTGACGCGTCAGACTAAATACAATCTTTCGTGGATTTTGTTTACGATCGCGTTGAGCTGTATGGCATTCATGCGTTTTGGTGAATACATTCAACAGACTTCGTTTTGGGAGTGGCGTCTGCCGGCGGAATTTTTCGTATGGATGGGGGTTGTGACGTCGTTGTGTTTTGCGGTAGGGATGTTGCTGGTCAAGCGGATCTTCAAGTATATTTACAGTGCCGAACGTCAACGACGCATTTCCGAACGTCGGATTCTCAATACGGTGTTGCGAACGGAAGAGAAAGAGCGGCAACGCTTTTCGAAAGATTTGCATGATGGGTTGGGTCCGTTGCTATCGTCGGCGAAAATGTCGGTTTCGGCCTTGTCTACGGCCGAGATGGATCCCAAGAATCAGGAGATTATTCACAATGCCCGTTATGTGATCGATGAGGCTATTCGGAGTTTGCGGGAGATTTCGGTCAATTTGAGTCCCCATGTTTTGAACGATTTCGGATTGGCTCGTGCGGTTTCCAATTTTATTAACAAGTTACCTCGCAGTAATGTTCGGATTGTATTTCAGACCAATCTCAAAAGCGAACGTTTCGATACGGATGTGGAGGTGATTCTCTATCGGGTGCTTTGTGAGTTGATCAACAACAGTCTCAAACATTCCGGGGCATCGCGGATCGACATTGATTTAAGTTACACCGAGGGTCTTCTTCGCATTCATTATCGGGATAATGGTTGTGGATTCGACATCAAGGCGGTTTCGGATCAGGGGATGGGATTTTCGAACATTTCGTCCCGCATCAGTTCGCTGAAGGGCGGGTTGTCGATTACGAGTCGTCCGGGTCAGGGGATGGAGGCCAGGGTGGATGTACCGGTATAAATAGAGGATATGGAAAAGAATCGGGACTGTAAGATCATGGTGGTGGATGACCATACGCTTTTTCGGAATGGTTTGCGGATTCTGTTGGATGGGATCGAAGGTTTTTCGGTGATTGGGGAGGCTTCGGATGGAGAGGAGTTGTTGGCGATGTTGCCGACGCTTCATCCCGACGTGATTTTGCTGGACATCGAAATGCCCCGCATGAACGGGATTCAGACGGCGGAAGAGGTTTTGAAGCGATACCCCGATCTGAAGATCATCACGCTGTCCATGTACGGGGATGAGGATTATTATTTTAAGATGGTTTCTCTGGGGGTCAAGGGTTTTATTTTGAAAAATTCCGAGATCAAGGAGGTGGTTACGGCCATCGAGACGGTGGTTGAAGGCGGGAGTTATTTTTCGCAGGAACTGTTGTTCACGCTGGTTAGTAATTTGAAATCGACGCCAACGACCGTAACGGATGAGGATAGCGAAGAGTTGTCCCAACGCGAATCAGAAATTTTGCTGCATATTTGCCGGGGCGAATCCAACAGCGAGATTGCCGATGCGTTGTTTATCTCGAAACGTACGGTGGATAAGCATCGTTCCAATATTTTGGCCAAGACGGGCTGTAAGAATACGGCCAATTTGGTGGTTTACGCGATCAAGAACAATTTGGTGGAAATTTGAGGGCGCCTTCGGGGATAACCGCTGACAGATACGATTCTTCCTCTGACGGTCGCTTTGCGGTACGTACAATCTAAAAAGAGACTTCCCTGTTGAAAGGGAAGTCTCTTTTATAATAAGGTATAGAAAATTGTCTGGATCGGTTTTGTTTTTTTAGAATTTTACCCCCAGCGACAGGATCACCGTATGTCGGGTTTGATCGTAATTGACGTTTCCCGAATCGATCACGAAATCGGCGGGTTTATCCATAAAGTAGTAGATTGGATTGGCGACGAGATTGTACTGGGAGTATATGTAGGCCACATCGGCGTAAAAACTCCCGAAGCGATATCCCAACCCGGCCGAGATGTTGTAATAAGAATCGATGTCAGTATGTTTTGGCAGGACATAGATCAGATCGCTGCGGACGTTGTTGTTGGCAAAGAACTGATAATCCTGCTGTTTGATACAATTTCCATAGTAAGCATATCCGGCCCGGACAAAGAATTTGTTGGTAGGAGTCAGTTCCAGTCCGACGCGATAGCTGTTCGACGCCTGGAAGAAGTTGGTGACATCGTATTTCAGGTCGTTTTCCACGGAGACATATCCGGTATTTTTCAATCTCATGCCATTATACCAGGTACGTTCATAGTCGAAAGAGAGGAGTCCGATTCCGGGCATGGTGTATGAAATTCCCCCTAACAGATGGGTAGGACCGTTCATGTCGTATGTGTTGGCGGCCAGGTTGGAGTCGATCAGATCGCCCCATCCGTCCCCTTTGTAATCGGCGCTCATGAAAGCCTGATACTGTTCTTCCATGTGGATGAAGGTGGGGGTGTGAACGGCGACCCCGATGCGCAGGTTTTCGGTGGGACGGGCGATCATCCCGAATTTGAAATTAACGCCGGTTCCATTGAATCGTTGTACCTGGATATAATTCATTCCGTTGAGACGGCGGTCGTTGTTGTTATAGGTTTCCAGGAAGTCGGTTTCTCCGCGGTAGTAGATGTCTTGCAGTCCGATGGTCAACCCGATGTATAATTTATTGTTGAAGTTGAATCCTCCGGAGAAGGTATATTCTCCGATACTTCCTTTGGTCCGGATCCACTGGGCGGGATTCATGGTTGCATTGACGGAGAGCGGACCGGTTCGATTTGGATTTTCGACATTTGGGCCCCAAGGGGAGTAGGCGTTTTCGCCCAGGGGGTCGAGGACTCCGGCCTGATAGGCCAGTGCGCCGCCCCATTGGAACAGGGAGAGTTTATTGAAAATTTGGTAAGGGCCGTTCGGATTGTTGTTGTCATATCCGAATTCGCTGACATTAACGCCGTATAATTGTTCGGCGAAGATTTCGGCATACGAGTTATAGAGCCCGTTTTGATAGGCGAAGGATGAAGTGTTGAAATCGGCCAGTCGGCTGTATCCGATACCCAGCGTGAAACTGGTCAGGGTTCCGCTGCTTTGATACAGGTTGAGGGCTGTGGCCAGGTTTCCTACGGCGAATTGGGTTTGTGAAGCGGAGCCCTTGGCTCCTCCGAACTGTGTTTTCATGTTCGAGGAGGAGATCATCGGGGAGAATCCGAATTCGGAGCTTCGGTACATACCCAATCCGGCGGGGTTGATAGACATGGATGCGAGGTCGGCCCCCAGGGAGGTGAAGGCTCCACCCATGGCGGCACTGCGTGCGGTTGCGAACGAATAATTTTGTTGGGAGAGCATCAACATGTCATTGGCGGTCGGGGTTTGGGCCTGTGCGGTCAATATCCCGGCGGATGCCAAAACGAGCAAAGCTATTTTGATAGTTTTCATAAGGTCGAATCGTTATAGAGAAGATCAGAAGGTTATACCCGAGAGCGGTGATTATCGGCGATAACCGCCTCCGCCTCCACCGGAACCTCCGGCCGAGCCGCTGGATACTCCGCCTCCGCCTCCGCCTCCGGAAAAGCCGCCTCCGCCTCCGGAGAAGCTGCCTGAACTTCTGTACGAGGAGCTGTTGGGGCTGGAGAAGGAGCTTCCGCTGCTGCGACGGTATCCGCTGTTATAGCTGCTTCCGCCGAAGCTGTTCGAGCTGTTTCCGAAGCTGGAAGCCGACGAGGAAGAGGTTGAGCCTCGGCGATAGGAGATTCCTCTTGACGAGGATCCCGAACTGCTGGATGATCCGGGGCGGGAATAGGAAGAGTTGGTGCTGGAACTTCCTCGACGATATCCGCTACCCGAGTAGGCGGAAGAGCCGACATAGGAACTGTTGCCCGGTCGATAGTTGCTGCCTCCGATGGTCCGATAGTTGCTGCCTCCCGGTTTTCCGAAAGTTACATGTCCCGGTCTGTAGGGACGATGTCCCCATACCGGACCACCGACGGGGCCTCCCCAATATCCGGGGCCCCAATACCCGGGTCCCCAGTATCCGGGACCCCAATATCCGCTCCAGGTCCAGCCGTAGTAGGGATATCTCCAGTATCCGTAAGGATCCCAACCCCAGTTGTACCAGTTATAGCCGTACCAGCTTCGATAGGGGTATCCCCAGAGGCTGTTCCATCCCCAGGGGTAGTATCCGCTCCATCCGAAGTTCAGTCCGATATTGACATTCACGGAAGATGAGCTTCCCCAGGTTCCGAACATGGAGGAGATGTATTTGGGTTCGACCCACACTTCGTCGCCCATGACCATGACGTTATAGAAAGCGGGGTCATAAGCCGAGAGGTATTGGATTTTTCCGCTGGTGATCACATCGCTGTAGCTATTGGGCATTTTGTAGGAGCCCGAGCTCATACCTCGGAGTCGTCGTTCGTAGGATTCCTGATAGCTATCCGAGAGGATGTCTTCATAGGGGTTGTCGTTGGCTTCGGTGTGAGCCTGATAGACGACATGTCCGACGGCTTCCTGCCGTTTCAGTTCGGCTTCCCGGGCGGCCAGTTCTTGTTCTCGTCGGTCGAGTTCGGCGTTTCGGATTTCGACGGTATTATGGGTGGCATACAGGTCGTCTGTCGGCGTAGATGAAGCGGAGAACATAGGCGTGCTGCATCCCCACATGGAGGCCGCTGCTGCGGTCAGAGCCAAGAACCTGCTGAAGAATTGCTTGTCATTCATAGTGCGGTTGTTTTATGCTTCATTTATTGTATAACGAAAATGATGCCGAAAAGTTATATGCGGTATGCATAAACGGATCCGGGAAAATATTCCGGAGTTGACGGCTATACGGATAAGATTCGTTTTGTATGTCGAACGTTGCATCGTTTGTTCTCCATCCGAGGCGGCGGGGTTATCAGAACGAGTATTTCGGTAGTCAAAGATACTCTTTTCTTTAAATTTATGAAAAATAATTTAACTTTGCGAGAGTTTTCGAAGTTACTATAAGACGTTATTATTTAGCAGATAATCTTCATGGCAAAAGAATTGAAGGAGTTGACCTCTCGGGAAGAGAATTATTCTCAGTGGTATAACGATTTGGTCGTCAAAGCGGGTTTGGCCGAGAGTTCGGCCGTACGTGGATGTATGGTTATCAAGCCCTATGGGTATGCCATCTGGGAGAAGATGCAGCGGGCTTTGGATGACATGTTCAAGGCTACGGGGCATCAGAATGCCTATTTTCCATTATTCATACCCAAGTCGTTTTTCAGCAAGGAGGCTCATCATGTCGAAGGCTTCGCAAAAGAGTGTGCTGTGGTGACCCATTATCGGCTCAAGAACGATCCGGAAGGAAAGGGAGTAGTTGTCGATCCCGATGCGGAACTGGAGGAAGAGCTGATTGTACGTCCCACCTCGGAGACCATTATTTGGAATACCTATAAGAATTGGATTCAATCCTATCGGGATTTGCCGATTTTGTGCAATCAATGGGCCAATGTGGTTCGTTGGGAGATGCGTACGCGTTTATTTTTGCGGACGGCCGAATTTTTGTGGCAGGAGGGTCATACGGCCCATGAGACTCGGGAAGAAGCGTTGGCTGAGGCCCGCAAGATGATCGGTGTGTATGCGGAGTTTGCGGAAAAGTGGATGAGTCTGCCGGTGATTGTAGGTCATAAGAGTGACAGCGAACGTTTTGCCGGGGCAGAAGATACGTTGACGATCGAAGCCATGATGCAAGATGGCAAGGCGCTTCAGAGCGGGACCTCGCATTTTCTGGGACAGAATTTTGCGAAGGCTTTCGACGTGCAGTTTACGAACCGGGAGGGGAAACTCGAATATGTGTGGGCGACTTCCTGGGGGGTATCTACCCGTTTGATGGGAGCGTTGATTATGGCCCATTCCGACAACAACGGATTGGTATTGCCTCCTAAGCTGGCCCCTATTCAGGTGGTGATGATCCCTATATATAAAGGGGAGGAAGAATTGCGTCGGATTACGGAACGTCTGGACGGGATTGCCTCCGAACTCAAGGCCCGGGGCATCAGTGTCAAGATCGACGATCGGGACAATGTGCGTACCGGTTTCAAGTTTGCGGAATATGAACTCAAGGGGGTTCCGGTTCGTTTGGCCATGGGGCCTCGTGATTTTACGAATGGGACCATCGAACTGGTTCGTCGTGACACCTTGCATAAGGATACCGTTTCTTTGGAAGGACTCACCGATCGGATCGTGTCCCTGCTGGATGAAATACAGCAAAATATTTATGACAAGGCGTTGAAGTTCCGTGAAGGGATGATTACGCGTGTCGACAGTTACGACGAATTCAAGCGGGTTCTCGACGAGAAGGGTGGTTTTATTCTGGCTCACTGGGACGGAACGCCCGAAACCGAAGCGAAGATCAAGGAAGAGACCAAAGCGACCATTCGTTGTATTCCGGTGGATGCCCCTGAAGAGTCCGGGGTGGATATGATTTCGGGGAAACCCTCTTCCCGACGTGTGATTTTTGCCCGTGCTTATTAGAAAAAAGTCGGAGTAGGTCATATCCGGCATCCTTTAATCCATAAAAAAACCGCCCGAAAACCGGGCGGTCTTTTTATGAATTGTGATTACGGAGGGGACTGTTATCGTTTCAACGAGACGACTTGCGGTTCGGGCAGCGGCACGAAGTTGGGATCTTCGGTGAGGATTGCACGAGTGCCGGTTTCGGCATTACGTTCGTAATCTTTGGATACGAATGCTTTCCATGAGTATTCTTCCCCGGCGCATTTCATCAGTCGTTTGACGATGGAACGTCGTTGTACGGGGTTGAAGTAGAGTTCATTTTTGACCATGCAACTGCTGTATTCGGCTCTCCAGATGCCTTTGGCGACGGAGCGGGCTCCTTCTATATATCCGACATTGCTGTAATAGACGTTGTATTCCGGGGCGGTGAAGAAATCTTTCCATACCGAGGTTTCGCGGGACCCGGTTACATCGACGTTTTCGTAAAACCCTCGCCGCTGGAAAGAGAGTGTTTGCGTACGTTTTGCATCCGAAAGACTTCCGGTCGAACTGATATATTCGTCAGCCAGATGCCCGATGGCATGACCTCCTACTTCATGGACGAACGTATTGATGAACCCGGTCTGTCCCGATCCGGGGGAGCGGCAGACGAAACCCATGGTGGTATTGGCGCTGCTGTAATAGTTGACGGTGCCGTTGTAGGTTTTGTTGTTCATCAGGACGATGATGGCGACATCGTTCATGGCATCGTCATTGGCGATATAGTCCGGAATCACCCAGTTGCGTACCAGGGCGTCGGCGTCTTCGATCGTCTTGCCGGGGTGTCCGATGGGGGGCCAATACTTTTCTGCTTCGTAATCGCCTTGCGTATAGAGTCCGCACCAGGCGCTGTTGGTGACATCGTAGATGGTACCGAAACGGGTATTTTTGATCTCGAGGCAGGCTCCAGCCGTTCCGTTGGCTTTGTAAGAAGTGCCTTGGTCGGCCGATACGGCTCCGATACGCAGTACCCGGATATAGGAACGGTAGGTTTTGAACGGTTCTACGCCGAACAATCCTTCGATGGCCTGGGCCGAGACCTGTTCCCAGTCGCCTCCGTTCACCAGATCGGCTTGCGTAAATCCGTCTCCGGTCACAATCAGGGTGAAGGCTCCGTCACCGCCGACGGTATTTTCCTGGTAGACGCGAACTTCGCCGTCAGCCCAGGACCCGCTGTTGTCACCGGTGGTGAACGAGAAAATTTCACTGGTGGTGGCCGAATTTTCCGCATTCTGCATGTCGATGGCCGTCACTCTCCAGTAATATTTCGTATTACTTTGGAGTGGAGAGCCGTAATCGATGTATCCGGTATTGGAACTGATTCGTTCTTCCGAAATGGTGGTCCAATTCGTTTGGTCGGTCGAAAATTCGAGTCGGTAGGTCACTTTGTCTCCATCCGGATCGATGGCCTCTTTCCATTGGAAAAGTACCAACGGAGCCACATCCGTCGCTTCATTTTGAGGCAGGGTTAATTCCGGAGCGGCGGGAGGCTGATTGCTTTGGGTTTGGGACAGTTCGATTTTCACCGACGAGTTTCCGCTCATCACTGAAAAATAGGTTTTGTTGATTTCCCGGTAGTCCGAGGCAATCGGCGTGATGGTGAGCGTCCCATCTCCGCTTCCCGACAGGGGTTCTACGGTATACCAAAGCGATTCAGCGCCTAAGACCTTCCATTCCCCTTCGGCCGTAATGTGGATGGTTTGAGGTTGGTTGTTTTCGGACAGAACGACGACATCCTTGTCGACAGACAACGTTTTTCCCGGATCGGAATCCGGATTGTTCGGATCTTTGGAGCATCCGCTCAACACAAACAGGCACGCACACGCCAACACAACCGGTGTGGGCCAATGGCTCATACATTTCATCATACCCTAAATCTTAAGTTTAGCATAGTTTTTGAATCCCTGCGATTCCCTGTCAGGATTCTTAGCGTTACTAAAGATAGCAAATAGGGGATAAAAAAGAAACTTTTGAGAGCATGATTTGTGAAAATTTGATTGTGGGGCAGGGAAGGGGGATGTTGTCGGGATCAGGGAGAGGGGTTGAGATCGTGCAACGAATCGAAAAATGGGGGGGCGAAATGAGTTGAAGGTGCCGGGAACTTCAGGTGATTGTTATTCTTGGGGTTAATCATGTTTTGTGTGATTTTTTGGGATATCTGGAGTTAAGGTTTTCGAAAAAAAAGCATCAAAAATGAAAAAAAACGTCAAAAAGTTTGGAGGGAAAGAAAAAGTCGCTACATTTGCACCCGCTAAACGGAACGATAGAGATAGTTTAGCAGACGTTCTCGCTGAAGTTTCAAAAAAGTGACGAAGAAATTTGGAAAATCAAAAATCTTACGTAACTTTGCAGTCCGTTTCGCTCTGAAATTGGAGCACTGAAAAAAACGGAGGAAGTCGAGTTTTCGGCGAACAAAATCGGTTCTTTGAATTACTGGTATTTCAAGAGAAAAACAAGGAAAATGTAGTATTTATCAATTCCTTTAAGGAACTTAAGTAGTCAGGACTCTAACGATTTATTTATATTTTATACAATGGAGAGTTTGATCCTGGCTCAGGATAAACGCTAGCGGCAGGCCTAACACATGCAAGTCGAGGGGCATCGGGGAAGTAGCTTGCTACTTTTGCCGGCGACCGGCGCACGGGTGCGT
>CALVFO010000050.1 GCA_944326855.1 uncultured Alistipes sp. | reverse complement strand
GTGGAGCTGGAGGGAATCGAACCCTCGTCCAAACAAGGAACCCGAGAGCTTTCTACATGCTTATCCTCCGATTGATCCTTCTGTCATTGCCTGGCCGGAGGCGGCCCAGCAATGACCCCAGTCTGTTTATTTCGCCATCCGCCCCAGACTTGCGGACCGCTATTCCGGTTCTGATGATACCCCGTATGCCGCTGGACTACCGGACGGAGTCTTTGGCGAGGTACTCGTTCCACAACCTCCTGGGGTTGCGGAATTAAGCTATTTTACCTGGTAAAATTAAGCAGCGAGTTGATAGCTATTATTGCCATTTGTAGTTCGAGCATTCACTTTTACGAGCCTCTGCACAACGCTCGGCATGCTTACCGTCAGACTCTACCTGCTGTCAAAACCGGTCAGCCCCGATAATCTGATGGCAAAGATAACGGATTTTTCGGAATCCGGCTCCAGGGAGACGGATTCTTTTCTGAGAACACAACGAAATGTGAAAAGGAAACTCCTGCTGCATGATCCGATACGGAATATTTTCAGACGAGAAGGGGCGTCGAATAGAAATGGCAGCAGCAAGTTCCGTCCCGTATCGGTAAAACAGACGATTTCGGATCATTCGGGGTGTATAAAACTCTCCTTGTTATGGGCTTTGGCAGGATAATTGAATGTTATCACCCAAAACATTTTATTCTTATGAACATGAAATATCGAATTTTAGGGGTAAGTTTGGCGTTGTTTGCTTTGGGAATCGTACCTTCCTCCCGGGCTTGCACCGGCATATCGTTGACGGCGAAAGATGGCAGCCATGTCGTGGCACGTACTATTGAATGGGGAGGCAGCAATCTGCATAGTAGTTATGTGGTTGTTCCTCGTGGCTATACGCAGCAGTCTTATACACCTGACGGGCAAAAGAACGGAATGACTTTCTCTGCCCGCTACGGATTTGTCGGTATGGCGGTGGAAAACGAAGCGTTTGTCGTGGAAGGATTGAACGAAGTCGGATTGTCGGCCGGCTTGTTCTATTTTCCCAATTATGGGAAATATCCCCCGTACGATGCGCAAAAGAATGCCCAAAATATTGCCGATATGCAGTTGGTTTCGTTGATTTTGGGAAATTGCCAGACGGTGGACGAAGTGCAGAAGCTCGTACAGCAGGTTCGGGTCGTATCGATCGATCCTCGTGCTTCGACGGTTCATTGGCGATTTACAGAAAGTTCTGGACGTCAGGTCGTACTGGAAATTGTCGAGGGGGAATCCCGCTTTTATGAAAACGAATTGGGCGTACTGACCAATGCGCCCGGGTTCGAATGGCAATTGACGAATCTGAACAACTACGTGAATCTTCATGCGGGGTCGGCAGCACCAAAACCGTTTGGAACGGCTCAATTGATCTCTTTCGGAGCCGGAAGCGGTATGTTGGGGCTGCCGGGAGATGTCACCCCACCCTCTCGTTTCGTGCGGGCTGCATTTTACCAGACGACGGCTCCTCAGGCGGATTCCGCCCATCAAGCAGTCTTGCAGGGCTTTCAGATCTTGAGTAATTTCGATATCCCGATCGGGACCGAATTTGCAGCCGGGGAACCCGTTACCGATATTCCCAGTGCGACTCAATGGACGGCGGCTGCCGATCTGAAAAACCTGAAAATATATTATCGAACCATGTATAATAGTGCAATTCGTGGGTTCGATCTCCGGTCGATCGATTTTGAGCGGGTGGCTTATCAGACGGCTCCTCTCGACCGGGTGACCGAACAACCGGTAACGATGTTGCAAATTCAATAAATGCAAGCAGTTTATAATGGAAGATTTAGACACAAAAAAGGGCGCTGAATGAATTCAGCGCCTTTTTTTGTTACGGTCCCATTAATAGGTTTGAGGTCTTTCGGCGTAATCAATGTAATTATAACGATATGCATGATCTTGAGTTGGTGAGATACTCCAGATGTTGATTTTATAATCCTGTACATTGGTTTGAACGGTTGTTTGACCGCTACTGATCACCCATGTGGCGGGAATGGAATCATTGTGGATGCTAATATTCGATGCGACCGCCTTATCGGCTTCAAAATACCAGGTTGTTCCGTTCCATTTGGGGCGGATCGTATTGGTGGGTAATGAAGATATGCTTTGGGGTAATCCACTTATGGACCATACGATTTCAAAATCGTTGAGATTCATATTGGATGAGCTAATCGAGAGCGAAGGCATGTAGATAAATGAACTGGATGTTTTGTTGATGCCTGAATAAGAAGAAAGTCCGCTATTGCCTGATCCGGTGGAAGTAACAGAGAAGGACAAAGGATTGGAAGACGTTCCGGAAAGATGGTAGATCTTTCCCTGAATCACATAAGCGATTGTGGCACCCGTATCGATGGAAGAAGATACGGTCATTGTGTTGTTAGAGAATGAAAAGTTGAGATTGACCCACAATTGAGGTTTCCCTGCACGGGTCATGGGCTCTTCATCCATTTCATCGGTTTTGGTGCAACCGCTCAACAGAGCGATCCCTGCCAATAAAATCCAGAGCTTTTTCATGGCAATGATCTGTTTAGTTAGACAAAGGGAGATTCGGAATACATCAGGGTATACCTGCAGTAAATATACAGCTTATCATTGTTATATTAAAATATTTTTATGTATATTTTTATATTTTATTGTATATTGTTAATGTGTTGGATTTGATGGATTTGGGGGTGGAACGATCGAGGGGTGAAAGGGCTGGAGAAATGTGGCACTTTTTGTGTACGGAATAGGAAAAACCACTATCTTTATTGTTACATAACCAATCCATTCGCTATGAAATCTATGAACAACATGACCCTGCGTATTGTGTTTGCGCTGATTCTGGGGGTTGTCTTAATGGTATGGCCGGAAAGTGCTTTGCTTTATCTGGTCGTTACGATCGGTATTCTCTTCCTGCTCGCAGGCCTGATCTCCTTGGTCGCTTATTGGGCTCGGGACAAACGCCTTTATCCTTCGGTACGATTTCCTCTGGATGGCGCAGGAAGTGTGCTTTTCGGTTTGGTATTGATCGTTATGCCGAGCTTTTTCGTGCATGTATTGATGTATCTGCTGGGATTTTTGTTGATGTTGGCCGGTGGGGCGCAGATCTCGGCCTTGATGTCGGCTCGCAAGTGGACCGAAGTGCCGTTCGGCTTTTATATCGTACCGATTCTGATTTTATTGGCCGGACTGCTTGTTTTGTTTAATCCGTTCACGATCGCTTCGACGGCTTTCATGTTGTTGGGCATCACCAGTGTGGTATACGGCCTTTCAGAATTTATCAATTATATGAAATTCAGGGAAAAGTAATAGTCGTCGATTGTTTGACAAAGTGCCGGTTTTGCTGAAAAACCGGCACTTTTTTCTGTCAAAATGGCGGGAATCGGATCTGGCACGTATTTTGAAAATTTATAGGTCAAAAGCAAATCATAAATTAAAACTAAGGAGGACAAGACTATGTTACCGATGAGAAGAAGCCAAAATTGGTTGCCCAGCAGTTTATTCAACGATTTTTGGGGCAATGAATGGATGGAACATTTCCATACCGGTACCCCGGCCATCAACATCCGGGAAACCGACAAAGCCTATGAAGTCGAAGTGGCTGCTCCCGGCCTTTCCAAAGAAGATTTTTCGATCAAGGTAAATGACGAAAATCAACTGGTGATCAGCATGGAAAAGAAGGAAGAAAGAAAAGATGACAAGGAACGCGGCAAATACCTGCGTCAGGAATTTTCTTACTCTCACTTCCGTCAGACCATGTTGTTGCCTGAAAATGTGGAACGGGATAAAATCGGTGCGGCTATGGAAAACGGCGTACTGAATATCACGATTCCGAAATCTGATCCGGTTCAGGAAACCCCCAAAGAACGTCTGATTGATATCAAATAAGGGTACTGAAAGTCCATAGAAAAAGCGGCAGAAAACTTTTCTGCCGCTTTTTTTATGGGGTAAGATCTGCCCTATTTTTTGACGGTGGCTTCAAAACGGACGGTTCCTTCACTCGAGGCGAAACGGATGCCCGATCCGTCCGGAAGCAGTTTCCCGGCGGAGGTACGCGTCAGCTTCCATCCGGCGGGCAAGAGCGCGTGCAGCTGAGTTTCGAAAGGAGGATGGTTCTCGGGAAAAATGATCTCTCCGATCAAGCGCGAACGCCGGGCGTCGTAATGGATTTGATAGGTGACATCCCCGAATCGGGTCGAGGCTTTTTTGACGCCTATCGGTTGTCCGCTGGAGAGCCATCTCCGGGCGATTCCCCGGGCCAGGTGCAGGGTGTCGTTTTGTTCCATGATTAACATGTCGCGGACGTAACGGGCAACGGCAATGGGCGTCCAGAGGTGTTGGATGTCTCCGGACATTTGACGGGAACCGGGAAATTGTCCGCGTTCTTCGCACCAGGAATAGAACGGCGTTCCGTGATTGAGCGTGGCATACAGGTAGGATACGGCCCGGTCGGCTTCGTCGCGCATCAGGTGTACTTGGGCGAAATCGTTCAGGGCCATGGCGACCCACATGCCGTCGACCATCCAGCCGGTATGTACCGGAAGACCGCCCGGGCTCAACTGTTGTTCGGCTCGGGCCAGTGTGTGGGTCATCAGTTCGTCATCGGCCGGCAGCAATCCGGTGGTATGGGCCGGAGCCAGCAATCCCCAACAACTGCTGCTGGTGGCTTTGCCCGGTACGGCCGACAGCCAACGGGTTCCATCCGGTTCGACGATGGCTCCTTCGCGCATGGCTCTCAATAGATTTTCCCGAGCTTCGTCGTATATGGCTTTCAACTCCCGGGCCTCATCTTCGCGGCCCAGAATCAGAGCGGACCGATAGGCCAGCGAATCGGCATAAACGGGCCAGATGTTGTGGGTGTAATAAATGCCGTAATAGCTGTCGTCGTTTTTCAGCCCGCCGTCTCCCATTCCCATCGGCATCAGCCCGTAGGTGAGCGGACGGCTGCCGTCCGGATTCAGTTTTTGGGTCCGTTGACGCATGCGGTGTTGCCATCGAGAGGCGGCCAGCATTTGACGATAACGTTTTTCCAGAAAAGCCGTGTCACGGGTGTGCTGGAAATATTCATGGGCGGCCCAGGCCTTGTAGCCGGTACCGGCCCACATCCAGTGGCCCCACCCTCCGGGTTCTGTCCAGTCTCCGTCTTCGGTTTGCAGGTCCCAGTTGACCCGATACCCGATCTCAGCCTCCTGATCCAGACCGGCCTGTATCAGCGCCACCGTAGCGATGGCCGATTCGAAGGCATTGGGCCCTGACCGATAACCGTTGGTGCCGGGTACCGTGGCGATGTATCCCCGAGCGACGGGTTCACGCATGATAAAAATATCGGCCAGCCCGGCATAATACGCCTTGATGACTCCGCTGTCGGGCAGCATGATCCGGGAGGCTTTGTTCAGCAGGTTTTCCCAGGTGTCTCGACCGGCATCGAAACGGGCGCCCCAGTCTACTTGGCGCATGGAATCGAGATCGCGTGCAAACTTGTCATACGGACGGATCAGATAACCGGTACGGGTTTCATGGGGGGCCAAACTCCAGTCCATATTCAGTTGGGTGACCATTTTCGGATCGAGCGGGTATTCATCGGCTCCCAACCCCAGGATCAGTACCTGATCGGCCGGGCCGTTCCATCCCGCCAGCAGGTGGTCGGTCGGCAGAGTCTCGTCCACCCACCCCGGATTGTGGCCCTTGAGGTTGCCGGGACAGATCCAGGGCAGACGGACGTGATGCGTACGGTCGCCGTGGTTGGTCAGGGTGATCTTGATCACGCCCGCTTCTTCCGCTCCGACGGCTTCCAGCAATACGTTCACCTCCGGAGATTCGTATCGGTTTTCCATGAGCGGCAGATAGCCCTTGGCCCGTGTCCAGGATGTGTGCGGAAACGGTTTGCCGTCGAGTTGGGGTTGCATGACGATGTGCCAGTCGGCCTTGATCTCCCGAAACGATGAATAGGGATAATAATTCAGGTCTTCGTAGGTCCAGGAGAGGGTCAGGGTGCTGTCGGTGACGTCCAGCAGGGTTTTACTGCTGTGATCGGGTTGGGCAACGGTTATGCGATGGGGTGTTCCGAAGGCATAGAAAAAGTTGACCGGTTCGGTGAGCCATTCGAACGTGTCGTCGATTCGTGTTCCCTTCGGGTCGTTGTACGCATACTGGATGCGATAGTTCCCGTATTCCGGAAAACTCACCGGACAGGACAAAATGGCTGTTTTTTGATCCGTCAAGTCGACCCGAAAAACGGTGTCTTTGAGCGAAGTGCCGTCGGGCGATTGTACAGACAGCGTTAACGACCCGTTCCGAGCGTGTGGGGTCCTGTTCTCCAAATGGATGTTGACCTGTACATGATATGGGTCGTCCGGGGTTTGTTTGGTGACTGAATAGTGAGCTGTCACCGTTTCGATCGGTGTGGTTTGGGCGGAGGCAATGACTACAATACCTGTAACCAAGCAACTCAGCCACAAGGTTTTTTTCATGATTTATGGTTTTGGGTTAGTATGATGGTTTCACAATCGATTGTCGCTTCGGATCATTTCCTCCCATGGGGTTCGATCCTCGTTCGGATCAATACAGGTGTTCTTCGTTTTCCATCTCTTCGCGGGAGATTCGCTTACGATTCATGGCCCGCCAGGCGTACCAGATATAGGCTACGACAAAGGGAATCAGGATCGAGACGAAACTCATCACCCGGAGCGTAAATTCGCTGGACGAGCTGTTGTAGATGGTCAGCGAACTTTGCATGTCGGTCAGAGAAGGATAGTAGGCCGTATTGTTATAGCCGGCCACGAGCAGCAGAGCCAGTACCGTGAGAACGGTTCCTGCGCCGCCGAACCAGATGGCCCGGCGCGATCCTTGCCGAATCCCGATCCAGATGCTCCACAGCACGGCCACGACGCCCAGCAGGAAGAGTACCAGCAACAGCGGCATCGCCAGAAAATTGTGCAGGTATTTGTAGTCTTCGGTCGAGATGACGCCCGTGGAGGGATCGACCGTCCAGCCAGACGAGAACATCAGGCTGATGGCAAAGACCAGAAAGCAAACGACAAAAGGAATAGCATTGTACAACAAATGTTTGCGGGATCGTTCGGTGATTTCCTGATCGTCGATATTGTTCAAAAAATATTCGAGCCCCAGCACCCGGGACAGAAACAGTACGCTGAAACCCAAAGCCCAGTTGCGGTAGTCGCTCAGGGCGTCGAGTCCGCGCCAGGGGGTATCCCATTGCGAAATGGTATTCCAGCCCTGATAGTGGGTCAGGTTCATGCGGTCCACGGTGAACGGCGCACCGGTAAAGAGCGTGGCTACGGCTGCGCCCAGTAAAAAGGCACCCGCTACCCCATTGATGATCAGAAAGGCGTTATAGGTTTTCTCGCCTAAGAAATTATGGGGTTTGCGCCGGAATTCGTAGGCGACCGCCTGAATGACGAATACCAGCAGAATCAACATCCAGACGTAAAAAGCGCCGCCGAAACTGGTGCTGTAAAACAGGGGGAACGAAGCGAAGAATGCGCCGCCGAACGTCACTAAGGTGGTGAAGGTAAACTCCCATTTACGTCCCAGGCTGTTGACGATCATGTTTCGTTGGGGTTCCGTACGGCCGATGGTGTACAGCAATCCCTGCCCGCCCTGCACGAAAAGCAGGAACACCAGCAAAGCGCCCAGCAGGCTGATGATAAACCACCAGTAGTGTTGCAATATCATGTAAGTATCCATCTGTGAGTCGTTTTAGGTCGTGAGCAAAAGGGTTATTGTTCGTCGTGCGGGCCGATTTTGATCTGGCGGGTCATGATCATCAGCTCGGCGATCAGCAGCGTGGTAAACAGGGCCACGAAGATAAAGAAGGTCACCATGACCGAGGTGGAGTCTACCCTCGATACGGCGGCCACGGTGGGCAGCAAATCCTGAATCGTCCAGGGTTGGCGTCCGAATTCGGCGACGATCCATCCCGAAACGCTGCACAGATACACCAGGGGAATCGACCATAACATCAGGTGATTCATCCACGGATACTGTCCCAGACGTTCCTTTTTGGCCAGATACAGTACAACGATAAACAGCAGCAGGAAATAGCAGCCCAATCCGACCATCACACGGAAGGCATAGAAAATCAATGGCACGTTGGGGACGGTATCCTGGGGTGAAGTGAGATAGCCGTACCCGAAATACTTAAAGTAGTCGTTCAGGAAGGCTTTCCCTTCTTGGGTCTTGGGATCGAATTTCTGCAGCGTGGAGGCGATTCGGGTCGAATCCCCCGACTGACGGGCATCGCGGTAGTCGGCCAGGGCTTCGATGGCGATACGTCCTCGCCGCATTTTTTCTTCGGTAGAGAGAATCCCCTGTTCCGGATTCCCGTCGATCAGGTCGTTGATGCCGGCTACATAAGCGTTGCCATCTCCGAAACTTAACCACGAAAGCATCTTGGGAACCTCCAGGTTGAAATGGAAGGGTTCGTCCTCTTGGCTGCGTTGCGACTCGTTTTTCAGCAGGCCGATCACCGAGAGCCCGGCTCCGGATTTCCCGTCATAAAGAGCCTCCATGGAGGCCAGTTTCATGGGCTGGACCTTGGCGATGATCTTGGCCGATCCGTCGCCCGTCCATAATAACAGCAGCATGCTCACTCCACCGAACAAGGCGGCGACCACCATGCTCTTGCGGGCCATGACCTCTTCGCGTTTTTTCAGCAGGAACCAGGCGCTGATACCGATTACCACTACGGCGGCCAGTACATACCCCGAAGTGACCGTATGGAAAAACTTGTTCATGGCCACGGGCGAGAAAAGTACTTCCCAGAACGAGGTCATTTCGTTGCGGGCCGTTTCGGGGTTGAAGGTCATGCCTACCGGATATTGCATCCAGGCGTTGGCGACCAGAATCCACAAGGCCGACAGGTTGGCCCCGATGGCTGTCAGCCAGGTCGATGCCAGGTGAAAACCTTTGGAAACCTTGTTCCATCCGAAAAACATGACGGCGATGAACGTGCTTTCCATGAAGAAGGCCATGATGCCTTCGATGGCCAGCGGGGCGCCGAAAATATCGCCTACGAAATGGGAATAATTCGACCAGTTGGTGCCGAATTCGAATTCGAGAATGATGCCGGTAGCGACGCCTATGGCGAAGTTGATCCCGAAAATGCGCATCCAGAATTTGACGGTGCGTTTCCAGAACGGATTGCCGCTGCGGTAGTAGATCGTCTCCATGATGGCGCAGATGAATCCGAGCCCCAGGGTCAGTGGAACGAACAGCCAGTGGTAGATGGCCGTCATGGCGAATTGGGCCCGAGACCAATCCACCACACTCATCAGATCTGTCGTAGAAAGTAACATAGGCGTTATTTTTGCATGAAAACTCGTTGGGTATTGCAAGGCCTGTCGGAAAACGGCGAGGCTTTATCGGGTGTGCGATTGAAACTGTTTGATTATTTGCATGTTATAGTGTGTAAATTGAAGCTATGGTGCATTTCGTTCGATCAGTTGGTCGCGGACGTATTCTCCTCGTTGGGTTTCGTTGTCGAAGCGTCCCAGAAAATCGGGAAAAAAGAACACTTTCAGAATGGCGAACAAAATGAACAGTTTGAGCAGAATCAACGCCCATAAGGTTCGTCCCACCGTCATATTGCGGAATCCGTCCCGATAAAAACGGTATATGCGGTACAAAAGATGATCCGTTCCCATGGTTGTCGAATGAGTGTTTGTCTTTCAAAGTTAGAAAAAGCAACGCAATAAGCAAATTGGGCTTGATGAACTTTGGGGTTTCTTGCTATCTTTACCCCCGAATCCAAGCAGCAAAAATCATGACAAACATTCGTACGATCGTATTTGATTTGGGGGGTGTGCTGATCGACTACGATCTGCAACGATGCCTCGATGCCTTTCGCCGCCTGGGGCTTCCGGCCCCCGAACGCCTGATCGATCCGTACAAACAGAGCGGAGTCTTTCTGGCGTTGGAAAACGGCTCGGCACAACCCGAAGATCTGTATCGGTATGTCTCCGAACAGGTGGGGCATCCGGTCGATCCTCGTGCCGTCGATGAGGCGTGGTGCCGTTTTCTGATCGATATTCCCGACTACAAACTGGATATGCTGCGTTCGTTGCGTCGTCGGGGCTATCGGCTGTTCATGCTCAGCAATACCAACGTCATCATGTTCGAATGGATTCGACGAAACCTTTTTACGAAGCAAGGGCTTGCCGTCGAGGATTATTTCGATCGGATATACCTTTCGTATGAAATGAAGCTGGTGAAACCCGAACCGGCCATCTTCGAAAAGATGATCGCCGACAGCGACATCCTCCCCTCGGAGACCCTGCTGATCGATGACGGACCGGCCAATGTGACAACGGCGGCCACCTTGGGCTTTCATACCTATGAGGCCCGGATTCATGAAGATTTCCGGTCGTTGTTCGACCGTTATCCCATAAAACCTTAATGATTATCGACTATGAAAAAGATCTTTTTCTCGACGGCATGGCTGGTCTTGTTGGCCGGTTGCGCACAACCTGAAAACGACCTGAATGTTGCGGTGCTTTCCGACAGCATTCGTTATTGTGAAAGCGTCTTGGTGGACGGCGATCGTTTGCTGGTGGCCAGTTTCGGCACCGATGAACTCAATCCGCTGAATCAGGAGGGACGGGGCTATATCCTGGAAGTTGCCGGAGACACCACTCGTACGCTGATTCCGGCCGACAGCGTTTTGTCGGCCCCCAAAGGAATGCGGATCCGGAACCATCATCTCTATATCGCCGATGTAGGCAAACTGGTGGTTTATGATCTGAATGCCGTGGATTCCCTGCCCCGGGTGATTTCGTTTCCGGAAGGTGAGCTTTTTGTCAATGACCTGGCTTTTCAGGACAGTCTGTTGTATGTCACGGTTACCGATGCCGGGAAATTGTACAGTCTGAATGTGGAGGCTCCCGGGGATACGTTAAAGCTGGTTGCCGAAATACCGGGTGCCAATGGCATCGTTGTGGACGGGAACAAGGCCTATATCGCATCGTATCCGCCTGATGGCGTGACGACCGAAGCCAATGTGATCTATCGGATCGATGACCTGAAAAACCCGCGTGTCGATCGTCTGACCGAGCGCCAGGGGCAATACGACGGTTTGGCTTTGGGAGCCGATGGACGCAAACTGTACTTCACCAGTTGGGAAGAAGGTCAGCTCGGATATTATGACTTGCAGACTGCCGAGGTAACCTTGTTCGATCTGCCCGAAGTTCCGGCGGGTCCGGCACGGATCGATATTCAGGGAAATAAACTCTATATTCCCGATTTGCCCGGGAGCCGAGTGATCGTCTTGAGCCAAAAAAGCGATTTTTAGTTTGTAAATCCAAAAAAACATATTACTTTTGCCTCGTCTTTCGCGGAACGCTCGAAAATGACGGGGTGTAGCGCAGTCCGGTTAGCGCACCTGCTTTGGGAGCAGGGGGTCCCAGGTTCGAATCCTGGTACCCCGACAAAAGGCCCTCTTGTTCGCAGCATGCCTTGCCAGCGTTTCGTGATCGCCAACCACTATCGGGGTGTAGCGCAGTCCGGTTAGCGCGCCAGCTTCGGGAGTTGGAGGTCCCGGGTTCGAATCCCGGTACCCCGACAGAAAATCAAACATGAAAGGTCTTTGCATCCCGAGCAAAGACCTTTTTTTATGAGATCGCATGTTGGTTCTCCCCTTTGCGTGGAACTGACGACTGCTTCTGAAAACCGTTCGTCCGGCCTGTAAAAAAGGAACCGATCCGATCCGCCTGATGGGGTTGTTGCGGCAGACGGTTTGCCGAAAATCTGCCGGGTTGGCTCCGGGAAGATGATCGAAATAGGAGACGGTGACGCTCGTATCGGGTGCCGTGCCTTCAGCCTGCCAAGAAATGTTTTCGGATCGCCCTGTCCATCTGTTTTTCGAACACACCGTTCGCATACATCCCTTATGTGCATTCCCAGCCGAAAAAGACTGTCTGTGATCGGACGATAGAGGACCCGAAGGTTTTGCCGGGGGCATTTCCGTTGGTTGCCTTCGGGAGCTGAGTCGGGAATGGCAGCCAGGTGAAATTTCGGGGGGCTTCCGCCTCCCCCATTTGTTTTTCCTGGACGAAAATTTATCTTTGCAGGTACGGATAATTTACGTGTTTTATGATCAAACTCCCATCGATGAGTGTGCGAACTGTCCTGATGACGATGGCAGTCGCGGTGGAAGCCACGGTCCTTATGGCGCAGGCTCCCACGTTTTCCTATCCCGAATCTTATAAAATCGACCCCCAGGATATCGAGCGTACCCGGCGCGTGATCGAAACACCGCTTTCCGCTCCGGTGGTGATGCCCAATCCGGCTCCCGGAGCCCAATGGTTTCCAGATGCCAGTCTGGGACTTTTCATGCATTGGGGAATCCACAGCGTCGTGGGCGCCCAACCCTCCTGGGATATGATTTCCTATTATAAGTATGGCGGGAAGGTGGCTCCTCCGGATAAATATTATGCGTTGGCCGAGCGGTTCGATCCGCAGGAATATGATCCCGACCAGTGGCTCAAGGCCGCCAAGGAGGCCGGATTTACCTATGCCGTGCTGACGACCAAACATCATGACGGCTATGCGCTGTGGCCGTCAAAATACGGAATCGGCACCAAACAGTATATGGGGGGACGCGATTTGTTGAAGACCTATGTAGAGGCTTGTCGCGCCAATGGACTCAAGGTCGGATTCTATTTCTCCCCCCGAGACTGGCACTATCCGGGGCTGTTGCATCCCAACGAATACGATGCCCGCTTGCGGGATAAACCCCTGCCGCCGATTACCGATTCAGTGGCCAATTATCGCGAATACGTCACGTTTCTGGCTTTTGCGATGGCTCAGATGGAAGAGTTGCTGACTCGGTACGGAAAAATTGACGTTCTGTGGTTGGATGGTATGAACTATCGGGGAATCGACGATATGCATACGGATCAGATTTATGCCTGGATTCGTTCCTTGCAGCCCGACATCGTCATTAACGACCGTTGGTCCAATATCATCAATCCGGATGATCCTCATGGAAAAGGAATGCGGATCGGTGATTTTACCACGCCTTTCGAATGTCAGTTGCCTACCTATATTCCCTCGAAATGGTGGGATTGCTGCCACATCTGGAGTGATCAGGGCGGTTGCGGCTGGGGTTACGACTCGACCGGCAGTTTCCGCCCCTATTCCTGGTTTTTCGATCATTTGACGGCCTGTCGTTCGTTGGGAGGAAATTTCCTGATCAATGTCGGCCCCAGCGGACAAGGAACCATGCACCCCAATTATTATAAACAGATGGAGGGCTTGGCCGCCTGGATGAAACACAGCGGGGAGTCGCTTATCGGTGCCGGTCCTACGCCGGGGGCCCAATTGAGCAATGTGCGCATTACGACTCGGGGGAACCATTGGTATTTGCATGTGCTGCCCGATTTCACCCGGGATGTCTCGGTGAAGGTCGATCGGAAACCTTCGGAAGTCATCCTGTTGAGAACCGGGGAACCCATTCCCTATATTTATCGGGACGGATTCATGACTTTTATGATCGATCCGGCCCAACGAACCGATATGGATGATGTGGTGAAAATTACGCTGTAACCTTCGGGAATGCTTTTGATATAAGAAATCCTGTGGCAAACGCCACAGGATTTCTTGTGATGAATGGGCCGTTATTCCTTATTTTACGGCTACGGTTTCGATTTCGACCTTGGCACCCATCGGCAGAGCCGCTACCTGATAACAAACGCGCGCCGGCATCTGTTCGGTATAGAATCGGGCATATACGCCATTCATGGCCGCAAAATCGTTCATGTCGGCCAGCAGAACGGTCGATTTCACGACGTGCTGATAACCGTAACCGGCTTCCGAAAGAATGGCACCGATGTTTTTGAGAGCCTGTTCCGTTTGGGCTTCGATGCTTTCGGGCATTTGCCCGCAAGCGGGATCGATCGGTAATTGTCCGGATATATACAGGGTTCCGTTGGCTTCGATGGCTTGACTGTAAGGCCCTACGGCGGCAGGGGCCTGTGCACTGGCAATGACTTTTTTCATTTTTTCGGTTGTTATTTAAAGGTTCTGTGATTTCTCTGGCACAAAATTAGCACCATTTTCATGGTAATTGCTATTTTTGCACCGGTATCTTAAAAAACAAGTTATGAAAACATTTACCTGGTTGGCCCTGTTGGGAAGTGTGGCTCTGCTGGCTTCCTCGTGCTGTTCTTGCCGCCGCGGGCCTTCGAAGAACCACAAACCGCTGACGGAAACCAAATGGACGTTGATCCAGGAAGACGGAAAACTCGTCCAAGCCAATGACAACTATTATATCATTATCGATTCGGAAGGGGGGCGTTTTAATGGGCGAGGCGATTGCAATTCGCTGATGGGTTCCTATACCTTGCCTGCCGACGGGAAAATCGATTTCCAGGGTATTGCATCGACGCGGGCTTTTTGCCCCGATCAGGCAGGGGAAGACCGTTTTTTCAAAATGTTGGATGAGGTGGACAGTTATGAAATCGACGGTAATCTGTTGATGCTGTATACGAACGGTGAACTGACGGCTATTCTGGAAGCCAAAGACGCCTTGTAATCGGGAAGACTGGATTGTTATGAAAAAACGGGCTTTTTACAGAAAGCCCGTTTTTTTCGTATCTATCCTTCTGGTTCCATGGGCCGCCGGTTGTGCAGGGCATGAGCGATGGTCAGCTCGTCGGCGTAATCGAGTTCGTCCCCGAATCCGATGCCTCGGGCGATGGTCGTGAGGGTAATGCCCGGACAGGCGGCCAAGCGCCGGGAGAGGTAAAACGAGGTGGTCTCCCCTTCGACCGAAGTGCTCAAAGCCAGAATGACCTCCTTGATTTCGCCGCGTGCGATATTTTCGAGCAGCAGGTCGATTTTCAGATCCGAGGGGCCGATACCCTGCATCGGTGAGATGATACCGCCCAATACGTGGTATAATCCACGATACTGACGGGTATTCTCGATCGAAATCACATCCTTGACCTGTTCGACGACGCAGACAACCGACCGGTCTCGGGTTTCGTCGGCGCATATCTCACATAGATCGGAATCGGAAAGGTTGTTGCAGCGGCGACAATGACGAATCTCATGACGGAATCGGGCAATGGAATCGGCCATGAGATCGACATCCTGCACCTCCATTCTCAGGATGTGCATGGCCAGTCTCAGCGCCGTACGTCGACCGATCCCGGGCAGACGGGACAACTCCCCCACTACATCGTCCAACAGGTTGGCCATATCAATCGATCATTTCGATGGCGGAGTTTTGAATCCAGCCTTTGTTGCCGTCTGCAATCACGATTTCGCGATAATCGCCCAAGGAGTCGCGGACATCGACCTGGGTGCCTTCATGCAGCACGAAAATATCTTTGCTGCCTTTATCCGGAGAACTTTTGACCGGAGCGGCCCCGCTCATCACGATGGCCGAACGGGGATGCAGGGCCAGTCGTTTACTCCGGGAGGCGGACGCAAAACTGAAGGCAAACAGCAGAACTGCGACCAAGGCTCCATAAAATCCGCCTTTTCGCCATGCCAATCCTTCTGCCAGCAGGTACAAAATCGTGCAAGCCATCGCTATCACGAAAAAGATCAGGCTCCAGATGGCCCAACTGCTGCCCGAACAGGCGTTTTGCAACGAGATAACCCATCGTTTCAGGAAAAAGGTCGGGATGACCTCGATTTTATCCTGAACATATGCGTTGGCAATGGCCAGGTTGTAACGTACGTCGTCATCGGAGGGAGATAAACGCAGGGCCCGGTGATATTCCAGAATCGCTTTGCCGACGAGTCCCTGCTTGTAATAGGCATTTCCCAGGTTCAGATACAGTTTGGCGCTTTCCAGACCTTGATTCCGGATGGCTTCATATCCCCGGACCGCTTCGGCATATTGACCGTTGATGTAAGCCGTATTGGCATCGTTCCACAACTGTTCGGTCGTCTGGGCCGACAGCGTACCGACGAAAAATAGCGTAATTATCAGGATTAAACGACTTTTCATACCTATTTTTTAATGACGGATTCGAATTTCGAAAGCATTTTGACCGCCGCATTGTAAATTTCGTTCATGTGACCCGAAGACGAAGGGGAATATTGGGCGTATTCACAATCGGAGATGAGTTGAATGAATCGTTCGGACTGTTCGGCCGCCAATCCCCGGCGCAGTAACTCTTCCCGAATGTTGTCTTTGGTCAGGTTGGCCACCGGAATGTTGAGCTTGTCGCTCATATACCCCCACAGGGCTTTGAGCATCTCTTCATAGAAGAGACGTTCGTTGTCGGTATTCATATGGTTCTGGGCGGCTTTAAGTCGCTGCAGGGCCACTTTATTGGCTTTTTTGTTCCGAACCAGGGTCGTATTCTTACGATCCCGGAGTTGTTTCTTCAGGTAGAAGTAACTGCCGACACCGGCTCCGGCCAGAATCACCAACAGCAACCAGTACGTCAGACTGCCGAACCAATGGGTTCCCCGTTTTTTCAAATCGGGATTGCCGATGCGAATAAAGCGGATGTCCTCGTCGAGGATCTTGAGTTCTTCTTTGCTGATCCCGCTGACCAAACCCCGTTCCCCGGTTCCCGAACTGGTCGAATCGGCCAGGATATTGACCGAATAAGTCGGAGTCGACAACGTGACGTATTGTTTTTTGTCCGGGTCGAAATAGGAGAATTGAACGGGTTCGATCGTATAGAATCCTTCACCCCGCGGGATGAAAGGATATTCGAACTGTCGATAGCCGGCAATGCCCATGGTGGTGGAATTGAGGCTTTCGGTGGTTTTCATGTTGTATTGTTCGAACGATGAAGGCAGCGTCAATTTGGGAGCCTGGATCAGCGGCAGGTTTCCGTTTCCGGAGATTTTCAGCTGGTAGGTGCCCGAAGAGTTGGCGGCCAGGGTCGAGTCGGCCAGCGCACTGCTGATTTGGAATTGACCGACCGCTCCGTTGAACGTGGCAGGCGCCCCGGCCGGAAATTCGTCCACGGTGATGCGGATGGGAGATGCCGTCAGGTTTCTACGTACTTCCTGGATTTGGGGTCCTCCTCCGAAAAAGTCGTCGAACAACGATCCTCGAGGTGCCACCTGGGTCATGATCTGAGCCACGACCGTCAGACTGAACTGTTCGATGTACAAGGTCCCGGACTGTTGGGGAAAGAGCAGGGTTTCCTTGATGATGCGGGAATCGTAAACTTTCCCGTTGTAGGTTTCCCGCTGCCAGTCGTAACCGTCTACGTTCAAATCCTGGGCCCAAAAACCGTTGAATGCCGGATAGATGGCTTTTTCGATCCCGCCCAGCGGAACGCGGGTGTAGAGCTTGAAGGTGGCCTTTACCGGTTGTCCCTTGTAGACTTTGTTCCGGTTCACGCTCACCCGAACCAATATGTCGTCCTCCGCTACATGGGCGGAAGAACTTTGCGGTTGTATCCGTTCCTGTCCGCCTCTGGATCCGGAAGAAGGAGCCTGTTGCTGCATCGCTTCGGCCGCAACGACCTCGATGGGTACGGGTTGGGTGGTGTATTCCTTGCCTTTGGCTTTGACCCGGGCGGCCGGAATGGTGAAAGTCCCTGCCGAACGGGCTTGCAAAACATACGTATACGAGAAAGAAACCGATTGATTGACTTTACCGTTGACGATGGAGACGGATTGTCCTTGTGAGGTGGTCGGTCCGGCCAATACATCGAAACCTTCGAAAGAGGGAGCGGTAAAATCTTCCGGTTTGGCATTGAGCGAAAATTCGATGCGGAAAGCCTCGCCTACGGCAACCATACGGGGCGCTCCGGTTTCGAAATGAATCTCCTGAGCCCGAACCTCCGGAATCAGAAAACTTACTACCAGCAGGGCGCACAGATGTTTGATGATACGCAGCATATAATCTCTGTCTTTAACCGAACGATATACAAACGGTCTCGTCGGGTTTTTCCTACAAATATACCCAAATTTGGCGAAACAAAAATGTTTTGTTCTCAAGAGAAAGGAAACGGTCCTCTACTTTTTTTAGTATGTCGGGTCGGAACATCGGAACATAAAAAAACGGGACTGGTGTGTCCCGTTTTTGTGATGTCGCTCCGAGAGTGTCTTATTCGGCTTCTTCTTCGTCCGATTCTTGCATGTTGTGGAAGACGTTCACCACATCGTCGTCTTCTTCGAAACGTTCGATCAGTTTTTCGATGGAAGCCCGTTGTTCTTCGGTTACTTCTTTGGTGTCCAACGGCAGACGAACAAATTCTCCGCTGATCAGTTCATAGCCTTTGCCTTCGATGTAGGCCTGAATCTTGCCGTAAGCATCGAACGGACCGTATATGTTGATTTCGTTTCCGTCCACGAACACTTCGTCTACCCCGTAGTCGATCAGATCGAGTTCCAACTCTTCGAGGTCGATCGTTTCCGAATACGGAATTTTGAAAACGCATTTGTGGTCGAACAGAAAATCCACCGAACCGGTCGTTCCCAACGAACCGCCGGCCTTATTGAAATAGCTGCGTACATTGGCGACGGTACGTGTCGTATTGTCGGTGGCTGTTTCGATGATCATGGCGATTCCGAACGGAGCGTACCCTTCGTAAATCATCTCCTTGTAATCGGCCGTATCCTTCGAAATGGCGCGTTTGATGGCGCGTTCCACGTTTTCTTTGGGCATATTGGCCGCTTTGGCATTCTGGATCAATACCCTCAGGCGAGTGTTTCCTCCGGGGTCGGGGCCTCCGGCCTTGACGGCGATTTCGATCTCCTTACCCAGTTTGGTAAACGTACGGGCCATGTTGCCCCAGCGTTTCAATTTTCTCGCTTTACGGTATTCAAATGCTCTTCCCATAAATCATGGTTTTTAATTTTGGAGTACAAAGCTAAATCGTTTTACTGAAAAAGTCAAAAAAATATTACTTTTGTTGGGCTCATCGAACCGGAAATTGCATTATGGAAGAACAAATAAAAGAAGCACTTGAGGTTTTGAAACGGGGAGGTATCATCCTCTACCCGACCGATACGGTTTGGGGAATCGGGTGCGACGCCACCAACGAAAAGGCGGTTCAACGTATTTACGATTTGAAACAGAGTGTCAACAAAACCAGTATGTTGGTTTTGTTGGATCATGTGGATAAAGTGTCGCTCTACATTCAGAAAGTACCTGAGATTGCCTGGCAGTTGTTCGAGGTAGCCGACAAACCCCTGACCCTGATTTTGCCCGAAGCCCGGGGCGTAGCCGCCAATCTGGTGCCGGAAAGCGGCACCTTGGGAATTCGTATTCCGAAAAACGAATTTTGCCAACGCCTGATTCATAAACTCAACCGTCCGTTGGTTTCCACATCGGCCAATCTGTCCGGGAAACCGGCACCGGCCACTTACAGTGAGATTGCCGGTGAAATTATTCAGGGGGTGGATTTTGTGGTGGACCCTGCCTGTGAAGAGGGAGCGTCCCACAAGGCCTCGTCCATCATTATGGTGGGACTTCAAGGCGAAATCAAAATTATCCGTGAATAAAAATGAGTGTCGATACCCCCATACAAATGCGTTTTGCCGATGTGGACATGCTCGGTCACGTCAACAACGTCAATCAACAGCACTATTTCGATGTCGGGAAGAGCGACTTTTTCCATCAGATATTGGGTTTGGAACCCTATTGGCGGGAGGAAGGTGTGATTACCGTGGCTACCAATACGTCGTTTCTTCGGCAGATTCGCATGAACGAGCCGATCGTCGTACGGACCGCCGTACGCGAAATCGGTCATAAAAGTTTTTCCTTGTCCCAACAAATCATCAATACGCAAACTCAGGAGGTGAAAACCGACAGCACGGCTACGATGGTCTGTTTCGATTTCGCCGCACAGGTTTCCATTCCGATCCCGGATCATTGGCGATCGGTGCTGGAGTCTGTAAAAGAATGATGCTTTTGGAATACTTTATCGCTTCTTTAGCGTTATAAATACGCCTTTTTCCGAGAAATTTTTTGTAACTTCCGTCTATCACAAAATAGACGTATGCTACAAACGATTTTTAAGTTCCGTTTTCTCCTGCGGGCGTGTCTGTTCCTGGGAGTTTTGACAGCCTGCACAAAAGATCCTGAGCCGGAACCGATGTTATCGGTTTCTCCTGATGTATTGAATTTTGAGGAAGGAGTTACCCGGCAAACGATGACCATCAGCACCAATCGGCCCTGGAAGATCGATCCGGGAGAGGTTACCTGGATATCGCTTTCTGCACAAGAGGGGGAAAGTACGGTGCAAGTCAGTGTTGAACCCAATCCTTCGTATGTACAACGGGAATGCCGGTTGTCGATTACTATTTCGGGCCAATCGGCAAATTGCCTGATTCGCCAGGCTCCGGGTATGCAGGCGCCGGAAGGCAGTGAAGAGGCCGCTTTGGTGGCCTTGTATAACAACTTGAACGGGCCGAATTGGAAAGCGCAGGAGAATTGGCTGAGCGATAAGCCGATCGGTCAATGGGAAGGGATCCGAACCGACGAACAGGGGCATGTTCTGGTGATTTACATGTATGCCAATAATTTGGCTGGCCAGATTCCCGATGAGATTGGAAACTTCCCCTATCTGGAAAAACTCTATTTCTCGCACGATGCCCTCACGGGCAGCATTCCTGAAAGCATCGGGAAACTTAAAAATTTGCAAATACTGGACCTTACGGTCAATAATCTTTCGGGAACGATTCCTGCCGAGATCGGGGCCTTGACCCATTTGCAAACGTTGGCATTGAACGACAATTCGTTGAACGGATCCCTCCCGGAAGAAATCGGTCAGTTGACGCAATTGCAATCCATGACCCTGCACAATAATCAGCTTTATGGCAGTATTCCTGAAAGCATCGGGAATTTACGTCAGGTAGAAGCCATTAATCTGAGCTATAATAATCTCTCCGGGCCCTTGCCGGAGAGCATGGGGAATCTGGAGGCGTTGACATCCTTGCAGCTGCAACGAAATCAATTCACCGGAGGACTTCCCTCAGATTTTGCCAGACTGGAACGGCTGGAAACCTGTGATCTGAGTTTTAATCGTTTCGACGGGGAAATTCCGGACGAGATATTGGCCATGCCGGTCTATGAAGCCTGGATTCCTTCTCCACAGCAAAGTGGTTATGGGTTCTCGAATCTGAATGACAACCTGGAAAGTGATGATTATTCGCAGGACGGGCAGGTCATTACGTATGCGGAACCTGTGCCGGGTCGAGGTATGAATGTGATCTTCATGGGGGATGGCTTCACGAATCATGACCTGGAAGAGAATGGAACCTATGAGACTAAAATGGCGGAAGGCATAGAAGCCCTCTTCCAATACGAACCCTATCGAACTTACAGGGATTACTTTAATATCTACATCGTCAAAGTGGTGTCGCCCCAAAACGGGGTTTCCCAACCCGGTTATGTGCGACGTTCGGCTTTGGGGGTGACCTATGCGGACGAGAATTCCAGCAAGATGTCTCTTCAGCAGGAAAGTGTCCAGAAATATGCCGCTAAAGTGCCGGGATATTCGAGCCTGAAAAACGCTTATGTGGCCGTGATTGCCAATTCTAAGCGGCATGGAGGAACCACTTATTATGTGGATCAGCATTTTTCCTATGCGATAGGAACGTTAGCCAGCAGTTTTAAAACGACTCTGGTGCATGAATTGGGCGGACATGCGATGGGATTGTTGGGCGATGAGTATACCGGAGGCCATGAGATTCCGACCGCAACGGCCAATTCCTTGAAACAACGTTTTTTCCAGGGATACTACCTCAATTTGGATCTTACGGGTGATCCTATGCAATCCCACTGGAGTATGCTGGTCGGTGTGCCCGGTTATGACATGGTGGGAGCTTACGAGGGAGGATACGGATATGCGTATGGGGTCTGGCGTTCCGAAGAGAATAGCATCATGAAACAAAGCAGTTCCGGGGCCGGATTTAATGCGATCAGTCGGGCCTTGATTGTACAGCGGATCCTGGAAAGTGTGGGCGAAAGTTATACCCTCGACAAATTCCTGGAGAAAGATGTTATTCCGCCTGCGGTCAAAAGTTCCGCTCAGGGTCGCGAATCGGAGGTGTCGCATACCCCGCCTGTCTTTTTGGATTGATCCGATGTAGAATAAGCAGTGGCGACGGAATAGTCCGTCGCCACTGCTTTGAGGGATCGTCTTATCGTTCGAAGAGAATCTGAACCGAACTTTCTTGAGACTCTTGCTCCGAAAGCCAGGTCAAATCGGCTATGGGAGAAAGTGTCGCTTCGTTGCGTTTATCCAGGAAACGTCCCCTCCCCTGCGATTGAAATTCTGCCGCAGAACTCAGGTGAAGGTTGCCGTTGGAGACGGCTCCCAGCAACAAGGGACCGTAGAAGAAGCGCCGGTAATTGCCATGATCTTCCCGCAGGGTGTTTTCTTCCCGCAACACGAAACCGTAATCCAGCTCGATTACATCTCCCGCCGTCCATTTCTCTTTCAGGGTGATGAACGAATGCTCCCATACGATGTCGGTTTGCGGTTCTCCGTTGAACGAGCAAGATACGCTGCGGGTGTCGGTCCATGAAGGAATGAACATTTGCAGGCTTTTAGCCCGGTTGACCTCTCCGGAGATCACTTCGATGCGGGTACGGCCCGAATAGGGATAGTCGGTCGTCATCTCGAGTTCCAGATCGCCGTCGGGGAAATGCAGGGTAGCCCGGGCATGATGATAGAATGGCGTGATGATACGCTCTCCATCGCTGCAAAAGGTTGCAGAAAGTGTGCCGACCAGGGCTTCCGAACCCCGCATCGAACAGCACCAGGGGGCTTCGTAAATGTCGGCGGGGTGTAGACAGAGTTGTCCTTCGGCTCCTGTACAGTTGTTGCATCCGAAACCGCCGTTGGGTCGTTGGTTGGCATAAATGCCGTTATAGAGAATCAGATGGGCCAGGTGCAGATGTTCGACGTTGCCGGTGAGTCGCCACAGATGGGTCGAGAGCATGAAGGCATCTACCACAGCACAACCTTCGGTCCAGACCGGCCGGTCGAACCAGTTGTAATTTTCGTAGTTTTCGGTCATGGCCAATTGTTGGTAGAGTCCGAAACGTTGGAGAACTATTTCGAGATATTGGGGATCACCGGTCGTTTCGTACCAGTTGAGAATACCTCTCAGACATCCTAAGAACGAGTGGGTTTGCCCTCCGATTCCGGGAAAATCGATGGCAGAAAATTTGGCGATCATCTCTTCGATCATCTGTTTCAGTTCGGGCGTGGGGACGATCCGGTAACTTTGGCTCAGAGCATCCAGCGTCAGGAAAAACTGGCCGATGTCGGTCGAAAGTCCCTGCCAAGACGAAGGGGTGTCGGTGTTGACGGTATGAGCCACTTGTCCGCCCTCTTTCTGGGCTTTGAGGACCGAAGATGGGTATTCGTTGACCAGCGGTTCCCGTTTGACGAACAGGTTGTTGACGATGGTCCGGATCCGTTCTAAGGTGAGGCTGTCGTGGGTCCAAAGATAATATTCGTTCAGACCGCGTAAGAACCCGTTATGTCCGGTAATAAAACCTTCGTTGGCGATGCTGTCGGGAATCACGCTACCGACATACCCCTGTTCATTAAGCAGCGAGGGAACCGAATCCATAATGCGGCGAAAAACCGGACTGGCCTCTCGATGCAGTACCTGCGAAAGAATGCTTTGGGAGAGAATGTCCCGCCCGATCCAGTCTCCGGGTGCTTCACGTACGGTAAAGGCCGTGGACATGGAATCGAAACTGAACAGGGGTTGTTGCAGCCGGTCGTAATTGGCCTGAAGCCGGTTTTGCAGATCTCCTTCCAGCACGTAAATGTCGGCATAAGGAGTAGTTGTCAGGGGCTGTGTAGCCTCCTCGTGGCAACTGCACAAGCTGCTGGCCAAAACCGGTAAAAACAGACAAAGTAATTTTTTCATTTTATGGAGGGTTAGGGTTAGTGTTGAAATTTGGGGCGAAATAATAAGGGGCGGTCTGTCTCAGACCGCCCCTCGTGTGATGAATCCCGGGCGGTTTACCAGGCAAATAAAGGCCGTCCCGCCATCAGGGCATTGACTTCGGATCGTACTTGAGCCTGAACTTCTTCGCTGTCGGGAGCATTTAGTACCCGGTCGATCAGGTCAACGATCTGTTCCATGTGTTCTTCTTTCAGACCGCGGGTCGTAATGGCCGGTGTGCCGACCCGGATTCCGGAGGTCTGGAACGGAGAGCGACTGTCAAATGGCACCATGTTTTTGTTGGTGGTAATGTCCGCTTTTTCCAGGGCTTTTTCGGCCACTTTCCCGGTCAGATCGGGAAATTTGGTGCGCAGGTCGATCAACATCAGGTGGTTGTCCGTACCGCCTGAAACGATCTTATAACCGCGTTTGGTAAACGCTTCGGCCATGGCCGTGGCATTTTTCCGTACCTGGGTCTGATATTCTTTGTAGGCGGGTTCGAGCGCTTCGCCGAAAGCCACGGCTTTTGCGGCAATGATGTGTTCGAGCGGTCCGCCCTGAATACCGGGGAAAACGGCGGAATTAATCAGAGCCGACATCTTCTTGATTTCGCCTTTGGGGGTTTTGATGCCCCAAGGATTCTCGAAATCTTTCCCGATCAGGATGATCCCGCCACGGGGTCCGCGCAAGGTCTTGTGGGTCGTGGAGGTCACGACATGAGCATATTTGACCGGATTGTCCAGCAGGCCCGCAGCGATCAGCCCTGCCGTGTGGGCCATGTCGACCATCAGGATGGCGCCCACTTTGTCGGCGATTTCACGCATGCGTTTATAGTCCCATTCGCGGCTGTAGGCCGAAGCGCCGCCTACGATCAATTTGGGTTTATGTTCCAAGGCCAGCTGTTCCATGGCATCGTAATCGACTCGGCCGGTCTCTTCGTTGAGTTTGTAGCCGACGGCTTTGTAGAGAATCCCCGAGGTGTTGACCGGCGAACCGTGCGAAAGATGCCCTCCGTGAGCCAGATCGAGCCCCATGAACGTATCGCCCGGTTTGAGTACGGCCTGAAAAACGGCCATATTGGCTTGAGCGCCTGAATGGGGCTGTACGTTGGCGTATTCGGCCCCGTAAAGCTGACACAGACGATCGATGGCCAACTGTTCCACCTGATCGATGACCTGGCATCCGCCGTAATAACGGGCTCCCGGATAACCTTCTGCATATTTATTGGTCAACACCGAACCCATGGCTTCCATGACTTGGTCGCTGACGAAGTTTTCTGAAGCGATCAGTTCGATGCCCTGCATCTGCCGTTTTTTTTCCTGACCGATCAGGTCGAAAAGTTTCGAATCTCTTGTCATATGTGTACTGTTAAGTAATGTATTCTGTGCGGGAGTATGGACGAGCGGATATTTCGATTCGCCGTTCAAATGTAATAAAAACTCGGCAATGCCCGGACATCGATCTCGTTATTTTTTCTCCATCATCAGCAGGGGATCCACGGGATATCGGCCGAAATCTTTTCCGTAAATCGCCAGACCGTGCCCGATTTTCCGGGGAACTTCCAGTCGGATCACGATGGGCTCTCCCTCCCGGAGCGCCTTCAAGGGCAGCGGAGCGTCGATCAGATAACCGTAGGATCCGGCTTCCCGCAACAGACGATCCTGCAGCTGGGCATGCCAGGAAAGAATACCCCGATGGTCGGCCGGATCATCGGGCAGTCGGTACAGACCGGCGGGTACTCCGTTGACGGAGACTTTGACCCATGATTCATGACGCCGGGTGTCGGTCATGGCGTACGAGTTGGGATTTTTGCAGGGATCGTGTGTGCCGCCTCCGCGCATGAAATCGGGATTGGCGATCGACTCGATGCTCTCCCGGTCTTTGCCGAAAAGTTCTTTGGAGGACGCCTCGAAACGCAGTCCCACCGAACGGAGCTCATCGATGCGGCATTCCTGTGGCCAAGGAATTTCATATTCGAAATAACCGCTCCCGAATCCGTTGACTTTCAGACCATCCAGTACTTCCGTCTGACCGATGCTCCATTGTTGATCGCGGTATGAGTCAGGAGCGAAAGAGACGGCAATTACCTTTTCCCGGGCGGCTTCCCTACCCTCTTTGATCCGGAAGGTCGTGAAGTTGCGGTGCAGCGTCTCTCCGGCTGTATTTTGCAGCACGATCTGCAAAATGAACAAACCCTGCTCTTCAGGCAGGTCGAGTTCCAGCGGTTCCAAGGTGCGGCTCAGGTAGGCTTCGAAAGGTACTTCAATCGTGAGGGGCGTCCATTCCCGATATTCGCCCCAGCTGTTCCACCCGACCAGTCGGGCGCTGAGGGTCAGAGCTCCCGGATCGCGGTCGGTCATGAACGAGGCATAAAGAGGTATCTCGACCCGACTGCCGGCCTGGGCTTCGGTGCATAGAGGCCCCGGAACCGAAATATAATAGGGACTGTGAAAGTCGCGCAGACTCATCCCCGGGACCAGTTCGTTCAGTCCGTCGATTTTGGGCGAACGATCATATCGAACGTAACCGTTCCATTCGTTGATGACGTCGTGGTGTTCGGTATAGAGCCAGCCGCACACTTTGGGGTGCATGCGGAATGCATTCATCATCAGGTGATAATCCCAGGTGTAGTCGACATCTCCGGTGCTTCCGGTATACCCCCAGACATTGCCGCATTCGCTGTTGAGCATCGGTTCGCGCCCCTGCGTATTTCCCCCGATATAGTTGAAGGTCGAACCGGGATAGGTCTCCCGGTCGAACTTGGCGATTTGTTCGGGCCACAGATAACCGGGCAGGTAACTGTGCCAGGAGTTCAGGTCGGTTTGTACGTGGTCGTTGTTGCAGGGCGAATTGTCTTCCACCAGACGGGTGGGATCCAGTTTCTTGGTTTCGAGATACATGCTGCGTACCCATTCTTGGGTTTCGGGCAAATAAAGCCGTTGGTTGCCTTCCGGACCGGCGTTTTGAGTGAACAGTCCCCAGGTTTCATTGAAGTCGACCCAACAGAATATCGAAGGATGGTTGTAGTCGCGTCGGATCTGATTGCGCATGCAGTATTCCCAGTCCTGACGGGCTTCCTGTCGCGGTTCGCCCCAGAAATTGGGAATATCCGCCATGATCAGCACCCCCAGCTTGTCGGCCCAGTAGAGTTTGCGGGGAATTTCCGCTTTAATGTGAATACGGTTGCCGGTGAGCCCGAGGCGTTTGGAGAGCAGAATCTCGTTGCGCATGAATTCATCGCTGGGGAATGTGTAAAATCCTTCGGGATGATAGCTTTGGTCGAGGCACAGTTGCAGGTAGATCGGTTTGCCGTTCAGGGCGACATAGGGATGTCCCGAACCCGGCAAGTCGATGACGCTGATTTGCCGCTGTCCGAAATAACTCTCTACCCGATCGACCGGCTGGCCGTTTTCGCTCAGGACAACTTCCGTCTCGTACAGATAGGGGTCTTCCAGGGACCAGAGGTGTTGATCCGTAAGCGGAATTTCGAATTCCCAGAGGTTCGATTTTTGGGCTTTCCCGGTAGGTTTATACAGAAAATCCGATTGCAGAGTGTCCCGGAAATGTACGCTCAGAGACATCGGACGGGTAGACGGTTGATTGAGCGCTACGGCGACTTTGACCGATGAACGCTCGATATCGGGGGAGAAATGGACGTACTCGATATAGTGGTTGCCTCGGGCTTCCAGATAGACGGTTTGCCAGATGCCCCGAGCGTTTCCATACCCCTGTTTGCCGCCCAGATGTTGATCACTGGGGGTGTCGTCGGCTTCGATAAGGAGGGTTTGCGGGGTTCCGTATTCCAGTTTGTCGGTCAACTCGAACTCGAAAGGCGTATAGCCTCCTTGATGAACGCCCAGAGGTTGTCCGTTCAGCCAAGCCTCGGTTTTCCAGTCCGAGGCCCCGATTACCAAAAATACACGTTTCCCTTTCCAGGCTTCCGGGACGGTGATCTGACGTCCGTACCATCCCCGGTCGCCTTCGTCCGGTACGCCGGAGAGTTTCGACCCCCAGGGGAAAGGAACCGTAATTTGTTCTTGAAAATCGGAAAGATCCCCGTCGGCTAAGGCCTGCTTGGCCGTTTGTGCCTGAAAGGTAAAGGCCCATGGACCGTTCAGGTTGATCCATTCGGCACGTTGAAAGTCGGGTCTCGGATGTTCCGGCAGAGGGATCGTTTCGGCCGCCTGTACGTTACAGGTCAGCAGGACGAGCCCCCAAAACAACAAGATTTTTTTCATGGATTTTTCATTTGTAGTTAGATGTCGGTTGAGTGAGGCCTTTCGGTAAGACCTCATCAATCAAAGATACGAAGAAAGGGTTCTTGTTGCAAAATTTTCTAATTTTAAATTTATCACTACCTTTGATGTCGGGTAAACCCGTAAGACAACCTAATCAAACGTATAATCATGAAATTATTGGAAGGAAAAGTGGCGATCGTAACCGGTGCGGCTCGCGGTATCGGTAAGGCGATTGCCCTGCAATTCGCCCGTGAAGGCGCCTCGGTGGCCTTTACCGATCTGAAGGAAGACGAGAACTTCCAGAACACCGAAAAAGAATTGAACGAGCTGGGTGTCAAGGCTAAAGGTTACACTTCGAATGCTGCCGACTTTCAGGATACGGCCGATGTGGTGGCCAAGATTCTGGCCGATTTCGGCCGGGTGGATATTCTGGTTAACAATGCCGGTATCACGCGCGACGGCTTGATGATGCGTATGTCCGAAGCCCAATGGGATATGGTCATCAACGTCAATCTGAAATCGGCTTTCAATTTTATCCATGCCGTTACTCCCATCATGCTCAAACAGAAAAGCGGAAGCATTATCAATATGTCATCGGTGGTGGGTGTATCGGGCAATGCTTCGCAGACCAACTATTCGGCCTCGAAAGCCGGTCTGATCGGGCTGGCCAAATCTATTGCCAAAGAGTTGGGTTCGCGCAATATCCGTGCGAACGCCATCGCTCCGGGCTTTATCATGACCGATATGACCGATGCTCTGCCTGACGAAATCAAGGAAGGCTGGTACAAGCAGATTCCTCTGCGTCGGGGCGGAACGCCCGAAGAAGTGGCCAAAGTGGCTCTCTTCCTGGCTTCCGATCTCTCCTCTTATGTCAGCGGTCAGGTAATCCACGTATGCGGAGCCATGAATACCTGATACCCACGAACTTTACTGATAAAAAGTCCTCATTTCGAGGACTTTTTTTGTGTCCTTCCAATCGATCGAAACCGTCTTAAAAGAGTACGCTTCAAGGAGTTGTCCGGATTAGAAATATATCGGAATGTTAAATTATTCAAAATAAGTATAAAAATTTACGGCGATTTTATTGGATTATCAAAGTTTTTGTTTTTCTTTGTAAGACATATTTTCTAATTTCTATTTTTATGAAAGGTACAGTCAAATGGTTTGATTCAGCCAAAGGTTACGGCTTTATCACGACCGAAGCCGGTAGCGACATCTTTGTTCACTACACGGGCATCAACAAAGAAGGTTTCCGGGGCCTGGAAGAAGGTCAGAAGGTCGAATTCGAAGTCGGCGAAGGCAAGAAAGGCGAACAGGCGATCAACGTTACCGTAGTAGAATAGTTAGTATTTCCCAATACCAATCTTTTTACTGAAAGTATCAAAAAAGGCTGCTCAATGCAGCCTTTTTTCGTGGACAGAATCCTTTTTTCTATCGATTCGATTCGCCCGAGGCGCATTGGGAGATCATCTCCCGCAGATCGTTTTGGGCGTTGGAATCGAGCATCAGGGCCATGACAAACGCATCCGGATTGGGGTACAGCGTTCGGAGAAGTCCGGCCAGATGGTTGTAGAACATCGTTTCGGGAACGGCCGGCGTGCCGGAAGCAATCCATCCTGCTTTTTGCAGGGCCTCCATCGGGAATACGTTTTTCAGATTTTCGTAATTCGCTCCCATGGCTTCGACCGCACAATCGCACATCATGCCGTCCAGGGTTTCGGCCCGGTCGGTCAGTTCTTCATATTCCTCGTATTCGGGGAAAATGCCGATCAAGGCTTCCAAAACGCACTCCTGCAAGGCATCGAAATCGGATTCATCCATGTATTGCAGGACAAACTTTTCTCGATTTTCATAGATCGAGGTGCGAACTTCTTCTTTTTGCTGCGGGGTCCATCCGGTGGAAGAGACACAGCCGATCAATAAGGCGACCGAGGCCCCGATTGCGACGATTCGTTTCATAGTCTCGTTATTTCATGAATACAAAATAGACGGCCAATACCAGGCAGACAAAAGCCGCCAGATGATTCCAATGTAGCGTTTCACCTTTGAAGAGCAACGTGGCGAAGAGCGTGAATACCACCAACGTCACCACTTCCTGAATGACCTTCAATTGCATCAGCGTAAAGGGACCGCCGTTTCCGATGAATCCCAGACGGTTGGCAGGTACCTGGGCACAATACTCCAAAAGGGCGATGCTCCACGAAAAGAGAATCACGCCGAACAGCGGCCAGTTGCTGATGACCTTCATCTCCTGCAATTTCAAATGGCCGTACCAGGCGAAGGTCATGAAAATGTTGGATACGACCAGCAACACAATCGAATAAACTCCCTGCATAAGAAAGAAATTGGTTATCTTTGTTACTACGCTTTCATCATGCAGTCATGGATGTATTGGAATTTCGCGAATATTGCCTGAGTCTTCCTTTGAGCGAGGAGTGCACTCCGTTCGACGAAACGACACTGGTGTATAAAATCGGCGGCAAGATGTATGCTTTTGCCGACATGGTCGATTTCCGGGGCATCCATGTCAAATGCGATCCCGAACGGGCCGAACAATTGCGCGAACAATATCCTGAAACCGTTCTCCCGGGCTATCACTGCAACAAAAGGCATTGGAATACGATACGTCCCGATCGGGATTTGCCCGATGGCCTGATCCGCGAATGGATCCGGGATTCCTACCGGCTGGTCATACAGGGACTTCCCCGTTTGCAGCGGGAACAAATCCTCTCGCTGATCGGGAATGACCCCCCGAAGGCATCGCGCTGATTACACCCTGGCTGGTACCCTACTCGATCCAGGGCGTCCATTTGTGGAAATCGTCCTGTCCCGAAGTGATCACGGTTTCGATGAACTGCATGCCCCGCAGGCCCTCTTCCACACCGGGAAAATCCAGCCATTGGGGGTCGGGTTCCGTTCCGTTCCGACGGGCCAGAACCGCGCGCGCAAAGTTAGTATAAATATTGGCAAATGCTTCGATGAAACCTTCGGGATGTCCTTCGGGCCCCCGGGTATGGCTTTTAGCGGCCGGGCCCAGGTATCCGTTTCCGACGCGTACCACTTCCATCGGACGATCTTCCCATTTGAGATACAGACTGTTCGGCTCCATCTGAGCCCATTCCAGCCCTCCTTTTTCCCCGTATATGCGTAAGGTGAAATTATTTTCTTCTCCGCAGGCTACCTGCGTGGCGATCAATACGCCGCTGGCTCCCTTCTCGAAACGCAATAGGGCGGCGCCGTCATCATCGAGCAAGCGTCCCTGGGCGAAGGTGGTCACATCGGCGCATAAGGCTACACAGCGCAGGCCCGAGACCATTTCCGCCATCTGGAGGGCATGAACGCCGATATCGCCCATGCAGCCAGCTTTTCCGGCCCGGAGCGGATCGGTACGCCAGGCGGCATTCGATCCTGGTTGCAGCTCGACGCGCCGGGAAAGCCAACCCTGAGTATATTCCACATAAATCTTTCGAATCTTCCCCAACGCTCCTTTCGCGATGCGATCCCGAGCCTCCAAAATAGCCGGATAAGCGGCATAGGCGTGGGTCAAAGCCAGCAGACGACCGGTTTGCGTTACTTTTTCTTTCAGTCGATGGGCTTCTTCCAGCGAAAAGGTGATCGGCTTGTCCATGACGACGTCGAATCCGTAATCGAGGGCCATCATCGCCGGATCGAAATGCAGGGCATTGGGAGTAACGATCGACAGAAAATCCATCCGAAGGTCTTCCGGCAGGGCGGCTTCGCGTTCGATCATCTCTTCAAACGTTGTGTATATCCGGTCGTCCGGCAAGAAGTATTCCCGGCCGGAGGCCAACGATACTTCGGGGCGGCTGCTGAAGCAGCCGCATACCAATTCGATTCGATTGTCCATCAAAGCAGCCGCGCGGTGGATCGCTCCGATGAAGGCGCCTTGCCCGCCTCCATACATGCCCATTCTGAGTTTACGTTCCATGATCGGAGATTCGGTTTGAAATTTGCAGCGATAAACAAATTTAGAAAAATTCACGAAAAGATCGCCTCCGACAGCGAGATTTATCCCGCGGGGCGCTTATCTTTGTATACCGAAAACGCCATGAAAGAAACTATCGAAATACTCCCCTTCCCCGATGATTATGAAGGTGCGGTCCGGGCCACTTTACTCTCCTTCACGGAGGATAAGCCTTCTCGACGAGCCGTATTGTACCTGCATGGATATGTCGATTATTTTTTCCAGACTCACATGGCCCGGGTTTTTGTCGAGGCCGGATGGGATTTTTTTGCGTTGGATTTGCGCAAATACGGTCGTTCGATCCTGCCCCACCAACACCCCTATTATTGCCGGGATCTGCACGAATATTTTCCGGAAATCGACCGGGCGATCGAACGGATCGAAACGCAAGCGTATCGACAAATCGTTCTTTTGGGACACTCCACCGGAGGATTGATCGCATCGTTGTATGCCGCTGAAGGAAAATACCGTCAGAAACTCGATGCCTTGGTATTGAACAGTCCGTTTTTCGAATTCAATACCGGGTGGTTCAAACGAAATGTAGCGATTCCCCTGGTCGGCATGCTGAGTCGGCTGTTCCCCTATGCCCATAAACGCAACGAACTCTCTCCGCACTATTTCACCAGCGTTCATCGCAGCGAAAAGGGCGAGTGGGATTTCGATACCCGTTGGAAACCCAAGGAGGGAGTTCCGCTCTATTTCGCCTGGTTGCGGGCGATCCGCCGGGGACAACGACGTCTGCATCGGGGCTTGGGATTGACCCTGCCGGTTTTGGTGCTCCATTCGGCCCGCTCGGCTTGGGGAAACTCCTGGGAAGAGAACTTCTCCGGTAGCGATACGGTGCTGAATGTCTCCCACATTCGCCGTTATGCCCTTCGTTTGGGTGATCGGGTAACGGATGTCGCCATCGATGGCGGTCTGCATGATCTGACCCTTTCGGCTCCGAAAATACGCCGTGAAGTATTCGACACGATTTTATTCTGGCTCGGCCAGCATACACACTAATAACCCTTACATGGAATCGATTAAACAGATTTATCGGATCGGAAACGGTCCTTCCAGCAGCCACACGATGGGACCCAAAAAGGCAGCGGAAATGTTTGCCGCCCGTCATCCCGAGGCTGCCCGTTTCAACATTACGCTCTATGGCAGTTTGGCGGCCACGGGCCGGGGTCACATGACCGATCAGGCGATTTTGAGCGTTTTACAGCCTTTGGCTCCGTCGGAAATTATTTGGAAACCCGAAGTATTCCTCGACTTCCATCCCAACGGGATGTTGTTCGAATCTTTCGACCGTTCCGGTCAGTGTACCGACCAATGGACGGTTTACAGCGTGGGCGGAGGGGCTTTGGCCAGCGAAGACATGCATCAGGCGCCTCCTCCCCAAATCTACGAAATGTCGACCATTACCGATATTCAGAATTGGTGCGACAAGAGCGGGGGCTGTTATTGGGAATACGTGCAGGCCTGTGAAGATGCCGATATCTGGGACTATCTGGCCGAGGTATGGAAGGTGATGCAGGCCTCCATACATCGGGGTTTGGAAACCGAGGGTATTATCCCCGGGGGATTGGGGCTCCGGCGCAAGGCGGCCAACTACCTGATCCGGGCCAACGGTTACAGCGGCTCGATGAAAACCCGCGGGCAGGTGTATGCCTATGCGTTGGCTGTTTCGGAGGAGAATGCAACGGGGGGTGAAATCGTGACGGCTCCTACCTGCGGATCGTGCGGCGTACTCCCGGCAGTTCTGTACCACATCAAATTGTCGCGTGATTTTCCCGATTCCCGTATTTTGAAAGCCTTGGCTACGGCCGGTCTGTTCGGCAATGTGGTTCGCACCAATGCATCGATTTCGGGAGCCGAGGTGGGTTGTCAGGGTGAAGTCGGTGTGGCTTGCGCCATGGCGGCTGCGGCGGCCTGTCAGCTTTTCGGCGGGGCTCCCTCCCAAATCGAATATGCGGCCGAAATGGGACTCGAACACCACCTGGGACTGACCTGCGATCCGGTCTGCGGACTGGTTCAGATACCCTGTATCGAACGCAATGCTTTTGCGGCAGCCCGGGCTTTGGATGCCAATACCTTCTCGACCTTCTCGGACGGTCGGCATCGGGTGAGCTTCGACAAGGTGGTCGAGGTGATGCGACATACCGGACATGACCTGCCCAGCCTCTACAAGGAAACGGCAGCCGGAGGTTTGGCCAAATACCTCGAACAGTTGAAATAACCGTTACGGACGAAACCGACAGATTGTCGAATGTCACGTTCGGAGTTTCGTTGAGCTGTTAAAAAAAAGTGATTCTCAAAAGAGAATCACTTTTTTTATTCTGCATGAAATGACTCGTGTTATCTGCGACGGGCATTGGCCTGTTGTTGGCGAAGAGCCTCTTCGTAACGTTCCTGCCATTTCGATTTTTTCTGCGGTTTTTTAGCATTTTCCTTCATGCGTTGGTGCAACTTTTCGTCGCTGACTCCGTATCGGAAAGCATACATCTGTCCGATGGTGATCAGGTTGCTTACTAAATAGTAGTAACTCAACCCGCTGGAGTAATTATTGAACCACAACAACAACATCAGGGGCATCAGATACAGCATCATGAATTTCATGCCGGCCATTTGAGGTCCTGCCGAAGCCGTCTGGGAGTAGTTGATGCGCGACGAAATATAGACCGAAACGGCCATCAGCAAGGCGAACAGGCTGACATGGCTGCCGTAGAACGGAATGCTGAACGGCAGGTTCAGAATGCTGTCGTAGGACGAGAGGTCATCGGCCCAGAGGAAGTGTTCGCCCCGCAGTTCGATCGAAGCCGGGAAGAAACGGAACATCGCGATCAGGATCGGCAACTGAATCAACAGCGGCAGACAGCCTCCCATGGGATTGACGCCGGCACTGCGATAGAGGGTCATCATCGCCTGCTGTTTTTTCATGGCGTCTTCCGGTTTGGGATATTTGGCGTTGAGCTGATCCACTTCGGGTTTCAGCAGGCGCATTTTGGCCGTCGACAGATAGGATTTGTAGGTCAGCGGGGCGATCAGAATCTTGATGATGATGGTCAGCAACAAGATGATGATTCCGTAATTGTGAATAAACTTGCCCAGAATGTCGAACGTCGGGATTACCAGCCAGCGGTTTACCCAGCCGACGATCCAACCACCCAGCGGAACCAACCGTTCGAAGTGCAGGTCATACTTCTTGAGGGTCGAGAATTTGTTGGGCCCGAAGTAGAACGAAAATCCGTAATCCTGGATCTGGGGGGAGAAAGGCACCGAAAGCCGGGCCTGAAAGGCTTTCATCCGATCTTCCGAAGGTGCAAAGGTCTGGTATTCGATTGATCCGTTCTGGAAATCCTCGTTGCAGACCAGAATCGACGAAAAGAACTGTTGCTTGAAAGCCACCCATTGTACCTTGGTATTGATGGTTTCGGATTTGCTCTCTTTGGAGTACCCGAGGTTTTCGACCGACTCTTCGCCGGGATACTTGTAGGAGATGGTCGTGTAGTTGTTTTCGTTGTCGAAACCTTTTTCGTTCTGGAAGGTCGTTTGTTTCCACAACAGCCCCAAATCACCCTGATTTTGGGCTAGTTTATCCTGCATACCGACGAAGCGGACATCGAACGATACGCTGTAATTGTCCCGCTGGATGCCGTAACGGTATTCCACATAGGAGGCGGAGTCGATCGGCAGACGCATGGCGAAGATTTTTTCCTGTTCGCCTTCTCCAAAAGAGAGGTTCTGTGGATCGACCGGGGTGAAATAGTAGTCCGACGTATTGATCTGAGCTGTTCCGAAAGCCTGTTTGATAAAAAACGACAGGTCGAAAACCGATGAATTTTCATCGAAAAGGACCAACGGCGTTCCCCGGTACGTTTTGTAATCCTTGAGTTCCACGGAAGCCACCCGGCCTCCCCGATTCGAGAAGGTGACCTTCATCAGGTCGTTTTCGACGGTATAGAACTGCTCTTCGCCTTCGGAGGCCGCATAAAGTTGGGCTCCCAGACGGGTGGCGGCTTCTTGACGGACGGCCGTATCGGATTGTGCGGACGATACGACGGACTGCAACGTATCTGCCGCAAACTCTTCGGGAGCGGGCATGTTGGCTGCGGCGATCGAATCGGCGATGGCCTTCTGACGATTGTATTTTTCGAGTTGAGCGTTATTATACCATGTAAATCCGAATAGAATGACTCCGATTAAGAGTAAACCTATCAGTGTTTTCTTGTCCATGTAGTCTTCAGAGGGTTTTATTATTTATTGGCAGGGTGTTCTTTCGCATATTCGGCGGCTGCCTTGACGAAAGAAACAAACAACGGATGGGGATTGAGTACCGTACTCTTGTATTCGGGATGGTATTGAACTCCGATGAACCAGGGATGATCGCTCAATTCAACGACTTCTACCAGACCCGTTTCGGGATTGATTCCGACGGGTTTGAGGCCTGCCCGTTCGAACTCTTCCAGATAATGGTTGTTGAACTCGTAACGGTGGCGGTGACGTTCAACGATCTGACGTTTGCCGTATGCGGCAGCCACTTTCGATCCTTCGGCCAGTTCACAGGGATAGCCGCCCAGACGCATGGTCCCGCCTTTTTCGGTGACGCCTTTCTGTTCTTCCATCAGGTCGATGACCGGGTGAGCGGTATTTTCCATTTCGGTGGAGTTGGCGTCGGCATAGCCCAATACATGACGGGCGTACTCTACGACGCAACATTGCATCCCCAGGCAAATTCCCAAAAACGGAATCTTGTTTTCACGGACATATTGGATGGCCGTAATCTTGCCTTCTACACCGCGATGGCCGAAGCCCGGAGCCACCAACACAGCCGACATGCCTTTGAGCAGCGAGGCGACATTGTCCGGAGTAATCTTTTCCGAATTGATGTATTGTAGCTTGACTTTGATGTGGTTAGCGGCCCCGGCATGAATAAACGATTCAGATATCGACTTGTAGGTGTCGGGCAATTCGGTATATTTCCCCACCAGGGCGATGTTGATCTGCTGTTTGGGGTGTTTCACCTTTTCCACGAACTCGATCCAACGCTTCAGGTCGGGCTCGGTATCGTGCGGCAGATGAAGTTTTTCCAATGCCACGATATCGAGCTTTTGATCCAGCATCTTCAACGGAACTTCGTAAATGGTCGGTACGTCGATCGATTCGATGACGGCATTGACATCCACGTTACAGAACAGTGCGACTTTGCGACGGATTTCGTTGGTCAGGTGTTTTTCGGTGCGCAACACCAGAATGTCGGGTTGGAGCCCGTTTTCCAAGAGTTGCTTGACGGAATGTTGGGTCGGTTTGGTTTTCAGTTCTCCCGATGCCGCCATGTAGGGCAGCAAAGTCAGATGGACGATCAGCGTATTGCCGTATCCCAATTCGTACCGCAACTGACGAACCGCTTCGATGTACGGCAACGATTCGATATCGCCGACCGTACCTCCGATTTCGGTGATAATCACGTCGTATTCGTTTTTGGCGCTCAACAGTTTGATGCGACGTTTGATTTCGTCGGTGATGTGAGGAATCACCTGTACGGTTTTTCCCAGAAATTCCCCGCGGCGTTCTTTGTTGATGACGCTTTGGTAAATACGTCCGGTGGTGACGTTATTGGCCTTGGAAGTCGGGATGTTGGTGAAACGTTCGTAGTGTCCCAAATCGAGGTCGGTTTCGGCTCCGTCTTCGGTCACATAGCATTCCCCGTGTTCATAGGGATTCAAGGTGCCGGGGTCTACATTAATATAGGGGTCCAGTTTCTGAATGGTCACGTTGTATCCCCGAGCCTGTAGCAGGCGGGCCAACGAAGCAGAAATAATCCCCTTACCCAGCGAGGAGGCGACTCCTCCCGTTACAAAGATAAATTTCGTTTTGTTCTTGTTTCCTAAGGCCATAACTATTATTCAGCTTGTTGTTTGTCGATCATATTGATTTTTTCCACAATTGTGGACATCTCTTCCCGATACCGTTCGATTTTTTCCTTTACGTCGCGGATCATGGCTTCGGCATTTTTGCTTTTGGAGAAAAAGCCGATGTTGTTTTCCAATAAAGCGATGTCGGATTCCAATTGTTTCATCTTGTTATACAAGCGTTCGCGTTCGTAACGGATCCGCTTGTCGGCACCTCCTTCGCTCATGCCGGCGAGTTTGTGTTTGAAACGTTCCAGACGATGTTCTTTTTCGTTTCCGCGCAATTGGGCGAAAATGGCATCGACGGCTTTCCGATATTCGGATTGGATTTCATCTTTGTATTTGATGGGCACGAATCCGATTTCCGACCAGCGACGCTGCAATTCCTTGACCGCTTCGAAGCCCTGTTCCCGATTTTCGATCGTGAAGGCTTTGAGTTCTTCGATCAACTGGCGTTTCCGGGTCAGATTTTCTTCGTATTGAGCGTCTACGGATGCGAAGAACGCCGCTTTGCGTTCGAAGAAGTGGTCGCAGGCCGCCCGGAAACGTTTCCATACGGCATCCGAATGGCGACGCGATACCGGACCGATCTCTTTCCATTTTTTCTGCAAGGCGATCAGTTCGTCCGTGGTTTTTTTCCACTGATCGCTTTCCTGCAGGGCTTCGGCGGCCGCACAAATTTCGTTTTTGAGCGTCAGGTTGTTTTCCATCTCCTGCTTGTTCTGGAGATAGAAAGCCCGTTTGTTTTCGAAAAACTTGTCGCAGGCGTTCCGGAAACGTTCGTAAATTTTCGTATTGTCTTTTTTGGGGGCGAATCCGATGGTCTTCCACACTTTCTGGATATCGATGAGCTGTTCCGAAGCCCGGTTCCACTCTTTGCGGGTCGACAGCGGGGCTGAAGAAAGATCCTCGGCTTTGACGCACAATTCGGTTTTGAGTTCCAGGTTGCGCTTTTGTTCCTCCTTCAGGTGTTCGAAATGTTCCTGATGACGTTTGTTGATCTGGGAACTGGCTTCCCGGAAACGTTCCCACAACTGGTCTTTGTATTCGTTGGCCACAGGTCCTGTTTCCCGCCACTGTTCATGCAGCTTCTGCAACTTGTGGAAAGCCGTTATGACCGAAGGTTCCAGCAACAGGGCTTCGGCGTCTTCACACAACTGGAGCTTGATTTCATAGTTCTTTTTCAGGTCCAGATCGCGCAGTTCCTTATTGATCTTAATGAAGTTGTAGAAATTTTCGACGTACAGATTATAGGTCTCCCACAGATCTTTCAGGTGTGCTTGAGGAACGGGACCGGTTTCTTTCCATCGTTTCTGCAAATCGCGGAACGTATTGAAGGTGGCGTTGAGCGTTTCGCCGCCTCCGATCAGTTCCTTGAGCTCTTCGATGATCTGCAACTTGATTTTGTAGTTTTCTTCCTTTTCCCGATCCAGCCCCGACATGTATTCGTTACGTTTGTCGCGATACTGGGCGAAGAGGGCTTTCAGACGTTGTTCGTTGTCGTCGGTCGGCGGTACGAAATCTTCGATCTTCCCACCCGATTCGACGAACATCCGACGCAGCTGATCGATTTCGGCCCGATAGTTTTTATAGAAAGCCACTTTGATTGCTTCGGCATCCCGACGAAGGGTCTGTACGGGTCGGGTGGCCAGCAACTGTTCCAGAATCGTCACCAGTTCGGCTTTGGATTTATGGGTGTAATCCGGTGTTTCGGCGGAAGCAGCCTCCGTGTCGTCCATCTCTGAGGTTTCGTCCCCCAAGTCAAATTCGGGGGCTTCGGCCGCCAAAGCGGCTTCTTCTTCCGAAAAATCCACTTGCGAGTCGGGTTGCTGATCTTCGTCTTCGTGTAAGGATGGATTTACCGGGGCGGGCTCGGTATCCGCAGCCGTTTCAGGTTGCATGTTCTCGGTGTCGAGGGAGGCGGACGCCGGTTCGGCGGCAACAGGAGCGGTTTCTTCCGGCATGTCGGTCGAGGGAGCCACACTCGTATCTTCAACAGCAGCTATGCTATTGACTTGTTCCTCGGGAACAGGGGTGGTTTTGTTTTCAGCAGTCATCTTTCGTAGGGTTTTTGCAGGAGACTCACACCTGAGTCTAAATGACAAAGATAGATGATTTTTCGAAAATCGCGAAGCGGGAGACTAAAAAGTTACCCCCTCTTTGACCCGAAACGGAAAATCGCGGAATTAACGATTCGTTAACCTGATTTAACGAAAATAGTACGTAAATTTAACCCCTGAAAAGAGCAACGATATTACCTGAGCGTTCGACGCTCGCAACCGATAACAATGATGAGTTACCGCATTCTGCTGGTCGATGACGAACCGGATATTCTGGAGTTCGTCGGTTATAACCTGACCAAAGAGGGTTATCAGGTACAGACGGCCACCAACGGTCGGGACGCCATTAAGGTCGCCCTCGAAACCCACCCCCATTTGATTTTGCTGGACGTGATGATGCCCGAAATGGATGGCATTGAAACCTGTCAGGAAATCCGTACGCATGAAAGTCTCAAGAATACGATGATCGCTTTTCTGACGGCTCGTAGTGAAGATTATTCTCAAATCGCCGGTTTTGAAGCGGGAGCCGACGACTACATTCCCAAACCGATTCGCGTCAAGGTGCTGATCAGTCGCATCAAGGCTTTGCTCAAACGTTTGGAGAATAACGTTGCGGAACCGTCTGCCGCTTCCCGCAGTCTGATCGTCGACCGGGAACGTTATTTGATTGTCAAGGAAGGTCAGGAGATCGTACTGCCTCGCAAGGAGTTCGAATTGTTGGCCCTGCTCTATTCCAAACCGCAGAAAGTGTTCTCCCGGGACGAAATCTTCTCCAATGTATGGGGAAACGATGTGATCGTCGGAGACCGTACGATCGACGTGCATATCCGCAAGCTCCGGGAGAAATTGGGAGATCGGCACATCGTTACCGTAAAAGGTGTGGGATACAAATACGAAGATTAGCTTACTGCCCTACCCCGGTCGACGTCTGATCGCGAGTCGGGTTTGTCGATACGCATGGAAAAGCCGGTCGCATGAGCGAACCGGCTTTTTAAATTGGCGGGGCTCTCTTCCCGGGCTATTCGGAAACGCTCGGGCGTTCGAATCCGTCGGCCCGGGCTTTGTCTGCCATGGCCTGGGCACGGGCTTCGATATCGGGGTGAGTCGAAAAGAGCTGTTGGATTTTACCGCTTTTGTCCACTCCGGCATCTTCCTGCAGGGCTTTCAGTTTTTCGAAAGACAGGGCCATGGCCCAGGGATTGATTCCGTGATCTTTCAGAAAATTATAACCGTATTCGTCGGCGGCTCGTTCCTGTTTTTGGGAATAGGAGGCATTCATCAGCGCTTCCCCCAGGTCGCCCAACTGAGAACCGTTGAGCTGAGCCGTCGTGCCTCCGGCCGAACTGATTCCGTCGCGCAAAGCCGAGGTCAACAACGAGGTACGGAAAGCATCTTTCGTATCCTTGTTGGCCACGTGTCCGATTTCATGGCCGATTACCCCTAGGATTTCTTCGTCGGTCATGATGTCCATCAGTCCGGCAAATACCCGTACGCTGCCGTCGGCGCAGGCAAAGGCATTGACATCCGTCACCCGATAGGCTTTGATGTTGATGCCGTCGACCCCGTCGATTTTTTCAGTGATCTGTTTCAGACGGACTGCATAGGGGTCGTCTCCTTCACAAACCGGGTTGTTGGCATCCATCCAATCGATGTACTCCTTTACATAGGCTTCGATTTGTGCGTCGCTCAAGGTAACGGCCTGAACGGTTTTCACCCCGGCACTGATCGCCTTTTTCCAATTGAACTGGGCAAAGCCCGAATGCCAGAGCATCATACCCAAGGCGACGAAAAGAAGTTTTTTCATACGGAATGTTTAAGTCGTTAGCGTATCTCTTCCGACAAAAATAACCATCTTTTGTCGTAAAATCCGCCTTGTGCGTCAAAAACGCCAAAAATATCCGTTTCACCCTTTCTATTTCCCCTCCAAATCCGTACTTTTGCATGATAAGCACAAAGGTCATGAAAGAGATACTGATGGTCGGTTTGGGCGGTTTCGCCGGGAGTGTATGCCGTTACCTGATTTCGGTCGTGATGCAACCCCTCCTGCCACAGGAAGGCATTCCTTGGCATACGATGTTGGTCAATGTCGTGGGGTCGCTGCTGATCGGCGGGTTGCTGGCCGTCGAAGTGAGGGGCCATTGGCACTTGCTGGGCGTTGTGGGCTTTTGTGGCGGATTCACCACTTTTTCCACGTTTTCGCTGGAACTGTTACGTCTGATGCGGACGGGACACTATTCGGTTGCAGCCTCTTACATTGGTTTGAGTTTGGTGTTGTCGCTGATGGCCGTTGCGCTCGGTTTTCACATGGGAACAAAAATCAATATCATTAAATAAACTGAAATTATGGAATTTATCGACAAGATCAAGGCTAAAGCCGCCCAGAATCTCAAAACCATCGTTTTACCCGAAGGTACGGAAGAACGTACCCTCAAAGCCGCCGACAAAATTACCCAGGAAGGATTTGCCAAGGTCGTTTTGATCGGTAATCCGAATCAAATCCACCACCTGGCCGACGAATATTACCTGAAAAATCTCGACAATGTGGCCATCGTGGATCCGCAAAACAACCCCAAAAAGGAAGAATACATCGAACTGATGTTGAAACTCCGGGCTTCCAAAGGTCTTACCCGTGAGGATGCCGAAAAACAGTTGCTCGATCCGCTCTACCTGGGCGCCATTATGGTGAAGGCCGGAGATGTGGACGGTGAAGTAGCCGGTGCCATGAATGCAACGGGGAACGTGTTGCGTCCGGCTTTTCAGTATGTACGTACCATGCCGGGTATCAGTGTCGTATCGGGTGCCTTTATCATGTTTTTCAAAGACACGCTGTTCGGGGAAAACGGCATGATGGTCTTTGCGGACTGTGCGGTCAATCCCAATCCCACGGCAGAAGAATTGGCCCAGATCGCCGTCATGACGGGTCGTACGACCCGGGCGATTGCCGGTTTCGAACCTCGTATCGCCATGTTGAGCTTCTCGACCAAGGGTTCCGCCAAAAACGAGCTGGTCGACAAGGTGGTCAGCGCCACTCATTTGGCTCAGCAGATGGACCCTACTCTGCAAATCGACGGGGAATTGCAGGCTGACGCCGCCATTATCCCGGGTATCGGTGCCCAGAAAGCTCCGGGCAGCAAAATCGCCGGACGGGCCAACGTACTGGTGTTCCCGAACCTGGAAGTCGGAAACATCGCCTACAAACTGGTACAGCGTATGGCGCATGCCGAAGCCATCGGACCGGTTTTGCAGGGGATGGCAGCGCCGATCAACGACCTTTCACGCGGTTGCTCGGTAGATGATATCGTTTCCTTGGTGGCCATTACTTCTTGCCAGGCTGCCGGACTTTAATTCGAATTACCTATAAAAAGCTATAACTTCATGAAAATTCTGGTTCTAAACTGCGGCAGTTCGTCGATCAAGTACCAAGTAATCGACATGACCAGTCCTTCCGAATACACCATGCTGGTCAAAGGTCAGGTGGAACGTATCGGTCTTTCGGACGGACTGTTGGTCCATAAACCCATCAACCGTCCTCAATTCGAAATCACCAAAAGCATTCCCGATCACACGTCGGGAATCAGCCTGATTCTCGAAGCGTTGGTCGATCCCGATCACGGTGTATTGGGGAATATTTCGGAACTGTCGGCCGTCGGGCATCGGGTCGCTCACGGAGGAGAATATTTCAAGGACAGCGCCGTAGTCGACAAAATGGTGAAACAAAAGATCGAAGCCTGCTTCGAGTTGGCTCCCCTGCACAATCCGGCCAACCTGAAAGGGATTCTCTCCATGGAAAACATCCTGCCGAATACGCCTCAGGTAGCCGTGTTCGATACTTCGTTCCACCAGACGATTCCGGCCGAAAATTTCATGTATGCCCTTCCCTATAAATATTATGAAGAACATCGGGTTCGTGTGTACGGGTTCCACGGAACCAGTCATAAATACGTGGCTCAACAGGCTTGCAAAATGACGGGTGTCGATTTCGATCATTCGAAGATCATCACCTGCCATATCGGGAACGGCGCTTCGATTACGGCCATCCTGAACGGGAAATCGTTTGCTACCTCGATGGGCTTTACGCCGGTGGATGGTCTGGTGATGGGTACCCGTTGCGGGAGCACCGATCCCGGAGCACTGATTTATATCGCCGAAAAGGAAGGTCTGAATCTGGATCGTTTGAACACCATGATCAACAAGGAGTCGGGGATGATGGGTATTACCGGCGTGTCGTCGGACATGCGTGATATTCATGCCGCCGCCGAACGGGGTGACGAACGTGCCAAATTGGCCTTGAAAATGTTCTGCGGTCGGGTCCGCAAGTTCATCGGGGCTTATGCCGCTTTGATGGGCGGAGTCGATCTGATCGTGTTTACGGGAGGTATCGGCGAAAACGACTTCCTGGTACGTCAATGGTCCTGTGAAAACCTGGAATATATGGGCGTCGAATTCGACAATGCCGCCAATGACGGCGTTCGGGGCAAGGATGTTCTGTTGAGCAAGCCCTCCTCGAAAGTCAAAGTGGTGGCCGTCACGACAAACGAAGAGTTGGTGATCGCTTCCGACACGTTCCGTTTGACCAAAAAACGTTCGGAATAATTCCGAGTCGACGTTGGCTAAAAAATCCCGGTTCTGAACTAGACCGGGATTTTTTATGCCTCTCGTCGGATCTACCTGTCGGGGAAAAGCGGACAGACCGGATTTTTGAAACGTCGGAAGATAGGCCCTCGCTTCCCCGAAAACATTTTGAGATTTATGGGTCCGCTTTCCTGAGAAGGGTCGTCTTATGGTGGAATGCACGCTGGTGTCGTAGCGTTCCATTCCCATATTTTGGACGGTAGGGGTCGAGTATGATCCCGATCGGGAAAGACGACGGGTGATTTCTTGGCTCTTTCGGATCGTCCTTTGTGAGAAGGTGACATATTTTCGTGGGAAATCGATCGATTTTTTCTATCTTTAAGCCATAAAAACTAACGATTCAAAAGCTGTGATTACAAAACTCGAACAAATCGTCACCACGGTTCAAAGCCGTCCCCGTAAACGGTTGGTGGTGGCCTACGCCGAAGATGCACATACACTGGAAGCGGTGAATGCCGCCGTACAGATGGGAATTGTCGATGCTACGCTGGTGGGCAACCGGGCCGAAATCGCCCGGCAATGCATGGCCCTGGAAATCGATCCGCACACCTTCAAAATTGCGGAAGAAGATGGCGACATGCCTTGCGTCAATAAAGCCGTCCGTATGATCAATGAAGGGGAAGGCGATATCCTGATGAAAGGGTTGGTCTCGACCGATAAATACATGCGGGGAATTTTGAATAAGGAATTCGGGCTGCTGCCTCCGAAGGGAGTGCTGAGCCACCTGACGGTTTTCGAATTGCCGAGCTATCATAAGTTGCTGCTGGTGTCGGACGTGGCGGTGATCCCCTATCCCGATTTGAATCAGAAAATAGCATTGATTCGTTATCTGATTCAGACGGCCCGGGCCCTGGGAATCGAAAAACCCAAGGTGGGTGTGATCGCTCCCAGTGAACAGGTGCTGACCGGGCTGCAATCGTCGCTCGATGCCGCCGTTCTGGCGAAAATGGCCGACCGGGGACAGTTCGGGGATGTCGTGCTCGACGGACCTTTGGCGCTGGATGTGGCCTTGTTCTCCGAGGTGGCGCAAATCAAACACCTGACCAGCCCGATCGCCGGTGATGCCGACTGTCTGTTGTTCCCCAACCTGGATGCCGGCAATGTATTCTTCAAAGCGGCCAATCAGATCTGCAAAGCTCCTTTGGCGGCCATGGTTGTCGGTGCTAAAGCCCCCTGCGTGTTGACTTCGCGCGGAGATTCGCCCGAATCTAAACTCTATTCCATCGCTTTGGCCGCTTTGTCGGCACATTAAACCGGCCGTTATGAGTGCTTATCGTATCTTGGTGATTAATCCCGGCTCGACTTCGACGAAGATATCGGTCTTTGACGATGAACGGGAAATCGTTGCTCGTACCTTACGGCATTCTGCCGAAGAGTTGAAACCTTATGCCCGTGTGGCCGATCAATTCGTTTTTCGTCGGGAATTGATTCTGAAAGCCCTTCTGGAGGCCGATATTCCGGTGGAAAGTCTGCATGCCGTGATCGGCCGGGGCGGATTGGTCAAACCGATCTCATCGGGGGTTTATGAAGTGAACGAAGCCCTGAAAAGAGATCTTATTAACCCGCCTCAGGGAGAACATGCTTCCAATTTGGGAGGATTGCTGGCTGCCGATATCGCTTCTGCTTTGCCCGGTGTTAAAGCCTATATTGCCGATCCGGTGGTGGTAGATGAATTGGAAGAGGTCGCCCGTATCGCCGGACATCCTCTTTTCAAACGGGTTTCCATCTTTCATGCCTTGAATCAGAAATCAGTCGCCCGCACCTACGCGGCCCGTCTGAAACGCTCCTATGAAGACCTGGATCTGATCGTGGCTCATTTGGGAGGCGGCATTTCGGTGGGAGCCCATCATCGGGGACGAGTGATCGATGTAAGCGATGCTTTGCATGGAGACGGTCCCTTTGCCCCCGAACGTTCCGGAAAATTGACGGCCGGACAGGTGATCGAGGTATGTTTCAGCGGAAAGTACACCGAAAAGCAGGTGAAGCGCATGATCAGTGGAGACGGAGGAATGGTCGCCTTATTGGGAACGAACAATCTGATCGAAATACTGAATCGTTGCGATAACGGAGATGCCCGGGCCCGCCTGATTATCGATGCCTTCTGTTACAACGTGGCCAAAGAGATCGGTTCCATGGCTACGGTATTGGCGGGACGGGTGGATGCCATCCTGTTAACGGGAGGAATCGCCCACAGTCAACGGATTTGTGCTGAAATCGCACGCCGGGTGTCGTTTATCGCTCCGGTCGAACTGTTCCCCGGAGAGGATGAAATGCGGGCCTTGGCAGACAATGCGCTGCGGGTGTTGCGGGGCGAACAGCAGCCGAATCGGTATGTATGATGGGATCCGGCATCGGGAACAGGCTGAGTCTCCGGGAAACCGATTTCCGCTCTTTGCGTCGTGGAGTGACGCTTCGAAACTCTGGACGGTGATCGGTCCGATGTACGGCGAGGGGCAGCTTGTCGGATGATTTCGGAGAAATATGGCCGGACGCCCGTCGATAAGCGCGGAACGAAATGCTTCGGAACTCAAAAACGCTGCACACGGTATGATCCGACGACTGATTGTCGACGCTTTTATCTGATCCTTAAAGAATTAAGCCCCACGATTTCGTGGGGCTTAATTCTGAGTATGGCATACCGTCTCGATTCAGACGACTATGGACTATTTCCGATGCAGTTTCGCTTTGGTTTCCAGATTGGCTACGCTGCCGATTTCCATGAAGGAGGCCCCTTTCGAAGCACCGAAACTACCCCCTAATACAACGATCAAATCCTCTTTCGACAGCCATTTCTGACCTTCCAGGTATTCGAGAATGCCCAGCAGGAAACTTTCGTGATTGTCCACCGGATCGCTGTATATGGCGTGGATACCATAGGAAAGAGCCAGGCAACGCATCACGCTGCGGCGATAGCAAACGGCAAAAACCGGTTTATAGCTCCGGAAAGCCGCCAAATAACGCCCTGTACGTCCCGAAAGAGTATCGATGACAATCGCTTTGACCGGCAGATTCAGACTGGCACGTACGGCGGAACGCGACAACTGGGCCGTAATTTCATTGTTGATGCGGACCAGATTCATATCGATATTGGGCTGGTGGCTGTCGTGATCCTGCTCTACGACCATCGCTACGTTGGCCATCGTACGTACGGCTTCGACGGGATAGGCACCGTTCGCCGTCTCGCCACTCAGCATGACGGCATCCACGCGTTGATAGATGGCATTGGCCACATCGCTGATTTCCGCCCGGGTGGGACGCGGATGGGTGATCATGGTATGGAGCATCTGGGTGGCGATGATTACCGGGGTTTTGCTTTCGATGCATTTGGTCACCAGTTTACGTTGAGTAACCGGAATTTGGGCCGCCGGAATCTCTACGCCCAAATCGCCTCGGGCCACCATGATGCCGTAAGTTTCATCGAGAATTTCGTCGATGTTGTCTACCCCTTCCCGATTTTCGATTTTGGAGATGATCTTTATGTTGCTGTTCCGCTCCAAGATAATCTTTTTGACGGCCAGTACGTCTTCTTTCGTGCGCACAAAAGAGTGTGCGATGAAGTCGATATCCATGTCGATCGCCCAATTGATAAACATCCGGTCCCGTTCGGTCACCGAAGGCAGGTCGATATGAACATCCGGCACATTGACGCTTTTACGTCCTTTGATTCGGCCGGGGTTGCGGACTTCACACACCAACGCCTTGTCGGTTTTGCTGACGACGGACAGTTCCAACTCTCCGTCGTCAATCAACAACGAAGCCCCTACCGGCACATCCTTATACAGCGAAGGATCGTTCATGTAGACCATCTTGTCGCTCGAAGGCAGGTCGCGGTCGGTTCCACACACCAGCACCTGATCCCCCGTATCGACCGCAATGCCGTCGGCGAATCCCGGTGCCATGCCCGTTACCCGAATTTCCGGGCCTTTGGTATCTAAGATGATGGCGATCCGATCCGATACCGCGCGGGTATTTTCCACAATTTTCTTCGCACTTTCCGGTGTGACATGAGCCGAGTTGATGCGTACGGCATTCATGCCTTCTTCGTACAGCGAGCGGATAAAATCCACTTCGCACCGCATGTCGGATATCGTCGCTATGATTTTGGTTCTTTTTTTCATGTATGCTATCTGTTTTACACGTTATGTATTCTCGCTCTTGGGAAACTGAGCGGGCTATGCACCGAAGCTCAGAATGCCCAGCCGATAGGATTCCAGGCCGAAACCCATGATCGACCCTTTGCATTTCGGGGCGATCATCGACACATGTCGGAAGGATTCGCGCGCCAGAATGCACGAAATATGGACTTCTACGACCGGAACCTGTACGGCCCCTATCGCATCCGCCAAGGCTACCGAGGTGTGGGTGTAGCCCCCGGCATTCAGCACAACGCCGTCATATACGCCGTCGGCCTGTTGAATGGCATCGATCAGAGCCCCTTCGCTGTTGGATTGGAAATAATCGATTTCCACCGCAGGAAAATCGGCTTTCAGTCGTTGCAAATAGGATTCAAAAGAGTCGGTTCCGTAAATACCCGGTTCACGCTTACCCAGCAAATTGAGATTGGGCCCGTTGACAATCAATATTTTCATGCCGCAAATAAGTTAGAGCTTGTAGTTTCCCGGGTTCGAGAAGCGCAGTCTGAAGTTCCCGATCCCGAAAAGCCGAAGCCGATTCGATATGATCAAATTCCGCGCAAAAATAGGAATTTTTGACCTATTTTTGTGCAACGGCCGGAGCAATAATTTCAGGCCCTGCATGATGAAAGAAGGCTTGTCGTACGGAGAATTCGGATTGATCGATCAGATCCGTCGTCGTTTCGGGGATATTCCTCTCGGGGGAATGACCGGAATCGGTGACGATTGTGCCATCATTCCGCAAGGAGAGACCCGTTCCTGGGTGATTACGACCGATATGTTGGTCGAAGAGGTACACTTTTTGCGCGCCCGGATTTCACCCTTCGATTTGGGCTACAAATCCCTGGCCGTTAACTTGAGCGATGTGGCGGCCATGGGGGTGGCGCCCTGCGCTTCTTTTCTTTCGGTGGCTTTGCCGGAAGACTTGCCCGCCGGCTGGATCGAAGATTTCACCGAGGGGTATCATACACTCTCTGCACGCTATGGCGTACCTTTGCTGGGAGGGGATACGACCTCTTCCCGTCAGGGTGTTGCGATCAGCGTGACGGCCATCGGCCAGGGAAATAATGAAAACATCAAACGAAGAAGCGACGCTCAGGAAAATGATATTATCCTGGTAACCGGATTGTTGGGAGATTCAGCTCAAGGGTTGCGTGATGTACTTTCCGGTCGCATGGATTCCCCGTTTGTGGCGCTTCATCATCGCCCCGAACCGGCCCTGGAAGAAGGAATCTGGCTGGGGACTCAACCGGCGGTCCATGCCATGATGGATCTCTCGGACGGGATGGCTTCGGATTTGACGCATATTCTCGAGGCTTCTCGTCTCGGAGCTGAAGTATCGGTAGAGAATATCCCTACCCGAGTCTCTGTCGAACTGGCTGTTACGGGGGGAGAAGATTATCAGCTTTTGTGTACGGCAGATCCCCTGTTCGTGCCGGATTTACAACGAGGGTTCGAGGCCCGATTCGCTCGTCCACTGTATGCGGTGGGACGGATAATCGCCGGGAAACCGGAAATTCAATGGAAACAACACGGCCGGATCGTTCATCCCGACTGGAAAGGATTCACTCACTTTTAAACCCGTATCAACTATGTCCCGTTTATCGTATAAACGCGTGCTTTCGATCGCCGGATCGGACAGCGGAGGAGGTGCCGGTATTCAGGCCGACATCAAGGCGATCTCGGCCTGTGGCGGATATGCCGCAACGGTCATTACGGCTGTGACGATTCAGAATACGGTGGGAGTCAAAGGTGTACATGTCATACCGGCCGAAGTGGTCGAAGCGCAGATCGAAGCGGTATTGGAAGATATCGGAGCCGATGCGGTTAAATTGGGCATGCTTCCGAATGCCGAAATTATCGAGGCGGTCGCTCGTCAGTTAATACGTTTTCAGGTTCGTAATATCGTACTCGATCCGGTTATGATTTCCACCTCCGGGCATCGGCTGATCGATCTTTCGGCGGTAGAGGCTATCCGAGAACGGCTTTTCCCGCTGGCTACGCTCATTACCCCCAACCTGCCCGAAGCGGAATACATAACCGGTATCAAGATTACGTCGGAGGAGGATTTCGCGAAGGTCGCCGCTGCTTTTCAAAATCAAAATTATTCAGGTTCTATTTTATTGAAAGCTGGTCATTTGAATGCTTCATCCTTAACTGATTATTTATATACTGGAAAGGAGGTATATTCCTATCGCTACGATCGAATCGACACCCCGAATACCCATGGAACCGGGTGTACGCTCTCTTCGTCGATTGCGACTTTCCTGGCGGCGGGGCACCCCCTGCCCGATGCCGTCGATTGGGCGGAGAAATATATCCATAAGGCCATTCTCTGTGGAAAAGAATACGAAATCGGACATGGACACGGTCCGGTCGATCATTTTTACCGTTTCCGTCGGGCCTTCGAGGGATAAAATCGCTATCTTTACCGAAAATTCAACGGGTGAAAACGTTTCTCAAAAAAATACTGAAAGACCAACGATTGTGGGTGATTTCCATCGTGATTTTCGTGCTGCTGATCACGGTGTTTGATAAGAACAACCTGATCGAGGCCTGGCGTCTGAAACAGGACCTGAACGAATTGGAAGCCCAGAAAAAATATTATCAGGATAAAATTTACCAGGACAGCACGCTGCTCGAGAATCTCAAAGACGACGCCTTTCTGGAGCAATACGCCCGGGAGCATTACCTGATGAAACGCGATGGAGAGGTTATCTACGTCTTCAAATAACCCGCTCCGGTCACTTCTCCCCTTCTGCCGGGAAATTACTCCCTGCCGGAAAATTACGGAATATGCATGTATTTATGCGTCTGGATCGATATGTTCCAGCGGGGATTCGCTTTGGCATATTCCACGACGGAGCTCATGATCGCATCGCTGCGACTCCATTCCGGTTGCAGATAGAGCATGCATCGGGCAGCAACCCGAGCCGCATTGGCTTCGGCCCAGCGGAAATCTTCTTCCGATTCGACAATGACTTTCAACTCGTCGGCTCTTGAAAAAATACTTTCTACCGGAGGGTTTTGTTTTTTGGGCGATAAACAGATCCAGTTGAATGATCCGCTGAGTTCGTGAGCACCCGAGGTTTCCAGAAAAATCTGCAGGCCTTTGTCATGCAAAGCCTTGGTCAGAGGCCCCAGCGGGTACAAAGAAGGTTCTCCTCCGGTAATGACGATGGCCTGGGCCGGAAAAGAGGCTGCCCGTTCCACAACGGTTTCGATGTCGACGGGGGGATACAAACGAGGATTCCACGTCATTTTGGCGTCGCACCAGCGACATCCTACATCACAGCCTCCCAACCGAATGAAATAGGCCGGTTTACCGCTATGAAATCCCTCTCCCTGTATGGTATAAAAGTCTTCGACCAGCGGCAGTTTGCGTCCGCCGTCCAATAGTTCCTCGTTATTTTGCCAATTCATAAATTTCTTTCAAATTCCGTCCCATCTGATTATAATCCAGACCGAATCCTACGACGAAGCGGTCGGATATTTCCAAAGCGGGATATTCGATCGGATAGTTCATCCGATAGGCCTCGGGTTTGAACAGCAGGGTGGCAACCGCTATGCTGGCCGGACGATGGCCTGCGAGCATACGCATCAGAAAGTCGATGCTGGATCCTGTGTCCACGATATCCTCCACGATCACCACATGACGTCCCTGCAAATTATCGGTCAGCCCGATGAGTTCCTGTACCCGACCGCTGGAGGTTGTTCCCTGATAGGAAGCGATTTTGACAAACGAAGTTTCACAGGTCAGTTCGATGCGTTGCAGCAATTCGGCCATAAACATAAACGAACCGTTGAGTACGCCCATAAACAGCGGAAACTCCCGGTGCCGATAATCGTGATTGATCCGCTGAGCCACCCGGTCGATGGCCGCCAGGAGCTCTTCGTGGGAAATCATCGGTTGAAACTCTTTATCTCCCAATCGGATGCGAGCATTGAACCGGTCATTTGTATCGGAAATCGTTCCCATTGCCAGGTTTTTAGTTATCTTTGCAAAAGTATAGATTAATTCTTCAATAATAAAATTCTCGCTGCATTATGACACCCAAAGTCAGCATCATTATGGGCAGTACGTCCGACCTGAAGGTTATGGAAGCCGCTGCTAAATTCCTCGATGAGATGGAAATTCCTTATGAAATCAACGCTTTGTCCGCCCACCGGGTTCCCGAACTGGTCGTTGATTTTGCTAAAAATGCTCACAAACGCGGCATCCGCGTCATCATTGCCGGAGCCGGGGGTGCCGCTCACCTGCCGGGAATCATTGCGGCCCTTACTCCCCTGCCTGTCATCGGTATTCCGATCAAGTCTTCCAACTCCATCGACGGCTGGGACAGTATTCTCTCCATTCTGCAAATGCCTGCCGGCATTCCGGTGGCTACCATGGCGCTGGACGGAGCCCGCAACGGTGCGATTCTGGCGGCTCAGATCATGGCCTCGGGCGACGAAGCCGCTACGGAACGGATTCTTAAATTCAAAAAAGAACTGGCCGGTAAAATCGAAAAGGCCAACCGGGAACTGGCTGAAATCAAAATGCCGTTCAAAACCAACTAAATCTGATCGTCAATAACTTCCGGTGTTATGTCCTCCACCGTATTATATGCGTTTTTGCTGACCCTGATGGCCGGTTTGGCCACAGGGATCGGCAGCGCCATCGCTTTCTTCGCCAAGCACACCGACAAGAAATTCCTCTCGTTCTCACTGGGCGTATCGGCGGGTGTGATGATTTATGTCTCGTTCGTGGAATTGCTGCATGGCGCTCAAATCGAATTGACCGATATGTTGGGGAATCAGACCGGGAAATTGGTTTGTGCCGCTGCTTTCTTCGGAGGCATTTTGATCGCAGCCCTCATCGATAAGCTGGTGCCCTCGAAAGAGAATCCGCATGAAATCAAAAGCGTGGAAAGCATGCAGCATCCTCCGCATGATCGGGGAAAATTGATGCGGACGGGAATATTGACCGCCATTATTATCGGAGTGCACAACTTTCCGGAAGGGATCGCTACCTTTATCGCTTCGGTCAATTCGCCGGGATTGGGGATCGCTATCGCCATTGCCATCGCCATTCACAACATCCCGGAAGGAATCGCCGTATCGGTCCCCATCTATTTCGCGACCGGCAACAAGCGAAAAGCCTTTTGGTACTCGTTCATGTCCGGATTGGCCGAACCGATCGGAGCCCTGAGCGCTTATCTGATCCTGACCCCCTTTATGAGTCCCTTGCTGCTCAACTGTGTATTCGCCGCCGTAGCCGGTATCATGGTGTTTATTTCGCTGGATGAACTGCTCCCTGCAGCCGAGGCCTATGGAGAACATCATATCTCGATCTACGGACTGTTGACCGGTATGGTGGTGATGGCCGTCAGTTTGATCCTGCTGGCATAAAGGCCATGCTCTGAAATCAAATCCGGCAGCGATTCTGCTCTTCCCTGGCATTGATCTCCATCGAACGAAAACAAATACCGTGTTTTGCGGTGTCGGAGGGTTTACTCGTAAGGAATCACTACGGGCTTTTGCGGAATGAACCGCATCAAAGCCATTCTTTCACTGTTGTCGATACGGAAATATTGACTTTCCACCAGCCCGTTTTTGCCCAATGCCACGCCTAATCGTATTGTGACGGTATTGAAGATCAGGTGTTCGTTCTTGATACGCACTCCGAGTCCTATCGTGCTGTAAAAATCGTTTTTAAACAGATTGCCATAATTTCCGATCAGCCCCATATCCAAAAAGGCAAACATGGCGAATCGAAATTCATAGATGTGCCACGGCGTGAATACAACCGTTTCGGTGTTCATCAGCAAACGATTTTGTCCGAAAACACGGCGTCTGAGTGCACGTAATTGCATATCATCGGTAAATCCGATCACTTCCTGGTAACCGTCCAGCCGATTCCATCCGCGGGTCAGACCGATCGTCACGAATTGCCTGACCGGATATCGGTTTTCGCCCCGCAGATTGCTGAAATAGCGCAACTCGGAGACCAAAGCCGAACGGTAAAATTTCCCGTCATGATGATTCAGATAGCTCCCCAATCCGATCGATCCTCCGAAATAACCGATACGGGTAAAGGCTCCGCCCGAAAAATTAAGTCCCATATACCATCGATTCCCGAACTCGCCCCAACTGTATCCGGTATTGAGTCCCAGTTTGTAGCCGTGTGCCACATATTCGTTGATGCCGTACCCATAAATACGGTTGGTCGTACGGAAACGTTCCCGATACACCCCGACCTCGGCTAACAACAACGTCTCGTCATGGAAATAGGGATTCAGCATTTCGCTGACCGGCGGTCGTTCCAGATAATCCAAATAAGAGAGGCGACCGCTAAAGTAGAGACTGCTTTTCCAGGCGGGAATATAGAGGGAACGACCGCCCCACACATCCGCTGCTTTCCAGGTGGTTTTGATGATCGTATCTTGATCGTATATATGGATTCGTTCCCGGTTTTGAAACAGGGAGACTCCCACGGCATAATCCGTACGGCGAATAAATTCCTTGTTGATTTCCAGACCGTACTCGGAGATATCGAAATGTTTCCGGGCAATCAGACGTCCGCTGAAAAAACTCCCTGCGATATTCGGAATCTCATATTCGAGGCCGTTGCCTCCGTAGTCGAAACGATGTTTCCAATCGAAAGAAGTCGTAATACTCAGTTTGTTACCCCATCCGAAGATATTGTTGTCGTAAAGCTCGACGAACGACTTGCCGTCCCCCCCGAAACTGGCATCGGCACTGATCGACCATTTGTCCCGGGTAATGACATAAACATCCACGACGGTTGTATCCTCTTTTTGAGGAACGATCAGCATGTTGACATCCGCGATGTAATCCCGCGAACGGATCAGTCGGCGGTTGTTCATCATCAGAATGGGATCTATCGTATCGCCCTCCTGAAACAACAAGTCGCGTTGAATCTGTTTTTCCCGGGTAATCGTATGGGTGGAATTGGCCAGACGTTCGGGCCAACGAAGATCCTGATCTTCATCGAAAACATTGTTTCGGAAGATATGGATAGCTCCGATGGTACGGCCTTCGAAGCGGTCGTAATAATCGTTTTCCCGACGCATGGCTTCCCGCTCGGAAGCCGGATTCCGTCGTCGGGTCAAGGTGTTGCGCAGGAGCTTGGCCAGTTTTCCCGATTTCGGATTGTCAGGGAAAAGTTGTCGGAATTGGATGGTGTCCGAGCTGAGACGGCCCGATCCTCCCCCTGTGGGGAAATGACCTATGGCAGCGGGTGGAGCCGGCTCGGGGGAGGAGATTCCCTGAGCCTGCAACGAAAAAGCTGCTATGACAGCCCATATCGTAATCCAACCACATTTCATACGCCGCATACAAGCCATATCTTTCCGCTCAAACGCACAAAAGGATCGTCGTTGCGTATCCGATAAAACAAAGATAACCTTTTCAGTCAGAATTTCATCGGCTTATTTTCTGAAAACCTTTTTCCGATTTTCAGGCTTCTCTCCGGGAAAAAGAAAAGGGCTCGCATGCTGCGAGCCCTTTTCTGAGGTATTCTTCTCGAATTACATGCGGACCAGGCCCGAGAATCCCATAAAGGCCATGGCCAGAATCCCGGCCGTTATCAAAGCAATGGGAATGCCTTTCATGGCTTTGGGCAGGTTTTCCAGTTCGAGACGTTCGCGCAATCCGGCGAAAAGTACCAGCGCCAAGGTAAAACCGATGGCCGTCGAGACGGCATACACCACCGATTCGGCCAGGTTGTATTCCTTTTGTACCAACAGAATGGCAACCCCCAGCACGGCACAGTTGGTGGTGATCAAAGGCAGGAAAATCCCCAGAGCCTGATACAATGCCGGGCTCACTTTTTTGAGGATGATTTCCACCATCTGAACCAGCGCGGCAATCACCAGAATGAAAGTAATGGTTTGCATATATTCGATATGCAGCGGAACGAGTACGAAGTATTGAATCAGGTAGGCGGCGATCGATGCGATGGCCATTACGAAAGTAACGGCTGCACCCATACCGGCCGAAGTGGATACTTTCGTGGAAACCCCCAAAAAAGGACAGATTCCCAGGAACTGGGCCAATACGATGTTATTGACGAAAATCGACCCGATAATGATGATGAAGTATTCCATAGTTATCTGAGTTTAGCCGTTAATTTATTGAAGATGACCAGCAGGTAGCCCAACGCGATGAAGGCTCCGGGAGCCAGGACGAATACCAGCATGGCATCGCCCGTCACGAATTTCAGTCCGAAGATCGAACCCGATCCCAGCATTTCACGAACGGCACCCAGAATCGTCAGGGACATGGTGAAGCCCAGCCCGATACCCAGACCGTCCAGGGCCGAGTCGATGACATTGTTTTTCGAAGCGAAGGCTTCGGCACGTCCCAGAATGATGCAGTTTACCACGATCAACGGGATAAACACACCCAGGGTGGCATACAGATCCGGCAGGTAGGCTTCCATCAGCAGCTGTACCACCGTCACGAAGGAGGCGATCACCACAATGAAAGCGGGAATACGGACTTTCCCCGGGACCACGTTTTTGATCAACGAAATGGCCATGTTCGAAAGCGTCAGCACGAACAACGTCGCCACGCCCATCCCCAGACCGTTGATAGCCGAAGTGGTCGTTCCCAGCGTAGGGCACATCCCCAACAACAGGACGAAAGTGGGGTTTTCCTTGATCAGCCCTTTAGTCAACAGTTGCAATTTACTCATGGCTTTCTCCTCCTTTCTGGTTCAACGATTGAAACACCTTATAAGCCCGGTCGACCGCGTCCGTGAAAGCACGTGAACTGATCGTCGAAGCCGTAATGGCATCCACGTCGCCGCCGTCCTTTTTAACGCTCAGCTTGAAGCTGGCCGGATTTTTACCTTCGAACTGCACGGAGAAGTTCGATTTTTTACGTTCCATTTTGTCACCCAATCCCGGGGTTTCGCTGTGGGAGAGGGTTTCGACCTTATAGATCGTCCCGTCCGGCAGGAAGCCTACCATCAGTTTGATCATGCCCCCGAAACCGTTGTTGGAAAACGTTTCGATGGCATAGCCCACCGTATCGGTTCCGTTCAAGGCCGGATAGATGATCACTTCTTTGCCTTCCACCATTTGAGTTTGTTTCAGGTCGGCCGGGTTATTGTCGAACGCAGGCAGCACCTGAGCGATGGCTCCGGTCACTTGAGCCATTTTAGCTTCGGCGATCGGCTCTTCGGTCACTTGATAGACCAAGCCCACGACAGCTGACGTGACCAGCGTAATGGTCAGCAGCGTGAGCACCATATTTTTCAATGAACTTTCCATCCTTCTACTTCGTTTTAGCCGTTACTGCCCCGAAACGTTTGGGCTTCACATATTTGTTAATCAAGGGCACTACCGCGTTCATGATCAGGATCGCAAAAGACATCCCTTCGGGATAAGCCCCCCAGACACGGATCAGAATCGTGATCAACCCGATGCCGATCCCATAAATGGCCATCCCTTTATAGGTCATGGGCGAGGTCACATAATCGGTTGCCATGAAGATTGCCCCCAGCAGAGCACCTCCGGTCAGAATCTGGAACAGGGGATTCATGTAGTGCAAGGGATCGATGCCCCAGAGAATACCGCTGAATACGAACATGGTTCCCAGCACGAATACCGGAATATGCCATGTAATGACTTTACGATAGAGCAGATAGGCAAAACCCAGCAAGAGGGCCAACGCGGCGACTTCACCGAACGATCCGGCCTTAAAGCCCAGCATCATATCGCCATACGAGATTTGATCGGCGATATCGGCCGTGGTCATACCTCCTTTCAGGGCTCCGCGGACAAACCCCAGAATCGTAGGTCCCGAAACGGCGTCTACGGCTCCGCCCAAGGCATTCACGCCGTTGGGAATCGGGAAAGTAGTCATCTGTACCGGGAATGAGATCAACAGGAAGACACGTCCCACCAGGGCCGGGTTGAACGGGTTGCAACCCAATCCGCCGAACGACATTTTGCCGACACCGATGGCCACCAGGGCGCCGATAACGACCATCCAGACCGGCAGCGAACTGGGCAGGTTGAAGGCCAGCAAAACGCCGGTTACGACAGCCGAAAGATCGCCGACCGTAGAACGTTTACCCAACAGAAAGCGGGAAATCAGGGATTCGAACAATACGCAGGACGCAACGGAAACTGCCGTTACGATCAATGCATTCACGCCGTATACCACCACCGAAACGATGAAAGCGGGCAACAGCGCAATCAACACGTCGCGCATCAGACGAGTTGTCGTCATATTGCCGTGAATGTGGGGAGAGGGCGCTACAACTAATTTTTTCTCCATTATCGTTTGTTTTTCACTTTTTTGAACCAACTTATCCGGCGCCTACGATTTGCGCGAACGAATGATCTTCATCACTTCGGCTTTACCCAAGCGGATATAATCCAACAGAGGCAGTGCAGCCGGGCAGGTAAAGGAGCAGGAACCGCATTCGATACAATCGGTGATTTTCAGCGGCTCCAGATCGGCAAACATACCGCGTTTGGACATGTTGCTCAACAGGTAGGGTTCCAGGGCCATCGGGCAAACCGATACGCACTTGGCACATTTGATACAGTTGCTGGATACCGGGCGCAAGGCTTCGGGTTCATCCAGCATCAGCACGCCGGAAGTTCCCTTGGTCACCGAGGCATCCAGGTTAGCCATGGCACGACCCATCATCGGACCGCCGTTGATGACCTTGCGGGCCGTTTCGGGCAATCCTCCACAGTGTTCGATCAGGGCACTGATCGGAGTCCCGACCCGAACCAGCAGGTTCGAAGGATTTTTCAGCGATTTGCCGGTCACCGTCACGACGCGTTCGATCAGCGGTTTGTTTTTCTGGACAGCTTCGTACACGGCCAGCGAAGTACCTACGTTCTGTACCACGGCACCTACGTCGATAGGCAGTCCGCCCGAAGGAACCTGACGGCCGATTACAGCGTCGATCAGCTGTTTTTCACCGCCCTGCGGATATTGTACTTTCAGGGGAACCACTTCGACGCCCGTGGTCATGGCGCACAGTTCGCTGAGGTGTTTGATGGCGTCGGGTTTATTGTTTTCGATCCCGATATAAGCCTGTTTGACCCCCAGAGCCTTGGCCAGAATGCGGATGCCGACCAGCAATTCTTCGCCGCGTTCGAGCATCACCCGATGATCGGCGGTCAGATAGGGTTCGCATTCCACCCCATTGATAATAAGGTATTCGGCTTTTTTGCCCGGCGGTACGGAAAGTTTCACCTGGGTCGGGAAGGTAGCACCCCCCATCCCCACGATACCGGCTGCGGCAATTTTGGCGATGATTTCCTGCGGAGTCAGGTTGCATTCCTTGATGATATCGGGCGTGCGATCGATCGTATCGACCCATTCGTCGCCTTCGACCCGAATGGTGATGGCCGGACGGCGCACCCCACCCCCATCGGCTACCGGTTCGAGCGAAGTAACCGTTCCTGAAACCGATGAGTGAATGTTCGCGGAAACAAACCCTCCGCTTTGGGCGATCAGTTGGCCGGTTTTAACGACATCCCCTTTGGCCACGATGGCCTGGGCCG
>CALVFO010000049.1 GCA_944326855.1 uncultured Alistipes sp. | reverse complement strand
TTACGGATTCCCACCGAATTAATTCAGCTTCTCACGCCTTCACAAGCTTGGGAATACCGTTTATTGCCTTACAAACAGGAGAACGATACCATTTGGTGCTATGGTGAGCAGGGAAAAGATTACACAGAAATTTCGTTAGAAACAGAAGTCTTATGGGGAAATACCGTACGAATTGAAACTATCGCCTCACAAGCCCTGCAAAAAAAGCTAACCCAATATTACCATCAAAATGACCTTACCTCCACACCAATGGTCACATCAACGGTCGGAGGACCTGGGTTCTTGCATGATCTGATTCGGGAGGCCTTCGTAGCTTATGCCAGTGACATTCATTTTGAGCCTTATGAAAACCGGTGTCGCATCAGGCTGCGCATCGATGGTAAACTCATCGAACGCTATGTCATCGAACGAGGTGGATATGCCGCCTTGGTCAACCAGATCAAGATCATGGCATCGTTGGACATCGCCGAAAAACGTTTGCCGCAAGACGGCCGTATTTTTTTCCAGGAGAATGATATGAAATTCGATTTACGAGTTTCCACCCTGCCGACCCTATATGGAGAAAAAGTCGTTCTTCGTCTATTGACCCGCCATGTTGAATTGTTGGACCTGAAGAATTTGGGGTTTACCGACTCTCAGTTGACGCTCTATCTCGAAGCGATTTCACATCCTCATGGACTTATTTTGATCAGCGGTCCTACGGGATCGGGGAAGAGTACGACATTATATGCTACGCTTCGACAGCTCAATGCCGAACAAAGCAATATCCTGACCATCGAGGATCCGGTCGAATATACGCTCGAAGGAGTGAATCAAGTGCAACTCAAAGAAGAGATCGGACTGACTTTCACGGCTGCCCTCCGGACTTTTTTACGTCAGGATCCCGACATCATCATGCTGGGAGAAATCCGAGATGCGGAGACAGCCGGTATGGCCATTCGCAGTTCATTGACCGGCCATTTGATTTTCTCGACCATCCATACCAACAGTGCCTGGGGAAGCGTAGCCCGCCTGATCGACATGGGCGTACAACCCTATTTGATTTCCAATACGTTGATTCTTTGTATGGCCCAGCGTTTGGTACGTGTATTATGCCCTCATTGTAAAAAAGCCGAACCCTTAAAGGCTGCAGAACAGCGCATAGTAGGCCGGGAATTGCCGCAAATCTATCGTGCAATCGGCTGCCCGCAATGTTATTATACGGGATATAAGGGCCGTAAAGCCCTTTACGAGGTGATTCCCATTCAAGAAGAACTGATTGAAGCGATTCGCCACGAACAGGGTGACATTTCCGATTATCTGCACAAACACCATATTCAAACACTTAGTCGGGCGGCCCTTCATTTGGTCGAAGAGGGGCTCAGTTCTTTAGAAGAAGTCCTGCCATTAATCCAACCGGACAACCATGCTACGAAAGTCGCGGTATCAGCATCTCCTCCGCCCTAATGATTTTTCCTCGCCACATTATACCTGAAACCAACACCTGACTTTTACCATGAACCTCCGCATAATTTTGGGAATCGTTATTCTGACGATCATCAGCAGTTTGGGTTGTCGAGCGGCCGAAGACAATACACAACGCTTGCCACATATCCGAGCCATGCTCGATTCGCTTTCCCAGCGTGAACCAGCTTTTCAGGGAACGGTCGATATTACCGTTTCCAAATTACCGCTGGATGAGCTGCTGAAAAACGTCGCCCGACTCAACGAAGTAAATCTCAGTGTGAAAGATGCCGGCAATCTGATGGTCAGCTGCAACTTCACCCAGGCACGAGTCGATGAACTGATTTATTTTCTGTGTAAAGAGTATGATCTCGACATCAGTATAGTCGGCAATATCGTATCGATCTTTCCGCATATTCCTCCGAAAGAAAAACCGGTCGCCCCTTCAGTCAGTTATCAGGCTGCCGACAGTACGTTGTCATATGACATTCTGGCCGCTCCGCTGATCGAGGTCAGCAAGTTGATTTCTCAGCAAGCCGGGATTAACCTGATTGTACCTCAAGCCCTTTACAACAAATCTGTATCGGGTTATGTAACCCGCATGCCGTTAGAGGAGGCATTATATACATTGGCATCGGTCAATGCATTGGAGCTCACCGGAAACCCCAAAGCCAAAAGTTGGAGCTTTGAAGCCGGTGCTCTGGCTCCGACGGAGAGTCCCGGGCCTCGATCCCATTATACACGACGCAGACAATTCACCCCCAGTCAACTTCTGATCGACTCTACCGGTCTGATTTCAGCCACTATCGATCGCGGCAATATCTACGATATCGTCGTGGATGTATGTTCTCAATTGGGCCTTGACTACTTCTTCATCAAACCGGTCAGTGCACAAACAAGCATATACCTCAAAAAGGTCTCACCTAAAAGACTTTTTAGTGTATTGTTTACCGGAACAGCTTATTCCTTTTATGAAGAAGGCGGCGTTTATGTATTCGGAGAAGCAAAAGACAAAAATCTTTTTACCACGCAAGTCATTCCGCTCCGTTACCGAACCGTTGACAAATTGGTCGAAATCATTCCGGGTAATTTGAAAGAGGGTCTGCAGGTCGCCATGTTCCCCGATTTAAACAGCATTATCGCCAGCGGAGATCAACGTCAGGTCAATCGAATTGAACAATTTTTGCAATCGATCGACCATCCCGTTCCCTTGATTACCATCGACATCTTGATTGTCGATGCCACCACGAAACGGATCGATGAAGCCGGTGTGGAAATGGGCATAGGAGAAACACCCTCCACGACTGCAGGAAGCTTTTCTCCCGGCGTGAATCTGAACCTGGGGGCTGGAAGCATCAATAACCTCATTAATAGCTTTAACGGATTCGGAGTCGTCCGTTTGGGGAAAGTATCGCCCAACTTCTACATGAATCTTCAATTTCTGGAAGAAACCGGTCATATCGTTCTGCAATCCACTCCGAAGCTGTCTACCCTCAATGGGCATGAAGCTACCCTGAAAAGCGGAGAAACGATGTACTACAAAGAGGTTCAAAACAGCTATATGGGTACTCAGAATCCGGTGCAGAACAGTTCCTACACCTGGAAAAGCGTAGAGGCCAACCTTACCGTCAAAATCGTTCCGTTCGTGAGCGAAGATCGGCAGATTACCCTCGATATCGAAATCGAGCAAAGCGAATTTACCGAGCGCATCGAAAAAGACGCTCCTCCGGGACTCTCTACCCGAAGCTTCAAGTCTTTGGTCAAAGTCGGCAATGAAGAGATGGTGCTGCTGGGCGGCATTGAACGCAATTCCCGAGAAAAAACCTCCAGCGGGTTGCCGTTCATAGCCCGAATTCCTGTCCTCAAATGGCTCTTCGGAAAATCGTCCGACAATAAAACCGAACAGAAACTCAATGTGTTTATCAAACCGACAGTCATCGACTGATCCATCCTCATATTCCCATGAATCTGAAAACTGTTTGCATACCTCATTTGTCCATTTTATGGGTGCGATTCGAGACCAGTGATCGATGGACGCTTATACTGTATCATTTGCACAGTCGGAAAGGCCGCCCGTCCATTATCCGGCACGAAACGTTGGATGAAAACGCTCCCTGGCCTGAGGCAAACGTTTATCCTGTGCTGGTCTTATGTGGGGGACATGGCGTTATCGTCAAAGAAAGCGAAACAGCGACCGACCTGATTGCGCGCGTCTGCAACCAGAATGACCGATTCAGGTGGAGTCGTTATCCTGATTCTTCCGGAGAGCATTTTGCTTTTGCTCAGCGGACCCAACTACTCCCATTGGAGGAGTGGCTCCAAGATGTACCGGTAGTAGACTTGCAATTAAGCGCATTACCCAACCCGGATCAGCAAAGTAGAGCGACACTCGAAAGAGCCGATCGGTTTTATCGCCAGGAATTGTCTTGGAAGATGTTTTTAAAGCCCTCAGCCCAGAGCACCATTCTCGCCAATGGAATTGTTTCGAGACTTCGCTTACCCGTTTTAGGTCTTCTCTTGTTATTACTCATCGGGAACTATCTGCTATCGGATCATTTGACAGCCCAAAAGCAACAGTGGCAGCAACAAGTCGATATCGCCCGGACCCGATTGGGACAACAGGAGCGACTTTCCGATCAGAAGCAACAATTGTGGCAGGATTTTAATCGACTGCCCGAGATTCCTTATGCCTTGATTTGTGACCGCATTGCCGAAGCTGTCCCTGCCGATATCTCCCTGACAGAACTTTCCGTACAGCCGTTGCAGAAAAAGCTGGAGGAACACAAAACCTTAGCACTTGACGAGCGAATCATTACGTTGAAAGGGATGGCCATCCAAGCCGATGAAATCACCGAATTCGCTCAACGTTTACAACAAAATCCCTTGATCCAGACCCTGACCTTGATTCGTCTGGAACAAGAAACCGAAACGCCATTTTTCCGATTTCACATTCGCATGAGTCTATGAAACGTCCAGGCAAATATCAGGGTATAATCTCTTTAGGAGCTTTGTTGATCTTAGCGCCCGGACTGATTTATTGGTTCACCTGGCGCAAAACGCTACGCCTATGGCAAGACTGTCGGCATTTGCAGAAACAAATGACCAGCATGCAGACAGACTCTCTCTCCCTATCCGATTCTTTGTTCAGCCCCAGAATTCCATGTATGGGAGAGGAGTTCTTGTTACCCCGAATACTGCCTTTGACTGAACGTTTTTCTTGTGTGGTAGCACGATATACGCCCTACATGACCCGGCAGGAGGGTGATTTTTCTCTACATACCGATGAATTTCTATTACAAGGGGAGTATGTCGGTTTATTACGCGTATGTGAAGGAATCGAGCGACAACTTCCATCCTGCAAAATTGCCTCTTTGAGTTACTTTCTCTCTTTCCCGAACAACCGCCGACAAGCTCCGAAACTAACGCTCAAACTAATCATTCAATACATCACAACTTCCAATCTCCATGGGTCATGAAATATTTGTTTTTACTCTGTTTGTTGTTTTTGGGGTGCCGTTGTCAAGACACCTTCGAGAGAGACATATCCCGCCAAACAGTCTCCATCATCGCTCCATCCGATGGCGCTCAAACTACGACCGGTCTCATCACTTTTTTATGGGAAGAAGTGGACGGCGCCGATCGTTATCGATTGACTGTAGTGACTCCCTCTTTTGTCGGCGCATCGCAAGTCATTGCAGACACCCTGGTTGCAGGGTGTGCATTTCAAACGGGACTGGCTCCCGGCCATTACCAATGGTCGCTCACACCGTGCAACTTCGCCTATACCGGACCATCCGTCACATATACGCTCCATATCGTAGAAAAAGAGTCAGTCGATGAAGCAGGCGATTCATTAGAATCGTCCGAACAAGCGTCGTCGTTTCGATCTCCCCAATTCGTTTAAGTTCTATTCACCTCTATCTCAGGCATGATGACCACAAAACGAATGATCTATCCGCTATCTGTCATTACGATGGTTCTTTGGGGAATCATCGCCTATAAGATATGGAATTTCCGAAGCGACGACCCGGAAAATTCCGATCCGGCTACTCCCGTTTCCCATTCCATGATGCCATCAAGACAAGATACATTACGGGCAAACTATCGGGACCCGTTTTTGGGCGAGCGATCTTCCCAATCAGATCAATCGTCCACACCCGTTCTCATCCCTGCAAAAAACAGCCGTCCTCCTAAAACCGCCCCTTCAATCGTTTGGAGCGGGACTTTAAGAAAACACGGCACCTCATACTACCTGGTGACGTTGAATGATACGTCCCATATGATACGGGCTGGAGAAACCATCGGAGCCTTTACCCTCAGGCAAGAAGGTCCCGATTCCATCATTTTTCAACAAGGTTCTTATCGATACACCGTAAAACAACCTTAACCCACACCGATGAACACTCATTCAGATCTAAAAGCCAGCGTATTGGCAACCGTATTGGTGGTCGCCACCCTCATATTACTGTCTGTATGGGGGATAC
>CALVFO010000048.1 GCA_944326855.1 uncultured Alistipes sp. | reverse complement strand
GCAAACAACTGCATCACATCGACATCGATTTTCTGATCATATACCCAATTCTCCACACTCATCTCGAACTGCACATCGCCCTGCGTGGCATTGAGTACCTTGATCGAGATTTTACGCCACTGTCCGGCTTTGCAGTCGGTAATGGTTCGTGTCCAGGTTACCGGCACGTATTCCGGAGCCGCATCGCCGGCCGCCTTGTTATACGATCCTTCCAGTCTGACCTGAATCGTATTGGTACTTTCGACCGCCTTGAAATAGCCTCTCGCTTCCTCGTTCATCTCCGTACGCCCGTATACCAACGAATGATCCCCGATCGAGAGAGTCACCGTGAGCGCCGGTAACTGTTCGGTCGCCTGCCCGTCGGGCAAAAAGAGGCTCTGCAAATCGGCGGATGTCGTTACGGTCGTTTTGATATTTCCCAATTTGCAGACCAGATCGTCCACCGTCGTTTCTTGTTCCTTGACAATAGTTTTGGTCACTGAACCGGCAAAAACCGGCTTATTCCAATCCGCATAATTTTCCCCGGCGATATATTCGGCGTAATCGGGCGACTCCGCCGAAACCGTATAGGAACCCGGTTCCAACGGAATTTTCTGATTTTCCGTTTTTTTCAAGTCTCCATACGTATACTGCAGTTCTTCCGAAGTTTTATCATTACAGATGGTCACCTTGTAATCGTCTCCCGCATCGACCAAGGGTGCCGAAGCCCGGGTCTGAAGCGTTTCATCGGAAACGGTCTCCGAGACCGATCCCGTCTCCGTTGCGTCGGGAACTGCCGCTTTTGAAACCATCGCATCGGTTTTCACGACAGACTGTCCTGTCGTGGTCGACACGACTTCATCATCCGCAATCGACACTGTCAAGCCCGACGTCACCAGATACCCTACGCCTTCTCCAGAAGGATCTGTTCCAGTCTTATTATACCACGGCGTTTCGTCTTTACATCCTGCCAATACCAGCAGAAAACCCAGACTGAGTATTCGTAAAACTGCTTTCATCATATAGAGACTGCTTTGATTCAATCGTTAAAAAAGATTATATTTCCGGATTCAGTTCGATTTCCCTCACCTCAACCGACGTAGGCGTATCATCAAACGTCAAGGTCAGGCTGGCCTGACCGACTGCTCCGGCGTCGACCCGGATCGTATGCCAGGTACGAGCCACGGTCGTTCCGATTTCGGTTTTGGGAATCTCGACCTGCACGCCATTGGTTTTGGTAGCGGTTCCACTCAGGAAGAGTTTGGTTGACGGCTTCACGAAAATCGGGGTCGGCTCGCTCGAAGCATTGACCGCTTCATCCACACTGGTATGGTCGCTCTGATAACCCGATTCGGTGTGGATACTCACCTGATATTCACTGTAATAGTTCTTAAACCAGTCGGACAGTTCGACCGTGTAGAGTGAATTGGACAAGGTGTGTACCACCGGGTGAGTCACCGTTTTACGCGCCACGACCGTACAAGTCGAGCTTCCGGAGAAACAGGCGGCATCGGGCCCTTCTTTTTCAGGATCACCATAAGCGAATTCGACCGTATAATCGCCCGGATCGAGCAACGGCTGATCGTAAGCGTCCATGGTTTCGTACTGGTACTGGAGGAAGGTGGACTGACTGCTGAGTTTCATGCCCATCTGGTTGACTTCCGGCAGGCAAGAAGCGGGCAGTTCCCGGGTGGCCGGATCGGCCTTGGTGCCGGAGGAAACCACCGCCACTTCCGACGAGATCGAGCAGTCGAACGCGATCGAGCCCCGTTGGGTATCGTCCGGCGTCGGTTCCGGAGTCTTTTCGCAGGCTCCCAGCACCAAAGTTAACATACTAAGAATCAGTACATATTTTTTCATAAGCCTAAATTTTCAATTCCTGATTAAGGTACGATCGACACCCGAATATTATCGATATACACATAAGTATAGCCGGCAGTAATGGTCGAAATTCCTTGTCCATTCACACGGAACGAGGTTCTCCAGGAAAGGCGATGTCGGTTGGTACATCCGGTTATCACAAAATCCCGCAAATAAGGAATATTCGTATAACTGCCATCCGTACCGGGTTCTTCTTCGTGAACCACCTGTTCGATCGCATTATCATCGCCATTCACGGTACCGGTCTTCGTATCGATACCAAACTCATATTTCGAATACATGACGGTAGTTTTCCCGAAAATGGTATTCCCATTCTGTTTCGTTCCGCTCACATTATACAGTACCCGAAGCGAAACACTTTGCCCCTCCTTCAAACCGGTCAGCATCGGGGTATCCAAACGCCCCCGATGATTATCTCCTCCATCCGGATCGGTCACAACCGATGATCCCAAATAGGCAAATATCATGGCTGAGGTATTCGCTTTCAATCCGAAACGCGATCCCGACCATTCTGGCAGATTATAACCGCTCAACTCTTCAGGATCTCCTCTTAACCCCGATTCCACATCTCCTACTGCACCGAAATCTTCATACAACAGATAAGGTACCGTCAACGAGATCGGAGTATGCCCTTCCACGGTAAATGCCGTGAGGGTCTGCTTGTCCGACACCAGGGCATGTTCCGAATCGTAGGTAATCGTCATCGGTCCGCTACGCATGGCCGAACCGTTGTCGATGCCGTCGTATTCGTTGTAAAAGCCGAGCGAATAAAGATTCTGGTCGTTGACGGTAAAGGTCTGCGTATTCGTTCCGTTGCGGAAGGTGGCACCTTCGGGAGCCGTCACGGTGAACGACCGAGGTTCTTCCCCCAGGTTGTTTCCCACGATCGAGAAGTCGATCCACGTCACCGGCAGTTCATTAGGAATGGTCAGGTTGATCGGCGTAACACGTCCCTTTTCGAGGGTTTTGTCAATAGACACGCTGAGCGACTGCGACTGATAGCCGTTTTCATCGTAGGCCGTAAAACGAACCTCGCCCGTAATCGTTCCCGGACACAAAAAAAGCCACACGTAATTTCCCTCCGGGGAATCTTCTTCCGACTCACCGAAAGCCTGAGGCAAAACGGCCGTCACGACATTTCCGCCGTCGGCCAACGTCGGCGCAGCCTGCGGATCGGCCAGATTAACGGTCATATTTCCCACCACGGCCGACGGAAATTCCACCCGCAGTTTTCGGATGTTGGCACCCCATTGATTACGCCCCGTGGGCACCTGTATCCGCATGACATGGCACTGATGCACGAAATTCATCGTCAGCATCTGATCCGAAACTAACCCCGGCTGTCCGGTCAGGGGTTCGGCCACCATAACATCGAGATTGCCCGTGTATGGAGCCGTTCTTCCGCCGCCCTGAGCCGCATACGTTCCCTCCTGTTCGGCGGGCAACCGATATGTCGCTTTTGTCCCGTCGACCGAAGCCGGGCGAGGAAACGCCGCATAATAGTCGTAACTTCCCGAACCCATCGCTTCCATTTGGGCGGCGAAAATCGAAGCCGACGGTTCATATTGATAACAATGGAAACGTTGTTCTCCCCCCAAAGCCTCCGTGCTGCCGGACGTGCGCCAATACAGCGAGATCGTATCGCGTTCCGACCAGTATACCCGATCGAGCCGGTCTCCTCCGATCCATGTTTTGGTAGCCGGATCCTCCGCTCCGGATTGAGTGGCCTGCAACAAAACCTTCACCTGCCGGTTGATGTCAGGCGACACCCGTTTGGAGGAACAGCCCGTGCCCAACCAGCTTACAAGCAACAACAGATAGAATATCGATTGAGTTCTGTGCTTCATCTTCTCATGCGTCGGAAGTCCTCATTTTACCTTCGACTTCCTGCCGTTTATGCATTTTACCGGGTTCAATGCCCGCGCAACGCGAACGAAAATAGCTTATATGTTTACTACAACGGCATCGGCTCCGAAAAGTTACACTTCCTTTCAGGAAATCTTCATCGGCCCTTCTATTGACAGCCCTAACCCAGGATCGGTGAGATCCGTACGGACTTCGTCCCTTTCACCCGGTTGAGCCGCTTCAACCGACCGAGTCGAAACAGATACCGCAGAGCGATGATCCAATCGGTTAAACCCGCCTTTCTCATTCCAACGAAGGCTCCCGAAGCCAACCCGAAGCATTTTCCCAAAAGCATCTTGCCCGAAGCACTTTCCCGGAAGCCCGTTGCCCGAAACACTTGCCGGGAAGCATCTTGCCCGACCAACATCCCGAATCCGTATTCTCTTTCCGGTTCGGTCCCATCACAACGGCCGTCTCCCCGTCCCTCCTGACCCCGACAGGTATTCTTTCAAACAAAGAGGCCGATGCTCGTGAACAAGCATCGGCCTCTTTGTCTATATTTCTGATCGTTTTATCGGAGATCGTGATCCGAGGATTTGAACACCGAAAACCGGGCCAATATCCGATTCTTCCGGGTCAACATCGCGCCTTCGATCAACAATAACCCCAAGGCAGCCCACAACAAACCACGAAACTGCTCATCGAAATCTTCAAAGACTTTCGTCTTCAACTCCTTCTTCTCGACTTCATTGATCTGTTTGACGATCTCATTCAATCCCAAGCTGCGATTGGTCGCCCGAATATACGATCCGCCGGTCGACACGGCGATTTGCTGCAGGGTCTTTTCATCCAGTTTCGACACCACCATATTCCCCTGTTCGTCCTTGATAAATTCCCCGCCGATCGAAATCGGGGCTCCTTCGGGAGTTCCGATTCCGATGGTATAAATCTTGATTCCCTGAGCCGCCGCAGCCGCTGCTGCCGCCAAAGCATCGTCTTCATGGTTTTCTCCATCCGAGATCAGAATCAACACCCGGCTTCCTTCACTCCCCGACGAAAACGAGTTCATCGCCAAATTGATGGCCGCCCCGATGGCCGTACCCTGACGCGAAACCATGTCCGGAGAAATGCTGTTGGCGAAACTCCGGGCGATCACATAATCCGACGTGATGGGTAACTGCATGTAGGCGTCTCCGGCAAAAACGATCAGTCCGATCCGGTCTTCGGTCAGTTGTTCGGTCAGGCGTCCGATGGCATATTTGGTACGTTCCAGACGATTCGGTTCGAAATCCTGCGCCAACATACTGTTGGAAACGTCCACCGCCAACATGATTTCGATTCCGCGACGGGTTTCCTCCTTGAGTTTGCTTCCGAACTGGGGGCGGGCCAGCGCCACGACGATCAGCCCCCAAGCCACAACGAACAGGATAAATTTATTCCGGATCCGTCGGGGAGATGCTTCGGGCATCAATTCCCGGAGCGTAGTGCGCAGACCGAAACGATCCAGGGCCCGGCGGCGGCGACGGACGGCATACAAGTAAAGAGCCACCCACAGCGGCAAAACCAACAACAGGTAGAAATATTCGGGAGTTGCAAATCTGAACATGACTTTCAGGCAGCGGTTTTCGTAATTACGGGTCGGGGAATCTTGAACACGGAAACGACCGTCCCCCCAGTCGGATCCGAACGTTTACAGTTAGGGTATTCTCCTCAGATAAAGCGTTTTCAATAAAAATTCAACCATCAGCAGCCCCAAGGCCAACAAAGCGAAAGGAGCAAAACGCTCGTCGTAGCGGGTAAAGTTTTCCACTTCGACTTTTGTTTTTTCCAGGTCATTGATTTCGTCGTAAATCGCTTCCAGGTTGGCTTTGTCGGTCGCCCGGAAATAACGTCCTCCGGTTTTATCGGCGATTTGTTGCAGGACCTCTTCATCGATCTCCACCTTCATCGGCTGGAACGAGATATTACCCCACATATCCACCGTCGGATAGGGTGCCGTACCCATACTTCCCACTCCGATGGTATAGACGCGGATTCCGAGGCTTTGCGCAATGTCGGCCGCCGTCAACGGGGCAACCTGTCCGCTATTGTTCACCCCGTCGGTCAGCAAAATCACCACTTTGCTTTTGGCCTGGCTTTCCCGAAGGCGGTTCAGCGCCGTAGCCAAGCCGTTTCCGATGGCGGTACCGTCTTCGATGATTCCGCTTTTCACCCCGGCCAGCAAAGTCAACAACGACGCCTTGTCGGTCGTCAGAGGGCTCTGGGTAAAACTTTCTCCGGCAAACACCACCAACCCGATCCGGTCGTTGGGGCGATCGTTGATAAAATGGGACGCCACCTCCTTGGCGGCCGTAATACGGTCGGGTTGGAAATCCCGGGCCAACATACTCCCCGAAATATCGAGCGAAAGCACGATATCGATTCCCTCGGTCGTACTGTTGGAATGGCTTTGTGCGCTCTGCGGACGTGCCAAGGCCACGATCAGCGCCGCTACAGCCAGGCACCTCAACACAAACGGCAAATGGCGCAGGTAATATTTCGCCGATTTCGGCAGGTTTCTGACCCCGTCCACGGTCGAAATGCGCAAGGTGGCTCCTCCCTGACGGCTGCGATAGATGTAATAGACCACCATGGGCAACAACACCCACAACAGCCACAACAATTTGGGATTGACGAATCTGACTATATCCACGAAACTATCTCCTATTGCGTTCTTTTCATTCAGTTTGAACCGAATCACGATCGGCTCGGGCCTGCGGACTCCCCCTCTTCCCCTCTTTGGGTGCGGCCTCCGCGAACAGCCCCCTTTTCGGATACTCCCTCCGCGAAAAATTTCCCTTTCCGGATGTAACCTCCGCGAAAAATGTTGCCTTTCCTTCCCGGATGCGCTCTCCGATCAGTCGGCTTTTCAAAAAACTCACCCCAGAAAATTCAGACAAACCCGCAGAGGGCCTCTCTGAAAACCGAACCGTCCAAGACCGACCTACCAATTCTTGCCGGATCGTCCTACCGCCCGGACTTTCTGAGCGTCGACCTTCTTTTTGGTATTATCTTCGGCTCCCTGCACAGCGTCCAACATCTGCTCGGCCTCCTGCCGACTCATACCTCCCTGTTGCGGAGACTCCCCACCCTGACCGGGACGATTCTGCGAATCCGGGTTTTGCGAATTTTTCCCCGGATCGTTTTGATCGTTCTGGTTTGGATCGTTATTCTGGTTCTGATTCTGGTCGTTATTTTGATTTTGATTCTGGTTCTGGTTCTGATTTTGGTTTTGGTTTTGGTTTTGGTTCTGATTTTGGTTTTGATTCTGGTTATTTTGGTTATTTTGACCGCCACCGCCTCCACCATTCTTATCCTTATCCCTCAATTTCAACGCATAGGCCAGATTAAATTTGGCCTCCTGATCCTCGGGATTACGTCTCAAGGCATTTTTGTAGGCTTCGATCGCCTCATCCAACTTACGCTGCTGGAAATAGGCATTCCCCTCGTTGTAGAAAGCTCCCGACGCATACTGCCCGGCCAAAGAATCGCGAGCCGCCGTCCCGGCCGCCTTCGCCGCTTCTTCGTAACGGCCCTGCTTATAAAGCGCTCCCGACAGATTATGGAGCCCTTCCACCGAGGAGGGCTTCGCCTCCAGAGCCCTCAGATAAGAGAGTTCGGCTCCGGGATAATCTCCCTTTTCGTAGAGTTTATTTCCTTTGCGGATGTCCTTGCGTTCGGGATATTTCTGGGCCGATGCCGTCACAACCAGGCCCAACGACAAAATGCTCAACCAAATAGCTCTCCGTATCATGAGCGTACCTCCTTTCCGGGCTGAGCCACGGGCTCTTCCACCGTATCACTGCCGATCGGTTCTTCACGTTCGGTCGGCTTGGTCTCTTCCACAAAATAATAGGCATCCTGATAGGCATCTTCATTCTGCTGGGCATCGGGCACATATTTGGCGAACTTCACAAAATCCGATAACGGCAACAGGTTTTCGATCCGGGCACGGGTACGTTCCGGAAGTTCCTCATCCCGCAATTTCGCCAAAATTTCCGCCGACGTATACTCCATCGCCCGGAAACCGTAACGTCCTTGCATATATGCCCGCAGGATATCGGTCAAACGGGTATAATACTGCTTTTGTTTACCGCTCTGCCACAATTTCTGAGCGTGAAGTTTTTCCAGCGACTTAATGGCTGCCACGTGTGGCGGATCGTCCGGTGCAGGCGTACCTCCCAAAATCGGTTTGCGCTGCAGACGCCGGATCAGCACATAGGCGATTGCTCCCAGCACGATCAGTCCCAAGAGAATACGCAGCAGATACCCGCTGATCTCCCCGAAACGCAATGGCGTTGCGACCGGAGGCTTGATATCATAAATCTGTTGGGTGGTGGTATCGATTTCGATGGTATGTACGGTCACTTCCAACGAATCTTCCGACCACAACGTATCGACCAGGTTCTTATCGACGTACAGCACCGGGAAACGTCCCATCCGATAGACGGCCGGTTCGAAACAGGTCAACAGGTAATCGCGTTTGAGTTTGAGACGCCGTCCCTCGCGGCTGAGGGTATCCACCGGCCCTTCGTTCACGATTTCGATCGAGTCGGCCAGTCGTCCGTTGTCGAAGGCCGGGAACTCCACCACCTGCATCATGTCCTTATCCACCTCGATGCTCAACTGGAAACGGTCCCCCAACATGATGCTGTCGGTCGACAGACGAGCCCGTATTTTCGGCGCGTCATCGTTCCGCTGCGACGAATCGGACGCCACGGCAACGGTCGATTCACGACGGGTTTGCGAGCGGTCCCCTGCCGATTGTGCCGCAACATCGGCCGACACAACCGTCCACAGGCTCAACACCCAGACCCCAATTCCTATGGTTCGATTACGATTCATACATTCGTTTTCCTTGGTTCGGTTCCTTGTTTTCTGAAACAGATCCGTTTGCCGAGTCTCTCCCTTCCGGCGTCCGACTGCGGGCAGGCGGTATATTTCCCGTCCCGGAAGTATTCCTTTTCCGAATCTTTTCCCCGCGCGTTCCCGAGAGGCGTCGGTTTCCCTCCTCCGAACGGCCTTTCCCGAACCAGGCCCGCACTCATCCGGAGCCGGTCGTTCAGGCGTTATCGTCGTTTGAAGAGCTTCATCAGCGAGGCGACATAATCTTCGCCCGTCGCGATCATCACGTTATCCACCCGACAACGATTCAATGTCCGGTCGATAATCTCCTGGGTACGGGTCCAATGACGGGCATACGCCTGACGTACGGCCGCCGAAGAGGAGTCGATCCAGACCCGTTGCCCGGTTTCGGCATCCTGCAGCTCCATCACCCCCACATCAGGCAATTCCACTTCGCGACGGTCATAAATGCGGATGCCCACCAGATCATGTTTGCCCGATGCGATTTTCATCGCCTCCTCGAAACGAGCCGTTCCCCGTTCATCCACATCCATGAAATCCGACAGCACAAAGGCCGTACTGCGTTTTTTAAGAATATTGGTCAGGTAACGCAACCCCTCGCCTACCGACGTTCCGAGGTCGGAAGGTTTGAAATCGATCAACTCGCGGATGATCATCAACACATGAGCACGCCCCTTTTTCGGCGGAATGAATTTTTCCACCCGGTCGCTGAAAAAGATACACCCGATTTTATCGTTATTCTGAGAGGCCGAGAAAGCCAACACGGCGGCAATCTCGGTAATCATGTTCTTTTTGATCTTATCGGTGGTGCCGAACAGCCGCGAACCGCTGACGTCCACCAGCAGCATCATGGTCAGTTCTCGTTCTTCTTCGTAGGTTTTGACATGCGGGGAGCGGCTGCGGGCAGTCACATGCCAGTCGATATCACGGATATCGTCCCCAACCTGATATTCACGCACTTCGCTGAAAGCCATCCCCCGGCCCTTGAACGCACTGTGATACTTCCCGGCAAAGATTTCGTTGCTCAATCCCCGGGTTTTGATCTCGATCTTGCGAACCTGCTTGAGTATGTCGTTGCTGTTCTCTGTCATGGTTATCCGTTACACAAACCTTCCCCCCAATAGGGTTCCGTCCCGTTCGCTCCGTTCATCCCGTTCCGATTCCCCCTCCTATTCTCTCTCATCCCCTCTCAGCGAGCAGCCGGAACGCTCGGAACCAAAGGAAAGCCCCGTTTAGGGCACTTCCACATTATTCAGAATTTCGGTAATGATCTCTTCGGTCGATACGTTTTCCGCTTCGGCTTCGTAAGTCAGACCGATACGGTGACGCAACACATCGTGGCAGACCGCCCGTACGTCTTCGGGGATCACATACCCGCGTCGCTTGATGAAGGCGTAACTTTTGGCCGCTTTGGCCAACGAAATGCTCGCACGCGGCGACCCTCCATAGCTGATCAGCGGCAACAATTTCTGGAGATTGTACTCAGCCGGTTCCCGCGTAGCGAAAATGATATCCACGATGTATTTTTCGATCTTTTCGTCCATGTACACGTCGTGCACCACTTCGCGGGCCTTCATCACGTCCTCGGGCGAAATGACCTTATTGGGCTGGGGCATCCCGCCGCCATCGAGATTCAGGCGCATGATGTCGCGTTCTTCCTGCTTTTTGGGATAGGTAATCAAAACCTTGAGCATGAAACGGTCCACCTGGGCTTCCGGCAGCGGATAGGTCCCTTCCTGTTCCAACGGGTTCTGGGTGGCCAGCACCAGGAAAGGCCGCGGCAACGGATAGGTCGTATCGCCGATGGTGACCTGCTTTTCCTGCATGGCTTCCAGCAGGGCACTCTGCACTTTGGCCGGAGAACGGTTGATTTCATCCGCCAGAATGAAGTTGGCGAAAACAGGACCCTTCTTCACGACGAACTCTTCGGTTTTCTGGGAGTAGATCAGCGTCCCCAAAAGGTCGGCCGGCAACAGGTCGGGCGTGAATTGAATACGACTGAAACGGGCATCGACCGCTTTAGCCAAGGTCGTGATGGCCAACGTCTTGGCCAAACCCGGAACCCCTTCCAGCAAAATATGTCCGTCGGACAGCAGACCGATCAACAAAGTATCCACCAAATGTTTCTGGCCGACGATCACCTTGCTCATTTCCAGGTTCAGCGTATCCACGAAGACACTCTCGCGTTCGATGCGTTCGTTGAGTTCCTTGATATTGATTACCTCACTCATAGGTTATTTCGGTTTTTTAAAAGCATTCTATCCAACATGAGGCCGATCGGCTCACGATTGTACGGAGAAAAACGACCGTCCTGCAAATTTATTATAAATTTTCACAAAAAGGAATCCTTTCCACTGCTCTTTGCCCCGATTCCCGACGAGGACTCTTCCTGGGAGGTTTCTTCCGGACAGTCCAACCGCTCTTCCCGGGAAAATTCTCCGAAAAATCAGGGAAGAGGGAGGCGAAAACCAAGACCTCAACAACGTGACGGGAATCCGTATCCGGAATTACCCAAGCAACGCTCACGGGAAAAGAACCCCTGTCGGAATCGCGGTGCCGCTTTCAAAACACGGAGCCCAAACGGGTCCGACCGTCTATAGCGTATCGAAGCGGAAGCGACCGGCGACCGCCCTCCGGCCCCGCTCAGGCTCCGAGAGATTCCATAAGCTGTCCCCGGGTCCCCAACGACACAGCGACCGCCCTGCCCCATGCAAAAATATCACCCCAAAAATCCAAATCCCGACAGACTCTCCAACGACAGAGCGACCCTCATACGCTTTCTTTCTGAGCGGCACGGCGTTGTTCTGTCCTCGCCCCAAAGTCCGGTTCGAAAAAGAGTCCGGGCATCCGTTTTCCTGGATGTTCCGATTGCGTCTTCCCCCAAAATAGGCTACCTTTGCGCAGGCCGGACGAGCGACACTTCCCTGCACTTCCGCTCCCGACCGCCAACCCTTGAAACCGCATCTTACCGTGAACAACGACCTGCTCCATAGTCTCAATCCCGCCCAACGGGAAGCCGTCATCCATTACCAGGAACCCTCGCTGATTATTGCCGGAGCCGGTTCCGGCAAAACCCGCGTACTGACTTCGCGTATCGCCTACATGCTTCAGGAGGGCATCCCGGCCCACCACATTCTGGCCCTGACCTTCACCAACAAGGCGGCCCGCGAAATGCGCGAACGCATCGACGGCATGATCTCTCCCTCGCTGGGTCGGGGCTTGTGGATGGGGACCTTCCACTCGGTGTTCGCGCGGATTCTGCGGGCCGAATCCGAACGACTGGGATTCCCCGCCACGTTCACCATCTACGACGCTTCGGATGCCAAGAACCTGGTCAAGCTGGCTATCCGCGAGCTGGAACTCGACGAAGAGACCTACAAACCGAACAACATCGCCGCCCGCATCAGCCGGGCCAAAAACAACCTGGTCACCCCCGAAGCCTACGAAGCCAACGCCTCGCTGCAGGGCGAAGACCGCGAATTACGCATTCCGCGTTTTCTGGAAATTTACAAGCTCTACTGCCGTCGTTGCCGCGAAAACGGAGCCATGGATTTCGACGACCTGCTGCTGATGACCAACATCCTGTTCCGTGACCATCCCGACGCCCTGGTCAAATACCAGGAACAGTTCCGATACATCCTCGTGGACGAGTACCAGGACACCAATTTCGCCCAGTACGTGATCGTACGACGACTGGCCGAACGTTACGGCAATGTCTGCGTCGTGGGAGACGACGCCCAGAGCATCTATTCGTTCCGCGGCGCCAAGATCGAAAACATCCTGCGCTTCCAGCAGGATTTTCCCAAAGCGAAGATCTTTAAGCTCGAACAGAACTATCGTTCGACCCAAACCATTGTCAACGCCGCCAACAGCGTCATCGAGAAGAACCAGCGACAGATCCGCAAAAAGTCGTTCTCTTCGGGCGACGAGGGAGAAAAAATCAAGGTCATGAAAGCCTACACCGACCGCGAAGAGTCGGCCCTGATCGCCTCGGATATTTACGCGACCGTCCGCGGACGGGGAGTACCCTACAGCGAAATAGCCGTACTGTATCGGACCAACGCCCAATCGCGCGCGCTGGAAGAGGCCTTGCGTACCCGCAACATGCCTTACAAAATCTATGGCGGCTTTTCGTTCTACCAGCGCAAGGAGATCAAAGACCTGCTGGCCTACATCCGTCTGGTGATCAACCCCCGCGACAACGAGGCGTTTCGCCGGGTGATCAACACCCCGGCCCGCGGGATCGGCGAAGTGACCGTCGGGCGCATTGCGGCGGCGGCCGACAGTCATGGCATCAGTCTTTGGGAAGCGGTCAGCACCCTCGATCCGGCTTCGATGGGACTGGCCGGGGCCGCCGCCAAAAAAGTGGCGTCGTTCGCATCGACCATCGGTGAGATGTCGGCGGCCCGCGCCACCATGGAGGCCTATGAACTGGGGCTCGAAATCGCCACCCGTTCCGGACTGATCGGCACGTACAAAATGCAGCAGACGCCCGAATCGATCAGCGCGCTGGAAAATATCGAAGAGCTGATCAATTCCATCCGGGTATTTGCCGAGGAACAACAAAAACTCACCGAAGAGACCGGTGAGTCCATTCAGGCCTCGGTAAGCATCGAGGAGTGGATGCAGAACGTCGCCCTGCTCACCGACATGGATACCGACAAGCCCGAGGATCAGAATAAAGTTACGCTCATGACGGTGCATGCCGCCAAAGGGCTCGAATTCGCCTACGTATACATCGCAGGCCTGGAAGAAAACCTGTTTCCCAGCCTGATGAGCATGGGCAGCGCCGAGGGTCTCGAAGAGGAACGGCGACTGTTTTACGTCGCCCTCACCCGGGCCAAAACGGCGGCCGTGCTTTCCTTTGCCGAATCGCGGTTCAAATGGGGTGAGATGTCGTTCAGTCGTCCGAGCCGTTTTCTCAGCGAGATCGACCCCCGGTATCTGGACATTGCGTTCGACCTGGACAACCCGGCCGAAGATTCCGACGAGGAGATCGAAGCCCCGCGCAACCCTTACGCTTCAGAAGGATCCCGCACCGGAACCGGCAGTTACCGCAACAGCCCGAATGCTTACGGAGGATCCTACCGACCGGGAACGACTTACGGCAACCGCTCGGGCGGAACCGACTCCGGACGCACCTACACGGGCGGCAACGGGGCTAACGGCTACCGACGGGGAACGGGGAACTATCCCGGCGGTCCACGATCGGCCGAAGGGGCTGCCCGCAGCGGTTATAACCCGCGCGGCACCTCCTACGACTCCGACAAACCCCGCACCTATTACCCGCCCCGGGAGGCCGAACCGGTCAAACCCCTGCGGCCCGACGGGCGTTTCCGGCCGATGGGTGCTTCCCGACCCTCGACAACGGGAACCTCCACGGTTTCGCAACCCGGTTCCGTTTACGGATCGGGGCATCCGGCCGCGGGGAGCTCCCCCGCAGGTGCCGGTGCAACCGGAGCCTCCACATCCCTCTCCGCCTCCGGAGAATACGCCGTGGGCATGCGGGTGGAACACGCCAAATTCGGGGCGGGCGTAATCACCGCCATCGAAGAATGGACCAACGACATCAAACTGACCGTCGATTTCGGTCCCGTGGGCACCAAAGTTCTGTTGAAGAAATTCGCCCGGCTCAGGATTCTGTAACGCCGATACGGACTTTCCGAGCCCCTGACGACAGCAGGCCAGCCCGATCGAGTCTCACGCCTGACGCCACACCGCAAATGCCCGGACTCTGTCCCGTTATGAATTAAGAAATCATGCTGAAATCGGCCTCCCGACGATTCCGATATCGGGCCGCCAACTCGCGCAACAAACGATTTTCGGTTCGCTCCAACCGAGGATCCTCGGCCAGTATCCGTTCGGCGGCCTGCCGGGCCAGGGTCAATATCTGACCGTCCTGCCCGAGATTGGCGATCTTCAGATCGAAGGCCAGACCGCTCTGTAACGTCCCGCTCATATCTCCGGGACCACGCAATTTGAGGTCCAGTTCCGCCAACCGAAACCCGTCGTTGGTTTCGACCATGGCCGCCAGACGCTTGCGGGAATCGGTCGAGAGCTTGTCCCCGCTCATCAGCACGCAATAGGACTGTTCGCCTCCGCGCCCCACTCGTCCCCGCAACTGATGGAGCTGCGACAGCCCGAAACGTTCGGCACTCTCGATCACCATGATCGTGGCATTGGGCACGTCCACCCCTACCTCAATCACCGAAGTCGCCACCATGATGTGCGCCACCCCCTCCTTGAACAGTTTCATGCCGTACTCCTTGTCGGCCGCCTTCATCTTGCCATGCACGACTACCGTTACGTATTCCGGCGGCGGGAAGGCCTGCGTAATCCCGGCATAACCGTCCTCCAGGTCTTTATAATCCATCTTTTCCGACTCCTTGATCAACGGATAAACGATATAGACCTGACGACCCTTCCGGATTTCGTTCCGGATGAATCCGAAGACCTGCAGACGGTGCGAATCCCGGTAATGCAGGGTTTTGATCGGTTTGCGGCCCGGGGGAAGCTCGTCGATCACCGAAACATCCAGATCCCCGTACAGGGTCATGGCCAGCGTACGCGGAATGGGCGTGGCCGTCATCACCAATACATGAGGCGGCCGGTCATTTTTGCTCCACAGCCGGGCCCGCTGCTCCACCCCGAAACGATGCTGCTCGTCGATAATCACCAACCCCAGGTTACGGAACTGTACCCCGTCCTCGATCAGGGCATGCGTTCCGATCAGAATATCCGTTTCGCCCGACAACAACGACGCACTCAACTCCGTCCGCTCCTTTTTGCGGGTCGACCCCGTCCATAAACGGACATGCACAGGCAGCCCTTCGAGCATGCGGTTCAAAGTGGCATAGTGTTGATTGGCCAGAATTTCGGTCGGAGCCATCAGACAGGCCTGATAGCCGTTGTCACAGGCGAGCAACATGCTCATCAGGGCCACCAGCGTCTTGCCGCTGCCCACATCTCCCTGCAAAAGACGGTTCATCTGGTGTCCGCTGACGGTATCCCGACGAATCTCGCGAATCACCCGTTTCTGGGCGCCGGTCAACGGGAACGGCAACTTTTCCTGATAAAAACGGTTGAAGCGCTCGCCCACCGTCGGGAACAGATGCCCGCCCGAACGCTCGACCCGACGTCCCCGCTCGAGCAGAATGCTGAGCTGAACCCCCAGCAACTCTTCGAATTTAAGGCGCAAACGGGCCTCTTTCAACGAACGCTCGTTTTCCGGGAAATGGATGTTCCGCAAGGCCTCTTTCAGACCGATGAGGTGGTTTTCCCGCAAAAGAGCCTCGGGCAACGTCTCGCGAATATGCCCCTCCGCCAAACTCCAGGCGTTACAAACCAATGTATAGAGCGCTTTGGTTCCCAGGTGGCCGTTATTGAGCCGCTCGGTCGTACTGTATACTCCCTGCACGCCATGGGTCGGCCGATTCTGCTGCGAAAGCGTAGACTCCACCTCGGGATGGATCAGGTTCAACTGCCCGTTAAAAAAGGTAGGTCGCCCGAAAATCACATATTCGCGTCCCTGTTCGAGCCGCTTTTCGATCCAGCTGATTCCTTTGAACCAGACCAGTTCGGCCATTCCGGTCGCATCCTCGACCAGCGCGACAAAACGTTTTTTGGGACCCGAACCCGCATGCTGGAATCCGACGATCCGCGCCCGAATCTGAACATAAGTCAAGGACTCGTCCCGAATCTCGGCGATGGAATAGATCCGGCTGCGGTCGATATACCGATATGGAAAATAGTACAGCAAATCGCCGACGGTATGAACCCCCAGCTCCTTACGCAGCAAAGCGGCCCGTTGTTCGCCCACTCCGCTGAGAAATTTGATGTCGTTTTCCAGCACGTATGCCATATTCGGTAGATCCGTTTCGGAATTTTCAAAAAGGCCGGTTTCCCGGTTCATACCCCAAAATCCTTTCCGTCAAGATACAGGGCCGATTCCAACAAGCGCTTTTCCGGTGAAAATCCATTTAAAAATCAAGGTAAAGATAAGCAAAAGCCCCGAATATCGCCCCCTTCCCGACCGAACATCGACCCCAAGGCGGTCTTTCGCAGGTCCGTACCATCCGCCGGACTCCTTCCCGGTTTTCTTTTACCGGTTTTCCTGGAGAATGCACGGCCGCAAACACCCCACCAAACCGCCTGTCCCCCAAACCCTTTCTATGCCCTTTTCCCGTCCTTTAAAGACAGCAACACGACTTTCCAATTTTTTTCCCGTTCCCCCTTTCTCAAAAATCCAAGACCACAAACATGCTTCTCGAAATTTTCTGCAAACAAGCCCTTTTATTCCCTTCCCACGTCCTTTCCTGAAAATGCGCATCCACACCCTTCTCAAAAACGTCCTGCCAAAAAGCCCTTTCCTCCGAAGAAGGAAAGGGCCTGAAAACTTGCCAGTTATTCCATTCAATGTTTCGCTTCGGTCTGCAAGACGGGAGCCTGCAACAGACCGAACGGAATCATATGATAGGTATCCCGCCACAGCCGCGGTTGCCCGTTCACCCGCACGTCATACCAGTCGGGATCGCCCGGCAGAAGATTGGGCCAGTCGTTGCTGCCGCTGAAGGTCGCCGGTCCCACTTCCGCAAACTCTCCCCCCACGTTATGATGGGGCCCCATCAGGTTGCGCAGACCGTTGGTCAAAGTCACGGTCACTTCGTTGCGGCCGGGTCTCAACGCTTCGGTCAGATCGGACTCCCAGGGACTGGAGAAAAGCACCGGCAAGGCTTGCCCATTGACTTCCACCCCGATCAGAATCGCCTCGAAACCGGGGAAAGTCAACACATAACGTAAGTTCGGATCGACTTCCGGCAATTCGAACGTCTGACTCAGGGCATAGCGACCGGCATAGAACGGATACCCTTGCAGCGTTAGATCTCCACTGACCCGGGTCGGTTCACCCACCAATGCAAAAGAGGCAAAACGATTCACCGGAGCCTTGGCTTTCAAACGCGCCTGACGGTTCCGCCAGGTATCGGCCAACGGTTCACCCGCAGAACGTCCCCTCACGCCGAAATCTCCCACCAGATAGATGCTTTCGATTTCACTGCCATAACGTTCGATGGCATCGTAACTGTCCGGAACAGCCGATACATAATTCAACGAGAGAACGATTTCGTTATGTCCCTTTTTCAACAGCGAGGTGATCGGCTGCGTGCGGAACGAGGCATCGACATAAAACCCGTCCGAGGTAAATTTCACCGGCTGACCGTTGACCGTGATGCTTTCATACATATGAGGCTGTTCCATGGCCAAAGAACAAGCGGCAGGCAGATCATCGATATCCACCTCATATTTAAGCTGCAACGGCCCATTATAGGGTTGGCTTACGGCCGTCCGGGAATAGAACGCCAGTACCGGTTCCGGATCACTCCAACGTTGACCGCCATCGGTCGAGAATCGAGCAAAATCGAGGGTAATGGCATTGGGGTCGAGTCTCCGAGCTTCCCATTCCGGAGAGAGCGTCAGCAAATCGGTCCGGCTGCCCGGCAAACGATACGATTCATCGACCGAAGCCGCCACTGAGGGTTCACCCGAAGTCAATATCCAGGTTTGGGCCGGAGCAAATTCCAGGGTATAAGTACCGCCCTCGGCTTTCAGGTCGAGGACCTTCCCATTGACGGGATTCCACAATTTCACGACCTGAGTCGGATCGGCATACTGTACCGATACACGGAAAGTGCCCGTCCGGGAAGTGTTGGAGAGTTGCAGGGCCGTGCCTCCTTCCACCTCTCTCAAATGCGTCCAGATACTGTCGGCCGATGCGCCCGAAAGCGAAAACAGGGGTTGAGTAGCGGGTCGAAGCCGCGCATCCAGTTCCCCGATTCCAACCTGCGGGGCATAGGATTTCAACACGGAGAGGGCTTCCGGATCGGGCTGTGCATCCACCAGCGTCGGGTATTCGCCGCACACCATCACCGTGCCTCCGGCTTTCCGGAACTCATCCAACAGACGCAAAGTCGAAGCCCGGATGGTCGTCATCTCCGGCAACAGCACCACCGGGTAGGCCATCTCCCCGACCACGAACCGTCCGTCCCGAACCGACGCAATCTCCGAAATGATCTGTTCGTCCCCCATGTCGAAATTGACATGAGTCGCCATCAATGCGTTCAACAAGCGTTCGTAGCGTCCATCCTGTTCACGAGCCGTATCGAGCGTCGGCGCAATGTAATCCGATTCGATGGGATTGAGCACACATACCTCGGCACGGGTTCGTCCCGTAGCGGCGAAATAACACAAACGGGCCGAATAGTCTTCGAAAAGTTTATTTTGACTCCAATAGGGCTGTTGATGGCTGATCGTCGGCGGGAAATCACGCTTCCGCGATCCTTTCATGCTGTACAGATACAGGTGCGGACACATAAAGTTGATCCCCATGATCGTATGCCAAGAGGTGATCCACATCCGGTCCTCGAACGACATATTGTGTCCGCTGATGCCGAACAACTCACTCAAACGACGCCGCAGCCCATACTGGTTAGCGACCGAAGTCGTTACTTTGGCACAATGCACCGTATTGTAACGCAACCCCAAAGCATCGATGCCCGGTTGCTGCATATGCCGGAGCTGCTGCATGAGGGCCCCCTCGTTAAGCATATTCCCTACGGGATTGTCCTCGCCGTTGTAATGCCCCGTCCAGATCAGTCCGTGCGCCGCACAATAATCCCCCACGGGTTTGCTGAAGGCCTGTTCCATACAGTAGGCCAGCGTACGGTAATAATCGAGCCGGACTTGACGCCAGTTTCCCACCGTATCAAACAACGAAGGCAGTACGGGTCTCAAGGCATACCCCCACTTTTCCTCGAATATCTTCTCCATGACAGGCGAATAACTGACCATCCCTTCATGAGGATATCCCCGATCCTGAGGCGATATCTGAGGCTCGTCGCTGAAGATACCCATCGCATGGGGCTGTCCCTGGAAACGATCCGCATACGGCTTGAAACTGCAGTCGATAAAGGCCTGCACCATCTGCGGGTTCATCAGATCGACCCAACTGGTCCCGTTGTACCAAGGTTGTCCCATGGGATCGACCCGAGCAATGTATTTATAGCGTGCATCTTCGAACAGCACACTGTCCGGGGCCTCGATTTTTCGCTGGGCTTCGACACGCATCAGACAACGGGCCTGAAAATCAGGATTCATCCGAGGCACGATTCCCCCGGCGAATCCGCTGGGCCATTTGTCCTCATCGTAATACCAGGCATCCATTCCCAGTTGCTGCAGGGTTTCGGTACCCACCTGCATCATGTCGAACCATTCGTCGGCCAGATAAGGCGTCAACAGCCCGATACGACTATGCAGAAAAGCCCCTCCGTATCCGGCTTCTTTAAAGATATGGAGCTGTCGGCGCAGTTCGTCAGCATCCAGCGAATCATTGAGCGAGTAAAAAGGAACAGCCCGGAAAGCATTTTCCGGATCTCGGAACTGGGTCTGTTCGAAACGATCGGAATAGACATTGGATGGAGTCCGCTCCTTCGAGCAACTGCTCCCCAATACCCCCGCCATTCCCAACAACAGACCCCAACGCAACATGTTTTTCATACGGGTTAGATTTTTCGGAATAGCATCATGTTTGA
>CALVFO010000047.1 GCA_944326855.1 uncultured Alistipes sp. | reverse complement strand
CGAGAAATTTTTAAACGATGACGAAAAAAATCACCGCAGCGATCACCGGAACGGGTGCCTACCTGCCCGATTATATCCTTGACAATTTCGAATTGAGCCGAATGGTGGATACGTCCGACGAATGGATCATGTCCCGTATCGGTATCAAAACCCGCCATATCCTCAAAGGGGAAGGACTGGGTACTTCCTACATGGGGGAACGCGCCGTGCGCGACCTCCTGGAAAAAACGGGCACCGATCCGCTGGATATTCAGATGGTCATTTGCGCCACCGTTACTCCGGATATGCTGTTCCCCTCGACGGCGAATCTGATCTGCTATAAGACCGGAATGAAAAACGCATTCGGGTTCGATCTTTCGGCTGCCTGCAGCGGTTTCCTGTTTGCGTTGAATACCGCCGCAAAATACATCGAAAGCGGAACTTTCAAAAAGGTGATTGTGGTCGGTGGCGATAAGATGTCGTCGATTATCAACTACCAGGATCGCAATACCTGTCCGATCTTCGGGGATGGGGCTGCCGCCGTGTTGCTCGAACCCAGTACGGAAGGATTGGGATTGTTGGATGCCGATCTGCACTCGGATGGCGGGGGCGGACAACACCTGTATATGAAAGCCGGTGGGTCGGCTTATCCGGCTACCCACGAAACGGTCGAAAATATGTGGCATTACGTTCATCAGGACGGGCCGATGGTTTTCAAGGCCGCCGTTTCCAATATGGCCGATACGGCCGTAGCGGTGATGGAACGCAATCACTTGACGCCGGCCGATATTCGTTATCTGGTGCCTCATCAGGCCAACCTGCGGATCATCGACGCAACGGCTCATCGCATGGGGTTGCCGCGTGAAAAATGCATGATCAATATCGATAAGTTCGGGAATACGACGGCCGCCACGATTCCCTTGTGTCTGTGGGATTACGAAAGCCGTTTGTGCAAAGGCGATAACCTGATCCTGGCTGCTTTCGGGGGTGGATATACCTGGGGTGCCATTTATCTCAAATGGGCATACGACGGCGGTAATTTCTCGAAAGAGTAAGGCGTGGGTCCGGTCGGCGGCGGCAGATTGAGCTGCTATGCAGGATCGATCGGAATGCGCGGGAAACGGAATCGTTGGAGACGTTTTAGAGAAAACCGAAACTGTTCGAAGTCTTGAACGTCGGTACGGGCCTCTAAAATACGATCGGGCCTTGTAGTTCAAGGGATAGAACGACAGTTTCCTAAACTGTAAATTCGCGTTCGAGTCGCGACAGGGCTACTTACATAACCTCTCCGGTCTGAAAAGACCGGAGAGGTCTTTTTTTTGTGTCTGTGTGCCGGACAGACGGGAAAATGCGGCCATTCATTTCGGGGAGAAGTAAAAATACTCCAAAAAACGGGCCGTTTTTGTCTGAATTGTAACGTAAAAATTGTATATTTGATATTGGCTTGCTTTGAGCCATTCTACAGTTACCTAAAACTTCCAAAAATAACCTAATCGATGAAAAGAAGAGATTTTCTGAAAACCTTCGCGGGAATGGCCGCTTTGACCGTCGTGCCCCGTCATGTGTTGGGCGGGCCGGGGTATACGGCTCCCAGCGATCAGCTGACCAAAGGAATTATCGGGGTCGGCGGCATGGGTCGCGGACATTACGGCTATGCCGGAACTCGTTTGGTGGCTATCTGCGATGTGGATCAAAATCATCTGGAGGCCGGCCTTCAGTTAGCCGGTGAAAAGATCGCCGCCTATCACGATTATCGCAAATTGATCGAGGATCCCAATGTGGATATCGTTCATATCGCCACGCCTCCGCACTGGCACGGGATTATGGCGGCCGATGCGGCCCGGGCCGGTAAGGATATCTGGTGCGAAAAACCCATGACCCGAACCATCGGCGAAGGCAAGCGGGTGGTGGAAGCCATCAAACAAAACGGAAATATCTTCCGGCTGAATACCTGGTTCCGTTTCACGGACAGTTTTTACGGCATGAATACCACGGTGGCCAAAATCAAAAAGCTGGTCGACAGCGGTATGTTGGGATGGCCCCTGAAGGTGACCATCAGCAAACATACGGGATTTAACTGGAAATTCTTCTGGGTGGGGGAAACCGTGCTGCCCGAACAGAAAGTACCGGCCGAACTCGATTACGATATGTGGTTGGGTCCGGCGCCCTATAAGCCTTATAACGCCCACCGGGTTCACTCGACTTTCCGGGGATATTGGGATTATGATGCCGGTGGTTTGGGCGATATGGGCCAGCACTATATCGATCCCGTACAGTATTTGTTGGGGAAGGACGATACCAGCCCGATTTCGGTCGAAATCGATGCTCCCCAACAGCATCCCGATGCGGTGGGTACCTGGCGTAAGATCGCGTATAAGTACGAGGATGGTTGCCAGATCATTCTGTATGGCGAAGACAACGGAAGTCCCGATGATGCCTATATCGAAGGACCGAACGGGAAGTTGTATCCCAATTTTGTATGCGATATTCCCGATTGGGAACGCAAGTTGGCCGAGTTCCCCGATCCGCTGCCTCAGGAAACCGATTTCGTGAAGTGTGTGCGGACCCGTCAGAAATTTGCGCTGAACGAACAAAATGCCTTCCGGAGTGCAACGATCGTCAATATGGGTGCCGTGGCCCTGCGTTTGGGTCGCAACCTGAAATTCGATCCGCAGACCATGCTGTTTGTCGATGACGATGCTGCCAATCGATTGATCGATCAACCGATGCGGGCTCCATGGAAAATCTGAGAAACCGATCCAAAATGAAAACGACCATGAAAATGAAAAAGATATTGTTGACGGTAGCCTTGGCGCTCACCGTGATTTCGGCCGGAGCGCAGACCGCTGCCAATCGGACGCCCCGGACCAAGGTGTCGGATGCCTTGGCTTTGATGCCGGCTCCCGAAGGTGTCGAATATAACCGCTTGATGGAGGATCTGGTCTCTTCGGGTGCGGAAGGACTGGACATGCTTACGTCGATGTTCGACAATACCAACAATGTGCCGGTGGTGTATGCGTTGAGTGGCTGGGCGGCTTATGTGACGGCGCCGGGTCGCGAAATTTCGCGCAAGGCCTTTGCGGAAGGGATTGTAAATGCCCTGCAGCGGAGTCAAGATCCTGAAATTAAAGCATTTTATATTCGCTTGTTGCAGCAGTGCGGCCGTTCGGAAAGTGTCAAGGCGTTGGTCGACCTGATCGATGATCCCCGCTTGGGGGATCCGGCCCGGTGTGCCCTGGAAGCGATTACTCAGTCTCGTAGCGGCTTCCCGATGGTTTACACCAACGCGCCGGTCACCCGTATCGGCAAACTGTATAATCTGGTACAGACCAAAGGAGCCGCAGCCTTGCCTCAGTTGGCCAAAGCGGCTCAGGATGCCGATCGCAACTATCGCAATACGGCCTTGCGTTTTGCGGCTCCGTATGCGGACGACGAGTTTTATGCAGGCCTGATCACCCGTTTGCCGAAAGCAAAACCGGAAGTTAAAACCGATCTGATTACCTGGCTGGGCTTGCAGGGCGTTCAGTCCGCTCTGCCGGCGATCCTGCCGTGGATCGGAAATGAAGATATCGAATTGAGTGCAGCGGCCATGTGGGCGGCGACTCGTTTGGGGGGCCAGGAGGTGAATGATCGCCTGATCGAAGTGCTTTCCGGGGCCTCTACGCCGGATACTTTACGGACCGTGGCCAGCGAATGTCTCCTCTCGTCCCGAACCCCGGTGGTCGATGCCGTAGCACAGGTCGTATCCGATGGCTCGGATGCCGGTAAGGTAGCGGCTTTGTCGATTCTGGCCGCCAAACAGGCGCGTACAAAAGCCTCTCTGGTGCTGGAACAGACTTCCAGCCGGAATGCGGATGTGGCTGTCGCTGCCTACAAAGCGTTGAAAGATGTGGTTTCTCCTTCGGAGTTGGAGGCTTTGTATGTACTTCTGGAATCGGTTTCCGAAGAGAATCTGCCCATGGTTCAGGATGCCGTTATTGCGGCTTTGAGCGAATGGCCTGCAGCGGAACGTCTGGAGGCGATAAAATCCCAGATGACTCGTAGCGAAGATAAGGCGGCTCGTTATTATGTGGTATTGGCGGCTACCGGAGAATCCGAAGCCCTGAAAATGATCGCACAGGGATATGCACAGGGCAATGAAGCCGAAAAGGATCAGGCCGTGAATGCGTTGCTGGCATGGCAGGGCATCGAGTCCGCCGAATATCTGTATGAGGTCGCCAAGGGAGGTGATGCCGCACATTTCGACAAGGTGCTTTCGGGGTATGTGGATCGCGTGAAACAAAGCAATGAAACTCCGGAATTGAAACAAATCATGCTGAGTGAGATGCTGGAGTTGGCCCGTACTTCGGAACAGAAGAAATCGATTCTGGGTGCGATGGGTGCGACCCGGACGTTCCAGGCGTTGGTAACGTTGGAAGACTATTTGGAAGACCCCGATCAAAGTGTTCGTCAGTGGGCGGCCGATCAGATTTATTCGGTCGTTTCGGCCCGGACCGATCTGTATGGCCCGGCCATTCGGGAAATTGCCGAAAAGGCCATCAAGGCTAACGAAGGTCGTTTGGATGATTACGGACGCTCGGCCGTATTGGATCGTCTGAAAGCCATGCCGCAAGAGGGTGGCTTTGTGTCGATGTTCAATGGCAAGGATCTGACCGGCTGGAAGGGTTTGGTGGAAAATCCGATCAAGCGGGCTGCGATGACGCCTCAGGAACTGGCTGAAAAACAAAAAGCGGCCGATGAAATCATGCGCCGTGATTGGGAAGTGATCGACGGACTGCTGACTTTCACCGGGAAAGGTTATGACAATATTTGCACCGAAAAACAGTACGGTGATTTCGAAATGTATGTCGATTGGTTGCTTTATCCCGACAGCAAGGAGGCCGATGCAGGGATTTATCTGCGCGGAACGCCTCAGGTGCAGATGTGGGATACCGCTCGCCGCAATGTGGGGGCACAGGTCGGCTCCGGTGGCTTGTACAACAACCAGATCAATCCCAGCAAGCCTTCTCACGTAGCCGATAATAAGTTGGGCCATTGGAATACGTTCTACATCAAGATGGTCGGAGACCGTGTAACGGTGATTCTCAACGGGGAAAAGGTAGTCGACAATGTGATGTTGGAAAACTATTGGGATCGTTCGTTGCCGATTCCTGCGGTGGAACAGATCGAACTGCAGGCCCATGGCACTCGGGTGGCTTATCGCAATCTCTATATCAATGAGCTGGAACGTCCCGAACCGTTCAAACTTTCGGCCGAGGAAGAAGCGGAAGGTTTCCGGATTCTGTTCGACGGCCAGAATATGCATGAATGGATAGGCAACACCCAGGATTATGTGATGGAAGACGGTACCATTACCCTCTATCCGGCCAACGGACACGGCGGTAATCTGTATACCAAAGACGAATTCGATAATTTTGTTTTCCGGTTCGAATTTAAACTGACGCCCGGCGCCAACAACGGACTTGGCATCCGGACACCGACGGAAGGCGATGCTGCTTATGTCGGAATGGAGTTGCAGATTCTGGATAACGATGCCCCGATTTACAGCCAGCTCGAACCGTACCAGTATCACGGATCGGTTTATGGGGTGATTCCGGCTAAACGGGGAGCTCTCAAACCGGTAGGCGAATGGAATTACCAGGAGGTGGTAGCCGATGGGAATCACATCAAGGTAACCCTGAATGGTCAGGTGATCGTGGACGGGGATATTGCCAAGGCCAGCGACAACGGCAAGGCAACCATGGATCACAAGGAGCATCCGGGCCTGTTGAACCCGAGCGGGCACATCGGATTCCTGGGACATGGATCGGAAGTGAGCTTCCGCAATATCCGGATTAAGGAATTGAAATAGATACGATTCCTGTGTACAGACGGGCGCATTCTAAAGAATGCGCCCGTCTTTTTGAAGGAGGTCTCTTGGTACTCAGAATCGAACGGTTCCGTTCGCTCTGAACCGTATGCGCTCGGGAGGTTTCGTTCGCGTAAGGGATGCTATTGTTCCACCAGGAAAATGGAGCGATTTCCCGGTAAATCGAGCGTCAGGCGAGTGACGGTTTCTTTGCTCTGTTTTTCGTAGGTGACCGATACCGGGGCGCTTTCGCCGGTGTGGGGATTCCAGGCTTCCAGACGCATTTTCCCCCGGAGAATCACATCTCCCCGATAGGATGAATTTTCGAGGTTGGCTACGTAAAAAATGGCTTTCCCGTCCCGTTCTTTGTGAATATATCGAAGGGGTTTGGGCGCCTCGAATGTGAGGTCGTACAGGGTATCTGATTGCAAGGCTTTTTGTAAGGCGTCGGAGGTCAGCTCTGCCAGAAAGTAGACCTGGCCGCCCTCTTTGTTCTCATTGTAGCGGGTGGCGGCGGGCAGCAGTTCGGACATCAGTTCTCCGATGCGGGCATCCTGTCCGATCTCGGCCGAACGGGTCGGCAGTTGTGAGGTGAAAATGATCCGGCCTCCATTGTGGAACAACGCCAGTGCTTGTTCCAATGTCTTGACACTGATGGTTTTCGAGGCAGGAATAATCAGGGTGCGGAACGTATTGTATTGGATGGTATTGTTGAGATTCAGCCCCTTTTTGTCTACGGTGCAGTTCGAAGCCAGCACTTCGGGATGCAGCCACAGGTAGTTCCGTCCCAGCGTGTTGGAAAGCATGTCACCGATTTCGACGTAATCGAGATAGGGAATGGCTACGCCTCCTTCATAAGGAGTCAGCGGACCGTCGAAATGATGATCGCCCTGCATGGTGTGAATGGGATAGAGCACGGCGATATCGGAAACGACCCGGTCTTCGTTTTGCATCATCAGTTGCATCCGTCCCAGAAAAGTGCTCAATTCATAGAGTCCGTCGGCATAAAGCGGGTTGCGAGAGGAGAGTTCGGGCAGGAAGGTTACCTTTTGGTCGTTATACCAGGCTGCATGCGGAATGAAGACGTTGATTCCCTGGGTGAACTGATCCATGGCGATGGAATAAAGACTGTCCCAGGAAAGATTGCCCATGGCGCCGTAAGTCTCGGACATGACCAGCGAATGGTCCCAGTTGTAGGCGGCCGAGGCGATCAGCCGATAGAACTTTTCGGCGGGTCGGTTGCCCCCGATTTTGTCGATGCCGGGTATGCTCAGGTAGCGGAAACATTTCATCAGATCGCCTGAAGTACCTACCGGATTGACGATCTCTTCGTTGTCCTGATGGCCGGTGGCACGCAATCCGTGATCCCGGCTCCATTGGTCGATGGCTCGGGGATAGGCTTCGGCATAAAGATCGCTGCGCAGGGTGAAGAGTGCATTCCGGGCTGCCTGAGTTTCGGGACCGATGTCGTACCAGAGGGCCGGATAGAGCAATACGGGACTTTCTCCGTAACGCTGCTCATAAATTTCGTTGAAATTGGGGGTCCACACCCGACCTTGGGCTCGATACAGGGTCGGTTCGTCGTAAAATGTCTGTACGATGGTTGTACCAAATGCCTCCGGAAAATGTTTGTAGTATTGCTGGTGGGTCATTTCGATATAGGCATCGGCTGCCTCACGGCTCAGGTAGTCCATGTTGGGGTCGCCGTCGGTCACGCAGACGAATTGCATGATTTTCCATCGTCCCTGAGGAACGTTCCAGACGATGACTCCTTCGGTGACCTTGCCGGTCAGGTCGACCCGTTCCCGCGTCTGGGTGTTCATGGCCACTACCCCCATCAATACGCCCTCGCGGGAAACGGGACGGTGGTAGGAGATGCCTCCCGTGATCTCTTCCTCGATTTTGTCGAGGCGTTTGAGGGTCAGCGAAGGGTAACGGTTGGTGAAGCGGGGTACTTCGTCTCCGTTGATGGCGCCGCCGCTGCCGCTGGGGAAGCCGTATTCATCATACAAAGCCATTTTGAGACCCAACTCGCCGGCTCGCCGGATGGCGTAACCATACAGATCGAAATAGTCGGGGGTGAGGTATTTGGGTTCGAAGTTTGCGCCGAAAGGCAGGATGGAAATCCCTCCGTAGCCGCATTGGTCGCGCAGATCGGGCAACTGGGCATCGATGCCCTGCCGGGTCACCCGCGTATCATTCCAGAACCACAATGGGGTGGGGCGATATTGGGCCGGAGGATTTTTAAATTCGAAAGCGTTTTGTGCGGCGGAATCCAGCGCCTGGATGAGCAACAGAACGGATGCGATTCGAGGCAAGATCTTCATAGATAGCGAAATAAAATAAATCGTTCGGAAACAAAAATAGTGAAATTGCCCGGATAATCCGTTATAAATATTACTTTTGTCCCGAAGTCTCGTTCAGAGTCTGTCGGGCGAAAACCTGAATCAGAAAAGGAAATAATGTGAACTAAATATCCCGACTCATGAAAAAATGTGTAATGCCTTGTTTACTCGTTTCGGTTATGGCCGCAGTAAGTAGTTGTAAGAGTTCTGGGGGCGATGCGTCGCTGGAATATGAGAAGTATACCCTTGCCAACGGTTTGGAAGTCGTTTTGCATGAGGATCGTTCCGATCCGGTGGTCTCGGTGGCGATTCAGTACCACGTAGGAAGCAATCGCGAAAAACCCGGCAAGACGGGATTTGCTCACTTTTTCGAACATATGCTTTTCCAGCGTTCGGAAAACCTGCCTCGTAACGCCTTTTTTCAGAAAATCGACGAATTGGGCGGAACCTTCAACGGCGGGACCAGCAACGACGGTACGGTTTATTACGAAACGGTACCTCGCAATGCCTTGGAAAAGGTGTTGTGGATGGAATCAGACCGGATGGGGTATTTCATCAATACGGTGACCGAGGGCGGACTGAAACGCGAAATTGATGTGGTGTCGAACGAAAAACGTCAGGGCGAGAATGCTCCTTACGGCTTGGCCTGGGATCTGTTGTTCAAGAATCTTTTTCCGCAGGGACATCCTTACAGTTGGACGGTGATCGGGGAGATTCCCGACCTGCGCAGTGCGACGGTGGAAGATGTCAAGGAGTTTTACAACCTGTACTATACGCCCAGCAATGCGACCTTGGTGGTGGCCGGGGATTTCGATCCGGCTCAAACCAAGGAGTTGATTCAGAAGTATTTCGGCGAAATTCCCGCTCGTCCGAAGCCGGAAGCTCCCCAGGTTCAGAACATTACGCTGGACTCGACCAAACGGATCGAATACGAGGATTCGTTCGCAAATGCACCCATGTTGATGGTGGCTTACCCGGGGGTGGAAACCTTCAGCAAGGACGGTTATGCACTCGATTTCTTGACCAATATTCTGGCCGGAGACAAAAAATCGCCGATGTATCAGGTGCTGGTGGAAGAACGCAAACTGGTTCCGGCCGTCGAAATGTTCAGTTATCAACTTGAATTGGCCGGATTGGTGCTGTTTAACGCGACGACCTTCCCGAACGTGAAACTCGACGACGTGTATGACGGGATGCAGGAAGCCTATGCCCGATTCGAAAAGAACGGCGTCGATCCCAAAGACCTTGAACGCTACAAGGCGATCGAAGAAACTCGTACCTACAACCGTTTGACCTCGACCAATGGCAAGGCGATCGCCATGGCTCAAAGCAATGTATTCGGCGGTTCGCCCGATCGGATGCTTCGCGAACTGGAAGCCTATCGCGAGGTGACGCCCGAAGATGTCATGCGGGTTTACAACCAGTATATCAAGGGAAAGAACTATTTGGGAATCAGTATTGTTCCGAAAGGTCAGGCAGATCTGGTGCTGAGTGGTTCGGTTCCGGCCGTCGTGAATCAGGAGTCGATCGACGAACAGACCCTCAATGCCGAAGCCGGGAAAGTCGTGGACGATCCCTACGAAAAGACTCCGTCGTCATTTGACCGGAGTGTGGAACCCGATCTGTTGCCCAATACGCCGGAATTGAACATTCCTGCCGTATGGAGTACGAAACTCAAGAGCGGTATGGAACTGCGGGGTATTGTCTACAACGAGTTGCCGTTGGTCTATTTCTCGATCGACCTCAATAACGGCATGTTGTTGGATATGCCGGAAAAAGCGGGCCTGGCCCGGTTGACCGCAGCCATGCTCAATGAGGGTACGGCCAATAAGACGGCGGCCGAGTTGGAAGATGCTATCGGTCAGTTGGGCGCTCAAATCCGGGTGCAATCGAATACGGAAACCATGGTGCTTGCCGGGAACTGCTTGCTGAAAAATTATCCGGAGGTGATGAAGCTGGTCGAAGAGATTCTGACGCAACCTCGTCTGGAGGATGAGGCCAGTTTCGAGTTGGTGAAACAGCGTATGCTCGACAACATCCGTCAGAATGCTACCGATCCTTCGACGATCGGCATGAATGCCTTCAAACGTTTGATTTTCGGGGGTAACAGTATTTTGGGGTACTCTCCCGATGGAACGGAAGAGACGGTCAGTGCCCTGACCCTGGAAGATGTGCGGAACTTCTATACGGCCAATATTTCTCAATCCATTGCCAAGATGAATTTCGTGGGCGGATTGAGCCAGCAGGAAGTGGAACGTTCTTTGGCGTCGTTGACGAAGAACTGGAAAAGTACGCCGGTTCCGGCTCCGATGGTGACCGAAACCGAAGTGAAACCCGATGCCAAACTCTATTTCGTGGATTATCCCGGTGCCCGTCAGTCCTATATTATCGTGGGTTCGAAAGCCATGTCGATCGATAGTCCGGAGGCTTATCCGGCCGTGGTTGTCAATGATCATTTGGGGGCCTCTTCGGGAAGTCTCTTGTTCGATATCCTGCGCTTGCAGCACGGATACACGTATGGCGCTTATTCGGGTTTCTCGCAAGGGTTGTGTAACAGTCTGTTTACGGCATATTCGAGCGTGCAGGCAACCGTGACCAAAGAGTCGGTCGAACTGTTCCGTGAAATCTTGTCGACCTATGGGCAGAATTATACGCAGGAAGATTTGTCGACCTCGTGCAAAGCCCTGCAATTGACGATGAACGGATCGTTCGAAACGCCGAATGCCTTGTTGAACATGTTGCGGATGATTGCGGTTTATCATCTTCCGGTCGATTATCCCAAACAGCGTGAGGGGATTCTCAAAACCATGACATTGGATCAGGCCAAGGAATGTATTGCCCGGAATCTGAACTATGACGATATGATTATCGTCGTGGTCGGAGATGCCCGTACGCAGTTGGCCGGTCTGAAATCCCTGAATCTGGGCAAAATCGTTCAGGTGGACAAGGATGCTGTGCCGGAAGAATAGCCGAATCGGATCAATTTAAGATTTTGACAAAAACGGGGGCTCCGAAAATCCGGAGCCCCCGTTTTTTGTCGGGGAAGGACTTGGGCTTTTCTCGAGGAGGTGCCGGTTTGAGAATCCGGAGAAAGAAAGGGTTGCTGTCGGTCTTCGGGATATGTGGGAGAACTTATAGGATTCGGATTGTACGGGGTATATATGCGCCCCGACGTTACGGCATTTCCTGGATAGGGGTTCTGTGGTGGAATGTAAAGGACCTGCCGGTAACGATTCCGACGATGTGCTGACTGCAGGCTGTACGGATACAAGCTGTGCGGATCGCAATATTCGCTAAGCCGTGCACCGGAAACCCGAAGAAAGGTTGCCTGTGGGTCTCCTGCGAACAGAAAAAAGGACCGGCTTGACGATGAATACCGGTTTGACCGTTATTCTGGATGATGTGACGTGTGTTTTTCCGAACGGGACTCAGCTGTTCGGGGGAAAAGGTTCCGGCATAAAAAATCGCTTTACGGAGATTCTCGGTCGGAGAAAAACCGGTAAAGCGATTTTGGACAGGTTCGGTTTGTCAAGCCTCCGATACAACGAATGGGGTTTCGCACAACCGGAGACCGTATGTTGGATCGGGACCTCTGTTTTATCGGGTTTGAGAAGCAGATGTGGCGACCGGAGCCGGAACGGTCTGTTGAGTCGAGTCGGCCGTCGGTTCGCTTTCGGGCGGAATCAGACCCCGGTTACGCAGCAGCGGTTTGATGTCGGGCTCGGCTCCCCGGAAGTTTTTGTACAGGGTCATGCCGTCTTCGCTGCCTCCTTTTTCCAGGATATTGCGGCGATAGGAGTCGGCTACTTCCCGGTTGAACAGGTCCCCGCTTTCGACGAAGGCTTCGAATGCATCTTTATCCAGCACTTCGGCCCACAGGTAGCTGTAATAACCGGCCGCATACCCCCCGTCGAAAATGTGGCTGAAATAGGGATAGCGATAGCGCGGTTCGATTTGCGGAATCAATCCCCGTTTGGTATAGAGCGCTTCTTTCTCGAACGCATTGACATCGATCGGCTGATCCTGATCGATCGAATGGATATCCAGGTCGGAAAGCGAGGCGGCAGTCAGTTCCGTAGTCATGAAGCCCTGGTTGAAGTAGCGGCTTTTTTGAATCTTATTGACAAGCTCTTCCGGCATATCCGTGTCGGATTGGTAGTGCTTGGCGTACATCTTCAACATCTGGGGGTTGAAGGCCCAGTTTTCCATGATTTGGGAGGGCAGTTCGACAAAATCGCGTTCGACATCGGCCAGACTCTTGTAATGTACCTGCGAGAAAAGCGAGTGCATGGCATGGCCGAATTCGTGGAACAGCGTGGCCGCTTCGTCCAGATTGAGCAGGGCCGGTTCGTTGTCGTTCAGCGGCCGGGTGAAGTTGGCGACGATGGTTACCACCGGAGCTACCCGCTGACCGTCCTTGTAATGCGGTTCGCGATAGGTGCCGCACCAGGCTCCGTTCTGTTTGCCGGGACGGGGGAAAAAGTCGAAATAGAGAATGCCTAAATGTGTGTCGTCTTTGTCCAGCACTTCATAAGCCACGCATTCGGAATTGTAGTAGGGTACGGCTACCGGACGGAATGAGGTGCCCCAGAGACGGTTGGCCAATTGGAATACCCCGGAGGTGACGTAATCCAGCGACAGATAGGGACGAATCATCTCTTCGTCCAGATCGTATTTGGCTTTGCGAACCTTTTCGGCGTAATACCACCAGTCCCAACTGTTGAATTCATCGCTGCCGGTTTCCTGCTTTTTGATTTTTTTCATCTCTTCCAGTTCGGAGGAGGCCAGTTCGAGTGCCGGAGTCCAGATCTGATCCAAAAGCCGGTATGCGTTTTCAGGGGTCGAAGCCATCACGTTATCCAGTACGAAAGCGGCATAGGTGGGATAACCCATCAATTGGGCCTTTTTCAAACGTAATCGGGCCATGTCCGACACGATTTGTTTGTTGTCCGATTCATTGTCGTGGTTACCCCGTTCCAGGTAGGCTTCGTACATCTGACGACGCAGTTCGGGCTTGTCGGAATAGGTGAGGAACGGAATCAGACTCGGCTTGCTGAGCGTGAACACGAATTTACCCTCCATGCCGCGGGATTCGGCTTCCTGTTGGGCCGCCTGGCGGGCGCCGGAAGGCAGTCCGGAAAGATCTTCGGGTTTTTCGAGTACCAGCGTGAATGCATTGTTTTCGGCCAGCAGGTTCTTGCCGAACTGAACCCCCAAGTGGGAAAGTTGTTCGTTGATCTGGCGCAACTGTTCTTTTTGTTCCGGATTCAATAAGGCTCCGGCCCGTACGAAACGCTTATACAGTTTTTCGGTCAGACGCAACTGTTGAGGATCGAGCCCCAGTTGGTCTTTTTGATCGTATACGGCCTTGACTTTTTGGAACAGGGCGTCATTCAGGTAAATGTTGTCGTAATGGGCGGTCACTTTCGGGGCGATTTCGGCATCGATTTGCTGCATTCCGTCGGTGGCATCGGCCGCTTTGACCAGCGAGAAGACCGTATAAGCATTGCTGAGCAGTTCCCCGCTGTTTTCCATGGCTTCGATTACGTTGGCGAACGTGGGTATTTCCGTACTGCGGACGATGGAGTCGATCTGCGCTTCGTGGCGGACAATACCCTCTTCGATAGCCGGTTTATAATGATGTTCTTTGATTTTGTCGAATGGCGGAACCCCGAAAGGAGTTTCCCATGCCGTGAAAAACGGATTTTCATCCACGCTCTTTTCCTGGCATCCGGACAGCATACTCATCAGCATACATGTAAGGGCTGGCAATATTAGTTTTCTCATAATTAATGATGTGATTTTTTGACGGATCGTCGGCGTTTTGTACCTTTGCGTCGCTTTGGACGGACGCTCCACCAGCAAAAATAATATAAAGCAGAGGATCATGCAATTATTTTACGCTCCCGAGGCGGATTTCTCCCGGGATATGTATACTTTTTCGGAGGAGGAGTCTCGTCATATCGTGCGGGTTTTGCGCATGACGGTCGGAGAGGAGGTTTTCCTGACCGACGGACAAGGCACCCTGGCCCGGGGCGAGATCACGGATGGGTCGATAAAAAATTGTACGGTTGTTTTGAGGGAGGTGATGCCGGAGTTCGAACAACGTCCTTATCGGATGCATCTGGCGGTGGCCCCGACCAAAAACGCCGACCGCATCGAATGGATGGTCGAAAAGGCAACCGAAATAGGAGTGGATACGATCACCTTGTTGTTGACCGAACACAGCGAACGCCGAGTTTTGCGTACCGACCGTCTGGAAAAGATTGCGGTGGGAGCGATCAAACAGTCTCAGAAAGCCTATTTGCCCCGTATCGAACCGTTGATTCCGTTTTCTGAATGGGTGACCCGTCCTTTCGAAGGGCTGAAATTGATTGCTCATTGTGAAGAGGGTTCCGACAAGGTTTCGATGAAGAGCCTGGTGAAGCCGGCTTCCGATGTGCTGGTGTTGATCGGTCCGGAAGGCGATTTTTCCCCTGCAGAGATCGCTCAGGCCGTGCAGAACGGGTTCCGTCCCGTTTCATTGGGCCGAAGCCGTTTGCGGACGGAAACGGCCGCCATAGCCGCTGTCCATACCGTAGCTTTGATAAATGAATGAAAGCATGTTCACGCAATCGCTGATTTTACTTCCTCTGCTGGCCGTTTTGGTCTTTCTGGTACCCATGAAGTGGAAATGGCCGTTGACACTGGGTATCGTTACCCTGGGCGTGGTATGTTCGCTCGGGGAAGCACTTTCCGTCTTGATACAGGGTGCGGTGCATGTGTATCGGGGCGTGAGTAATGTGCTTTTCGGCGATCAGTACGAAGTGGTCGATATCTTGTCGGCCGTGTTTTTGCTGATTTTGTCGCTGGCTGCTTTTTCGGTGACGTTTTATGCCCGGGGATACGTGGAACCCAAAGCCAAACAGAAACCGCCGGTGCAGATCTCGTTGCACTATTTCTGCCTGATGATCATGTATTTTTCCATGCTGATCGTGGTGACGGCCCGGGATGGTTTCCTGTTCCTGTTTGCGTGGGAGTTGATGACGCTGGCCTCCTTCCTGTTGGTGCTTTTCGACGGAGATAAACCAAAGGTTCGGCGCGCGGCACTCAACTACCTGATCCTAATGCATGTCGGGTTTATGTTTTTGCTGGCCGGATTCGTGACTTTGTATGTGAACGGACTGCCGGTTTCGTTCGATTCGCTGGCCGCTTATTTCGGCCGAGGCGAAGTCGTGCCGCTGTTCGTGGTTTTCTTGATCGGGTTCGGTATGAAGGCCGGGATTTTCCCGTTGCATATTTGGCTGCCGGAAGCCCATCCTGCGGCTCCGCCCCATGTCTCGGCGCTGATGTCGGGGGTGATGGTCAAAATGGGCGTGTACGGTATCATGCGGGTCTGTTCCTATATTCAGACGGATCTTTATACGGTCGGTTTGATTGTTTTGATGGTGGGGGTCGTGACCGGTTTGTGGGGCGTGATTCTGGCGACCCTGCAAAACGACATCAAAAAAATTCTGGCCTATTCGACCATCGAAAACGTAGGAATTATCCTGCTGGCTCTGGGTATGGCCTTATTGGCCAAATCGCAGAACGATCCT
>CALVFO010000046.1 GCA_944326855.1 uncultured Alistipes sp. | reverse complement strand
TCTGCAGAAACATTTAGAACCTCATGTATTAGAAACATTAAAACTTCATGTATTATGGAAAACACGCTCTCATCTTGGATCGAAAAATCCAAACAAGCCATCAAACATTGGTGGCTGTTGCTACTCCTGGGAATCGCCCTGTTCGTACTCGGAATCATCGTCTTCATGTACCCGGCCGAAAGTTACCTGAGTCTCTCCGTCGTTTTCGGGATCGTCATCCTGCTTTCCGGTATCTTTGAAATCATCCTCTCCTCCGCCAACAAACATTACATCACCGGACGAGGATGGATGCTGGCCGGAGGGATCATTGAAACCCTGTTGGGTCTTATCCTGACCTGCAATGTCGCCTTGTCGGCTCTGACCATGCCGATTTTCCTGGGCTTCTGGTTGATGTTCCGTGCCTTCGCCACCATCGGATGGGGCGGCGATATGAGTTCCCTGAAAATCCCCGGAGCCGTATGGACCATTATCAGCGGTGTGCTATTGTTGCTGCTCTCGTTCTGGACCTTGTTGCAACCGTTGGCTTTCGGCACTTCGATGGTCGTCGTATGGGTCGGCGTATCATTGTTGTTCGCCGGTATATCCACCGTCCTTTTCTCGCTGCAACTGAAAAACATACACCGGTATATCCAATAAGTTCCTCCGGAACTATATGACAGAAAGCGGCGCCGGAATGCTATCTGGCGCCGCTTTTTGTCATTTTTTTTTGCATTTAAAGTAACAATTCGTTATTTTAGAGCGGCTTTTACGAAAAGAACCGTTATAGCCATTTAACCTAACCCACTACTACAACTTCATGAAAACCGCTCTATTCGGACTGGCTGCTTTGTTCTGCCTGAGTACCGTTGTGGCAGATGCCCAACAACATGCCGACAAACCCTACACGGCTTACGTCGTCTCAAACGCCCACTTCGACACCCAATGGAATTGGGATGTCCAAACCTCTATCCGCAAAGGCCTGCTGCAAACCCTGGAACAGAACTGTTGGCTGATCGAAAATTACCCGGATTACATCTTCAACTTCGAAGGCGGCATCAAATACCAGTGGATGAAAGAATATTATCCGCTATGGTACGCCAAAGTCAAAGAGTACGTCAAACAAGGTCGCTGGTACCCGGCCGGGGCCAGCTGGGACGCTACCGACCCCATCGTTCCCTCCACCGAATCGGCATTCCGGAACATTCTCCTCGGACAGATGTGGTATAAACACGAATTCGGCGTCCTCTCCAAAGACCTGTTCCTGCCCGACAGCTTCGGTTTCGGGTACACCATGCCCACCATCGCCACCCACGCCGGGCTGATCGGATTCTCCACCAACAAACTGGGTTGGCGATCCGTCCTGCCGCGATATCCGTTCCAGATCGGACTTTGGCAAGGCGTGGACGGTTCCCGCATCATGGGAGTGCTTTCCGGGGCCCGTTACGACCTGGACTGGGAAGAGCTCGACCTGAGCAACAGCAAAAGACTGCTCGACCGAATTGAAGAATCGGGTCTGGGATATACCTACACTTATTACGGAGTGGGCGATGAAGGCGGAGCGCCCTCGGTGTTCTCGGCCGAAGCCGTACAAACCGGTATTCGTGGCAACGGTCCCATCCGCATTATCAGCGCCAATTCAGCCCAACTCTATGAAGACAACCTGCCGTTCGACAAACATCCCGAACTGCCCGTCCACAACGGAGAATTATTGATGGAACGCCACGGAGTGGGTTGTTACACCTCGCATGCCGAAATGAAACTGCTCAACCGCCGCAACGAACAACTGGCCGCCGGAGCCGAACTGGCCGCCGTTACGGCCGACTGGTTGGGAGGTCTGCCGTACCCGTCCTCCACGCTGACCGAAGCCTGGAGACGCTTCATCTGGCACCAGTTCCATGACGATCTGACCGGCACCAGCATTCCGAAAGCCTACGAATTTTCATGGAATGACGAACTGATTTCCCAGACCCAGTTCGCCGACGTGATGCACACCGCTTCGAGCGTCATCGCCTCTGCCCTCGACACCCGTACCGAAGGCACCCCGCTGGTCATTTACAACCCCACCGCCTACGATCGCAGCAGTATCGTAGAAGCCGAAATTCCGATCGCCAACCCGAACCATCTGACAGCTTACGCCCCGGACGGAAGCGCATCGCCCGTGCAGGTTCTCTCTTCCCGGGACGGTCGCAGCCGGATTTTGTTCCGGGCCACCGTTCCTTCGGCCGGTTACGCGGTATACGACATCCGCCCGGGCCAGAGTTCAGAAGCCTCCCCGATGAAGGTCGACAAGCGTACGATCGAGAACAGCGTGTATAAAATCACGGTCAACGACCGGGGCGAAATCTCCTCGATCCGGGATAAACGCCACGACAGGGAAATGATCCAGGCCGGAAAAACGATCCGACTGGCCCTGATCACCAACAACCTGAGCTCCGGTTTCCCGGCCTGGGAAATCGTACGCAGTGAAATGGAGGCGGAACCGATCTCCATCGACACCGACGTACAGATCGAAACCGGGGAAGAAGGCCCGATCCGCTCTTCGCTGTGCATCCGCAAACGCTACGAAGATTCAAAAGTCGCCCAATGGATTCAACTGTATGAAGGCGAACAGGCCGACCGCATCGATGTCGTGACCGAACTGGACTGGAATACGCGCAACTGCCTGCTGAAAAACGAATTTCCGTTGGCTGCCGGCAACCCCCAGGCAACCTACGACATCGGCATCGGCAGTGTACGGCGCACCAACAACTCCGATGCCTCGTATGAGGTCTACGCGCAGCAATGGGCCGACCTGACCGCTCCGAACGACAGTTACGGGGTGTCGATCTTCAGCGACTGCAAGTACGGCTGGGACAAACCCAACGACAATACCCTGCGTCTGACCCTGCTGCATATCCCCAGCATGACCGGTTCCGGCCTGCGTTACAGCTATCAGGCCAGCCAGGATCATGGCCATCATCGCTTCACCTATTCATTGGTAGGCCATGCCGGCGGGCTCGACCAGCCGACCACGCTACAAAAGGCCGAAGAGATGAACCGTCCGCTGATCGCCTATCAGACCCCTCAACACTCCGGGGCCTTGGGCAAGACCTTCTCATTCGTACGCAGCTCCACGCCTCAGATCGCCATCAAGATGGTCAAAAAAGCCGAAGAAAGCGACCGTTACGTGATCCGGGTATATGAAACTGCCGGTTCCAAGGTCGAAAACGCTTCGCTGACTTTCCCGGCTCCGATCGCCGAAGCCCGGGAACTGAATGCCTGCGAAGAAGATTTGGGAGCCGCTCGTTTCCGCAACAACCAACTGATGGTCAGCACCGACCCCTACCGTCCCAAAACATACTCCGTCAAACTAAAGGCCACTCCCGTCACCGTGGATGCCCCCCAAAGCATTCCCGTCACGATTCCTTACACCCACATCGGGATTTCGCCGGACGGCTATTATACGACGATCTACAACAGCGACGGTTACTTCGACCACGCCAACCACTCCTATGCCGCCGAATTGCTGCCCCGCACCCTGACCACCGACGGTATCGATTTCGAGATCGGGAAACCGGGTCTGGCCAACGTTCTCAAATGCCAGGGCGAACGTATCGAACTGCCGCAGGAGGGGAACTGCAACCGTCTCTACATCCTGGCCGCCGCTACCGACCGTGACCGCCGGGCCACGTTCCGCGTCGACGGCAAAGCCTATACGTTCGACATCCCCTATTATTCGGGCTATTACGGACAATGGGGCTGGAGAGGTTTCTCTCAGGGTTATATCAAAACGGGGGATCTGGCCCACATCGGCACGCACCGTCACAGCCTCACCGAAGGCAACGAACCCTATGTATTTACGTACCTGTTCAAACTGGCCATCGATCTGCCTGCCGGAGCTCGGGTGTTGGAGATGCCGGACGATTCGCACATCGGCGTTTTCGCGGTAACGGCCGCCCATCTTCCCGCTCCCGAACTGATTCCGGCCGTCGAAGTACGCTCTCTGCCCCACATCGATTACGTGCCGGAATATGTCGAATTGGACAACACGAACATCCTGGCCGGACGCAACGTAACGCTCTTCTCCAACCACCGTCGCGTCGATCCGGAACACCGGGCCCAAAGAGCGTTGGACGGGGACGAAAACACCGTATGGAAAGACTGGATCGTCGATCCGGTCAGCAAAATCAAGTTCATGGAGATCGACCTGGGGAAAATGCGTGAATTCAACCACTGGAGCATCCTGCACGACGGATGGGCCGATCCCGACCTGATTACCTGTGATTTCAAGATTCTGGTAAAAGACAAGACCGACGACCCGTGGCGTTGTATCGCCGATATCCGGGACAACCGCAGCAATCGGACCGAAGCAACGCTGGACGAAACGATCCGGACCCGCTATGTCCGCCTGGAAATCACCAAAGGATCGCGCTACGACAACGACAAGGTCAGCATCCGGGAGTTCTCCGCCCGAAAATTATAATCACACTACCGCATACGAAAAGGGCCCTATCCAAGGGCCCTTTTTTATGATTATGCACAGAGGGGAATCAGGAATATCGCCGGGGATATCGGAACAAAATCGCGAACAATGCAAACAGGCCCATCATCGGCGGATAATACAGATAACGGATGATTTCCAACGGTGAAATAGCGGCCAACCCGGCAGCCATCAGCAACTGGGCTCCATAGGGAATCACCCCCTGCACAAAACAGGAAAAAGTATCCAGCACGCTGGCCGATTTCCGGCGATCGATCCCGAAACGTTCGGCAATGTCACGGGCAATGGGACCCACGGTGATCAAGGCAATGGTGTTGTTGGCCGTACACAGGTTTGCCAGACTGACCAGGGCGGCAATACTCAATTCGGCACCTCGCTTTCCCCGCACATGACGGGTCAGACGCTCGATAATATAATCGATGCCCCCGTTGAAACGGATCAGCTCCAACATGCCGGCAGCCAACAGCGTAATGACAATCAGTTCACCCATGCCGACAATCCCTTCTCCCATGGCCCCGAACCAACCGAAGAAATCGAATCCTCCGCTCAAAATGCCTACGATTCCCGTCATCAACAATCCCAGAACCAACACCAACATGACATTCATCCCGGCGATGGCGGTGCCCAAAACAACCAGATAAGGCAATACCTTTACCCATTCGACCGATTGAACCTGAGCCGGTATGCTCACGGCCTCTCCCGAAAAGACATACATCAACAACACGACGATCGCAGCCGGAACCACAATCAGGCTGTTGACCCGGAATTTATCCTTCATGTCGCACTCCTGGGTTTTGGTGGCAGCGATGGTCGTATCGGAAATGAACGAGAGGTTGTCTCCGAAGAACGCCCCGCCAACCACAATGGCCAACATGAAAGCCAGACCCACCTCGGTTTTCTCGGCAATCCCGATAGCTACGGGAGCCAAAGCCACGATCGTTCCCACCGACGTCCCGATCGACAACGAAATAAAACAGGAAGCGATAAAAATCCCCGCCAGCAACAAGCGTTCGGGCAAAACATGCAGGGTCAGATTGACCGTTGCGTCGATCGCCCCCATTGCCTTGGCCGAAGCGGCAAACGCTCCGGCCAGCACGAAAATCCAGATCATCAACAGGATATTCTTATGGGCGGCCCCCATCGAGAAGCGGGCGATCCGTTCACTGAGAGCCAGTCCTTTCGTCATACAGACCGCATACACGGAAGAGACCAGAAAAGCGACCGTAATAGGAACTTTATAGAAATCGTTGACCAGCAAAGAAGTGACCAGGTACAGACACAAAAACACCAACAACGGACTAAGCGCCCATCCATTGGGTTTTCTGTTCACAAGCCGGTCTTCGTACATCGCAAAACGTATTTCGGACAAAGATACGACATCGCGGCCGATCCGCCAAGTCCCGAACCCTGCGAATCGAGATGAGAAAAAATTTCTTTTCACTCCTTTTTTACCGCCCGACGGGTCTGTAGTCCCGGCAGGTCCGGTCGCCGACATCGGACGTGAACGAATCCGCCAAGTCGGATCCTGGGCCCGACAATCAAGGAATCCAATGCATGACCCCTTCAACCGGATGCAGAGATCGCCACTGAAGGAGCTGTTCGTACGTACGCACTCCACCCTCGATCACCGCCCGGTAATATTCCACTCCCATGATTTTTTCCGTGTCGGGCGTTTCGTATTTCAGACGCAGAATCATCTCCCGCATGACAGGTGTCATCACCGCCCCAATCCGTTCCGCCATCCGTTCGAAATAGCCGTCGTACGGCGAACCTTTGGGCATATGAATCAAATCGACCTGCCAGGTATCACCCCGCTCATCTTCATACCCGAGGTGCCACTCCACACATCGCTCCTCGGTATCGGCACCGTTTACGTATTCGATTTTCCGCACGCCCGGACAGGATGCCAGCCGTTCCATCACCGCAAATCCGGAGGTCGGCACCCAAGGCTCGGAATAAATATGATAATCGATATCCAGATGGCGCATCAACAGCCCCGTCGCCAACGACCCGACCAGATGCACCTCGGCGCCGATCGACTCCCAAGCCTCTACCACGCCCAACCGGCGAATTACCTCCCGAGCCCGTTGCTGATTCGTTCGGGCCATTTCCAAAAACGTTTCCATATTGATTCACAGTCCATAGATTGACACGCTCCGTATGGATGCCATCGGTCAGCGACCTCGACCGCATCTTCTTCCATTCCGATCATACCACACGCCATCCGTTCCCGTTCCCGTTCCCGTTTCCGTTCCCCACCCCCATCCGTCTGCTTTCGAATCGACGAATCGGTTTCGACACATCATAAAGTGCGGGAGAGAACCACGCCCCATCGTCGCTTTCCACCCAAACGACCCGGATTACGATTCCCTGAATCCAACGTTTTTCAGGGTTTTCCTCCGGATTCTATTCCCGGACGATCAGAAAATCCGAAGAGCAATCCGTGCACACCCTTCGGCATCAGCCAACGCATCGTGGTGATGAGCGAATTCGATTCCCAAATAACGACACACGGTCGGCAAACGGTGATCTCCGATCTGCGATTTAGGGAAAAGCCGACGAGCAGCCTGCAACGTACACAGAAATTCATACCCGGGCCACTCCAGGCCGTAAGCCGCCATCGTCTGACGCAACACCCGCTCATCGAAAGCCTTGTTGTGGGCAACCAGCGGCAAGCCTTCGATGCAGGGAGCTATATCGGCCCATACTTCCGGGAAATCCGGCTGATTACAGGTATCCTCAAACCCGATTCCGTGAATCTCTTCGGTAAAACGACGTACGTAATAATTCGGAGCCGGACGCACCAATCGGTGAATCCGTTCGACGATCTCGCCCTGACGCACAACTACCAACCCCACCGAACAAATACTGGTCGGACTGTAATTGGCGGTTTCAAAATCAATGGCTGCAAAATGAGATAACATGAGGGTCTGCAATTCAGAATCGGGATTCAAAAATACAGATTTTTCCTCGCATGACGACACGTTCTCCGATTTCCGTCCGGATGATCCCGGCTCCGAGGCCCCTTTTTCCAAAGGTCATTCCGGGCGATTCCAACCGGGAAACGACTCTCACAAACTCCCAGCCCCGCTTTTCGGGGTCCCTTCCTGGTGAGATCCTATCGGAATCTCAAGGCGAAAGCCGTTTCCCGTTCGTTGGAATACAGTAACTTGATCGACCCCCGATGCAGGCGCATAATCTGCCTCGAAATGCTCAGGCCGATTCCCGAACCATCGCTGCGCGTCGTAAAGAACGGCACAAAAATCTGCTCGGCCACCTCCGGAGGAATCGGTTCTCCGTTATTGACCACTTCGATGATTACACACTCATCCCGATCGCAATAGGCCCGAATCCGAATCCAGCCTCCGGCTCGCTCGCCGATAGCGGTCAGGGCATTTTTCAACAGATTCAAAACCACTTGCGAAATTTGATTTTCATCGGCCTGAATCATCAGATCGTCCCGTTCCATTTCGATATCGATCCGTATTCCTCGTTCCCGCACCGTATCCGAAAGCAACAACACCAAACGCTCCAGCAACGCTTTTACATACAACAACTGCAACTCCGGAGAAGGAATCCGGGTAAACCGGCGATACGATTCCACGAAGGCAATCAACCCCTGACTGGTGGTCTGAATGACTTCCAGCCCGCGGCGGATATCGTCATCCCGGTCCCCGTGCAGCTGTAAAAGTGTTTCGCTCAGGGAGGTGACCGGCGTAATCGCATTCATGATCTCATGGGTCAGCACCCGGGTCAAACGAATCCAGGATTCCAATTCCTTTTCATCCAGTTGCCGGTCGATGTCGTTGATCGATACGATCCTCATTTCCCGATTCCGGATGATCACCGCCGAAGCCTGCAACGACAGGTGAACGGTTCCCTGTTCGTTATGAATGGTCACGCTCTGCGTATCCCCGCTGCGCAAATTCCGAAACAGACCCGGCAACGATTCATCAATCCGGCACAATTGATCGACATGCGTAAAAACCCTCAACCCCAACAAACGCAAGGCTTCGTCATTATGCTGAAAAACATTCCCCTTCTCATCGAGAACGGCAATCCCGGTAATCACATGACTCAGAATCAACTCATAATATTGTTCCTGTTCCCGAATTTCATTGCGGACTTTCAGCGAAAGTTCCTTGAGACGATTGAGCGCCTGATTGAAGGTACGATCATACGAAGTCTGTTCCTCTTCGGAAAAACGGAACGAAAAATCGCCGCTCTCGATCGCATTGAACATGAAAGTCAATTTCCGGGCATTGTAAAAATAGAGTCTCAACAGCACCACCACGCTCACCACCATGATCCCGGCACACCATACCGCCAACGCGTAGCGTTCCTCATACAGACAAACGACCCCGCCTACCGTCGAGCCCAACAAACACAACAGCGACCACAACAACTTATGGAACACACCCCGAAACATCTCTTTCCGTCCTAAAGTCCGTATTTTTTGATCTTGTTGTACAGTGTCTGACGGCTAATTCCCAATTGCGTCGCCACGACGGAGAGATTTCCCCGGTGCTGATCCATCGTCTTGCGGATCAACTCGATCTCCATCTCTTCGAGCGTCGTCACGGCCCCGAATGCCCCTTCCGCCGGTGGCGCCAGGAGAAAATCGCCCGCCGAAAGCCGATCCCCTTCGCATAGAATCACGGCCTTTTCCACCGCATGCTGCAACTCCCGGATATTGCCGTACCAAGGATAGGCCAACAACACATCCGCCGCATCCTCGGAAACAGATCCGATATTTTTGCCATATCGAGCCGCATAACGTTTCAGAAAGCGTTGCGCCAGCGGAATAATATCATCGGGACGTTCACGCAAAGGCGGAATCTCGACATGAATCGTATTGATCCGATAGAGCAAGTCTTCCCGGAACGTCCCGTCGAGAACCATCTGACGAAGATCGCGGTTGGTGGCACAGATCAACCGGATATCGACCGGAATCGGCGTATTGCCCCCCACACGCACCACCTGTCGATTTTGCAGAACCGTCAACAATTTGGACTGCAAATGATAGGAGAGATTGCCGATCTCATCCATGAACAACGTCCCGCCCGAAGCCACTTCGAATTTTCCGGCCCGATCGTGACGGGCATCGGTGAAAGCTCCCTTCACATGGCCGAACAACTCACTTTCGAACAAGGTCTCGGTCAGCGCCCCCATGTCCACGCTCACCCAGGATTCGTCCCGACGGGCGGACAAACGATGGATTTCCCGGGCCAGAATCTCCTTACCCGTTCCGTTCTCTCCCGTAATCAAAACCGTTGCATCCGTCCGGGCCACCTTTTCGACCAACTGACGCAGATCGGCCATCACCGGGCTATCGCCCCAATACATCGTCGACTCCTGACGGAATTCGCGTTTGATCTCTTTGAGTTGTTTGACTTCCCGACATGAAACGCTCAGTTTATAAGCCGATTGAAGCGTAGCGACCAATTTGGCGTTATCCCAGGGCTTTACGACAAAGTCGGCCGCTCCGGCCTTAATTCCCTTGACGGCCAAATCGATATCGGCATAAGCCGTAAAAAGCACGACCTGTATGCCGGGAGCTGTTTCCCGGATGCGGGACAACCAATACAAGCCCTCGTTACCGCTATTGATTCCCGCCGAAAAGTTCATATCCAACAAGACGACATCGAAACTCTTCTCCCGCAGCAGACTCAGCAACGAAACCGGAGAAGAAAGCGTATCGACCGTTTCGAAATAGCTTCCCAGCAACAATTTCAAAGCCACCAAAATGCTTTTATTGTCATCCACCACCAGAATACGACCCTGCTTTCCCATGCTTTTCCCGTTACGATTCATTCTCATTGGTTTGGTTGCAAACCTCAACCAAATTTACGGATTTATTCCCAATAACCACGACCACGAAACGCGGCAAAAACACCCTGTAGCGATCCGTTTGTCTAATTCTTTGACACCTCCTGTCCAAAATTTTGACACTCCAGCTTTTTATCAAAACACACATCCATTTGATTCACAACAACTTAAAAGATTCGGCACAATTTTGGCCCCTTTCGGATACAAAAGAGCAATAATCCTATGAGACGATATTTCCTGTTGTTTCTGATGTCGAATTTGTTTTTGTTTTCCGGCCCTCACCTCGGAGGCCAAACCCTGTGGAATCTGCACGACTGTATGCTCTATGCCGTCGAACATGCCCCCGAACACAAAATTCAGGAACTGACCAACCAAAACAACAACCGCAACCTTCGGGATGCCGTACTCGGCATGCTGCCTTCGGTATCGGGCAATATATCCGGCAGTTTCAATAACGGCCGCAGCATCAGCCAGGAAGACAACAGCTACATCAACAACACAAGTTTCAGCAACCAATACGGGCTGAGCGCCAGTGCCTATCTGTTCAACGGTTTCCAGGCCATCAACCGGGTTCGGGTAGCCAAAATAGCCCGTTTGCAAGGCATCGAAGAGAGCCAACGTATCGCCGACGAGATCTCGTTGAATACCCTGCAATGCTACTTCAATGTCGTACATGCACACGGGCTGGTGTTGCTGGCCCGTGAACAACTGGCCGAAAGTCGCCAGAGGCTCAAAAATACCCGGGCCATGGAGGAACTCGGCCTGAAAGGGGCCGCGGATGTACTGCAAATCGAAGCCGAAGTCGCCACCCAGGATTTCAACCTGACCCAACAGGAAAACCTGCTGGCCGACAACCTGCTGCAACTTAAAGAGACGATGTTTTTCCCGATCGACGAACCGCTGCAGATCGATACCACCGTACGTTGGGAGATCAACCTGCTGGACCAACGGGACTCCCTCGGGAATATCTACCCACAGGCCTTGCAGCACCTGCCCGCCTCCAAACAGGCAGCCATGGATGTCGAATCGGCCCGCTATCAGTACCACAGTGCCAAATGGATGCTGCTTCCCAGCCTGTCCGTCAACGGCAGCTACGGAACCAACTATTTTAAGATCAACGGCGAAGAGGCGCTGAGCTACAAAATGCAATTGGAGGGCAAACAATCCAAAAGCCTCGGACTCACCCTGAGTATTCCGCTGTTCGGCGGATTGAGCCGACAGAGTCAGATCACCCGGGCCCGCAACGAAATGCGAATCGCCCGACACAAACAGGACCAGACCCTTCAGGAAATCGAAGCGGCGATCCAACGAGCCCTTCAGGAGATGGAAGGCAAAGGGAAAGAGTATATTCAGGCGGTCAAAACGGTGATGGCCGAAGAGAGCGCCTACAAGACCAATCGCCGCAAGTACGAAGAAGGACTGATCAGCATCCTCGACCTGCAGACCAGCGCCAACCGGCTGTTGGACGCCAAGGTCAAACGACTCAACGCGCTGTTGGGTTACCAAATCAAACGAAGGGAAGTGACCTATTACAAAGGAACTCCTTATCTTGACCAAGCATTTTAATCCCGATGAATTTCTATCACGACGACCATGGATATCAAAATCGAAAACAAACGCCTCATTAAAAAGAAACACGTACCCTGGATAGCCGGGAGCATTTTCGTACTCGCATTGCTTGTGTGGGCGATTTTCGGCAATCATGTTTCGACGCTTAAAGTCGATCGCCAAATTCTCACCGTGGCCGAAGCCGTCCGAGGACAATTCAACGACTACGTACAGGTGACCGGCACCGTACAGCCCCTGACGATCCTCCAACTCAGCGCCCTGGAGAGCGGCATCATCGAGGAAAAGGTACTCGAGGAAGGAGCTTTCGTCAAACGGGGAGACGTCATCGTACGCATGAGCAACCCGCAGCTCAACATCCAGATTCTCTCGAGCGAAGCCGACCTGGCCGAACAGGAAAACTTCCTGCGCAACACCATGGTGACCCTGGAGCAACAAAAACTCGACCTGCAACGCGAACGCAACCAACTCAATCTGGATGTACAGCGCAAAGGACGTACGGCCCGGCAATACAAACGCCTCTTCGACGAAAAACTCATCGCCCGGGAAGAGTACCTGATCGCCCAGGAGGATTATGAACTGGCCGTTCGGAACCGGGACCTGGTCATCGAACGCCAGAAACAGGATTCGATCTACCGGTCTATTCAGGTCAAGAATCTCGAAGAGAGCCTCGAAAGCATGCGCAGAAACATGGCCCTGGTGCGACAGAAAGTAGACAATCTGAATGTCAAATCCCCCATCGACGGACAAATCGGGACCCTGGATGTCGTACTGGGCAAATCGGTCGTCTACGGGGAAAAGATCGGTCAGATCAATGACCTGTCGGCCTACAAAATCGAAGCCCTGGTGGACGAACATTACATCGACCGGGTACGCACCGGACTGAGCGCTTCGTTCAAACGTCAGGACAACGAGTACCGTCTCACCGTCAGCAAGGTTTATCCCGACGTCAAGGAGGGACAATTCAAAGCCGATTTCTCCTTTTCGGGCGAAATGCCCGACAACTTACGTACCGGACAGACACACTATCTGAGTCTGGAATTGGGACAGCCTTCCGAAGCCATCATCATCCCCAAAGGCTCCTTCTACCAAAAGACCGGAGGAGGATGGATCTACGTGGTCACGCCCGACGGCAGCAAAGCCTATCGCCGGGAGATCCGCATCGGCCGACAGAATCCGCAATATTATGAGGTACTCGAAGGACTGGAAGCCGGAGAAAAAGTCATTGTGTCGAGCTATGACACATTCGGTCAGAATGAAATGTTAATTTTAAAATAATCCTCGAACCGCGATTCCCTCCCTAAGTGCCCGACCCGTTTCGGGCATATCCGAGAGTCGATCGACCCCTGTAAAATTATTAGAGCCATGATCCCTGCTTTCCGCAACCTGTTCCGTACCCTGATTCGTTTCAAGGCAGCCACCCTGCTCAACCTGATCGGACTGAGTGTCGCACTCGCCGCCTTTTTCATCATCCTAACGCAGGTGCGCTACGACCTGACTTTCGATAAAGGATACCCCAACTCCGGCAAAATTTACCAAGTCGATCTGTGGAATCCCATACCCAAACATTACAGCAGCACACTCTCACAATTTCTGTTGCAAGAGATCGGACAATCCTCCCCGTTGATCCGCCAATCGGCTTTTCTCGACAAGCAAGACGACCGGGCCGGATTTTTCGATCCTCGGAAAGGATCCGAAGGAACCCTCACCGAACCGATCGTTTTAGCATCGGGTTCTTTGCCTGAACTCTTCGGACTGACATGGATCGAAGGCAATCCCGCGGCTTTCCAGGCTCCCAATACCGCCCTTTTGTCCGAAAGTTCCGCCCGCCGTCTTTTCGGCGACGAATCGCCCGTCGGAAAACAACTGGGCTGCATCCGATCCACGGAACCGGACGCAGTATACCTCCAAGTAGTCGGTATCCACAAAGATCTTCCCGAAAATTCCTCGCTGCCCAACGGCATCATGATCAATTCGGAACAAAACGTTATCCCGGGCAACCAGAATTTTCTATATATGCTCTATCTCCAGATAGACACCCCTGAACAAGCCTCGCAAGTCGAACAGTTACTCACCTCCCGCTATCCGGAATGGGAACACCATGCCGACTCCACGCAAAGCCGTCCAGTACGCATTATCGATCTGCACGATGCCTATTTCACGGCCATGAACGGCTCCCGCAGTCAAGGGAATCTAACGACGGATTACGCCCTGATCGCCATTGCCATTTTAATTCTTTCCATCGCGATCATCAACTTCATCAACTTCTCCACCGCCCTGGTTCCCAAACGTATCCGCAATATCAACACCCGAAAAGTATTAGGCAGTAGTCTTTCATCCCTGCGTATCGAACAGATCGTCGAAGCCATGACGCTCACCCTGCTGGCCGGAGGAATCGCCATCCTCATTGTTTCCGTAATCGCCGATACCCGGTTGGCTTCACTGCTGGTCGCCGATATCCACCCGACTCATAACCCCCTCCTAATCTACTCCACGTTAGGAATCGCCCTGTTGAGCGGTTTGCTGGCCGGCCTCTATCCGGCTTTTTACAGCACCTCATTCCCGACGGCTCTCGCTCTTAAAGGCACGTTCGGACTCTCGGCCCAAGGCCGCCAACTGCGCCTGACCCTTATCGGATTTCAATATTTCATCTCGCTGATAATCACCATAGTAGCCTCATCGATCTATGATCAATACCTCTTTATGCGGAATTACGACATCGGGCTCTCCTGCGACCATATTCTCAGCACCCAGATTTCGGCCCGCATGAGCCAACAACGAAATGCCATCGCTCAAAAACTGAAAGAAAACCCGAACATTCCGGATGTCACCTTTTCGTTCTCGGACATAATTGGACAAGGTTCTATGCGCTGGTCCATGCCCTACCGCAATCAACGCATTCAATTGACAGGCATGCCGGTAGCGCCCAACTTCCCCGCCTTCATGAACCTGCCCATTATCGAAGGACGTGATTTTCGGGAGTTGGATCGCCAACGGAACGGGACTTTTCTACTTAACCGGACCGCCCAGAAGCAATTCGACATCCTCATCGGTGACCAACTTGCCACCCCGGTGGGGGGAGTCGGAGAGATCGTCGGCATCACCGAAGATTTCAACCAGAAATCTCTTTACTATTCGATCGAACCGACAGCGCTGTGTGTGCTGCCTGATACCGTTTCCTGGCCCCTGCTCCAATTATACGCGAAAGTCAACCCGGTCCAACTCGAATCAACCCGACAGTACATCGAACAAACGCTGCTGAGTTTCGATCCCAACGTCCGCAACGTCATCAACGTCGAGTTCATGAACGATCAACTCGCACAACGCTATCGTTCCGAGAAAAAATTAGCCTTCTTGATTTTCGCTTTCAGTCTGCTGGCCATTCTGATCTGTTCGGTGGGCGCCTTCGGACTCATCCTGTTCGAAACCCAGTACCGCCGCAAAGAGATCGCCCTGCGCAAAACGTTCGGTGCCACGGTGAACGACATCCTCGCCATGTTCAACCGCCGTTATGTCACCATCGTACTGATCTGCTTTGTACTGGCCGCTCCCACCGCTTATGCAATCACCCAACGATGGGTCCAAAACTTCGCCTACAAAGCCCCGTCCAACGGTTGGATTTTCCTGCTGGCTCTCGGCATCGTACTACTGATTACCCTGGCCACCGTCACCTGGCAGAGCTACCGCAGCGCTACCGAAAACCCGGCCATCTCTATCAAACAAGAATAACTAAATCAATCAACATAAACCTATGAAAACCTCGATCGCTAACTTTTGGAGATCCTTGGCTCGGTTCAAATCGGCCACTCTGCTCAATCTGATCGGACTGAGCGTCGCCTTTGCCTCGTTCATGATCATCATGATGCAGGTCTATCAGGAGTTGACTTTCGATACCTGCTACCCCACCACCCCGAATCTCTATCGGGCCGAACTAAACTGGACTCCTGGCGAAGTCTTTTCCCAAACGCTATCGCGACCTCAAGCCGAAGAGCTATTCACCCTCTCTCCGCACATTCGAAAAGGGGCCTTTTGTTCGTTCGACGCCCAAACCATGATGTTCAATCCGGTCCAAGGAGCTTCCTCTGCCCTGAAGGCCAATATATTGACAGCTTCTGACGATTTCCCGGAAGTTTTGGGGCTGGAACTGGTTTCCGGCAGTTTTGCGAACTTCAACACCAGAACGAAAGCCCTGATGGCCGCCAGCATTGCCGAACGCATGTTCGGATCTCAAAATCCAATCGGACAAACTGTCATTTTTCAAAATTGGATCGCAAAAGATACGGTCGAAGTAGTTGCCGTCTATCGCGATCTGCCCCACAATTGTTCTTTTCAAAACGGACTTGTTGTCCATGTCGGTCAACTAGATAAAAATAGTTGGGCGAACAGCTCCTATCGTGCCTTTTTGCTGATCGATGACCCGAAACATGTCTCTACTATCTCGGAAATCGCCTCGACCAAAGTCGCTGAACGCGAAGATCCGAATGACCGAATTCCCGGTCACCGCTATGTTCAAATCACCCATCTGCCGGATCGCTATTTCAGTCCCTGGAATGCGGACCACCAAAAGGGGAACCGGACGACACTCTACTCCCTGACCGCCGTAGCCATCCTGATCATTCTGGTCGCCATGATCAACTTCATCAACTTCTCCATGGCTCTGGTTCCCCGACGTATCCGCAACATCAATACCCGAAAAGTATTGGGCAGCAGTCTTAGGGGGCTCCGTCTCCAGCAGCTGTTCGAAGCCGTCATGCTGAACCTGATCGCCTTGGTCATCGCGTTCGGTCTGGTTTACTGGATCGCCGACAGTGCACTCGCCGGTGTACTCGAAGCCGATCTTCAACCGGGTTCCAATCTGTTGATCGTTTGGCTGACCGCAGGCATCGCTCTGATCACCGGCATCTTATCATCGATCTATCCGGCCCTGTACAGCACCTCGTTCGCCCCGGCCATGGTTCTCAAAGGCTCCTTCGGTCTTTCCGCCCAGGGTCGACGCCTCAGAACGGTGTTGATCGGCTTCCAATATGTGATCTCCCTGGCTCTGATCATCATCGCCCTTTCGATCTGGCGACAATACGGCTATATGCGTCATTACGACATCGGACTGGCCCGGGACAACATTCTGACCACCAAACTTTCTTCCACCATGGCCGAACATCAGGAAGCCCTGACCAATCGGCTCAAAGAGAACGCCAATGTTCTCGATGTCGCCTACGCCTATAGCCCCATAGCCAATCCCCAAATGGGATGGGGTCGCATGTATAACCAAGAGATGATCCAGTTTACCTGTGTGCCTGTCTCCTACAATTTCCCGGCATTGATGGGCATCCAGATCGCGGAAGGACGCGATTTTCTGCCCAGCGATAACGATCGAAACGGGGTCTTCATCTTCAACGAAACGGCCAAAAAACATTATGGAATAGAAACAGGTCGCCGAATGGGTAATCATAACGGAGAAACCCAAGCCGCCGAGATCGTCGGCATCGCCCGGGACTTCAATTTCAAACCGCTCCACTACCCCATCGGAGACTTTGCCCTGATGGTGTTTGGCAACAATCCCTGGGC
>CALVFO010000045.1 GCA_944326855.1 uncultured Alistipes sp. | reverse complement strand
TTTTGGGGATCGGCGGAGGTATCGTCACCGATATCGCCGGCTTTGTGGCCTCGACTTATATGAGGGGTCTGCCGTTCGGCTTTGTGGCGACCTCCCTGCTCGCGCAGGTGGATGCCAGCGTAGGCGGGAAGAACGGCGTTAACCTCGAAGGGTATAAAAACATGATCGGGACGTTCAATCAACCCGATTTTGTGCTGTGTGATCTTTCCTTGTTGGATACGCTGCCCGAGCAGGAGTTCCGGGCCGGTTTAGCCGAAATCATCAAGGCGGGGCTGATTGCCGACCGAGGCCTTTTCGAATTGTTCGAACAGCATGCGCTGGAGGAATTTCGGCGCGATCGGGCTTTGTTGCTGGAAGCCGTTACACGGGCCGTTCGGGTCAAGGCCGACATCGTTGCCCGGGATGAGAAGGAGCGGGGCGACCGCCGGAAACTGAATTTGGGACATACGTTCGCTCATGCCATTGAAAAGAGTTCCCGGGCCTTTTTGCACGGAGAAGCGGTAGCGATCGGTACGGTAATGATTGCCCGTTTGTCGGCACGACGAGGTTTGTTGACGGACCAGGAGGCCGAACGGGTTCATCGGGTGTTCGAACGTATGGAATTGCCGACCGAATCGGGCGTCGAGTTACGCAAGTTGCTCAAGGCACTCAAACACGATAAGAAAAAAGAGTCCCAGTCGGTTAATTTCGTTTTGATGAAAGGACTGGGGGATTGTGAGGTACATGCCTTCCCTTTCGAAGAGATCGATACTCTGACGTTGTAATCCGTTGCAGAAGCGGCAGGGGAGAAGCCGGAAGCGGAAGATTTTTTATAAATCTTCCGCTTCCGGCTTGAATAAGGGGCCTTTATGGGTCGGTTCTCAGTTTTCGGGTAGGAGCCGTTATTCCTGGATGAAGCGCAGCGAACTGAGTCCGATGGGTTGGGAGGTGGCCAAAGCCAGTCCTCGATTACCCTTTTTGTCTACGGCGTTGTAGTAGTGATAGACAATGCCGTCCCGGTAAATGACACAGGGTTTGTGGGCGTATTGGGCGTCATACTCTTCGCTCGGGGCGATCAGGTCTTCGCCCTGCCAGGGAGTCCAATGGACCAGGTCGTGAGAGCAGGCGAATCGTTCGAAACCGCCCGGCTTCCAGCCGGCTCCGAAATAGAACATCACCCACAGGTCGCCGATACGGGTGATTTGTGCGTCTCCGCTGATGCCGGCTCCATGATCGATCACCGGCGACGAACCGTAGCGTTGCCAATGCAGCATGTCGTCCGACACCGCCATGGCGATTCGTTCCACCCCTTTCCCATTGGTTTTCCGTTTGCCTTTGGCGTTGTAGAACATGACGAAAGGATGCCCCAAGGTTTTTTTACGGTCCCGGATGACGGTACTTTTGTAGATCACCTGATCGTCGTACCAACGGGCCTCGGTATCATCGGGAGACAGTACGGCTTGATCTGTCCGTTCCCATTCGCGGGGCGGCACGAAGTCGCGGGCCCAGGCGATGCCGATGCCCAATGCTCCGGCCTCATATCCATGAGTATCGCCGCCCAGGTAAGACATCCAATAGCGTCCTTTGTATTTTCGGGGCGCGTAGCTGCCTCCCCAGCGATAGTCCTGCAGGGCGATGTATCCGGCTTTTTGGTCTGCATCCCATCCTTCGTTGGTAAAGGACATCAGTTTCCCCAGGGTGTTCCAGTGGAGCATGTCGTCGCTTTCGGCCAAAAAGGTTTCATAACCTCGTCCGTCGAAACAGATGTAGGTCATGTACCATTGTCCGTCCAGGCAGAAGACGGAAGGGGAGTCGATCATTTTTCCTTGCTCGGGTACCATAATTAACCCGTATTTGTAGGGAGTTTTGACCGTTTCATAGATTTGCTGCATCTCCTCCGGGGAAACTTCCTGGGCCGGGAGCGGAACACTCCACCCGACAAGACCCAGGCAAAGAATCAATGAGGTGAAAAATGTTTTCATGGATTAGCGTTCGTCAAGGTTCGGACCGCGAAAATAGTAAAATATATAAGACAAGCAAAGCCGTCTCGAAGGGACGGCTTTGGCATGGATGCTTGGCAAAAGTCTGTTATACGCAGCCTTGGGCCAGCATGGCGTTGGCTACTTTCATGAAACCGGCGATGTTGGCACCCCGGACGTAGTTGATGTATCCGTCGGGAGCGGTCCCGTATTTGACGCAGGCTTCATGGATGTTTTTCATGATGCGGTGCAGCTTTTGATCCACTTCTTCGGGGCTCCAAACCAGACGTTCGGAGTTTTGGGTCATCTCCAGACCGGAGGTGGCGACCCCGCCGGCATTGGCGGCTTTCCCCGGTGCATAGAGCAGACGGTGGGTTTGGAATACCCGGATGGCTTCGGGCGTCGAGGGCATGTTGGCCCCTTCGGCCACACACATACACCCGTTGTCGACCAGCGTCTGGGCTTCTTCGCCGCTGATTTCGTTCTGGGTAGCGCAGGGCAGGGCAATGTCGCATTTTACGCCCCAGGGACGTTCGCCTTCGTAATAGGTCGCTTCGGGGTAACGTTCCGCATATTCGCGGATGCGCCCCCGGAAAATATTTTTCAGTTCGAGGACATATTCCAGTTTGTCGGCATCGATGCCCGTCGGATCGTAGATGTATCCCGATGAATCGGACAGGGTCACCACTTTAGCCCCCAGTTGGGTCGCCTTTTGAACGGCATATTGAGCTACGTTGCCCGAACCGGAGATGACAACGGTTTTCCCTTGAAAACTTTCTCCGCGGGTAGCCAGCATTTCCTGGGCAAAATAGCAGACTCCGTATCCTGTGGCTTCGGGACGCAGCGGACTGCCGCCCCAACCCAGTCCTTTACCGGTGAGCGTACCGGTAAATTCATTGCGCAGGCGTTTGTACTGGCCGAACAGGAAGCCAATTTCGCGACCGCCTACTCCGATATCTCCGGCCGGAACGTCGGTGTCCTGACCCACGTGGCGTTGCAGTTCGGTCATGAACGATTGGCAGAAACGCATGACTTCGTTGTCGGATTTGCCTTTGGGGTTGAAATCCGAGCCGCCTTTGCCGCCGCCCATGGGCAGGGTTGTCAGGCTGTTTTTGAAGGTTTGCTCGAAGGCCAGAAACTTGAGAATGCTCAGGTTGACCGAAGCATGGAAACGCAGACCTCCTTTATAAGGCCCGATGGCACTGTTCATCTGGACGCGATATCCGCGATTGATTTCGATTTCTCCCTTGTCGTTGAGCCAGGGAACCCGGAAAATGATGATGCGTTCGGGTTCGGCAATGCGTTCCAGGACTTTCATTTTGGACAGAACCGGATTTTCGAGGATATAAGGCGCCAGCGATTCGACAACTTCGTGAACGGCTTGGTGAAACTCGGTCTCTCCGGGGTTTTTGGCGATGATTTCCGCCATGAATCGGTCTACATACTGTTGAACATGTTTTTCCATTTCCATAACGATCGGCTTTTAGCTGTTGGTCTGGGAACAAAAATAGCGTATGGAGTTATAAAATACAAATTATCGCCCTTTGCAGGTGGGTTATTATTACTTTTTGTTTAAAATTAAACATTAAATTTCCTTATTATCCGGATGCGAAATTTCCGATTCGCTTACAAAACGAAATCTCGATGGACCATCTGATTCATAAAATTATCCGAGCGAATTTTCGTAAAAAAATGTTGTTATTTTTAAAATAAATTATTAATTTCCCTCTGAGAATTGAAAATCGGATCCGTTTTAGCCGACTTGGGAATTGATACGCTTGAAGGTCAGTAGTTCTTCGGCGTTGAGGAAAGACGGATAAACCGGACTTAAAAAATGAACCATGAAACGATACGGAAGCGTAATTCGGGTGCGCCCGGAAAAATTGGAAGAGTATAAGGCGTTGCATCGGGCCGTATGGCCGGGGGTGTTGGCTAAGATTTACGAATGCAATATTCGCAATTACAGTATCTATTACAAGGATGGTTTTCTGTTCAGTTACTTCGAGTACGTCGGGGAGGATTATGTGGCGGATATGGCTCTGATGGCGGCCGATCCTGAGACTCAGCGCTGGTGGGCCGTGTGTGAACCTTGCCAGCAGCCGCTCGAAACCCGCGCCGAAGGAGAATGGTGGGCCGAGATGGAAGAGGTTTTCCATGTGGATTGATCCGGTATGCAAGGGATGAAACCGACTGAGGATAGAGAACTTTTGAACGAGGAGAAGGACCGACGCATGCACGAGCGGTTTATGCGGCAGGCCATTGAGTTGGCCCGTCGGAGTGTGGACCAGGGCGGAGGACCTTTCGGGGCCGTCATTGTCAAGGACGGCCAGGTCGTGGCTACCGGTCATAATCGGGTGGTGCCGTCGTGCGATCCTACGGCTCATGCCGAGGTGACGGCCATTCGGGCGGCTGCCGAAGCCTTGGGATCATTTGATTTGAGCGGTTGCGAGATTTATACCTCCTGTGAACCGTGTCCGATGTGTTTGGGGGCCATTTATTGGGCCCGGATCGATCGGATGTATTACGGGTGCGATCAACAGGATGCAGCCCGGATCGGTTTTGACGATTCGTTTATTTATCGGGAAATCGCTCTCGATCCGGCGCAGCGACGGCTGCGCTCGTGCCGTTTGTTGGCTGATGAAGCCCGGGAAGCCTTTCGGGCCTGGGAAGCAAAACCCGACAAAACGGAATATTGATGGGAATCGAACCTGCAGAAAGTTAATGTTTGAAGCGGAAGATCATGTTTGAAAAAGTGTTTCGGCTTCGAGAGATGGGGACGACTCCTCGAAGGGAGTGCATGGCAGGCTTGACTACCTTCATGACCATGGCGTATGTGCTGGTGATTATCCCCCAACTGTTGGCTACGACCGGTATGGATCAGGGGGCTGTTTTCAGCGCGACGGTTCTGGCTTCGATGTTCGCTACGCTGATCATGGCCTTTTACGCCAATATGCCCTATGCCTTGGCTCCGGGTTTGGGCCTGACGGCCTTTTTCGCCTATACGGTCGTGGGGGAGCTGGGATATAGTTGGCAAACGGCTCTGACGGCCGTTTTTCTCGAAGGATTGCTGTTTATCCTGCTCACGGTGACGAACGCTCGGGAGGCGATCGTTAAAGCTATCCCGGCCAACCTCAAACATGCCATCAGTGTCGGTATCGGACTGTTCATTACCCTGATTGCACTGAACAATGCGGGGATCGTTCAACGAAGTTCGGGAACGTTATTAACGATGGGCGATTTGCTCTCATCGCAAAGTCTGGTGTGTCTGATCGGTTTGTTCGTTATCGCCTTGTTGTTGCATTTCAAGGTTCGGGGAGCTCTGTTGTGGGGGATTATTCTGGCGACGGTGGCCGGTATCCCGTTGGGGGTGACCCATCTGCCCGAACATTTTACGTTTTTCAGTGCTCCGCCTTCGATCGAACCGGTATTTGCCCAGGTGCATTTCGATTGGGCGAGTTTGTGGAGTCCCGAAATGGCTTTGGTGGTGTTGACGATGGTGTTTGTCGATCTGTTCGATACCCTGGGATCGTTGATCGGGGTGACCAATCGGGCCGGACTGGCCGATCGGGACGGAAATGTGCCGGGCCTGAAAAAGGCGTTGTTGTCCGATGCCGTGGGTACGACCGTGGGTTCGCTCTTGGGCGTGAGTACCGTGACGACCTATCTGGAAAGCGCGGCCGGGGTGGCGGCCGGAGGGCGCAGCGGGATGACGGCCCTGGTGGTGGCTCTGTTGTTCGGGGTGGCGTTGTTCTGTTCGCCGCTTTTCTTGTGTGTACCCTCTGCGGCCCTTTCGGCGGGGATGTTGATGGTCGGTCTGTTTATGATCAGTTCCGTGCGCGAGATCGACTTCCAGTCCGTGGAACAGGGACTGCCTGCCTTCTTGACGGTGGTGATGATGCCTTTTACGTACAGCATCGCTAACGGGATCTTGTTCGGGATGCTCAGTTTCGTGATTTTGCAGGTGTTGACCGGCAAGGCGCGCGAAGTCACGGTTTCGATGTATATCGTAGCCCTCTTTTTATTGATAAAACTCTTTTTGTAAACCGAGGGTTGCTGCATAGATGCCCCCGGAATGATTTTTCAAAAACCATCCCGGGGGCTTTGTGTTGTGGAAGGTTTGTGTTGCCTTTGGGGTTGTTGGCGGATCGGGCAGGGGATTGAAACGGTTCGGAGCAGGATCCTTCGTTCCCGCTCCGAACCGTTAGCACGCGACGTTTTTTCCAAGTTGAGGGGTTCCCGAACGGATTTCGGAATTTACCCGGAGTCGGAACGCCCTTACAGGTAGTTCGTTACGTTGGTGACGATCTGCCCGTCGAACAGGTTGATGATCCGGTGGGCGTACGAGGCGTCGTGTTGGGAGTGGGTCACCATCAGAATGGTCGTTCCTTCCTGGTTGAGTTCGGTGAGCAGACTCATCACCTCTTTGCCGTTGGTCGAATCGAGGTTTCCGGTCGGTTCGTCGGCCAGAATCAACTTGGGCTTGGAAACGACTGCCCGGGCAATGGCTACGCGTTGTTGCTGCCCGCCGGAGAGTTGCTGCGGGAAGTGACCGGCCCGATGGCTGATGTTCATGCGAGCCAGTATGTCATTGACCATCTTTTTGCGTTCGGAGGATTTGATCTTCAGGTAGATCAGAGGGAGTTCCACGTTTTCGAAGACATTGAGTTCCTCGATCAGGTTGAAGCTCTGGAAAACGAATCCGATCTTTCCTTTTCGGAACAGGGTACGTTCTTTTTCCTTGAGGCTGCCCACTTCCTGTCCCAACAGGAAATATTGACCGGAGGAGGGATTGTCCAGCAGGCCCAGGATGTTCAACAGGGTCGATTTCCCGCAACCCGACGGCCCCATGATGGCGACGAATTCGCCCTCCTGGACTTCTAAGGACACGTTATGCAGGGCGATGGTTTCGATCTCTTCGGTGCGGAAACTTTTGCTCAGGTTTTCGGTTTTTAACAGATTCATAATTATCAATGGTTTAAAAGGTTAATTATTATTCGGTTTTGAGAGAATTGACCGGATTGTCGTTGGCAATGCGTCGGGTCAGCAGTATGATACAGCCCGAGATGATTCCCAGAACCATCACACTTCCCAGCAGGAACGTCGGCAGAGAAAGCGATACCTTCTCGGCGAAGTTTTCGAGCCACTTCTGACCGATGAACAGAGTACAGATACTGCCCAATACTGTAGCCGGCAAAGCAATCCATAGAACGTTCCGTATCATCAGACGGCTGATGAGGGTGGCGGTGGCGCCGTTGATCTTCCGGATAGCGATCTCTTTGCGGCGTCGCGAGGTTTCGTCCTGAATGTAGCCGATCAGGCCGATCAGTGCAATGAGCAGGGTGATGAGACTGCCGGCCAGCACCGTGTTGCGAAAGCGTTTCGAGTCGGCGTATTGGGCGACCATTTCGCTGGCGTAGGGGATGACCTGAATGTCGCGATCCGGCATCAGGCGGGTCAGCATGTCGGTGATTTGGCGGATGTATTCGGGTTTGAGGTCTCGCAGCCGGATCAACAGGTTCTCTTCCGGTGTGGGCGAGTAAAACAGCGCCGAAGGCCGATTGTCATAAGCCGCGAGGTTGCCGATTTGAATATCTTCGTACACCCCGCAGATGGTAACCTTCCAATGTTCGGTGAAAATCAGGGATTTGCCGATCACGCCGTCCTGCCATCCCATCAGTTGGCTGATTCGGTCGGCGCAAACACGGGAGACCATGGCTTGCGTCGTGTCGGACTGACGGGGGCGGAAATTTTCTCCGGCAATGATGGGAATTTCCATCAGGGAAAAGTAGTCGGTATCTACTCCGTACAGGTCGGCAAAGTTGAACAGTTCTTTTTCTTGGGCGAGATCTCTGACGTTATTGCCTGAAGCTCCCCGGAACGGCAAAGTGGCAGCCGAGGACGTTTTTTCCACGAAAGGCAATCGGTTCAGTTCTTCCAAAGCCGTTTGGCGGAGCTCGGGTTTTACGCCGCTTGTGGAGCAGTACAGTAATTTGTCGTAGGTATATCCCGGGTCGTTATGGATCATCATGTGATATTGTCTCCCGATCAGGATAAGCAAGGTGATCAGTAGAGTGGCTGCCGAGAATTGGATGAACAACAGGGTGTGTTTCCAAAGTCGGTTGCGGTTTCCCCGGGCCTGGCGGAAGGCGGATGTGACGGAGATTTTGGTAAACAGATAGGCGGGCAGCGTACCGGTTAACAGGAATACCAGCCCGATCACGATACATAGAATCAGACAGGTCGTGTCGGTGAATAAGGCCGAGAGGGAGGTGGCTAACAGTTGCTCGATGGTTCCCTGAAACGCGATGATCAACAGGGCCGCTATTCCTAAAGCCAGTACGATGTGCAAACCGGTTTCGCTGAGGATAATCTGATAGATGTTTTTCCCGGAAGCCCCGTAACATTTCAGGACACCCATCTCTTTGGAGCGTTTCACCAGCGAGGAAATGACCAGCAGGATGTAGTTCATCGAGGCGGTGAACAGCAGGGCAAATGCCAGCAGGGCCAGCATGCGGATCATCTGGCGTACTTGAGGATCGTTGGCGTACAAGGCAGTAATCGGGCGCAGGGTATAATCGGGCTGATAGCCGATTTTATGCATGGCTTCCAGATCCGTGTATTTGGCCAGGGTACGGTGAATGCCCGATTTCAGCGAAGCGGGATCGACACCGGGAGCCAGTTTGACATAAGCAACATAACGATCGTTTCCGTACCAGTTGAGGGAGCCGTCTCTCATGAAACGGGAAATGGAAGGGAGTGAGACGAGCACATCGTAATGAAGCATGGAATTTTCGGGGAGGTCTTCGAAAACACCGCCGATGGTCAGCGGGGCATTGGGATATATGTCTATGGTGATCCGTTGGCCGATGACGTCGGTACCCTGTCCGATACGTTGGGCGAGGCTGCGGGATACCAGGGCATATTGGGGGCGTGCCAATACCTCTTTGGCGTTGCCGAGCAGCATGGGTCTGGGCAGAACGTCGAAAAAGCAGGAGTCGGCTAAGAAGAAGGTTCCGGTCAATTTCTGTTGCGTTTCGGTCCGGAAGACGGCGTCGGAGCAGATATCGGTTATGCGTGTTGCGGCTTCGATCTCCGGTATTTCGGCTTTCATGCCGACGGCTATCGCTCCGCAGACTTGTGGATGATTGTCTGTTCCTTCGGGTCCTTTGGTCGTATTGTAAATCATGTAGAGCCGGTCGAGATCGGGATAGAACGTTTCGAAACTTTGTTCGAATCGCATTTTGGCAATGAGAATCATTCCCAAGGCCAAGCCGATGCTTAGCGACAGGATTTTGATGCCGTTATGACGTCCTCGGCGGGGAAGGGATCGCCAGGCCAGATTCAAAGAGTTCATATCAAGGTTTAATTCGTTTATTCCTGTTTGATCGAGTGGGCGGGGGTTTCGGTGGCGCTGCGGTAGCTTTGCCAGGTGACGGTTCCCAGGGTGATCAGCAGCACAATACCCAATGCCAGCAGGAAAATCCAACCGTTGAACGAGGCTTTGTAAGCGAAGTTTTGGGCCCATCGTTGGGTGATCACATAGGCGGTGGGAGCGGCCAGCACAAAACAGATCAGGACGATGGTGACGTAACGGCGGTTGAACATGGAGAGAATGTCGCCGACCGTGGCTCCGAACGTTTTGCGCAGGGCGATCTCTTTGCGGCGGTATTGGGTTTCGAACAGAATGAGTCCGAAAGCGCCCAGTGTGGAGATCAGCACGGCCAACAGGCTGAACAGCGTGATTTGGACGGCCTGATGGTTCTCTTTTTGGTACATGTTACCGATCGACTCGTCGAAGAAGGAGATCTCGAGGGTGTTTTGCATAGAGGGATCGAATTCCAGTAGTGTCTCTCGGATTTCCTCGATGGTGCGGAAGATATCCGTGCCGCTGACTTTCAGGTAGCAGGTTGTCAGCGGAGCCCAGGGATTGTTGCCAAACACCATCAGGGCAAAGTCTCCGATGGGGTAGTGGAGCGGTTTGAAATTGAAGTCCCGGGCGATGCCGACGATCTCGGCGGCTTGGGTTTCTCCGTTATGATTACCCA
>CALVFO010000044.1 GCA_944326855.1 uncultured Alistipes sp. | reverse complement strand
CTACTTTCTTGTTGTATCATGGCTATTTAGCTCTTTCTATGATTTCTACTAATCTCCAACGCTTGGTCTTGCTCAGGGGGCGGGTTTCCGCAATGCGAACCGTATCGCCCGGGTTGCAGGTGTTGGTTTCGTCGTGGGCCACGAACTTGGTGGTCTTGTTCACGAATTTACCGTAGATCGGATGTTTTACCTTCCGTTTCACGGCAACCGTCATCGACTTATCCATCTTGTTGCTGACAACCACCCCGATTCTTTCCTTTCTGAGATTTCTTTCCATGGGTAATTAACTTTTAACGTTTTGCTTTTGACCGAGAACTGTCAGCATACGGGCAATGTCTCTGCGGGTCTTTTTGATTACGGTGGTGTTCTCCAGCGGAGATACGGCATGATTGAGTTTCATGCGTACGATTTCGGCCTTAGCGGCTTCGATGCGTTCCGCCAATTCGGCCACGGTGAGTTCTCTTATTTCAGAAGTCTTCATCTCTAAAGCGTTTTTTCAGTGTAATCTCTTCTTACAATAAACTTGGTCGTAATGGGGAGCTTCTGAGCGCCCAGACGAAGAGCTTCCTGTGCCACTTCCAAGGGTACACCTTCGGCCTCGATGAGGATGCGGCCCGGAGTTACCGGAGCCACGAACCCTTCGGGCGAACCCTTACCTTTACCCATACGTACTTCAGCCGGTTTCTTGGTGATCGGCTTGTCGGGGAAGATACGGATCCAGATCTGACCTTCACGTTTCATGTAACGCACGATGGCCTGGCGGGCAGCCTCGATCTGACGGCCGGTAATCCAGGTGGACTCCATAGCCTTGATCCCGAATGAGCCGAAGGCAAGCTGAGCTCCGCGTTGTGCGTTGCCCTTCATGCGGCCCTTCTGCATTCTTCTGAATTTCGTTCTTTTTGGCTGTAACATGATTGATTAACTTTTTATGAAGTCCTACTTTTATTGTCTTTTGCGATCCGAACGGTCTCCGCCGCGGCGACGGCCGCCACGATCGTCACGACCTCCGCGACGTTCGCCACGGAAACCGCCTCCCTGACCCTGCGAAGGCGTGCTGGCCAGCGGCTGGAACAGATCGAAATGTTTGTCGTAGATTTCGCCGTTGCAGATCCACACTTTGATCCCCAGCACACCCACTTTGGTGATGGCTTCGCTCAGGGCATAGTCCACGTTGGCACGGAACGTATGCAACGGAATACGACCTTCCTTGTAGGTTTCGCTGCGGGCCATTTCGGCGCCGCCCACACGACCCGAGATCTGAATCTTGATCCCTTCGGCGCCCATACGCATCGTCGAAGCGATAGCGGTTTTCACGGCGCGGCGGTACGAAATACGGCCTTCCAGCTGACGGGCGATGTTGTTGGCAACGATCACGGCGTCGGTTTCGGGACGTTTTACCTCGAAAATATTGATCTGTACTTCTTTACCGGTCAGCTTGTGCAGCTCTTCCTTGAGCTTGTCCACTTCCTGGCCGCCTTTCCCGATGATGATACCCGGACGGGCGGTGGAGATGGTTACCGTAACCAGTTTCAACGTACGTTCGATAAGAATCTTCGAAATGCTGGCTTTGGCCAGACGGGCGCCCAGATACTTGCGGATCTTGGCATCTTCGACCAGTTTGCTCGAAAAATCTTTGCCTCCATACCAGTTGGATTCCCAACCGCGAATGATTCCAAGTCTGTTGGCTATCGGATTAACTTTCTGTCCCATCTGCTTTCTGTTTTTTAGCTGCTTTTTCGACAATTTTATCCACCACGATGGTTACGTGGTTCGAACGCTTGCGGATCCGGTGTGCGCGACCCTGAGGTGCGGCCTGAACGCGTTTGAGCATGCGTCCTCCGTCTACGGTGATCGTCTTCACGCACAACGGGGTGTCTTCCAGACGCTGCCCTTCGTTTTTGGCTTCCCAGTTGGCGATGGCCGAGCGCAAAAGTTTTTCTAACTTGATTGATGCCGCCTTCTTGTTATAGCGAAGGATACCCAGTGCGCGGTTAACTTCTACCCCACGGATGGAGTCGGCCACGATGCGCATCTTCAGGGGCGAAGTGGGACAGTCCCGCAGAACGGCGATGGCCGTTTGCTTCTTCTGCTCCTTGAGTTGTTCGGCTCTGGTGCTTTTTCTTGAACCCATTTCTATATGCTATTTTTTCTTATTACCTGAATGACCACGGAAGTTACGAGTGGGGGCAAATTCACCCAGCTTGTGACCTACCATGTTCTCCGTGACGTACACGGGGATAAACTTGTTGCCGTTGTGTACGGCGATCGTCTGGCCCACGAAATCGGGGGAGATCATACTGGCCCGCGACCAGGTCTTGATCACAGACTTTTTACCACCCTCGTTCTGGGCGATCACTCTCGCTTCCAGCTTGGGTTCGATGTATGGTCCTTTTTTTAATGAACGACTCATTACGCTACTATTTTTAATGTATTATTTCCTTTTTGACACGATAAACTTCGAAGTGGTCTTCTTCGGGTTGCGGGTCTTGTAACCCTTGGCCAGAAGACCTTTGCGCGAACGGGGGTGTCCACCGCTCGAACGACCTTCACCACCACCCATCGGGTGATCCACAGGGTTCATGGTAACCCCACGGTTGTGCGGGCGGCGACCCAACCAGCGGCGGCGACCGGCCTTACCGTGAGATTCGAGGTTGTGGTCGGGATTCGACACGGCCCCGATCGTGGCGCGGCAGGCAACCAGTACCATGCGGGTTTCGCCCGAAGGAAGTTTAATAATAGCGAATTTGCCTTCGCGAGCCAGAAGCTGTGCATACGTGCCGGCGCTACGTGCCATCACGGCACCCTGGCCGGGATAGAGTTCGATGTTATGAATCACCGTACCCAGCGGAATTTCCGACAGGGGAAGCGTATTGCCTACTTCGGGGGCAGCGGCGGGACCCGTACTTACGGTTTGACCCACTTTCAGCCCGCCCGGAGCCAGCATATAACGTTTTTCGCCGTCCGCATATACGATCAGCGCGATGCGGGCGGAACGGTTCGGATCGTATTCGATAGTCTTCACAACGGCAGACATGTTGTCTTTGTCGCGTTTGAAGTCGATGACGCGGTATTTGCGTTTGTGACCGCCCCCAATGTAACGTACGGTCATTTTACCCGTGTTGTTACGACCGCCCGTGCTTTTGAGGGGCTGCAACAACGATTTTTCGGGTGTCGACGAAGTAATATCGTCAAAGGTGCCAATCACTTTGTGTCTGGTACCCGGGGTCATGGGTTTAAACTTTCTTACTGCCATCTTCTTTAGATATTACTGTAAAAATCGATCTTATCTCCGTCTTTGAGCGTCACAATCGCTTTCTTGAAGTTGTTGGCGCGGCCCACCAGCATCCCTGCTTTGGTGTAGCGGCTTTTGATCTTGCCCATGTAACGCATGGTGTTCACGTCGGTGACTACCACGTTGTACATCGCTTCCACGGCCGCTTTGATCTGGAGCTTGTTGGCCTGAGGATCCACGATGAAACCGTAGCGGTTCAGCTTTTCGCCCTGAACCGTCATTCGCTCGGTTAAAATTGGCTTAATTAAAATATCCATTGTCTTAATTGATTACAATCCAAACATTTGGTTAACGGCTTCAACCGACTCGGCGGCCATCACCAGGACAGCGGCGTTCATCACGTCGTAAGTATTGAGGTTCTGTGCCGGAACCACCTTCACGTTCTGGAGGTTGCGGGCCGACAGAGAGACCGTCAGATTGCTTTCGGGCAGTACCACCAGCATTTTCTTCCCTTCCAGACCCAGGTTCTTCGTAATGGCGATGAACTCTTTGGTTTTGGGGGCTTCCAGGCTAAGGTTGTCCACCACGGTGATCGCTTCTCCTTTGGCTTTGTACGAGAGAGCGCTCTTACGAGCCAGTTGTTTGAGCTTTTTGTTCAGTTTGAACGAGTAGTCGCGGGGTACCGGACCGAACACTCGACCACCTCCCGGGAACAGGGGCGACAGAATGCTACCGGAACGGGCTCCACCCGTACCTTTTTGCTTTTTCAGCTTGCGGGTCGAACCGGCCACTTCGTTACGTTGTTTGGATTTGTGAGTGCCCTGACGCTTGTTGGCCAGATGCTGTTTTACATCCAGGTAAATAGCGTGGTTATTGGGCTCGATCCCGAAAATTTCGTCTTTCAGGGTAACCGTCTTGCCGGTCTGCTGACCTGCGGTATTCAAAATAGCTATTTCCATGGCTTAGTTTTCGATTAATAAGTAAGAACCCTTGGCACCCGGAATCGAACCTTTTACCAGAAGCAGGTTGTTTTCGGGGAGCTTTTTCACAATGCGCAGGTTGAGCACTTTCACCTGTTCGCCACCCGTGCGGCCCGGAAGGCGTTTGCCTTTGAACACGCGAGAGGGATACGAACTGGCACCCAGTGAACCCGGTTTGCGCTGACGGTTGTGCTGACCGTGAGTTTGACCACCCACACCGCCGAATCCGTGACGTTTCACAACGCCCTGGAAACCTTTACCTTTCGATACGCCGGTTACATCGACCCAGTCGTTTTCTTCGAACACGTCGACCGTAAACACGTCGCCCAGGTTGATTTCACCTTCGATGTCGGTGAATTCGGCCAGTTTGCGTTTAGGGGTGGTGTTGGCCTTTTTGAAATGGCCGAGCAGACTGCTGGTCGTGTTTTTTTCGGGTTTTTCGTCATAGGCAAGCTGTACGGCCTTGTAGCCGTCCTTCTCAACGGTTTTCACTTGCGTAACCACACAGGGACCAGCTTCGATCACGGTGCAGGGAATATTCTTCCCATCGGCACCGAACACGGAAGTCATTCCGATTTTCTTTCCAATTAGTCCTGACATTTTGTCTTTTAAAATTTGTTGTGTTAGGGGAGTCCACTTGTCTTTCGGAGGCTGCACCGAAACCTCGCGGCTCCGGACCCTTGGCAGCGCGACGCAAGCCTCGACCCCTGGTTGTTAAATATGTTTTGTTTGCTTCGGTTGCTACGGTTGCTACGGTTGCTACGGCAACTCCGACTGAGCAGGAACCTCATCTCTTTCTGCAATCTCCGGAAAGTGATTCAACCCCTTTGCCCCTTCCTGAGAGCCCCTTGTTTCGGCAACTCCGATTGAGCAGGAACCTCATCCCCTTCTGCAATCTCCGGAAAGTGATTCGGCCTCCTGCCGCTCGCTAAGCACCTCTGGTTTTGGCAGGTCGATCGGGCAACGGGACCTTTCTTTCAAGGTCCCCCGCCCTATCGTATACCTAAAAACCTCAGACCTTGATTTCCACTTCCACGCCGCTGGGCAATTCGAGCTTCATCAGCGCGTCGATGGTTTTGGGGGTCGAGCTGTAGATGTCCAGAATGCGTTTGCAGGTCGACAACTGGAACTGTTCGCGGGCTTTCTTGTTCACGAAAGTCGAACGGTTCACGGTGAAGATCTTCTTCTGGGTCGGCAGCGGAATAGGACCGCTCACCACAGCACCCGTACCCTTTACGGTCTTTACGATCTTTTCGGCCGATTTATCGACCAGGTTGTGATCGTAGGATTTCAGTTTGATTCTTATCTTTTGGCTCATAATCTTGATTATTCTTCGATGGATCCTTTTTTACCAGATTTTTCGATCACTTCCTTGGCTACGTTGGCAGGAACTTCCTCGAAGTGAGAGAATTCCATCGACGAGGTAGCACGACCGGAGGAGATCGTACGCAGAACGGTCACATAACCAAACATTTCCGACAGGGGCACCTTGGCGTTCACCACGCGGGCATTCCCTTTGGATTCCATACCGCTGATCTGTCCGCGGCGTTTGTTCAGGTCGCCGATGATGTCCCCCATGCTTTCTTCGGGAGTCACCACTTCGACCGACATGATCGGTTCGAGAATGACGGGACGGGCTTTGGCAGCAGCGTGACGGAAACCGTTGCGGGCTGCCACTTCGAATGACAACGAGTCGGAGTCCACCGGGTGGAACGAACCATCCTTGAGGGTTACCTTCATGCTGTCGATCGAGAAACCGGCCAGAGGACCGTTGGCCATAGCGGCTTCGAACCCTTTCTGTACCGAAGGAATGTATTCCTTGGGAATGTTACCGCCCTTAACCACGTCTTCGAACTGCAGACCCGTTTTGCCTTCGTCGGCCGGACCGATTTCGAAGATGATATCGGCAAACTTACCACGACCCCCGGTCTGTTTCTTGAACACTTCGCGATGTTCAACCGGGCTGGTAAGCGCTTCTTTGTAGTTAACCTGAGGAGCACCCTGGTTGATTTCCACCCCAAATTCGCGTTTCAGACGGTCAACGATGATTTCCAGGTGAAGTTCGCCCATCCCGCTGATGACGGTCTGGCCGCTGTCTTCGTCGGTCTTCACGGTGAAGGTCGGGTCTTCTTCGGCCAGTTTACCCAGCGCGATACCCAGTTTGTCGAGGTCTTTCTGCGTTTTGGGTTCTACGGCCAGACCGATCACCGGTTCGGGGAAGGTCATCGATTCGAGCACGATCGGAGCTTTTTCGTCGCAGAGGGTATCCCCCGTACGGATATCTTTGAAACCGACAGCGGCGCAAATGTCACCGGCGCCGATCACTTCGATCGGGTTCTGTTTGTTGGCGTGCATCTGGTACAGACGGCTGATACGTTCTTTCTTACCGCTGCGGCTGTTGTGAACGTACGAACCGGCTTCGAGACGGCCCGAGTATACGCGAACGAATGCCAAACGACCTACGAAGGGGTCCGTTGCAATCTTGAAGGCCAAGGCGCAGAACGGATCGCTTTCGGTCGGGTGACGTTTCGTTTCTTCGCCCGTTTCGGGGTTGGTCCCCACCACGGCTTCGATATCCAGCGGAGAGGGCAGGAAGGCCATCACGCAGTCCAGCAACAGCTGAACGCCTTTGTTCTTGAAGGACGAACCGCACAGCATCGGAACGATCGTCATCGCAATGGTTGCCTTGCGGATGGCGGCGATCAGTTCGTCAGGCGTGATCGAGTCGGGATCTTCGAAGAATTTTTCCATCAGGGCATCGTCCGAAGCGGCCACTTCTTCGATGAGTTTCCCGCGCCATTCAGCCACTTCGGCTTTCATGTTTTCGGGAACTTCTTCGTAGGTGTAGTTCACCAGTTCGTTCTTTTTATCTTCGTGATAAACGATGGCCCTATTATATATAAGGTCAACCAGACCGGAGAATTTATCTTCGGCACCGATCGGCAATACGATCGGCAGGGCGTTGGCACCGAGACGTTCTTTCACCTGAGCGCATACACCCAGGAAGTCGGCTCCGGTACGGTCCATCTTGTTGACATAACCCAGACGGGGTACGTTGTATTTGTCAGCCTGACGCCATACGGTTTCAGACTGGGGTTCCACACCACCCACGGCGCAGAACGTAGCCACGGCACCGTCCAGCACACGCAGAGAACGTTCTACCTCGGCCGTGAAGTCCACGTGTCCCGGGGTATCGATGATGTTGATCTGGTAAGTCTGATCTTTGTAGTGCCAGAAAGCCGTCGTTGCGGCCGAAGTGATCGTGATCCCACGTTCCTGTTCCTGCACCATCCAGTCCATCGTGGCCGCACCTTCGTGCACTTCCCCGATTTTGTGGGTCTTCCCGGTGTAGAACAGAATACGTTCCGAAGTCGTCGTCTTACCGGCATCGATGTGGGCCATGATACCGATGTTTCTGGTATATTTTAAATCTCTTGCCATATACTGTCTCCTTCGGAATTAGAATCTAAAGTGTGCAAACGCTTTGTTGGCTTCAGCCATACGGTGCATTTCTTCCTTACGTTTGAAGGCGGCACCTTCTTCATTGTAGGCTGCCATGATTTCGGCGGCCAGCTTTTCTGCCATCGACCGACCTGCACGTTTTCTCGAGTAAAGGATCAGGTTTCTCATGGCCAGAGAAATCTTACGTTCAGGTCTTACCTCAGTCGGTACCTGGAAAGTAGCACCCCCCACACGACGCGATTTCACCTCTACCTGAGGCGTAATGTTTTCGAGGGCTTTCTTCCAAATATCAAGAGGAGCCTTATCCGCATCCTTCATCTTCTCGCCGACGATCTCTACGGCGTTGTAGAAAATCGTATAGGCAATACTCTTCTTACCATCCAGCATCAGGTTGTTGACAAACCGGGTAACCAATACGTCCCCGAATTTGGGATCTGGAAGTAGAATTCGCTTTTTAGGCTTCGCTTTTCTCATTGCTTAATGTAATAAAGACTTTGGGTTGCAAATTAATGTTGTGTTTTCTTTCGGCCGACTCTCACGGCCTGCGAGACGATAATCGCCCGCTACTTTTTAGCTTCTTTGGGGCGTTTGGCACCGTATTTCGAGCGACGCTGACGACGACCGTCCACTCCGGCCGAGTCGAGAGCTCCGCGAACCAGGTGATAACGTACACCCGGAAGGTCCTTCACACGACCCCCACGAACCAGCACAATCGAGTGTTCCTGCAGATTGTGACCTTCGCCCGGAATGTAAGCATTGACTTCCTTACCGTTGGTCAAGCGCACACGAGCGACCTTACGCATGGCCGAGTTCGGCTTCTTGGGCGTAGTCGTGTACACACGCACACAAACGCCGCGACGCTGAGGACAGGCATCCAAAGCGGGTGCTTTACTGTTAAAGCACGGCTTGGTTCTTCCTTTACGTACTAACTGTTGAATCGTTGGCATTGTAAATCCTTTAACTTTAATTGATTAGATCCTTTACTCTGGGGCATAACACACCCCACCATTGAACAAAATGGACTGCAAATATACGGAAAATTTCCGACTCTGCAACTTTTCCCATACTTTTTTCGCCTGATTCTGCGGCTTTTCGGGGATTTTGAAGGGCCTCCCGAACCTCTTGTTTATTCTTTATTTTTATCAAATTTCAAAATTTATCAAAACAACTTATCACAAACCCGAAAAACCAACGATAAGACCCTCTTATTGAGGCCTCCATAAAAAAAACGAAGCCCGATTTACGGCTCTGCGGTTTTTATGTTATCTTTGCAAGGCAAACTCAAAAAACGACAGCGTCGCCATCATGATGAAATTCTTAAAATCGATCCTGCTGCTGAGTCTGTTCGTCTGGGCGGCAGGTGCGCTCAACGCCCAAAGCGTGGATACGGTCGCCGTATTCAGCCCCTCCATGAACAAACCGGTCAAAAACGTCATCATCCTGCCCGAAGGCTACGACGCCCAGGCCCCCGAACCCTATCCGGTCATCTACCTGCTGCACGGATACAGCGGATGCTATAACTCCTGGATCGGGATTCGTCCCGAACTGCCTCAGGATGCCAGCCGCCTGCGGTGCATCATCGTCTGCCCCGACGGTGGATACGACAGCTGGTATTGGGACAGTCCCAAAGTCAAGGACTACCGTTACGAAACCTACGTATCCAAAGAGCTGATCGAATACATCGACTCCCATTACAACACCCTGAAAGACCGTACGGGTCGGGCCATTTCGGGCAACAGCATGGGGGGACATGGAGCCCTTTGGCTGGCCATACGTCACAACGATATTTTCGGGGCCTGCGGAGCGGTACACGGCGGGGTCGACATCCGTCCTTTCCCCGACAACTGGAACATGAAACGCCATCTGGGCGAATATTATGAAAACCCCGAAGTCTGGAACGAACACACCGTAGCCACCCAACTCTACCGCATCAAAGCGGGTCAGGGAGTTCCCCGCAGCTGGGGCAATGCCAACCTGCGGAAGATGCAGCCTCACCAACTGGCGATCATCATCGACTGCGGTACGGACGACTTTTTCTTCGATGTGAACGCCGCCCTGCACCAGGCGATGATCCACAACAACATCGTGCACGATTACATCGTTCGACCGGGTGTCCACAATTCCGAATACGGACGTAACGCCATCAGTTTCCAACTGGTCTTTTTCGACAACTATTTCACGCGCGAAAAACAATACAAACAGCAGGAACAACAGGAACAACAGGCTCAATAACCCTTTGTCCGAATCCCTCGGATCAGCCGATGTAAGCGGGCGGAGGCTTTTCGCGGCCGGGATCAAAGGCCGTCTCGAAGAATCACCACAATCGAGAGCCACTTCAGGGGCTCCGTCGTGACACGAGAATACGGCCCGGATTTTGATGAACGTTTCCCAAAAACCACCGATTTTGGAAAAGACACTCCATACATTTGCCCTGGAAGCCGAAGCGGACGACCGCATCTGGCAGCAGATGAACGTCTACTTACATCTGTATCTGTATGACGAACAGGGCGTCCAAGTCGGTATGCACAGCGTTCAGCACCAGGAAGGCGCCTCTCCCGAACATTTACGGGTAGAAAGTCAAGAAGCCGTCGCTCAAATCAAAGTATGTCTGTACGTGGTGCCCCGTCGTCTGCCCGATTCCTCGCAAGTGGCCGACTCGCCGCCATTAAACCTGACCCTGCGTATTTTCCGGGATGGAAAAACGATCGACACCCTGCACCGACGCATCAACTCCTGGGGCGGCGATCAACTCATCGGACTGGCGTATCAATAAACGGGCTTTTCAAGAAAACGAGAGGGACCCCGGCCCCTTCCCCGGTTGGTCCGGAGCCCGAATTCGACCGCTCGTGGCCCTGCGATCCGAGTTTCTCCGAAACTTTCTGAGAAATTTTTGCCGAAAATTTTTCCGAGGCTCTCTCAAAAACTCGTTTCGAGACTTTTCCTGAAACCTTCTCAGAAAATCTCTTCAGGACTTTTCCTGAAAATCGTTTCAGGGCTCTCTCTCGAAAAATCTCCCTAAAATTTTGCGGAGTTTTTTGAGGCTCGTTTCGATCCCGAAGTTCATCTCTCCCGAAGCCGCCCCCGAAACTCATCTTTCCCGAAACCGTTCCCGAAACTCATCTTTCCCGAAACCGTTCCCGAACTCATTTTTCCCGAAACCGTTCCCGAACTCATTTTTCCCGAAGCCGCCCCCAAGGAGCGGCTTCGTCGCATTCCGGAGAAAACCGCAATCTGGGAAAATGTACCAGCCGTTGTAAATATGAATATCTTTCAGTATATTTGCACAAATTCCGCCATTTTTTAACAATAAAGACGAATTTGCTAAAACAATAATCGGTTTGTGAAGAAGATTTTGTGTTTTTTACTGCTATTGTTTTTCCAGTTTCACCTTTATGGAGACGGGTACCTGTCGACCATCGATTGCGGAACTTCTCCGAATCCGTTCTCCCCGCAAACCGAAATCCAACAACCCCTCGAAGACGAGGATCCGTATGCAACCCGTAATCAGGCCCGCACGGTTCAGCAACGTCTGATACAATTTCCCAAATTCACCCACAAAAACGTCTTCGTTCCCGCTCCCGGAAACGATCATCGTCATCCCGCGGTCATTCTGTCGCGGACCTTTTCCAGAACCCTTCGGCCGGTTCCGCTCATCGGACTTCCTCCCCATGAGACATTCTGTGTCTTTCTGATTTGATCATACCCGATCGCATCGGCAGCCGTCTCTCCGCACTTCGGACAGACGGCTGCAGGGTCGTGTCGTGCCCTGCTCATTCCATTCGTTTAGCATAACCCTCATTACCAACCATGAATATCGGAATCAAATTAATGACCTGCGTGGCAGCCGGAGCTCTTTGTGTCGGCTGCGGAAACGCGAAAAAAAACAAAGGCAAAGAAGGAAATCGAACCCCGGTGGTAGACCTTTTTCCCACCTCCGTCGAGGTTCATCAATCCTATGTGGCCGATATCCAGGCCGTACAATTCGTTGAAGTGCAACCTAAAGTATCGGGCTTCGTCGCGAAAATCCATGTGGACGAAGGCCAGTTGGTCCGCAAGGGTCAACTGCTCTTCACGCTGGATGCCGCCGAATTCGACGAAGCCCTCAAAGAAGCGGAAGCCAACCTGAAACAGGCCGAAGCCGAATTACAAATGGCCGATTACGAAGCCGAACGGATCCAGCGCATGGTCGAGAAGGAGATCATCGCCCAGATCCGGCTCGACCAGGCCCGCACCGAACAGGAAGTGGCCCGCATGAAAGTGCGTCAGGCCACGGCAAAATTGCAGCTGGCCCGCACCCATTACGCCTACACTCGCATTACGGCCCCGTTCGACGGCTATATTGACCGCATTCCCTATAAAGTAGGGAGTCTGGTCACCCCGCAAAGCCTGCTGACTACCGTCAGCGACGTTTCAGAAGTGTTCGCCTACTACAAAGTCAACGAAAGCGAATACCTCCGCTACAAACGCTCCCTGCTCAACGGCGAACATCAACCCGAAACCGACAGCATCGGCCTGGTACTCTCCGACGGCACCGTTTACCCGCATTCGGGCAGGATGGAAACCGTGGAAGGCGACTTCGAACGGGGTACCGGCTCGATTGCGTTCCGGGTTCGCTTTCCCAACCCCGACCTGCTGCTCAAACATGGCGTAAGCGGCAAAATTCAAATGAAAACCAAACGCGACAGCGTCTATCTGATTCCCCATCAATCCACCTTTGAAATTCAGGACTTCACCTATGTATACACGGTGGATACGGCCGGAACGGTCAGGGTGCACAGTTTCGAACCGCTGGAGCGTTATCTCGATTTCTACGTGACGCAGGATTTCACACCGGGAACGACCATCGTTTTCGAAGGTGTACAGTTGCTCAAAGACGGCATGAACATCACCCCCGAGAAACGCGATTTCGAAACCATTCGCCGGGAGATGGAGGCCAAACGTCTGCAAAACGACCGCAACCCATAGGGAAGGAGGCTTGAGACCATGTTGAAACTCTTCATCAAAAGACCGATTCTTTCCGGGGTAATCTCCGTGCTGTTCATCTGTCTGGGAGCCCTGGCCATCAGCACCCTGCCCATCACCCAGTTCCCGGATATCGTACCGCCTTCGGTAACGGTGACGGCCCGATACACCGGGGCCAGCGCCGACGTGATGTCCAAAACCGTAGCCACCCCCCTGGAACGCGCCATCAACGGCGTTCCCGGCATGACCTACATGACAACCGTCTGCACCAATGACGGGATGTCGCTGACAACCATCTATTTTAAAGTGGGAACCGATCCCGATGTGGCGGCCGTGAACGTCCAGAACCGGGTCACGACCGTGCTCGACGAGCTGCCCGAAGAGGTAATCCGCGCCGGGGTGATCACCGAAAAGGAGGTCAACAGCATGCTGATGTACCTGAACATCCTCAGTTCGGACACCACCCACACGGAGAATTTCGTCTATAACTTCACCGACATCAATATCCTGCGCGAGCTCAAACGCATCGACGGGGTAGGTTTCGTCGAAATCATGGGGAGCCGCGACTACGCCATGCGTGTGTGGCTGAATCCGCTCCGTCTGGCCGCCTACAACATGTCGCCCCAGGACGTCACCGCAGCCATCCGCAGCCAAAACATCGAGGCGGCCCCCGGGAAAACCGGAATCAGCTCCGACAAGCTGCCCCAACAACTGCAATACACCCTCCAGTACACCGGAAAGTTCAGCACCCCGGAACAGTACGGAGAAATCGTCCTCAAGGCACTGCCCGACGGCTCGCTGCTGAAGCTCAAAGACGTGGCCGAAATCGACTTCGACTCGGAGGACTACAACATGATTTCGATGACCGACGGGAAACCCTCGGCCGCCATCATGATCAAACAACGCCCCGGTTCGAACGCCCGGGAAGTGATCCAGAACATCAAGGCCAAAATGGAGGAGATCAAAGAGAGCAGTTTCCTGCCGGGCATGGACTACAACATCTCCTATGACGTATCGCGCTTCCTGGATGCTTCGATCAGTTCGGTGTTGAAAACCCTGCTGGAAGCCTTCATCCTCGTATTCATCGTGGTGTACATCTTCCTGCAAAACCTGCGGGCCACACTCATCCCGGCCATCGCCGTACCGGTCTCCCTGATCGGGACCTTCTTTTTCATGGAGATGTTGGGATTCTCGATCAACATGCTCACCCTCTTTGCGTTGGTGCTGGCCATCGGTATTGTGGTCGACAACGCCATCGTGGTGGTCGAGGCGGTGCACGTCAAGATGGAACGCGACAAGCTCTCCCCGTTCAAAGCCTCGGTCGCCGCCATGCAGGAAATCGGGGGAGCGATCGTCGCCATCACCCTGGTCATGTCGGCCGTATTCGTACCGGTAGGGTTCATGTCCGGCACCGTCGGGATCTTCTACCAGCAGTTCTCCCTGACTCTGGCCGTCGCCATCGTCATCTCGGGAATCAATGCTCTGACGCTCTCCCCGGCCCTGTGTGCCCTGCTGCTGCGCCACCACCACGGCAAGAGCAAACGTCCCAACCTGCTGAGACGCTTCTTCATCGTCTTCAACCGGGGATACGACCGGTTCGAAGAACGTTACAACCTCGGCCTGCGGAAATACCTCAACCGCCGGGTGATGACCTACGCTACGCTGCTGCTGTTCTTTCTGGGCACCTGGGGAATCAGCAGTGTACTGCCGACCGGTTTCATCCCCAACGACGACCAGGGGATGATTTACGTCAACGTCAACACCCCTCCGGGAGCCACGTTGGAGCGTTCCGAAAAGGCCCTCAACCAGATCCAGGCCGCCCTGCTGCCGATGGAAGAGATCGAGACCATCTCCACGCTGGCCGGCTACAGCCTGATGACCGAAACCGAAGATGCCAGCTACGGCATGGGAATGATCAACCTCAAACCCTGGAACGAACGCGACAAAACGGCGGCTGAGCTGCTCGAAATCTACGCCGAACGAACAGCCCATATCAAGGACGCCGAAATTCAGTTCTTCCTGCCCCCGACCGTTCCGGGCTTCGGGAATGCCAGCGGGTTCGAGTTGCGAATGCAGGACAAGACCGCCGGATCGTACCAGGAAACGGCCCGAGTGGCCAACGAACTGGTCGAAAAACTCAACCAAGACCCCCGTCTGCAGGGCGTATCTTCCGGATTCCAGCCCAACTTCCCGCAATATCTGCTGAAGGTAGACCTGGCTCAGGCCGCCAAACTGGGCGTCAACGTCAACGAAGCGCTGGAAACCCTCCAGTCTTATGTCGGGAGTTTCTACTCCTCGAACTTCATCCGCTTCGGACAGATGTATAAGGTCATGCTGCAATCCTCGCCCGAATACCGCATGGAACCGGACGACATCTACGCCCTCTTCGCCAAAAACCGGAACGGAGAGATGGTCCCCTACTCCAACTTCCTGACCATGGAACGGGTCTTCGGTCCCAACCAGATCACCCGCTACAACATGTTCACCTCCTCACTCATTACCGGAGATGCCGCTCCGGGCGTCAGCTCCGGGGAGGCGATCGCCGCCGTGGAGGAGCTCGCCGCAGGAGAACTCCCCCGGGGATTCGATCTGGAATGGTCGGGGGTCTCCCGCGAGGAAAAAGAGTCGGGCGGACAGACTCTGATTATCTTCGGCATCTGTCTGCTGTTCGTCTACCTGCTGCTGGCGGCTCAGTACGAAAGCCTGCTGTTGCCCTTCCCGGTCATTCTTTCCCTGCCGGCCGGGGTGTTCGGGGCCTATCTGGTGCTGCAACTCGCCGGGCTGGACAACAACATCTACGCGCAAGTCGCCCTGGTCATGCTGATCGGGCTGCTGGGTAAAAACGCCATCCTGATCATCGAAATGGCCAACAACTTCCGCAAACAGGGCATGACGATTCTCGAGGCCGCCCTCGAAGGGGCCCGCAGCCGTCTGCGCCCGATTCTGATGACCAGCTTCGCGTTCATCTGCGGACTGATTCCGCTGGTCGTAGCCAGCGGTGCCGGCGCCCTGGGAAACCGTTCCATCGGAACGGCCGCCGCCGGCGGGATGTTGATCGGAACGATGGTGGGAATCTTCCTGGTTCCGGGTTTGTATGTGATTTTTGAAAGCCTGGCGACGCGCCTGCGGGGTAACCGCCCGGCCCTTGAAACCGAATATGACGATGAAGACTAAACAATATGGTTTATTGCTCGGCGCCACCCTTCCACTGCTGCTGTTCGGATGCCGGGCTTCGCGGGTGGAATCTTCCCCCGTTCCCACCGCCGATCTGCCGACAGCCTATGCGACCGACACAACCCGGGGAACGACCGATACGGCGACAGTCGCCTTGCTCGGCTGGCAAGAATTTTTCCCGGACACCCTGTTGCAGGAATACATCGGGGAAGCGCTCCGCCACAACCACTCGTTTCTGCAAACTCTGGAGCGGATTTCGATCGCCCGGGCCCAACTCCGGCAATCCCGGGCCGAGCTCTTTCCCTCGGTGGGCATCGGGGCCCAGGGGTATGTACAACGCTTCGGCGAATACACCATGGACGGTGTGGGCAACGCCACCACCAATACCCCCGATCTGGTCCGCGACAAACACATTCCGGATCCGTACCGGGAATTTCAGATCGGCCTTTCTTTCCAATGGGAAGCGGACATCTGGGGCAAACTGAGCCAGAAAAAACGAGCCGCCGCCGCTCGCTGGATGGCCTCTCAGGAGGCAGCCCGGCTGGCTCAAACGCTCCTGATCTCGGAAGTGGCGACCTGTTATTTCGAGCTGGTCGGTCTGGATCGCCAACGCGACGTACTCGAACAGGCCCTGAAAGAGGCTCAACGATCACACGAGCTGACCTTCCAGCTCAAACAGGAGGGAGAAGAAACCCAACTGGCCGTCGACCAGTTCCATGCCCGCAGTCTGCAACTACAGGGCATGCTGCTGGAAACCCGACAGCAGACCGGAGAAAAAGAACGGGCCCTCTGTACCCTCATGGGACGTTTCCCGGCCCCCATTGTCCGCTGTCCGTACGACAGCCTCGAAACCATGCGTTTCCCGGCCCGGACGGGTATTCCCGCCCAGTTGCTGCAATCACGTCCCGATATCCGGGAGGCCGAAATGAACCTGCGGGCCGCCAAAGCCGATGTGGCTGCCGCCCGCCGGGCTTTCTATCCTTCCCTGCGGATCGGAGGTAGCGGAGGCTTCAATGCCTTCAACCTGAGCAAATGGTTTGCCTCGCCCGCCTCGATGGCCTATGACCTGGGACTGGGACTGACCGCACCGCTGTTCAACGGAGCCCAGATCCGCACCCTGTGGCAAACGGCCCAAAGCGAAGAACGAATCGCCTTGAGCGCCTATCATCAAGCGGCCCTGACAGCCTATGAAGAGGTCTGCAACCTGATCGCGGCCAGCGAACTGACCGCCTCCCGCAAGGCACTCAAACAACAGGAAAGTCTCGTGCATCGCCGTTCGGTCAGCAACGCCACCGATTTGTTCAAACTCAATTTCGTCGGGTTTCTCGAAGTGCTGTCGGCCGACGAACGTTACCTGAACTGCGAGCTGGAACGAATCGCCCTGAGCACTGAAAACTGCATCCTGCAAGCCCGGCTTTACCGAGCGCTGGGTGGAGGCAATCAATAACCGGTTCTCGTTGACACCTACACAAAGAGCGGCCTGCCCAATAGGCAGGCCGCTCTTTGTGTAAGCTTTATCCGAAAAATGGGTTGCAGGATATACCCGATTCTCCGGCCGGGAATCTTTCCCCATTCCGTTCACCTCGTCCATGCCGCACTTCCGCCTCCCGTTCCGAACCATAACACAGGCCCGGTAAACGGCTCACGAAGCCGGGCTGCCGTTCCAGTCCGTTCACACCCCATCCGGCCCCCGAACCGACCCTCCTTTCAAACCGTCCGAAGGACTCGTCTCTCAGGAAGAGAACGCTAAAACTGAAAATAGATGAACGGCTGTACGTCGGAAGATTTGATCAGCATCACCCCCCAGATCACCAAGACGATCAACAGGGCTTTGCCAATCAACGGGGTTGCGGTTACCATACGTTCAGCCCAGATTTCGGTTTTTCCGGGGAGCAGGTGGAGCAGGTATCCCAGCAAAATCAAGCTGAAAACAGGCAGATAACCGGTCACGACCTGCGGAATGAGTTCGGGACGGAAATCGGTGAAAATCTGCGAAATTACCTGCCATCCGGTCTGGGTATCGTTCGCCCGGAACATGATCCATCCCGCACAGACGAAATGGAACGTAATGATCATGCCGATAATCCGTCTCCATACCGGCATATCCATTCCCTGGGCCTTGAAACCGGAAGAAACCGACATGACGGCCTTGTGAACGGCCAGCCCCAAGCCGTGCCAGGCCCCCCAGAGAATAAACCGCGCCGCCGCCCCATGCCACAAACCGCCCAGCAGCATGGTGATCATCAGGTTGAAATAGGTGCGTATTTTCCCCTTGCGGTTACCGCCCAACGAGATATAGAGGTAATCCTTCAACCAGCTCGACAGCGAGATATGCCAGCGTCGCCAGAACTCGGTAATCGTCGCCGACTTATAGGGCGAATCGAAGTTCTGGTTGAATCGGAAGCCCAACAACAGAGCGATCCCGATGGCCATGTCGGAGTAACCCGAAAAATCGCAGTAGATCTGCAGCGCGTATCCATACACGCCCATCAGGTTTTCGAATCCGCTATACAGCAAGGGATCGTCGAAGACGCGATCCACAAAATTGAGGCTGATGTAGTCCGAAATGACCGCCTTTTTAAACAGTCCGGCGATAATCAGATAGATGCCTCGGCCGAACATTTCCCGGCTGACGAAAATCGGATTTTGATAGATCTGAGGGATGAAATCGCGAGCCCGAACGATAGGGCCGGCCACCAGCTGGGGAAAAAACGACAGATAGAACAGATAGTCGATCCATCGGTGGACGGGATGAATCCGGTTCCGATAGATATCGATCACGTAACTCATCGACTGGAACGTAAAGAACGAAATCCCGACCGGCAGAAAAATATTCTGGAAATCGAGCCAGTATCCGGGTCGCAGCCCGTTGAGAATCTCGATAAAGAAGTTGGTGTACTTGAAATAGCACAACATCCCGAGGTTGAGCACCAGGCTGAGGATCAGCAGGGCTTTTCGGCCGGCCCGGGCCCGCACACGCGCGAGAAAATGACCGATGGTGAAATCCGACAGGGAGAGGCCCACCAACAGCAGGACGAACCATCCGCTGGTTTTGTAGTAGAAGTAGAGCGAAAAACAGATAACATAGAGAATGCGCACCAGAAAAGCCCGACGCAGAAACTGATAAAAAAATGCAAAGCCCAAGAACAGAAACAGGAACAGTCCGCTGCTGAAAATCAGCGGCGAAGAGCTGTCATATTGCAACAGGGCAGTGATCCGGTCGGTCAACGACGCAATGTCGAACATGGTTTGCAAAAATCAGGAATCGCCACATCAGCATGGCGTCGCAAATTTAGCTGATTTTTCAGAAATTGTACGCTCTCCGAAGACGAATAAACCGACTTCGGAATCTTTTCCCGACGTTTTATCGGGACAGCGGCAGGCGGACGGACCTCGAAACCCCGAAAAATCCGGTTGCACCCTCTTCGAAAAGCTCACGAACAGCGTTTTTCGAAAAATCCGGCCAAACAACAGCATCTCATAAAAAGCAGCCTGGCGGCCCAGCAACGACCGACGGAACGAAGAACCGACCGATCCGGCTCCGGAAACGATTCATCCCGTTTTGCGAAGTCCTGTCCCAAGCACGACCCCCCATTCCGGAGTCCCCGAACAGGCGGGTTCGGAAACTCGTCGTTTATTCGAAAAGCTGTCGTCCGAACGTACGGGCGAAAAGATCCTGCCCGACGAAAAACATCCGGGAGAGACGCTCTGTCCTCTTTCCCCGGAAGCGTTTCACAACAACCCCGCGGAATGATCTCCCCGTCACAGGGGCTAAAACACTGAATCCGGAAAGTTAATATAATTTTAACAGTCGTTCGATGCGAGGCGAATGGGCTTTAGCTATCTTTGTAAATTGACAGCCATATCATTGATCTCATCGAAAATCAGGTGTACGCTTTCACTCAAATACTGGTCCTGTTGGGAACCATCGGGTTGTTTATCTTCGGCATGAAGGTAATGAGCGAAGCCATGCAGAAATCGGCCGGGAGCCGTCTGCGGACCTTGCTCGCCCGTATGACCTCTTCACCCGGCAAGGGGGTGCTGGCCGGTACATTCATCACCGGAGTCGTTCAATCTTCAAGCGCCGTGACGGTGATGATCGTCGGATTCGTCAACGCCGGTCTGCTGCGTCTGAAGCAGGCCATCGCCCTGATCATGGGAGCCAATATCGGCACGACACTCACCGCCTGGCTGGTAGCCCTGTTCGGTTTCAACCTCGATATCGGGCTGTTGGCCATCCCGTTATTGAGCCTGGTCATCCCGATGCTGCTGGTCCCCAACGCCCGTTTTCGGGAAAGCTGTCAACTGCTGGTGGGCTTCGCCCTGCTGCTGCTGGCCATCAATATTCTCAAAGATTCCATGCAGGCCCTCTCGGCCGACGAAGGTCTGCTGGCTTGGGTCGCCGACGTTCAGGCACACGGCCCGTTGGCTCCCTGGCTGTTCGTAGGCGTGGGAATCGCCCTGACCTGCCTGCTGCAATCCTCCAGTGCCGTGATGGCTCTGACCCTGGTCTTGTGTGCCAAAGGAACCATCTCGTTCGAATGCGGACTGGCCATGGTATTGGGCGAAAACGTAGGAACGACCTTTACGGCCCTGATCGCCTCGAGCATCACCAATACCTCCGCCCGTCGAGCCGCCTTGTCTCATCTGTTATTCAACCTGTTCGGTTTGTTGTGGGCGTTACCGTTGCTCGGAGTCATCATGAATGCCCTGTCGGCCTTTGTGGAAACACTGACCGGTGCATCGCCGATACTCTCACCATCCGTCCAACCGCTGGGATTGGCCATCTTCCACAGCGCCTTCAACATCCTCAACACCCTGCTGCTGGTGGGGTTCATCCCCCGGATCGCCGCCCTGACCAAACGCCTGATTCCCGGGAAAACCCCGCACAACACTTCCTGGCAACCCCTCAGCGGATCGTTGCTGTCTACCGGAGAAGTTTCGATCTATCAGGCTCAATGTGAGGTTATGCGCTATGTCCGCCAAAACGTCGAACTGTTCACGACGATGAAAGCCTACTTCGGAGAAATCAACCCCGACCGTACCGCTGAACTGGCCGCTGAATTGGAAACCCGACGCCAGGAAACCACCCGAATGCACCTGCGATTCGAACGTTTCTTCGCCCAGTTCGCCCGCGAAGACGTCAGCCGAAGAACCCAACAAATTGCCCAAAGCCTGCTCTACCTGATTTCCGATCTGGATACCGTAGCAGAACAAATTTTCCGGTTCAGCGATGTGATCCGCCGCAAAAGACGCCGGAATATCTGGTTCGCCCCCGAAGCCCGGCAACGAATCTTTTCCTTGTTCGGGGATCTGGACACCTTCCACGAACTGCAGGAACAGGCCCTGAACCGATTATCTTCACAGGCTCTGCGCAGTGCCGATCGGGCCCGGGAATTGCGTCGAACGCTCACCGATAAATTGGAAAGGTATCAGGAAGCGGCCCTAACCCCCGATCCTGAAGAAGAGATGAGTTATCAGGCCGGGGTGATTTTCGCCGAGATGCTCAGCTACATCGATGCCCTGTCGTTATCCTTGCTCAAGACCGTCGAAGACGCCTGTGAAATCCACGACCCGATTCGCGGCGTCAATCGATCCGTTCAACCGGAGAACTAATCATTCCGTACGTTTTTTTCGAAAATTGACAGAAGAGATCCCGGATCAAATCCCAAACGACAGACAGGATACAGAAAATCTCGGCCGGCACCTCCGGTTATACACGGTTCCACGGAACGTCGTCTGATACGCCAGCCACCGGTTCCCTTTCAAAGCCCAACGGCATGTCAGGAAAAATTTTCGTCATCAACCGGCAAAATCCGATTCCAGCGATCTGTCCCGACAACCCTCCGGAGTCACCTGCAGGCAGTTTATCGGGGCAGCATATTGCGTCCGCGTTTATACGATTCATAGGCCTGGATCAGAGCCTGATAGAGCATTTCCCCCTGCAAGCGATACCCTTCCGGAGTCAGATGCACCCGATCGGCCCGGGCGATTCCCCGTTTGTACCAACGTTCCATGGCCCCCTCGCCTCCCGCTGCGGCATAAAAGTCCCAATAAGGCAATGATTCCCGACGGGCCACCTCCAGAATAACGTTTCGTACCCGTACCGCATTAGGATTGAGACGACGAACGATACGTCCTCGGGAACGCACCCTCGAATAACATTCCATCGGCGTCGTCAACAACAAGGCACTCTGTGGTGCATACTGACGGCAGGTCTCTATGACCCGACTCAACCGATCGGCGATCTGATCGGCCTCGAAACGACCGTAGGAGTCGTTGGTTCCCAAAGAGATGATAATCAGATCGGGCATCAACTGAGCGGCTTCGCGGATAATCTGGGGTTGGCGAGCCAGCGCAGCGAACGTATTCCCGTTGATGCCTACGCTGTGATACAACAATCCGCTATGCCCATTTTCAAGCATAAACCCGTGGAAAACCGGCACATTATAGAGCGAATCGCGCGTATCCCCCCGTAAAACGACCCGGTCGGCCGGATCCCGTAACGGAATACGGGTCATCGTAGGGGTATCCTCCCAGGGACAACCGATTTCACAGGCATTGTCAACGGCCCAAAGCAAAGGAGCCTGCCGATGGTGAAAAGCCGTTATCCGCTGAAAAGGATCGCCGGGCGTAGCGATCACCAGTTCGAAGGTCGGATCCCCGGTAGAAATCGCCGCACCGGTAGCCCCTACCTCCTGCAAGGGATGAAGTTCCGTACAACGGGAACGTTCCCATTCATTCAGGGAGCTGATTTCGTATCCCTGCGGCTGATTGGTCCTCATCAGGCGATAAGGAGTCAGCAAGCCCCTTCCGGCATTCCCGAAGCGATACTGTAAACGAACTCTCACCTGGTTGGGATAGAACCCGCCCTGTACATGAGAATCTCCCAACTGCAGAATATTGACCACCTCCCGCAACGGATCGAACGGATAATTCTCGGCAGGCGGCTCCATCGGGCGAGGACGGGGATAAATGCCCGACTCCGACTTCGTTTCGGACAACAATGGCAACAAGCGATCGGGGGCATTCTCCGTTTTCCGGGCCGTATCTACCGTCACAGCATCTTTCGTAACCGATCCCTGTCCGGTCGTTCCGTTTTCCTTTGGCGGCAACAACCCGGCGGAAGGTTCCGCTTCAGGGTGTAACACCTCGGATTTTACGGCATTTGAAAGGGTATCTTCCTGAATAGCCGCCGACGGGTTCTCCCGGGTATCTTCCTCCGAAGGGTTCTCCGCCTCGGAGGCCACATCTCCGAATTCCTCCGAAAGACCTCGCCACAAACTGTCCGGAAGAGGTTCTCCCCCCGGGAAAGGTTCCCGCCCGGAACGCCCCCAACGATCATACCAGGTTTCCAGGGTATACAATCGATCGAACAACGCAGACAAGGTTTCCACCTCCCCGCCGAGTCGATTGGCCGCCGTATCCACCAGTTCGCCCCCCTCCATCGCACCAAAATAGGGAATAAACCCGAGGCTGTCCCGCTCGGGAACAACCGGTTCTCCCTCGCGATTGTGTGCGCTGACCCGTACGGCCAGATAAACCAACAGCAAGGCAAACAGCCAAAAAAGACTATGACAGAGTTTTTCGATCATTCATTCGTATGTTTTTCGGCAGGTTTCCGAAACAGGAGTCCCCGCTCGAAACAGCATTCACGAAATTCACCCTCAAAAACCTTCCCCCGGAACAGATGACGAAGGGCGGGATAATTCTTCGGTTTCTTCCGTGTTCACAGACGGAAACGGTTCTGCAACCCCAGATGTGGAAGAAGTCCGATTCGAGATTTCCGTTTCGACCGATTCCGAAGCCTCGGATCGGGTTTCGGGTGCGACAGCCTGGGGTATCGTTCCGCCCTGCTGCTCGGCATGTCCGATTTCCCCTCCCGACCCTTTCTGTCCGGAAGTCGAAGTGTCCGGCACAGAGGCTTTGGGTTCCGATGCGGGCGAGGCCATCGGATCCCTGGAAACATCCGAACGTATCTCCGTCCCCGGTATCGCCGAAGAGTCCGTCTCGATCGGTGTATGTGGCCGGTTCAGCCGGTTATCCCGCTCATTCAACAAACTGTCGATATCCCGAACAATCAGAGAGTCGGACAAGGAAATCCTCGAACGCAAAAAACTGTCGGGCTCGATTCCGGACAGCGAATCCGATTCCATGGCCTCCTGCAGATGAGTCTGATACAACAACGCCTTCAAGCGCAACTCTTCGGCCCGACGTTCCCGTTCGGCAACCGCTTCCGCCGTTCGTTCACGACCATGTACCAGACTGGCGACCAGTTTGGTCGCGATACGCCGGCCTCCCGGATGACGAATGTGCGTATAATCCTGGGCCGCCCACTTGTTTTTGACATAAGTCGCCATACTGCCCGGACCTCCCATGGCTTCAAAAGTATCCCAGAATGCAACCCCGGCATCCTGCGCTGCCGTACGCTGGGCTTCGATCAAGCCGTAAACTCCCGGCATGGTCACAAATTGCCCGTCCCGCTGGGTACTGCGGTCTCCGACGCCCATCACCAAGATACTGCTGCCCGGGAAACACTGTTGAATATAGCGAATCACGTTCACCAATTTCTTCCCGTAATAGTCGTAACGCGTCACCTCAGCCGACATCACATTGAGCCCGTACTGCAAAATGACCAGATCGTATCCGGCCAATTGAGCCATCTGGTTATTGATCGAACGATCGGTTCCGTACAACGCCAGACCGCTGTTGCCCCGAATCGAGAAGTTATCGACACTCACCCCGTGGGCATCTTCCAGAATAATCCCATATCCGATAAAGCCTTCGGTCTGGGTCAGGGTGACCCCGATGGAGTGAATGGGGGCATTGATCACGATTTGTTGAACCCATTCACCGGAGGGAGGTTCGAAACGACGACTGACCGAATCGTTGATCAGCACATCGAGGCGAGTCGTTCCACGATTGATGAACAGCAGACGCGCCCGTCCGCAGGTTTCGAGGAACTGTTTGAAGCGAGTTCCTTCCAAGCGAGTCGTAGCACCCTCTTCCGGCACCGCAAAACTCCCCGAGACAAAGAATTTATTCCGCATCTCCTCGGGCAAGGAACTGCGGTCCTGCAGGGTCGAAATCTCCCAACCCGAATACTGATGCAGAACGCTGGCCCGGAATTTAGCCATGGCCGTGGCAAAGGGGACAAACCCGACACCGCTGCCTCCGCAGATTTCCTGCAGTTGTTCCCGCAAATCGGCCGTCAAGATATCTCCTTCGATAAACGAATCCCCCAATACGGCGATCCGTAAGGGGCGGGTCCGTTCGGTATCGTCCCAAACCCGATAGAAGGCCTCCATGGCCGGGACGTCGCCTCCATAATCTTCGATCAGCGGTTGACCCGGTTCCAGGATCGTTTCAACCGGATGACGGGGTGTTCTTTCCGGGTTTCCAACGTCGGAAAGATTCCAATGCTGTGTCTGCTCCTGAGGCGCATTCGTACCGGAGGAAGTTTCCGACAATCGGGCTGTCGAGTCCATCTGGCTGAGCGCTTCAGCCTCGATCTGGGCCAGAAGCATGGTATCGAACACCGATTCGGCATTTTCCTTTTCCGGGATCGAATCCTCGCGAGGCAGCACATCCGACAGGATATTGACTCGTTTGATAAACGTCCCCGCCAGATCGAAAGCCGGCAATTGAGAAACCCCAATCAATCCCACGACCACCCACAAAGTGATCCAAAAAGCATATGACGTACAATCTCGATTCGGATTCATAGCCGATAAAAGGCAAAACTGCTGCGAAGTTAATCATTCGGACGCAGACTTTCTACAATTCCCTCAAAAAATGAACTTTCCTGCCGATACGCGCCTTCCTCAAAAAGCCGAACAGGACCCCCATCCATCCCCTCTCGGATCGCCGGGCAGATGATCCCGCTGTTCGGAAAGCTCCCGACGTCCGATTGTGCAGTTGGTCCGGACGATCTCGCCCCATTCGGCAGTGAGGTCCCGATCGGCAAGCCCCACAGCTCGAACGGGGGATAACCTCCCTGCCGGGAAGATCTCCGCCCTCAACTCGGGACAGGACAGGAGCAATACCCCAAACCGTCCTCATCGTCCCTCGTCGAGGCATCGTTCCCCCCTTCAAGATCGATCGGCCGATACGAGGCTCCGATACCCAATCGACAAGAAAAAACGATTGTCCCCTCGAACCGAGCCACCCGTTTCGCCGACATCCCTGACGACACCTCCAGCGGCACCTTTAACAACACTCTGACAACACACCCTGGCGAACGCCCTGGCACCTTCCCGACAAAAGTCCTTTTACGGAGTTTTCCTTTGCGACCCCTTATATTCTCCTCCTGGCACGCTTCTTTCTTGTTTTCTTCCCTTACACGCTTCCGTTACCTTTTCCCATGCGGTCTCCTTTTTGCGCTCTTCCCCTGAGAATAGGGTTCCGAAGGAGCACGCCAGCTAATGTGCATGCCGAAACGTCAACGACCCTCCGGATTCGGCACGGCATAAAAAACGATCCTGCCCCGGAGGCAGGATCGTGACAAAATAAATATCCGATCGAAACTATCGGCGCTGATTCAAAGGAATGAAAGGTTGTTCTTCCCGAACATTCATATAGGCCGGACGGATAATCCGTTTGCTGTCGAAGTTCAACTCTTCGATACGGTGTGCACTCCAACCGGTGATACGACTCATGGCAAACAACGGGGTGAAAACCTCCTGAGGCATACCGATCATGTCGTACACGAAACCCGAATAGAAGTCCACATTGGCACATACCCGTTTATTGACTTTATGGCCTTTGAAATTCATAAAGTTTTCGATCGCCCGTTCCTCGAGCAATTCCAGGAAAGCGAACTCTTCTTCCCGACCTTTTTCCTTGGCCAGGTCGCGAGCCATTTCTTTCAGCAACAAAGCTCTCGGATCGGAAATCGTATAAACGGCATGACCAATTCCATAAATCAGACCCGCTTTATCGTACACCTCTTTACGCAACATCTTCATCAGGTAGTCGTCGATTTCCGACACGCTCTGCCAGTTTTTGATGTTTTCTTTCAGGTGGTTGAACATTTTCATCACAGCCAGGTTGGCCCCCCCGTGCAACGGGCCCTTGAGCGAACCGATAGCCGCCGCAATCGACGAATAGGTATCGGTCCCCGACGAACTGGTCACACGAACCGTAAACGTAGAGTTATTCCCCCCGCCGTGTTCGGCATGCAGCACCAACGAACGATCCAACGTCCTGGCCTCCAATTCCGTAAAGTGACCTTTAAGCATATACAGGAAGTTTTCGGCAATGGAAAGTTTTTCCTTCGGGTGACGGATATGCAACGAATGGCCCTGGTTGGCGTGGCGCATGATGTTGTAGGCATACGCGATAATCGCCGGGAACTTGGCAATCAAATCCACCGACTGACGCATGAGGTTTTCAGGCGAGGTATCATCCGGATTCTCATCGAAGGTATACATCTCCAGCACACTGCGAGCCAGAATATTCATAATATTGGAACCTTCCAGATCCAAAATATTCATTTTGGTTTTCTGAGACAGGGGCATGTAATCATGGATCATCTGCTCGAAAGCGGCCAATTCCTGTACATTGGGCAACGAGCCCGACAACAACAGAAAAGCGGTCTCCTCGAACCCGAAACGATGTTCGGCATACGCTCCCTGCACAATATCCTTGACATCAATGCCCCGGTAGATCAATCGTCCCGGAATGGCCTTCAAGCCCCCTTCGGGCAAGCGTTCATACCCTTGTACGTCTCCGATACGGGTCAGACCGACCAAGACACCCGAATGGTCTTCGTTACGCAACCCCCGTTTCACATTGTATTTGACAAAGAGTCCGTTGTCGATCCGGCAGGTCGATTTGGTGGCTTCCGACAGTTTCGAAAGAATGGCTTGGTTTCTCATAGCAGACTCAATAAAATAAAACTCACTTTTTCCTTACAACATCCTTATAATTTCGCAAGATACTAAATTTTCTTAAATTATACAAAATGTTATAAATTATTCGAACCACCGCCCCTCTTCCTGCCGACATGTTTTCCCTAGATCTCATGACCTGTCGCACAGGCCGGAAAGCATCCCGCAAACGGGTCCCCAGCAGGATTCCGACCAGACGAATTTCTTCTTTTATATCTATATATACCAAACAGTATCAATTCGTTAAAAAATAATTTGATGACAAAATTTCCGATTTCCGGACGGCATATCCCATCCGACCGATGAATCCCCAAACCTCGAAATTCGGATCGTCATTCCCCGCTGCCCGCACCGATCCATCGGAAATTTGAGGGGCAATTTCTCAATTATATTCCCTATCGCTTTGAAATTCAGAAATAAAGCATTACCTTTTATACAGCATATTGATTTAATTACCCCTACGAAGGGAATTTCCTTTCGAAACGTTCATGCCACCGACTATGCTTTTAACGACACGCTATCGTTTCCCTCCCTTCTCTTTTTGCGTTCTGGGAATGCCCCGGACGACAGGGGTCGTATGGGAAAAGTGGTCGGCAATTCATGCCTTTTACAGCGATGCTCTCCCCTCGTTTATCGATTGATCCTCTCTCCAGAGGAAAAATTCCCTGACTCGGATTTCTCGCCATACCCCGCCTGCCCTGCAAACACCCTAACTAATTGTTTATCGATATGAAAGCACGTCGTCTCAGGATCGTGAGCACGCTTCTCTCGATCGCTTCAGCAGGAATGTTGTCCGCCCAACCACTCTCTCAGACCGACAGTGAGGCCTCGATCGCTCGTACCTCCACGGAGCTTCCCGTCGCTTTCTCCGCCTCCGCAACGACCCCCTTCCCCGAGTGGTCCCAGGCAGCTCCTCCGGTCAGTCCTCCAAAGCCTGCGGAGAGGCCGGAAACCCCTAAAAAGTCCAAACTCGACCAAACCGATCCGGATGCCCCCGGAGTTCGTTTCTCCGTAGGCGGCGGATACGCCTACCGATTGGGGAAGGAGATGCCCAATACCTCTTCCTTTTACCAGGACCTCAACAAACAACTCCGTCACGGCTACAACCTCGGCGGAGAACTCCACTATGTATTTGCCAGCGGACTGGGTCTGGGGGTCAATGCTCAGTTCACACAAAGCAGCATCGAATACAACTCATCCGATACGGAACATCAAAACATTGTCTATGTAGGTCCTTCGTTGTTGTGGAGAGCCGACGCTCGCAAAGTAGCCTTTGTCGGCGCCATTGGGTTCGGAGGGTTGTTTTTCACCGATCGTTTCTCCTCCCAGAAACTGACCGGCCACACCTTCGGCACTTATGCCAGCTTGGGATGCGAATTTAAACTCTCGCCGACGACCGCTTTCGGTCTGAAAATATCCACTCACGTCGGAAATATCAGCCAGCTTAAATCCGGCACCAAAGAGGTGGACTTCCAAGATAAACTCAGCGCTTCAAACCTGATGGTCACAGCATTCATCAGTTTCCGCAGCCATAAAAAATAAGCCCATGAGACCGGTTTTAGGTTTAGCACTGGCGTTTCTGACGATCGGATCGTTAGGCGCCCAAGAGACAGCGAGTATCCCTGCGAGTCAGTCCCAGCTTCCCAAAATACGCATCGCTGCCGGCGGAGGATACGCTTTCCTGTTCAAAAACTACGATGAGCTTTCCCGTATGATCACACAGGACGACGATCTGACCACCAACGGTTCGTTACGCCACAACTATGCTTTACAGCTCGACGCCCAATACTTTTTTTCCAAACACTTCGGAGTCGGTCTCCAGGCCAACATGAACCACGGCTCCATCAAGTCCATGGAGATCCATCACTACCGATCACCAATCAGCTCGGTTGGCGGCACCTATTTCGATCATGCCCGCTACCAGACCATTTTCTATTTGGGGCCCAGCTTCAACTACCGGCTTCCTCTCAAACGTTTCACGTTTTTGGGTGAAATCGGATTCGGAGGCGTATTTTACCGGCAGTCGATCAACGACAAACACAGCAATGACAAATTATCGATCCGGGCAACCCGTTCGAGCATCGGAGGCAACTTAGGTTTCGGAGGAGAATTTTCCTTGAGCCGCAGCGTCGCCGTCGGTCTGAAAGTATCGGCCAACATCGGATCGGTAGGAGTTCCCAAGATCAAAGACGAGACGGGCTATTTCGGAGAGTCGTTCGTCGAAAAACTGGTCGGAGAGGGAGGCAGCGTTTCCTGCCTGATGATCACCGCATTCATCAGTTTCCAAACCGGGAAATAGCGGCATCTCCACCGATATCGTCATGCGTGCCACACCCTGTCATCGGGCCGCCATCAGAACAGGCCCTGCCGAAGCCCGCGGCTCCCTCACCGATCGCACATGCCGGGAACCGGAACGTTACACCACCGATCCAAACCGTCATACGGTTCCCCGGAGGCTTACACCTTAAAACAACCAGGCCGCCATTTCCATGGCGGCCTGGTTGTTTGCGCGTATCTCTCCCGGTCTATACCGGCAAATCGAATTCGCGCAACGCTTCGTTGAGCGAGGTTTTGGTATTGGTCGAAGCTTTTCGCTGGCCGATAATCAGGGCGCAAGGCACCTGATATTCACCGGCAGGGAATCGTTTGGGCAGCGTTCCGGGAATCACCACGCTGCGTGGCGGCACATACCCCCGATATTCAATCGGTTCGGCACCCGACACGTCGATGATCTTGGTCGAGCCGGTGATGACCACGCCGGCCCCCAAAACCGCTTGCGTCCCGATACGGGCCCCTTCGACCACGATGCAGCGACTTCCGATAAAACAGTGATCTTCCACGATGACCGGTGCGGCCTGAATCGGTTCCAGGACACCTCCGATGCCTACGCCTCCGCTCAGATGGACGCTTTTCCCGATCTGGGCACAAGAACCTACCGTCGCCCAGGTATCGACCATCGTCCCGGCATCCACATAAGCCCCGATATTGACATAGGAGGGCATCATCACCACCCCCGGAGCGACATACGCCCCATAACGGGCCGAGGCTCCCGGAACAACCCGAACGCCCAATTTGTCATAATCTTGTTTGAGAGCCATCTTATCGTGAAACTCCAGCGGCCCGGCCTCCATAACCCGCATTTGCTGGATCGGGAAATAAAGTATCACCGCTTTTTTCACCCACTCGTTTACCTGCCACTGACCATCGGCCAACGGTTCCGCGGTACGCAACGCGCCCTTGTCGAGCAGTCCGATCACGGTCCGAATCGTCTCTTTAGCCGATTCCTGGCGCAAGTCGTCCCGGTTTTCCCAAAGACGTTCCACCTCTTGTTTCAAATTTTCGTACATGGCTTTTTTTGTATAAACGGTATGGACTCACTGACACAAACGCCATACCCTATTCACTTATTCACCGGTTTCAACCCGACCGATCGTATTTTCCGGCCAAACCACTCTTCCCCGATACTCTTCTCCGGCTCGGAAGCCGCACGACAACCTCCGGGAATTTCTCCCTGCCCCACAGCGGGAAAGCCCGCCCCCCGCAGCAAAACGTCCGGGTTCTTCAGCGAAAACGCCCGAACCCTCCAGCAGAAACACCCGGATACCTACTGGGGAAGTCCAACGCCCCACGGGGAACACCTGACACAAACCACTGCACCAGCATTCCTCAGGCTTTTTTTCTGCGGACTCGGGTCGGTTTTATCGCGGTTCGGGTCCGACGCGCACAACCGGAAGATCTCTTTTCAACGGAACGCTATCCCGGAAGAACAGGGCCTGCAGAACCGATCCTGCCCCTATGCCCGGATGATCCGGCAAAGTTCGTCGGCAAAAGCCTCGGTACTCAGGCTGATTCCTCCATCCATGAATCGGGCCAGGTCGGCCGTAGCCTTGCCCTGCCGGAACGACTCTTCCATGGCTTCCGTGATCAGAATCGCCGCTTCATTCCATCCCAGGTATTCCAGCATCATCACGCCCGACAGCAACAGGGAACAGGGGTTGACTTTTCCCTGCCCGGCAATGTTGGGGGCGGTTCCATGCGTGGCCTCAAAAATAGCGTGTCCGGTATTGTAGTTGATATTGGCCCCCGGAGCGATTCCGATACCTCCCACCATAGCGGCCAACTGATCGGAAATATAATCTCCGTTCAGATTCAGGGTGGCGATCACCGAATACTCCTCGGGGATCAGCAGGGTGTTCTGCAAAAATGCATCGGCGATCACATCCTTCACGATCACCTTTCCTTCCGAGAGAGCCTGAGCCCGGGCCCGATCCGCCGCTTCGACACCCTGTTCCTTCTTCAGGGCATCGTACTGACGGGTCGTGAACGTCTGCCCGGCAAATTCGGTTTCAGCCACTTCATACCCCCAGTTCTTGAAGCCCCCTTCGGTAAATTTCATGATATTGCCCTTATGGACCAAAGTCACCGACGGCAAGCCCCGTTCCAGCGCATACCGAATGGCACAACGCACCAAGCGCTGCGAACCTTCCCGCGACACGGGTTTTACTCCAAAGGATGAACTTTCCGGGAAACGGACCTTTGTTACGCCCATCTCTTCGGTGAGAAATTTCAGGAATTTGGCCGCCTCAGGCGTTCCGGCATTCCATTCGATCCCGGCATAAATATCTTCGGTATTTTCGCGGAAGATGTGCATATCGACCTTCTGGGGCTCCTTCACCGGAGACACCACCCCCTGAAACCAACGTACCGGCCGCAAACAAACGAACAGATCGAGTTGCTGACGCAGGGCGACGTTCAACGAACGGATTCCTCCCCCGACCGGCGTGGTCAACGGGCCTTTGATCCCCACCTTATAAGTACGGAATGCCTCCATGGTCTCGTCGGGCAACCAACTGCCGGTCGCCTTGAAGGCCTTTTCACCGGCCAGCACTTCCTTCCACAAAATCGCACGGCGTCCGCCATAAGCCTTTTCCAGAGCCGCTCCCATCACACGCTGCATGGCAGCCGTAATTTCGGGACCCACCCCATCACCTTCAATAAACGGAATTTCCACCTGATCGGGCACCTGAAGCCGGCCCGCGGCATCGATCGTCAACAGACTCATATCGTCAATTTCTATTACGTTATATAATTTTCACCTTTCATCGAGCCGTTCGGGCTTCCGATCTCCGAACCGACTTCCCTGAACGCCGTTCCGAAGCCAACGTCTCCAAACGGGCCTCCCGATTAAAAATAAGCGATCGGTTCGCCCTGGATGGCCGACAACAACCGATTGGCCAAACTGCTGGCGCCTATGCGGAACAAGCTCGGATCGAGCCATTCCTCTCCCAAAATCTGTTCGACCACGGTATAATACAACGCGGCCTGTTCAGGAGTGGACACCCCTCCGGCGGCCTTGAAGCCCACCCGACGTCCGGTATCCTTCCAATAGACCCGAATAGCCTCGCACATCACCACCGCCGCTTCGGGCGTAGCCGATACTCCGGTTTTCCCGGTCGAAGTCTTGATAAAATCGGCGCCGGCCTGCATGGCGATCAATGCGGCCCGACGAATGGTATCGGGCGTGTCGAGCAGTCCCGACTCAAGAATCACCTTCAAGACGATCTCTTCATCCAGCTCCCCGCGCAACATCTCGAGTTCACCCCCCGCCAGATCGTATTCTCCACTGAGTATCTCTCCCACACTGATCACCACATCGACCTCATCGGCTCCGTTCTCGACCGCCATGGCCGCTTCGAGCATTTTGACCTCCAGATAGGTTTGCGACGAAGGGAAACCGCCCGCCACACTGGTAATCGTCAACGGCGAATCTCCGGCCGCCAAACCGACGGTCTCCACAAAAGCCGGGAAAACACACAACGAAGCCACCCGAGGCAGATTCGGGAAATGGCGGGAAAACTCCACGGTTTTACGGGTAAGCGCCTCGATACGTTGGCGCGTATCGTTCGGATTCAACGAGGTGAGATCCAAGGCGCCGAAGCAACGACGATAGATGTCCGCCCGACAGTTCGCAGCCACTTGCGGAGCGATCCGGTCGAGGGTGCGGGCCACCTCCTCCCGGGAGGATGCAGCCCCGAAACGCTGAATAGTCCGGGTATATTCCATAACGGGAAATCACTTGGGATGAACGATGCAAAGATAATCATTTCGGACAAAGCATCATCTCTCCCGGCCGATTTCTCCGGGATTCTCGCTCCAAGCCACTCTTCGCTTCTCCCTCATAATCATGAAGCGGGAACCGAATATCGGTTCCCGCTTCATTTCAATCCGTATACCTCCGAGTTAGAGCATCAGACTCAACCCGATATTGATCTGTTGTACATGGGGGCCCTGCCCCGGACGAAACAAATTGCTCCGATAGTAGGTCACCGACAAGGCGAAACAGTCATAGCCGATATTGAGCATATAACCGTAGTGGAAATTTCGCAGTCCCAAACTTCCATGATTCTTATCCGTGCCTTTGAACTGAGGCGAATCGGCCTTGACCTTGGTATGGGAACCGATATTCATACCCCCGACCATCCCGGCATTGATAAAGAAATTCTGTCGTTGTCCGATCTGCACCTCCACCAGCAAAGGAATGTTCAAATAACAGGTAAAAAGTTTCGATTTCGTCAGATCGACTCCTTTTTCCTGGTATTGCCAGTCAGGGCCTGTCACGCCGTTTTCCCGTTTCAGGGTCACATTCTGGTCGAAGCGGAAATTATTGAACTCGAACCCGGCACCCGTGAGCAACCCCACGCGTTTACCGTGTATCAGCGTCACCGAAAACGGATTGAGTGCCACCCCGATGGATTTCGCGCCCAAGCTCATATAAGGGGCTTCCGAAGGCGTCGAGAGCGCTCCCAGATTATCGATCAGGCCATTGTAATAGATACTCACCCCGGCCCAATGCCCCTTGCGCCACCCTTGACGAGCAGCCGCAGAACGTTTGAAACGCGAGGTCAACATCGGATTGAACGATATATCCAGCTTGCTTTTATTTTCGCGCTGGGAACGATTGGGAATGGTAAACTCTTCCCGTTTTTCAACGATAACCTCCCCTTCTTCGGGCAGTGTCTCGGTTTCCTGAGCGCTCAGGCCCACAGCCATAAACATAAAAGCGATCAGCAACAGGTATTTTTTCATGAACCAAGGATATGGATTATGAATCGAAGAGGCTTACCCCAAGGGATCAATCCGCACGGCTGCCGATACGCAAGATCGAAGCAATTTCTACCCCGCGCCCCTCTTCGTTTTCGTAATATTTAATCGGTGATATTTTTTCCAGAGGACCCAACAACGCCCGTAAAAATTTCTTGTCACGGCGCGAATCCCAGGTTTGTTTTTCCATGGCAGTTTCCAATGAGCCTTGTTCGCTCAGATACAACGTTTCTGTCGATGAGGCGGCCCAGGTTTCGATCGGGAGCTCTTCCGAAGGTTGCACCTCCGGTTCTATCAAACTTTCTGCCGTCAGGATCTCATAAGCGGCCCGTTCCGGTTCTTCCGGACGAACAGCAGCCTGAGGTTCCCGGCGATCGGACAGCCCCGACAAAGCCTCGGGTGTTTCCGCTAGCGAAGGTTCCGGAATACGATCCGTCACCGGCGATTCGAAAGTCGCCTCGGCCAACAAACGGGCCTGGGTCGTGCGTCGTTCCTGACGAGCCTCCATGCGTTCGAGTCTTTCAGCCGTTTTGCGATTCCAACGGGCCACCCGCGAAACACCTTCCGAAGCAGGAGATACGTTGGCGGACACCACATCGGCTGGCGCCACAACAGCGATCGAGGAGGTCGGAGCGGGAGTCTCTTCCGCAACGACCGCTTCGGGCCCGGCCGCAACGACCGCTTCGGCCATCCACTCGCTTTCCGGATCCGAAGTAGCGGAAGCTTCCAGGGCCTGCATCGTCGAACCCGAACGCCCCAGGAACATGAAACCGCCTGCAATCACGGCCGCAGCCGCCGCACCGCTCACCAACGACAGCAAACGACGCAAGGGAGTCACCCGCCCTGCCCGCTTCAGAAGAGCCGGCTCGGGGAAAACGACCGATTCGGCCTGCACAACCGGCATAAATTCCTGCAAACGACGGATCTCGTCCGCCGCCCGGGCATTCCCTTCCAGGAAATGTTCGAAAGAGACCCGCTGCTCGGCAGAAAGCGTACCTTCGAGGTAATCCAAGGCCCACTGTTCATAATTTTCAGCCGTAATTTTCATTCCCTTTCCTTTCACTATGGGGACGATCCCGAAATCCGATTTTCGGACTGCCACTTCCGTCCCCGATTGATGGCATGGTATAACAAGTTATGTTACAACAAATTCGCAATATCGCCGATTTCCTTGCGCAGAGCCACCCTGGCCCGGAAAATATAAACTTTCACCTGAGCTTCGGTCAACGACGTCACCTCGGCGATCTCCCGGTAGGAATACCCCTCGTAGTCCCTCAGCAAAATCAGCGTCTTCTGGCGCGGAGGCAATCGATCGACGTAACGCCGAACCACTTCCGCCAGATCGTCGTACCCGTTACGGGCGCGTTCGTCGGCCACGGCAGGCAGATTGTCGTTGGACCCGTAACGTTTGGCAAAACGGACATCGTCGACGATCAACCGATATGCGATCGTAAACAGATACGACTTCTCTTTCCCGCTGATTACCGACTGACGGTTTTCCCACAGCCGCAGGAAACTTTCCTGCACGATATCCTTTGCCTGATCGCTGTCCCGCAACGATTTCAAAGCAAAACGGTAAAGATTATCCGCATATTTCGCCACACATGCATCGTACTCCGAGGCGGTCATCTGACTTTGCGGGTTTGGTGTTATAACGGCAACGAACTATAAAAGTTACAGTTCATCGTCTGAATTTATAAAATGATTTTCCGGTATTTCGTACTTTCTCGGTTTTCCGACTCCGATCTTGGGTCGGAAGCGAAAAGCCGACTCACGATTCTACCTCCGAAGGCACACATTTCGTGCCCGAATTACGCCAACAAATATTCTATTTCCTTAAACAGATATTGTCTGATACGGCCGTCCGAACGGTGGCGTACTTCCAGTTCTCCCCCCGGCAACACGCCGGTGATCGTACCCCAAAACGGAGCTCCGCCGGAACCTTCCGCAAAACGGCTTTCCACCCCCAGACGATAGATTTTAGAGCGGTAATCCCGGTCGATCTCCTCGAGGGCACCCCGTCCCAATTGATCGTAACGACGGCTCAACCTCCGGTAAAACGTTCCGAACACCTCGGTCAATTCCCAGACGGTTCCGGTCTCGAGCGCCAGGGAGGTGGGATTGGGCAGTTCTGCCGGGAAACGGATCTGGTTGACATTGATTCCGATCCCGACGATCGAGCGGGCAAATGTCGCCCCGCTAAGGTCGTTTTCGATCAGGATGCCCACGATTTTGCGATCCTCCACGTAAATGTCGTTGGGCCATTTGATGTACACCCGACCCGAACGCTTTCCCGACAGCTCCGATAAGGAAACGTCGGCCCCCTCCGTCTCAGACGTTTGCGCTGTTTGGGCGCTGTCGGAAGAAAAGCCCCCGAACGGCATCGGAACCGAAGCCACCGCCTCGGAGAGCAGCTCCTCCAGAGTATCAGTCAAGGCCAGACTGACCGCCTTGGAAAGATAGAACTGTGCTCCGGCGGGCAGGAAATCGGGTCGTAACACCACCGAAAAAGTCAGATTCTCGCCCGGAGCGCTCAACCAGCGGTTGCCCCGTTGTCCCCGGCCGGCCGTCTGGCTTTCGGCCAGAATCACCGCACCGTTGGGATACTCCTTCTCCCGAGCCGCCAGATTCGTCGAAGTCGTTTCCGACAAATATGCCAACGGCACCCCATAACGGGAGGCCCACGACACCATTCGCTCCTGGAGCGGAGATTCGATCCGAGTTTTGTTATCCATGATTGATCCTTACATAACGTTTCATACGCCGTTCATCCCGAACGAAGTCGGTCTCCCCTGTCATCAGGGCATCATCCCTCATGCCGGACCATCTGCTCCGACGACCTGAAAGCTCCCCTTCGTTCCATATTCTTTCCCCCTTCCGGAGGCTGCACCCAACATCATTTCACACGAGTCCCCGTATTCCAGAAGAAAAACGACAACAGATCGGTCACCTCGTCGATTTTCTTGGCCGTCGGTTTTCCGGCTCCGTGACCGGCATCGGTATCGATGCGGATCAGGGTAGGACGATCGCACCCCTGAGCCGCCTGCAAGGTAGCCGTGAACTTGAACGAATGGGCCGGCACCACCCGGTCGTCATGATCGGCCGTAGTCACCAGCGTGGCCGGATAGCAGACGCCCTGACGGATGTTGTGCAACGGAGAGTAGGCATACAGATAGGGAAAATCGGATTCGTTTTCGCTGCATCCGTATTCCACGACCCATCCCCAACCTACGGTAAAGCGATGGAAACGCAACATGTCCATCACGCCCACGGCCGGCAAGGCCACGGCAAACAGATCGGGACGCTGCGTCATGCAGGCTCCCACCAACAGTCCTCCGTTCGACCCGCCGGCAATGCCCAGTTTGTCGGAAGAGGTATATCCTTCGGCCACAAGGTATTCCGCGGCCGCGATAAAGTCATCGAACACGTTCTGTTTCTGATCCAGCATCCCGGCCCGATGCCACTGTTCTCCGTATTCGCCTCCGCCCCGCAGGTTCACCAGCGCATAAATGCCGCCCTGTTCCATCAGCAGGATATTCTGAGCCGAGAACGAAGGCGTACGGCTGATGTTGAACCCACCGTAACCATACAGATAGACCGGATTTTTCCCGTTCCGTTTCATATCCTTGCGATGGACCAGAAACATCGTCACCGGCGTACCGTCCTTGCTGTTGAAGGTCACCTGTTCCGAAGTATAAGCCTCGGGATCGAACGGCAGCGACGACTCCTTGAACAGGGAGGAAGCCCCATCCCGGGTATCATACCGATAAATGGCGGCCGGAGCCGTAAAACCCTCATAGGCATAATAGGTCACCGAATCGCCCGCTTCAGAGGAGAAGCCCGACACCGTTCCCAGACCCGGCAGTTCCACCGATCGGATCAGCCGACCTTCCGGGTCATACTGTTCCACCACGCTGTGCGCCTTATCCAGGTAGGAGAGCATCAGAGACCCTCCTGCCGTGGTCGTTCCGTCGAGCAGCCGCAGGGAGTCTTCCTCCACCAAGGTACGGGTTACCGGCTCTCTTCCGGTCAGGTCGGCCACGACCAGTTCATAATTCGGAGCCTGATGGTTGGTCCGGAACACGGCCTGTCCATTCTCACACGTCACCAGGTAATAGTTGTCGGCAAAACCGGGATACAGCACCTTAAAACGCCCTTTCGCATCGTCCGTGGAGCGATACAACACCTCCGTACCGTCGGTGCCTTCCGAAGCGGTAATAAACAGATGACGATCGTCCCGGCTCACCTCGGGTGTGAAGTAACGCAGCGGATGCGCCGGATCCTCATAGATCAGACGGTCCTCGCTCTGGAGCGTTCCCAGCCGGTGGTAATAGACTTTCTGAAACTGATTCTGCGCCGACAGACGGGTTTTCTGATCGGGCTCGTCGTAGGCGCTGTAATAAAATCCGTCCCCGCTCCATTCGGCGCCGGAAAATTTCACCCATTGGATCCGATCTTCCAGGGTCTTGCCCGTCGCGGTCTCCATCACCCGGATTTCAACCCAGTCCGACCCGGCTACCGCAGCCGCATAGGCCATGTAACGGTCGTCTTTGGAAAACGAGACATCTACCAGCGCCAGAGTTCCATTCTCAGACAAGGTATTGGGATCGAGGAACACTTCCTTTTCTCCGTCGGTTCCCTTCTGACGGTAGAGAACGCTCTGATTCTGCAATCCGTCGTTTTCGAAAAAGAACAGATATTCACCCACCCGACGGGGAATTCCGTATTTGGGATAGTTCCACAATTGCGTCAGGCGTTCACGAATCTTTCCCCGATAGGGAATCTGCGACAGGTAATTTTCCGTCACCTCGTTTTCGGCCTTCACCCAGGCCGCAGTTTCCGGAGCCTGATCGTTCTCCATCCAACGGTAGGGATCCGCCACCCGGGTACCGAAATAGTCGTCCACGGTGGAATCCATGCGGGCCACCGGATAGGGCAACGTCTTAATGGTCTTCATATCGGATTGACAGTTAACGTTCAACAGGGCCGCCACCAACAGCGTTCCCCCATACAGAATCTGTTTCATAGCCGGTATATTTTGCGCGGTTCAAAACCGCAAATTAATACATTTCCGAGGACTTTTCGGTTCCGTTTTCCCGGCATCTTTCCGCCCGTCCGGGAAAACCCTGTCCCCCCAGAACCTGTCCTTTTGGCTCTTCTGTTCCGCATTCGGAGCTTTCATCCCGGTCGAGTGTCCCCCCCTTTCGCCACGGCCGCCTGAAACGGGCTCAGGCATGCGGTCGGCGGACGGTTCCCGTTCGGGGAAAAACGACGAGGGCATCACCGACTCCCGGGTTCCGAAAGCGAAAAGAGAGTAACCGCATTATGCGTCGTCTGTTCCGCCACCGCGTCGGGATCGACTCCCTTCAATTCGGCCACCCGACGACATACCAACGACACATAAGCGCTTTCGTTACGCTGTCCCCGATACGGCACAGGAGGCAGATAGGGAGAATCCGTTTCCAAGACCAACTCCGAGAGGTCCATACCAGACAGCAACGCGGCTACCGCCGACTTCTTATAGGTCACCGGTCCTCCGATACCGAAGAGGAATCCCCCCAGGCGTTTCATACGCCGGTAATGTGCTTCCGTACCCGAAAAGCTGTGCAGAATTCCCCGTAATCCGCGTCCCCGATAACTTTCCAACAAGTCGCACATCTCATCCCAGGCCTCCCGGGTATGCAGAACCACCGGCAGGTCGTATTGCAAAGCCCATTCGATCTGAATGCGTAAAGCCTCGATCTGTTCGGAGACCGACTCCCGGCTCCAATAAAAGTCGAGCCCGACCTCTCCCAGACCGACAAAACGGATGCCTTCCGGAGGCTGCTGCAGATAACGAGCGACCTCTTCGAGGTCTTCCTTCCAGTGCGGATTGTCGTTTACCGAAGTCGGATGCAACCCCATCATGGCATAACATCCCTCGTAACGACGGGTGAAAGCGAACATCGCTTCATAAGAATCCCGATCAATGGCCGGCGAGAGGAAAAGTTCCACCCCGGCTTCCCGGGCCCGACGCATCACCTGTTCCCGGTCGGCATCGAACTGTGTATCGTATAAATGAGTATGTGTATCGGTCAGTATCATATCATCCCGTAAAACGCAAACTACGGCTTTCGGTCCCGACAACGGACGGCAAACGCATCTGCATCCGAGCAGCCCGGAAGTCGAGGCTCTCCGTTTAAAACCGGACAGGCCTCCGTTTGAAACCGGGCAGGCCTCCATTCTTCAACCCGTTTCGCTCAATCCTTGCCCGGCTGAAAGTCTTTTCCGGCCCCTCCCAACACGCTCCGGCCCCCTCCGGCTTCAACTCAACTCGGTTTTATCATGGGCACCTTGCGTGTCGTCGGTTTCGAAAGGAGATCCCCCCGAAGATATTCCGATAACCGCTTGAACATTCCTCGTCGAGGGAGCGATAAACGGCTGAACGTTCCTCGCCAGGAGGTTCGAATCAACGCCCCCGTCGAGACTTTGTGATGATTGCCTTGTCCCGGAGTGTGCCTCACCGCGTTTTCGGCAAGGTGCAATCCGTTCTCAGGGATCATCCCGTCGGACAGCAAAGATAAGCAGATTCTTCAGTATTTCAGATAGCGATTGCCCGGCAGGCAACAAATACGCCCCCGAAACTCCAGATCGAGCAACAACAAAGCCAGGTCGGTAGCCGGGAAGGGCGCCTTCAACGAAAGTTCATCCAACCCGATCGGCACCTCCGCATCGATCAACGCCAACACCCGTTGCGCCGCCGACGAGAGATCCTCGTCCGTTGACGAATCTGACAGCTCCGCAGACATCCCGACCCGCTCCCCGGAAGAAGCGACAGACGGTTTATCCTCTGGCATCGACGACTCCGACAAAATCCGCTGTATCTGCGGCGACTCTTTGTCCGGGTTCTTCTCCGAAACGGAACCGGGAGAAGGCATCGAAAACTGGCTCCCGGCATCGGTCCGTTCATACCCATATGCCCCCTCGGCGGGATTCACCCCGGGGGTAATTTTCGGCACTTCCGCTTCTCCGATTTTTTCCGAAGACGACACAATGCCCGGGACTCCGGATCCCGCGGACGGTTCCCGCTGTTCGGCCGCTCGTTCCTCCCAATTCATCCACTCGACAATCTCCTGCGCACTGCACACCATTTGCGCTTTCAGGGTCCGGATCAGGAAATTGGGCCCTTCGCTGTACGTATCGCCAATACGGCCGGGTACCGCCATCAACGACCGGTGATAACCGTCCGCCATATCGGCCGTGATGAGCGAACCGCCCCGAGCGGCCGATTCCACGACCAGCGTTCCTTCACTCAACCCGGCGATCAGGCGGTTCCGCTGTACGAATCCGGCTCGCAAAGGCCGATCTCCGCTGGCAAACTCGCTGAGCACCGCTCCACCCTGAGCGACCATACGCCGGGCCGTATCGGTATGCTCCGGAGGATAGATCCGCGTAATGGGATGCCCCAGGACGCCCACGGTCGGCACCCCGTATTTCAAAGCGGCCCGATGAGCCGCCACATCCACGCCGTAAGCCAACCCACTGACAATCACCAAATCGGGTACAATGCGGGCCAATTCTCCGATCAACGTTTCGCAGATCCGACTGCCGTAAGGAGTGACCTTCCGGGTTCCCACCACCGACAACCAATGCCCGACATTGAAATCCAGATTTCCGCTCACATACAGCACATGCGGATAGTCACCGCACTCGAGCAAACGTCCCGGATAAGCGGGCGAGTCCGAGGTCAGCACCTTCAGACGCCGACGAGCGATAAATTCCAGTTCCTGTTGTGCCTTGAGATGGGTCTCACGATTCAGAATACTTCGTACGACCGATGCTTTCAATCCGACCTCCCGGCACAATTCCTTTTCCGTTGCGGCATAGACTCCCTCCGCCGAACCGAAATGTTCCAGCAGATGGATAACGGTTCGGCAACCCACTTCAGGATGCATGGTCAGCGCAATATCATCGATCAGCATAGCCACCGGGATTTCTCACAGACGGGTCGGATTCGTCCCTACCACCAGTCTCTATTCATAAAGGTACGAAATTCGGCGAAAAATTCCACCTGCGACCCGTAAGTTCCGCCCTCATTCCGAAAACTGGAGGGCTCCAGAGCCCCTCTCATGCCGCCGGAAAACAGAGAGTCCGACGCCCGCAGAAAACGAGCGTCTTCCGAAGCGAACAGTGCATCCTGTCTTTTGAACATGCGGCCCCGGGATTCGCTGAATCCCGGGGCCGCATTAGCGGAGCCATTTCCCCACGTGCAACGACCACAAGCAGAAAAGCCGATTTCAGGAAAACACATCCCGGCCATCCGGCGGCCACAATCCGCTCGGCTTTCCGACAGGCCGTTCGATCAGGTCTCCTGACGGTTTTTGGCCTTTCGGTCACAGTAACGTCTGCACTGACGGGTGATGTCGTACCCAAGCATGGCGCCCAACATGAAATCCTCTTCGGGCGTCAGTCGATTCAGTGGCTTGTGAATGAATTCCCCGACGGCAGCCAGACAGGCCCTTTCTCCGAAAAACAGATTGACATTCCGGTTCCCGGCGGTTTGCGAAAGGTATCCGATTCCCTGACGGTCCAGACGTTCCATGACAATCCGGGCACAGGTCGGACACAAGGTGCACAGGACCAGACTGCGGATTCCTTTCTGGAACTCGTAGATCAGATGCAACACCATCTTCAATTCACCGAAACGCTTCAAATCCACAGGACTCATCGCTACGCGTTTTGCAGGGCTTCCACCCAAATTTTCATCCGATCCGGCGTCTTTTCAGAAGCATCATCGTCGGCCAGCAGACCGAGAACCTTACCGTCCTGAAAGGCTTTCGAATCGGTGGACGGATAATCCGTTGCATTCACCTGACCGATGAACGTACAACCGGTCCCGGCGAGCTCTTCGTACAGAACCCCTATCGCATCGCCGAAAGAATCGGGATAAGAGGCACTGTCTCCGCAACCGAACAATCCGATTTTCTTGCCGTTCAGATTCACCTTTTTCAACTCGTCGACGAATGTATACCAGTCGTCCTGCAAATCACCGACTCCCCAGGTCGAAGAACCCAGCAACAGGGTGTCGTAACGTTCGGCCAGATCGGCCGAAGCCTGAGCGACATCATGAACATCGGCAGACCCGATGCCCAATTGAGCAGCGATCTCACGGGCTAACGTTGCCGTGTTACCGGTGGTGCTTCCATAAAAAATACCCATCATCATTTTCTCTGTTTTAAACGTAATACTCTGAAAAAATTCCTGCCACTCAACCAGAAAGCCTTTTCTTTGGATCCGGTTTGAGGGGGAACCTCTGCTGGGTAAAAGTACAAGGACCGGGATTGGCAAGCAATCCCCATATATGGTGAAAAACCGGTATGAACTCCCCTCTTCAGGGAAATCAGGAAGCGAGATGGCAGCATCGTATGAGGAAGCCCTGGGATCGAACGCCCTGATCAATGGTCCTCGGAACAACAGTCGGGATAGCCGCCGAGGATTGGAGATACAGAAATTTATCTCTATTTTTACTAATTCATAACAGAGACGAATCTCTGACCCGAACTTGAACATACAACGAAGACATGAACTATTTGAAACCGATTTTTTGGGTCGCAGGCCTCGGGTTGTGGTGTCATGCGACCGCACAGAATGCCGGCAAGGCATTGAGCGTAGATGATTTGGCCAATTGGCAACGAATCACCAAACAAGCCCTTTCGGACGACGGACGATGGGTGGCTTATAAAATGGAATCGTGGAAAGGCGATGCGGAAGTTTATCTGCACTCCGCTGCGGGAGAGGTGCTGGCGACGTTTTCTCCGGCCAAAGATTTCGCTTTCTCCCATTCCGGAGACTATCTGGTCGTGACCGAAACCCCGGACAGAACGACCATCGACTCCCTGAAACTGGCCAAAACCAAAGACGATGCCATGCCGATGGATCGCCTGGTGATTCGTCGGGTGGAAGGACAGCCGGAAAAGATCGACTCGCTCCGCAGCTACCGGCTGGCCGAAAGCGCGGATTGGATCGCCTACCAACGGGGACGAAAAGATTCGACCCTGTACATTCGAACACTGGACGGTTCGAAAAACTATCGGTTCGATCGTGTGACCGACTTCCGTTTCGCGAAACGGAATCCGAAATTGTATTTCGTGTCGAAAGGCGGAGCACAGGAAGCCGGTATCTACCTGCTCGATCCGGAACAAGGCGCTCCGGTACAGATCAAGGAAGGAGCCGGCGTTTTTGCCCAGACGACTTTCGATGAATCGGGAGATCGGCTGGCCTTTTTGTATTGCGATTCGAAAGATTCAACCTACAAGGCCATGAGCCTGTGGGTATCCCAGAAAGCTGCACCCGCCCGGATGGTCGCTCAACGGGGCGATCAGGCCTTCCCGGCCCATTGGGTGATCAGCGAATACGGATCGCTGAATTTTTCCAAATCCGGCGAACGTCTTTTTTTCGGCACTTCGCCCGAACCGCGCCAGAAAGACACCACTATCCTGGCTTCGAATCGCCCCGATGTACAGGTGTGGAGCTGGGACGAACCGGTACAGTATACCGTGCAACAGTACAACGTGAAACAGGATCTCAAGAAAAGCTATCGGGCCCTGTACGATCTCAAACAAAACAAACTCTTTCAACTGGCCGACCGAGATCTGCCCGATCTGACCCTCGATGTCAACAGCGATGCGCCGATCGCCCTGCTCTCCACCAGCGAGCCCTATTCGCTTTCGTCCATGTGGGAAGGATGGACCCGTCGCGATTACTATACGGTATCGCTGCAGACCGGCGAACGCAAACCGTTTTCACAGGCCGATTACAGCACATACGGCATCTCCCCCACCGGGAAATATGCCTACACGTATGCCCAAACCGACAGTTGCTGGTATACGGTCTCGTTGACCGACGGTCAACGTTATCGGCTAACGACACCCGAAACGTTCGTCGCCTGGAACGAAGAGAACGACGAACCGGATTACCCGAGCGCTTATGGCGCAGCGGGTTGGACGGACGAAGATCGCTACCTTCTGCTTTATGACCGATACGACCTCTGGCGGTTCGATCCGCAGGGGGCCACCGAACCGGTTCGCCTGACTACGGACGGACGGGAAAAACAACTCCAATACCGGTTGCGTCTGTTGGATCCCGAAGCCCGTACGATCGACCTGCAAAAGACCTATTTGATGGTGGGCTTTAACGAACGCACCAAAGGGTACGGATATTACGAAACACGCCTCGATCGCCCGGGCGTTCCGAAAGTATTGATGGCCGGCAACTACATGTTGGGGACGCCGATCAAGGCCCGGAAAGCCGACCGGGTGATTTTCACCCAGGAAACCTTTGAACGTTTCCCGGACATCCATATTTCGAATCTGGCCTTTGAAAAACCGCTGAAGATCAGTCATGGCGACCGTCAACAGGAAGGTATTTTATGGGGAACCGCCGAATTGGTCTCCTGGATTTCGTTGGACGGCCAACGGCTGGAAGGGGTCGTATACAAACCGGCCAATTTCGATCCTTCGAAAAAATATCCGTTGCTGGTCAATTTCTACGAACGGAATGCCTCGTCGTTGTATAATTTCCGGATGCCGGAAGCCCATCGTTCTTCGATCGACTATCACTTCTACAACAGCCATGAATACATCGTCTTCAATCCGGACATTCGTTATCAGGTCGGTTATCCGGGTGAAAGTTGTTTCAATTGCGTCATGCCGGGGATCAGCATGCTGCTGGCGCAGGGCTATATCGATGAAAAGGCCATCGGAGCGCAAGGACACAGTTGGGGTGGTTATCAGGTTGCTTATCTGGCTACCCGTACCGATCTGTTTGCAGCCATCGAATCGGGGGCTCCGGTTGTCAATATGTTCAGTGCATACGGAGGTATTCGTTGGGGTTCGGGCTTAGCTCGTGCTTTCCAATACGAACATACGCAGAGTCGTCAGGGCGGTACTCCGTGGACGACCCCGATGCGTTATTTCGAAAACTCGCCCCTGTTTACCATGGACAAGGTGCAGACCCCCATTCTGATCATGCACAATGATTCGGACGGACATGTACCTTGGTATCAGGGGATCGAATATTTTGTCGCGATGAAACGTTTGGGAAAACCCTGCTGGATGTTGAACTATACCGGAGAACCTCACTGGCCGACCCGTATGGCAAATAAAATCGACTTCCAGACCCGGATGTTCCAGTTTTTCGATCACTTCCTGAAGAAAGCTCCGGCACCGAAATGGTTGGAAGAGGGTCTTCCAGCTGTCGACCAGCCCTACGAATTGGGTTATTGATAGCTGAAAGTCAGTATACGGATACATGCCCGGCGGATTCCGGGCATGTACTTTTTTAACCCTCACAAAAGAAGAGGAGCAAGGGACAGTGTCTTGAGAAGATTGTACACGGGGTTGATCGCGTGTTGAGGCACATCACAACGGGAAAAATTATCCAGAAACCCCATTCAGCGGGATTATCCGACAAGGCAGGATTCTGTCAATAACGACAAAAAGGCGGGAGTTAGCAGGGTTCTATTTGCAGAATCCGAAAAAATATATATCTTTGCCTCCCGTTAGAGAGGGTCTGATGGCCGAGTGGCTAGGCACAGCTCTGCAAAAGCTGCTACAGCGGTTCGATTCCGCTTCAGACCTCA
>CALVFO010000043.1 GCA_944326855.1 uncultured Alistipes sp. | reverse complement strand
CCTTCAACCGTATGCCGGCGAACGCTACCACGCCGAAATCACCAGTCAGAGCGGAAAATCCCTCCAGGTAGACTTACCGCCTGTCGAAAATTCGGGAGCAGCGCTTCAGGCGACCCTTCTCGGGGATTCGCTTTTATGCCATATCCAGATCTCTCAAGATCTCGATCCTTCCGCCTGGAAACTGGTAGTCCTGAATCGGGACAAAATTATGGTGCGGGAAGAGGGCATTCGACATGGCACGATCAAACGTATTCCCCTCACAACATTCCAGGCCGGCATCACCCGGTTGGCCCTGGTCGACACGCTCCAGCAACAAACCTTGTGCGAACGACTGGTGTTCGTACCGCAACGGGACTCCACCCTTTTTCAGCTGACAACCGATCAAGATAATTACCAAAAACGGCAATGGGTCAAAGCGGAACTCTCCGTTCTCGACGAGGAAGAGCTCCCGCTGGAAGGAAGTTTTGCCATCTCGATAACCGACCGGAAAATCGTCCATCAGGACTCGCTTTCCGATAACATCCTCTCTGATTTGCTGATGACCTCCGATCTGAAAGGATACATCGAAGATCCGGGATACTACTTCCTGGATAACGACAAATCGAGACAGTACCATCTGGACCTGTTGATGATGACGCAGGGCTGGACCCGTTACTCGGTGACGGATCGGCTTCAGAACAAACATTTCAACATCCGATACCCCCTCGAATGGAGCCAAAGCATATCCGGAAGTATTATTGGAGCATTGGGACGTCCGCTCAAAGAATCCGTTCTTACATTACTGATTCCAGACCAAAATTATGCTGAAATTATCAAGCCCAATGCTCAGAAACAATTTAAGATCTCAGGATTACATTTCGAAGACAGTTCGATATTAGTACTTCATGCGACCAACAGTAAGAACTGGAGTCGAGGAATTACCCTGGAAATCGATCAAGATTCCTTCCCCAAGGCCAAAACATTCTTCCCCCTTCCCACTTGGGATCAACCCTCTTTGTCACTATCCGACAATTACCTTGAAGTCGCCAAACAAAAATATTATGAAGACGGAGGAACCCGAGTCATCGACATCAAACCGATTGCCGTTAAAGCCCATAGCAAAGAAGAACTGTACACATTCGATGACATACAAGCCAGTCAACTCATGAAACCTCAAATCATGGAACAATTTAGCGACATGCCTCTTTATCAAGCGCTTCAATTTATGGGTCTTTACACGGATAATGAACAAAGATGGAATCTATCAGGCGGTTCAACCGGTAGACGGACACCAACCGATAAACATACTGAAAGCGGAGCACCCGAAGATTATATGGAAAAACAGCTATCGAATAGTACCACTTATTTCCCGTTAGCTATGCTTAACGATCGTCAATTCGTCCCCGTCAACAATGTGATGTATTCTCCAGTAAACATATATGAATCTATTGGACTATTATCTTCTTACGACGCCCAATTTGTCATGATGCCTTCCGGATTTATCTCGGAGGACAAAGATGACATGATCAAAGGGGGAAAGAAAAAACCGGGCCTGTTATTGTTAAAGTTGAAAGAAGGTATGTCTTTGGAAAATGCTTATGCCTCAAGTCCTCAGACCTCAAAAATTGTCATCATGCCGTTAGGCTATAAAAAACCCGAGGCTTTTTATCAGCCCAAGTACGATGTCCCGGCCAACCTTCTTCAGTCGGACAAACCCGACCTGAGAACGACCATCTACTGGAATCCCAATCTGAGAACCGATGCCCAAGGAAAAGTCGCTTTCGGGTTCTACACGGCTGATCGGGAAACCACTTACGATGTTACGTTGGAAGGCGTCTCCGATGACGGAAAAATCTGCCGCTACACCACCACCATTCAACGTACGGCAGAATAAACATGACATTGAGCGATGACCCTGCTTTTTCAGAAAGGGTTCTCTGCAAACATGCATGCCAGTCAAATAAGCCTGTTCTTCGCTTCGAACCCAAAACACCCCGGTGCATTTTGCCCGGGGTGTTTTCAAGGTTCGATTCCACTTATTCTTCGTAACCGAAACGCCTCAACTGCCGTTCATCGTTCCGCCAGTTGTCATTCACTTTGACAAATAATTCCAGAAAGACTTTTTTTCCCAGAAATTCCTCCAGGTCTTTTCGCGCTTCGGAACCCACTTTCTTGAGCTTGGATCCACGATGCCCGATCACAATCCCTTTCTGACTCTCCCGGGCCACATACACAATCGCCGATATACGATCAATCGTCGGTTCTTCCTTGTACTTTTCGACCACCACCTCTACACTGTACGGTATCTCCTTGTCGTAATTGAGCAAAATCTTTTCCCGAATAATTTCTGAAGCGAAAAAACGCATCGGTTTATCGGTCAGGGCATCTTTGGGATAATAAGGCTCCCCTTCGGGCAAGGAGGCCACTATCCGGTCAAACAATCCTCCGAGGTTAAAGTTATTCAGAGCCGAGACCGGAACGATCCGTGCTTCGGGCATAATCCGCTGCCAGGCATCGACCAGCGCATTCAGAGTTTCGGCATTGCTCAAATCAATTTTATTGATCACCAAGATTGTCGGAAGAGCGCTCAGCACAATTTTATCCACTATTTCGTTGCGTTCTTCCGGTTTTTCCGTGACATCGGTCACATACAGCAACACATCGGCATCCTTCAAAGCCCCCTGCACGAATTTCATCATCGAACTTTGCAATTTGTAACTGGGCGTGAGAATGCCGGGTGTATCCGAATACACGATCTGAAAATCTTCTCCATTGACAATGCCCAAAATACGATGACGGGTGGTTTGAGCCTTGGAAGTGATGATCGACAAGCGTTCCCCGACCAATGCATTCATCAAGGTCGATTTCCCTACGTTCGGATTACCGATGATATTGACAAAACCGGATTTGTGCATAACGATTTCTATTTTCCGCAAAGATAACCTTTATTCGGATTCACACCCATTTTCCGGGTCGTTAAACCACAAAAGGGGCCGGAAACATGTCTTCCCGACCCCCTTTTCAATCAACTCTCAGGTATCGCGGCCTCACTCATCGAAGCCCGGACCCGGTTCCAATCCGAAACCCGGTTCCATCCCCGGTCCCGGTCCCATCGGGCGTCTGCCGTCCGGAAGCGGTCGGCGCTGCTTCATGCTCTCTCTCATTTCCGCCTGTCTCTTTTCCCACTGTTCTCTCTGTTGGGCGGTCAATACCTGTTTGATTTGATCTTCCATTTGTTGCATACGCTGTAAGCGTTCTTCTTCCGCCTTTTTCTCCTGTTCGAAATGTTTCTGATAAATCTGTTCGATCAGTTCGGTCTGTTTCTCATCCAAAGAGAGTTCTTTGGTCATTCGTTGTGCCATACGGGCAGCCCGCTGCTCATCGGTCATCTTCGCCGGACGAGGTCTTTGGGCCATCACTCCGGTGACGCAAAATAACGTCACACAAAACATCACAATAATTTTACTACTCTTTTTCATCGTGTCCATTTTTAATAAAAAGTTCGCGACTTCAGGAACAAAAATAAGCCCATCACACCCAAAACGATTTTTCGGGAAAGACCAAAAGGAAAGATTGCCGGGTGAAACGCCCCGAACGGAAGGTGAAACGACCGAACGCTCAACGCCAGAAAGAAGGGTCTATCCGACTTTCCACCCGATTTTCCAGACTGTCGGGCAGACGGTAAAAAAAATCATACCCCAAGGCTGCTTCCAATTCGTCTACGCTCATGGCATACGACATGAAATCAGCTCGAAGTTCAGGGGCATTGGGAATCAGAAACGCCAAGGCTTCGCAGCGATCGTTCCGGCAAACCAGCAGCGCTTTGAAATAGCGACGGGGAACCCCCACCCCTCCCGGACGTCGATCCAGTCCGGCGACCAACTCCGGGCCGGTCACCACATACAGCGAATCGAACCGATCCGCCCAACGACGTACCTGCTCTTCCAGATTTTTCCACACGCCCCGATTCAAGGCCGGATATTGAGGCGAGATATTGGAAAGATAAAAAGTCGTATGGTTTTCCGAGGAAGAGGCCCGACGATCGGCCGAAGGCAAAAGATGACCCCGATCGAAGGGTCCTCCCTTATAATCGGCATCCGAAGCCGAAGGCCATCCTTTTCGCAACACCTCGGGATCGCGACGGAAACGATTGGCACGCTTGACACCCGGCGCTCGCACATCCTTTCGGGTCAGCAAATAGGCCACCCAAGCCGCCTGACGATAGGTCGTGTCATACCACAACGCATAACGCCCGTCCGAATGGACCAACAAAAATTCCGTTCCTCGGCATGCCGGACGTTCCAGGTATTCGATACGACCTGCGTGTCGCCCGCCCGTTCCCGAACGCTTTTCGAAATTCGGAACCGCAGGGGAAGCGGTTCGGGCAGCGTTTTTATCCTGATGTAAAGAGGTCGATTCCGTCGATTTCGGCGGGGATTCGCTCTCTCGGGTCGCGACGACGGACGGATTCTCCGACCGAAAAACCGGAACACAGCTTCGGGAAACCCACACCAATACGATCACCGTAACCAACAGCACGATAATCAGCTTCAGATGGTTTTCCTTTTTGATCCGGATCGGCTTATGATGTTTGCGCATACCCTACGATTTACCGAAACAAAGATAGGCATTTTCACCGGGCGAGACTCCATTGCCCGGCATTCGGCTCCGACAAACGACTTTCACAGGGAGTCTGTATTCCCGATCTTGTTCGAACACGAGCGAACAAAGCGATTCATCCGAAGTCCCGATTCTTCCTGCTTAAATGGCTCGCTATATTCCTCTTATCTGCCGATCGATGTCGGAGATACGTTTTTTTGCTACCTTTGCGCAAAATATCCCCGACAAAGGAACCCGCCCGTGAACGTTTTTTTCGAAACACCCCGTCTGATTCTGCGCGACTGGAGCGAAAACGACCTGGGCCCTTTCGCCCGCATGAACGCTGATCCTCGGGTCATGGAATTTTTCCCTCACCCGCTCGATGACCGACAGACCCGGGATTTCTATCAACGCATCCGGACCGAAATCGACCGACAGGGATATGGTTTGTGGGCCCTCGAAAACAAACAAGACGGACGTTTCATCGGGTTCACCGGCTTCCATGCCGTTGGTTTCGAGGCCTTCTTCACGCCGGCCATCGAAATCGGATGGAGGCTGTGCCACGACGTCTGGGGACAAGGACTCGCCTCCGAAGCCGCCGCAGCCTGTCTCTCTTACGGAGAACAGGTACTCGGTTTGCATGAAATATGTTCGTTCACGACCGTCGTAAACCGGCGTTCACAACGGGTCATGCAAAAAATCGGGATGGAACGGATCGCCGAATTCGATCATCCCCGGCTGCCGATCGAACATCCGCTTTCGAGACACGTTCTCTATCGGGTGGTTCTGACGCACGGGATATCTACACTCGCATAAATTAAAACAAGATACGACCATGGCATCATCCAATTTCGTCGACTACGTCAAAATCTTCGCCCGTTCGGGCAGCGGAGGGGCCGGATCACGCCATTTCCGCAAAGAGAAATTCATCGAATTCGGAGGCCCCGACGGAGGTGACGGTGGAAATGGCGGCAGCATCATCCTGCGCGGGAACAGCCAATTCTGGACGCTGATCCACCTCAAATACCAGCGTCATATTTTCGCCGAAAACGGAGAACCGGGCAGCGGAGCCCGTTGTACGGGCAAAAGCGGAGAGGATGTCATACTGGACGTCCCGCTGGGCACCGTGGCCCGGGATGCCGAAACCGGAGAGATCGTGTGCGAAGTCACCGAAGACGGCCAGCAGGCCGTCCTGCTGGCCGGGGGTCGGGGCGGACTGGGCAACTGGCACTTCAAAAGCGCCACCAATCAGGCTCCCCGTTACGCCCAGCCGGGAGAAGAGTGTCGCGAAGGCTGGTTTATCCTCGAATTGAAACTGCTGGCCGATGTAGGGTTGGTAGGTTTTCCCAATGCCGGAAAATCGACGTTGCTGGCTGCCATCTCGGCCGCCAAACCCAAAATCGCCAATTACGCTTTCACCACCCTGGAGCCCAACCTGGGTATCGTATCTTATCGGGACTTCAAATCGTTCGTGATGGCCGACATCCCGGGCATCATCGAAGGAGCCCATGAAGGGAAAGGGCTCGGCACCCGATTCCTGCGCCATATCGAACGCAACTCGATTTTGCTGTTCATGATTCCGGCCGACACGACCGACATTCGCAACGAATACCGGATTCTGCTCAACGAGCTGGAACAGTACAACCCGGAGTTGATGGACAAACAACGTCTGCTGGCCATTACCAAAAGCGACCTGCTGGACGACGAACTCATCGGGGCTCTCCGCGAAGAGTTACCGCAGGATCTGCCCACGATCTTTATCTCGGCCGTGACGGGGTACCACCTTTCCCAGCTCAAAGACCTGCTGTGGGACGCCCTGCATCAGGAGACCCATTAGCCGGAAACCCGGGCCCCAACATTCAGGGATCGGGAATCTGCACCCGAAAGCGTGGAGAATCCATCATGGCTCGGGTATGAGTGATCACCCGTAACTGATAACGGCTATTGAAATAGCCCAGAATTCCTTCGATATAGCCACTTCCCGCGGGCAGGATCCGATCGGCGAAATCGGCCTGCCGCCCGGTGCGTACGATCAAGGTATCGCCTCGAGGATTCACCAGATGCCGATCGGTGTCGGTCTGAGGATCGCACCAGGTCGCGCCCATCTCTTCATCGATGAACTGCACGCGCTCAAAAGCTACATAGGCCCCGATCCATACGGGCGTCAAAGCTCCGATCTGCAACTCCGAGGCATACAATTCCCGAAGCCCTTCATGCACCTGCACATAGGCGGCCGCCTCCATCCGGTCGATATACGCATTCTGATAGCCGCTCTCGTACGACGCCGCCCCCAGGCTCACCTCTCCGCCGTAGCCGCCCAGCACCAACCCGCGACACTGTACGGAAACCTCCGCCCCTACCGGATAATCCACGAACAGCTCCTCCCCGGCGATCTTCAGGGCAATTCCGCCCGTATCGTCTTCGACCCAAATCGTCCGGGGGAACGTGCCGTAACGATCGTTGGCCGTCACCCAACCCCGAATTTCCAAAGCCTCCCCCAGGGGCGTAGCATAGCCCGTGTACAAACTCTTCAGATAACGCACCGACACCCGCCTCATTCCCGGCGATGTTTCCTCTCCTTCGGAAGGATACATCTCCGAGCGGGCGATACAACCGCTTAACGACAGGAGCACACTAATCAGCCATATTCTGCACATCATTCCGATCCCGCATTTTCAATTGATACACTTCCCGTCCGTTCACCTCTCCGCGCATCAGAATTCCCGTAATGGAAAGCCTTCCCCGGGGCACTCGTTTCCCCGCAAAATCGGCATATCCGCTGGTAAACACGTATACGGAATCCTGAGGCGAAGTCCTAAACTTCAGGCTGACACTCCGAGGGATCCCCGTAGCGGTCAGTGCGGCCGGCAGAGCCCAGGTCGTATCGGGTGTTTCGGCCAGGCGCAGCCCCTCGATACGCACCAACATCCCGCACCACTCCTCACGGAGCATTCCGGGTTCGACCAACCGGGGATGAATCACTTCGAGTTGATCGCCCCGAAACACATAACGCTCAACCAAGACCCGATGATCCAGATAGCCGGTCGGATAACGATCGCTGGCCAGGCCCAACTGCAACACGCCGTTATCCATTCCCAGGGTCAACCCTTCCGCCTGCACCACCACCTGACGGCCGGGTTCATACCAACGATACAAATCATACAGTCCCGCCCGGATTTCCACCGCCCCGGTACCGTCCTCGATCATGAAACTGCGATGAAAATTCGAGGCTTCGTCCGACGTATTTACATACCCCGACAAAACCACTTTTACGCCGGCAACCTCCACCGGATAGCCCGGATACAATGTCCGCAAGGTTTCCAGCGACATATTCGGGACGGGCAACACGATTTTCTCCGGTTCGGGTTCCTCGAACCGATTGTAGGAACACGCCAGACAGGCCCACAGCACCCCTATCAAACAAAGCCGTTTCATGCTCAAAAACGATAATTCAGCGTTCCATAAAAAGTTCTTCCGTATGCATGCAGATAACGCGAATCGAAAGGCGTGAAACTACGCTCCGGGCCATCTCCGGTACGGGCGATACGCCAGGGTTCGTACCCGCTGTAAACGATCGTCCGACGATTGGCCAGGTTGTTGACCGCTACACTCAGGCTCAGGTAGCCGTCACGCCCGACACGAAACGACTTACTGACAAACAGATCCAGTGTCGTAGCCTCTCCGAGGCGTTCCTGCGCCAGAAAAGCCTCCCGAATCTCGGGAACCGACACCCGATCGCATACCCTCCGAGTCCGACGCAGCGGATTGAGCATCACATAGTGGTCCCCGGCCCAATTCACCGATACCGAGGCCATCCACATCCTCCCTCCATAACGCAACTCTGCAGAGGCTATTCGTTGCGGCGTTCCTCCCGGATGGTATCCCCGAATATAAGCCCGCTCCGACTCGGCCATCGTCTCTCCGCTTTTATTGTCATAAATATCCAGCCGGGCATCCCGCGTGTATTGGTTGTTGGCCCAGGCTCCGGCCACACGCAACGACCAACGGGGCGTCAACGTAAACAGCGTACCCAACTCGACCCCGGCATACAACCGATCGATATCCCTCATCACCAAATCGGCATAGGCACCGGCTATGTCATCATAATAGCTGCGGACCTGCACGCCTCCCCGGCGCCAGGTCGCATAACCGGTCAGGGTGACATCCCACCACCGTCCGCTCCATCGGTAACGCAACTCCCCGCCCAACCAATTCTCGGGACGAAGCTCATCGATCAAACGGTTCCGGTAATCGACCGACAGGAAAACATCCCTTGCCACCGGAGCCTGATCACCATACGCCACCTCCAAACCCAGATGATGAGACGACGAGAAAGCATAATTCAGCGTCCCCTGCAACCGGTAATCGGTAAAGGTTGCCTGCGGAGAAGGTCCATAAGAGGCCTCGGCGGGAAACAGTTCCTTCTCATAAAAGCCCAGACGATCATAACTCCTCCAGGCTGCCTGCAAACCGATCGTTCCCTTCAGACGGGTATCGCCGAAACCACCCGAAGCCCCATCCGTTTCCAAACAAATCCATCCTCCGTAATAACGATGATACAGATCGTAAAAATAACTGTATGCCTCGCCCGGTCGTACGGAACGATCGGGATGATTCAGGTCATTCTGCAGCTGATCTCCGAAATATTCGTCATCGATCAAAAACTGATCGATATCCCGCACATAAGATGCTCCCAGCAGATCGTCCAGACCTCGGTAATGGGTCTCCCGTTCGACCCGTACCCGAACGCCTCCGTTCCATTTCGCGCCCCAGCGGGAACGAGCCTCAAAAGAGGCCGCCAACTGAAAGGCCAGCTGATCCGTCATATCGCTGCCCAACGCATACACAGCCTCCCCGTCCCAGGCGGCACGATTGATTTCATAGAGGCGCGTCCAATCGATTTGCGTCACTTGGCGATCGCCCTCTCTCCAGGCTTCCTCCACCTGCGAGGCTACGGTCGGATCGGCTATGTAAGAAGGCATATACCGGTAATAGTCGGGATAAGGGTTGGAAGCATCATAACGATCAAGACCCGAATAACCGCTCAGGGCGTTCAACAACGAAGCCGACACCCTCACCGTCCACCGCTCCGAAGGCACGAAACGCCATGTTGCCAACCCCATCCAATAACGATTATCCCGCACCCGGGCATTTCTCTCCCGACCGTTTTGCGCTCCCCAATACGGATTGTACATCGGATCGCCGGTCAGTTCGAAAGCCTCGGCCGTTGCAGAGCCCCGGGTTCCCTGCTGTATAGAGGCAAAAAGTGCATGAAACGACAGTGTATGTCGCGTTCCCCAACGTTTGTCCACGGAGAGCATTCCGGCCAGATCGTCGGCAAAAACCCCTTGTACGTGGGCATCTCGCCCCCAACGGCGCGAAGCGGAAAGCGATCCGGCCCAACCGTGGCGCATCCATCCACTATGGGCATTGACTCGCATACCGCCCCGGAAGCGACGATCGGCCACCATCATCCCTACCCGACCGCCCAAAGGTAAGGAACCTGCTTCGAGGAGATAATCCCGGCTACCGTTCCAAACTCCGGGGAGGGAAGCGATCGAGGTAGCCAGTCCTTCCGTACGAGTGGCTTCAAAAGGGCTGTCATAGATCACCCGTAACAGACCCCAGGGTTTATTGCCTGAAAAATCATCGCCCAAATCGATGCCATTGAGCGAGATACCCTGCTGACGAAAATCGTACCCCCTCGGACGATAACGCAAAAATGAAAAATTGAATTCGCTCAACGACACGAACGGATCGGCATAGGCTTTCAGCGGAAGAGTCAGATAACGGGAAGGATCCATCTCCCGTAACACGGGCGATAAGACCTCATCTTCGGCAAACGGATCCTCGATGCCCGAGAGAGATGCCTCTCCCTGTCCATATCCCCCAAAGGGAAACAGACAACACCCGACAATCCACAGCCAACAGGAGCGAAAGTTCACCGATTATGCAATAAAAAATCTTGTTTCGTATTCGATTCGGTCGGAATTATCCTCTAAACAAAGATAACGAACTTTCCATAAGATTCCACGTATTTCCTCACTGAAACCCCATGATTTTAAATACGAAAGCCTTTTTTCGGATCGATGTTGTCAGTTTCGGAAGTATCATCGGGCCCAGCCTCGGAATTTCGGGAAAGATCAGGATACCGACTTCTTTCAAATTCGAAATTCGGATACGGTACGCTCCATCGTTTCATGCAAGAACTGCTTCCCGATGCAAACGAAGGGGATAAACGATGGATTTTCTGAAGGGTTTGTCTAAGGGAGGGAAAAATTTCCCTGATCGCTTCGATCTTCGATTTTCTAAAACCGATCCGAAAAGCAGAGCTAATGCCCGGCATTGGAGGTACAATCGTTTAACCTACCCCGATTCCCCGTGGAGCCATAGGAAATCCTCGGCCTGAAACCCGGATTCATATCGGCATTTTCGCCCCCGAAACGTATTTAGCGACACAGTGCCGCTAAAAATCTCAACCCCTCTTTGTCTCTGCCCGTCATGAAATGATATTCCCAAAGGACCCTTTCCATACCCATAAAAAAATAGGCTGTCTCATGGGACAGCCTATTTTATCAATCGATGGGCAAACTACTGAGCCGGAGTTTCGGCAGGAGCAGGGGTTTCGGTCGGTTCCGTAGCCGGAGCTGCGGGTTGAGCCGAAGGCAACAGATTCTGGTTCCCTTCGAGAGACTGTTCCAAAGCCTCTTCTACGGCACTTTTGCTGACAGAAATATTCTGCGACGGCATCGTCATCGTAGCGGCCAGGCTCAATACAACGATCGAAATCGAAAGCGTCCATGTAAATTTTTCCAAGAAATCGGCCGTCTGACGGACACCCATCACTTGGTTCGAAGCGCCGAAATTAGCGGCCATCCCGCTTTTGGGGTTCTGAGCCAAAACAGCCAAAATCAGCAGAATGCTCGCAATCAAAATCAATACAATAAAGAAAATATACATCGGTACAGGGTTTAAACGGTTACATTCTCATCCGACGACTCGACGTCGATACGGTTTATAATTTCGGCAAAATAAACACTTTTTTCCGGATATAACAAACTTAATTTCGCATATATCACCCGGGCCTTATCCCTAAAGCCCTGTTCGAGATAGATTTCGGCCAACTCTTCGGAGATCAGATCCGGATCCTCCTGTACCGAAGCCGAAGCCCAATCGCTGTTGTCTTCACAAACTCCCTCCGCTTTCGGGGTGTCGGCACGCGAAAAAAACTGAGAAATTACCGACAAGGTCTTTCCCCCCAAGAAATGGGCTTTCGTCGGCTTTTCCAACAAAATCTCCGGCAAGGGACGACCCACATAACGCAATCGCACCAGCGAATCACTTTCCCGATTTACCCGATCGAGCAGCAACCGAGCCGTCCCGAACCACGGATAACGCTTCAACATGCGTTTCAAACGCACCCGAGCCAATTCATCCATTTCATCCGGATCGGACATGTACTTCAACAGTTCATTCATTACCAGTTCGATACGGCCGCATTAAAAATATCTTCCACCAACTGATCCACGATTTCAGGAATCAAGGTACCTTCGACCGATTGCAGCAACTGTTCACTGGGATAGTCCTGATAGGCCGTAAAACTTTTGTCGAAATTATACTCGGGCTGAAAGGCATTCGTAAAACGTACGCGTACCGTAATTGACAAACGGTTCTGAATCGCATATTCTTCTCCGGAAATGGACGAAGGTGTCGACGTACAATTGGTGATCTCTCCCTCGAAGTTCATATCGCCGTTTTCCCGTACTACCGTCAATCGGGTCTGTTGCACGAAACGATCCTGCAACGTTTCGGTCAGGGTAGAACTCAGGCTCGGCAATACCAACGCTGAGTTATTCTGGAAATAATTGATCGTCACGGTCTGTATCTCCGGGGCAATCGAAGCGCCGGAAAGCGAATAGGTCACTTTGCATCCGGTCAACAAAACCGACAACAGCACAGCAACCCAGGCTAGGTTCAGTCTAATATTCATCAATTCCCAACTCTTTGATTTTACGATACAAAGTCCGCTCCGAAATAAACAGATCCTTAGCGGCTTCACGCCGTTTCCCGTTATGTCGACGCAAGGCCTTGATGATATTCTCCCGCAACATTTTTTCTTTGGTCATCGGTTCTTCTTCTACCTCTTCGGTATCGGCAAACTCCCCTTCATAAGAAGTCGGCACCACCGTCGATACAGAACCCGTAACCCCGGAGGAGGTATGCACCGCCGACAAATTGCGGGGCAACAAAGCCGTCACATCACTTTTCGGTTCGGCAGGGGCCATGTGATCGGCCCTCAACTCGGCGACCATTCGTTTCAATTCGCTGACATCGTTGCGCAGATCGAACAATACTTTGTATAACAATTCTCTCTCGTCACTCATATCGTCAAAAGACCGGTTTCCCACCACCATAGGTACGGATACCGGGGCATAATCCGGTAAATATTTCTGAAGAATAGAAGCCGTAATCAGACGAGTCTCCTCGATGGCCGAAATCTGTTCGGCCACATTTTTCAACTGACGGATATTGCCCGGCCAGGGATACTTTTCCAACGACCGGCGCGCACCTTCATCCAACGAAATGGCCGGCATCCGGTATTGCACGGCAATATCCGAAGCGAATTTACGAAACAGAAGGAAAATATCGCCTTTACGCTCCCGTAATGGAGGCACTTCGATCGGCACCGTATTCAACCGATAATACAAATCCTCCCGGAAACGTCCCGTAGCGATGGCTTCCCGCAAATTGATATTGGTGGCGGCCACCACGCGCACGTCGGTTTTTTGGCTTTTGGACGACCCCACCCGGATGAACTCTCCGGTTTGCAATACCCGCAACAAACGAACCTGGGTAGTCTGCGGCAATTCGGCTACTTCATCCAGAAAAATCGTCCCGCCGTTGGCCTCCTCGAAATACCCTTTACGAGCCTCGGTCGCTCCGGTAAAAGAGCCCTTTTCATGTCCGAACAATTCGGAATCGATCGTTCCTTCGGGAATGGCCCCGCAGTTCACGGCGATATAAGTCCCGTGTTTACGCGCACTGTACGCATGAATAACCTGAGGGAAAAATTCCTTCCCCACTCCACTTTCCCCGGTAATCAACACCGACAGATCGGTCGGCGCCACCCGCATGGCAACTTCCAAGGCCCGATTCAAGGCCGGATCGTTACCGATAATTCCGAAACGTTGTTTAACCGATGTTAAATCCATGGATGACATACGCTCTGATTAACGGGTCTGAGTCTGAATATCGGATGCGGTTGCCGTTGGGATCGTATCGGCTCCTGCCGACAAGGAATCCGGCGTATGACGAGCCGGCATCTCCATCGGTTCGATCATCGGCCCGTCGGAAGAAGACATCACACCGTATATGATCGAAGCCAATGCCACGATGGCCGCCAGAATGGCAATCACCATAAATTTATCCGATTTAGCCGGCTTCACCCGAGCCGGACGAGGGGGTACCGGACGTCCGGGAGGACGGTCACCCGGGGGACGACCACCCCCATAAACACGGCCATTCCCGCCTACAGGCGGTTGTTCCCCGCCTTCCCCAGACGATCCTCCCCAGGCGGGACGGGCCGGGGTTCCATAAGGAGAGTTTCCCGCAGCACGCGGCGGTACGGACGTGGCCGGAGCAGGCTGTGCCGATCGGGCCGGTTGTCCCGACATTCCCGGCCGGATACCCTGACGGGCTTCTCCCCTGTCACTTCCCTCTTTCTCCGGACGTTGCGGATAAGATGGAGGCGCCGTTTGTACAGGTCGTTGCTGGACGGGACGGTTCATTCCAGCGGGTGCCGCCGGAGAAGAATTTCCCGGACGGTTCATGCCCGACGGTGTTGTCGGCGAAGGGCTCCCCGGACGAGTCGTTCCGGGAGTCGTCATCGACCCTTGGGAGGTTCCAGGACGGACCGTTCCGGATGAGGGGGCTGAACCTGAAGCAACGACCGGACCCGAAGAAACGGGAGGTTCCGAAGCCGCTCCCGGACGGGGTACTGCGCCGGATCGGGGGGTCGACGCAGAACCATAATAAGCCTCTCTCACAACATCTCGTGTTGCTCCCGACCTTTGAGGATTTGCGGCAGGGGCACTCGTGGAGGAAGAGGTTCCCAGGGATGCAGACCCTGTGGCCGGATTCGAGGCAACGGGTGCCGCCGATGCCGGAACAGCCGCATCTGCTACGGTCGCATTGGCTTTCACTTCCGAAGGCGTTTGTGCCGTCGAGGAAGCGGACGAAACGCCGGTTTGAGGATTATATTCCAAAAAACAAATACCATTGGCATCCATCTTCAACGATCCGATTCCTTCGATGGCAAAACTGCCCCGTTCGGCAATACCCGAGCCAATCTGAGCCACATATTCTGTAATGACGCCCCGGGCATCGGCCTCGTCGAGACCATATTCCCGACGCAGCAGATCGACCAATACGCCATCGTCCTTTTTTAGAAAAGGTACGAAAACCACGGTTCCATCCCCTTCCTTATGGATGAAAGCGCCGAATTGAGGAATCACAAGACGTTTACCGCCCGCGAGATAATTCGCAATAATCTTGTTTATCATAAACAATCGAACGATTTTGAATTCTGTTTCAAAAATAACGTTTTTTACGTAGAGATACAAAAAGCGAGAAAAAATAACCCTTCCCGTTCCGGGGTCAGTTTCCGCGCTCCGAACTCAAAAAAATGAACGTAAAATAACCTGGCAGTTATTGTTTCTCTGCCAAAAAATTAAGTACTTTGCAATCGCTACCGAAAATCAATGTAATCGAGCCACATGGATTCATTTTACAACAAGTAGCGAAGACGGATTCACCCATATTACCCGAACCGATCATGAAGAACAAGTACATCGACCTCATCGAACAGACTTTCGAATTCCCTCAGGACGAATTCTCCGTCACGGACAATGAACTGAATTTCCACGATATTCCGTTGATGGACATCATCAAACAATATGGAACTCCGCTCAAAATCACATACCTGCCCAAGATCTCTTCGCAGATCCAACGAGCCAAACGTCTCTTCAACGTAGCGATGGCCAAAGCGGATTACAAAGGCAGTTACAACTATTGCTACTGCACCAAAAGTTCGCATTTCTCGTTCGTTCTGGAAGAAGCCCTCAAAAACGACATCAACCTGGAAACCTCTTCCGCTTACGACATCCATATCATCAATGCCCTTTACGAAAACGGAGCCATCGACAAGGGTGCCTACATCATCTGCAACGGATTCAAACGGCCGCAATACATCGAAAACATCGCCGGACTGATCAACAACGGATTCGAAAACACGATTCCCATTCTGGACAACAAGCCCGAACTAAAACTGCTGGACAACGCCATCAAAAAGCCGTGTAAAGTGGGGATCCGGATCGCCACCGAAGAAGAACCCAAATTCGACTTCTACACCTCCCGTCTGGGCATCCGCTACAACGACATCGAGGAGTTCTATCGCACCCGGATCAAACCCAACCCGAAAATTCAGTTGAAGATGCTGCACTTCTTCATCAATACAGGCATCAAGGACACTTCCTACTACTGGAATGAACTGAACAAGTGTCTGACCATGTACTGTGAGCTGAAGAAGATCTGTCCCGAACTGGATTCGCTGAATATCGGAGGCGGTTTCCCGATCAAGAACTCGCTGGCCTTCGATTACGACTACGAATATATGGCCGAAGAGATCGTTTCTCAGATCAAGAACTTCTGTAACCAGGCCGGTGTCGAAGAACCGAATATTTTCACCGAATTCGGATCGTTTACCGTCGGAGAAAGCGGGGCGACGCTCTTCTCGATCATCAACCAGAAGCAACAAAACGACCGCGAACGCTGGTATATGATCGACAGTTCGTTCATGACCACCCTGCCCGACACCTGGGGAATCAACCAACGCTACATTCTGTTGGCCATCAATCACTGGGATCACGAATATCATCGGGTCTTTCTGGGCGGGCTGACCTGCGACAGCGAAGACTATTACAGCGGCGAATCGCACACCAACGCCATCTTCCTGCCCAAGCTGACCGAAGAGACCCAGTACATCGGATTTTTCCATACGGGAGCCTACCAGGAATCCTTAGGCGGTTTCGGGGGAATCCAACATTGCCTGATCCCCGCTCCCAAACACATCATTATCGACCGGGACAAAGACGACAACGAATATTACACCCGCCTCTTTGCCAAAGAACAGAGCTATCGTTCGATGATGCGTGTCCTGGGCTACTAAAAAGGGAGAAAAGAGTTCGCTTCCAGACGATCGGGATGTTTCTTTCGTCTGGAAGAATTTCCCATACGAATAAGGGCGTCTCCATCAGAGACGCCCTTATTCGTATCTTTCAGGCTGGGCCGAAGATTAGATCTTTCCTTCGTCCAACAGTTTTTTATAACGCATCAAGGCTTCGACATAATAATAGTCGGCATAGATGATCGGTACATCGACCTCGGAACCGTGCGGCAACGACCCCACGCTGTGCTTGAGCAACAGCCCGCTGTACGCTCCGGGAGCCACCCGATAGTAAGGCGAGGCCAATGACCGCAATTGGGTTTCGGCTACCTCCAAATAGGTCTGGGAACGATCCTTAGGCACATACTGACTCAACTCGATCAGCGCCGAACAGATCACCGTCCCGGCCGAAACATCCCGATAGGCATCCGGAATATTGGGCGCATTGAAATCCCAATAAGGAATCTTGTCCTCCGGCAAATTGGGATGATTCAACAGATAATCCGCCACCTTTTCTGCCTGCTTCAGATAGGTCGAATCCCCCGTTTCACGGAACATCATGGTATATCCATACAACGCCCAGGCCTGTCCGCGAGCCCAGGCGCTCTCGGCCGCATAACCCTGCCAGGTATCGTGATGCAGGGCCTCCCCCGTCCGGGGATCGTAATTGACCACATGATAGCTGCTGCCGTCGGGACGGAAATGGTTGGCAATCGTCGTATTGGCATGCGTACGGGCAATATCGGCATATTTAGGATTGCCGGAAAGTTTGGTCGCCTGTTCCAGCAATTCGAGATTCATCATGTTGTCGATGATCACCGGACACTCCCAACCTTTGGCCCGCAGGGCATCCCATACATCCCACGACTGAATCACTTTGGCGTCAGGACGATACCGGGTACACAACGACTCGGCCGCCGTCACGATAATATCTTTCAAACGGGCATCCTGACTGCCGGTAATGCGGTACTGATTGCCCACGCTACAGAAGATAATGAAACCCACATCGTGGTTATTGGTGGTATACTGTTCCTTTTCGACCCGTTCTGTAAAGAGCTCGGCCATGCGTTTCAGGGAATCATCCCCGCTATACTCATACAAATACCACAACTCCCCGGGATAGAAACCGCTCGTCCACCAGGTGGAATTTCCCGAAATCAACTTACCGTTCCAGTCGGCCCCTACGGGCACCGTATCGGGATGAGGTTCCAGGGTCCGTGCCAACAACTTGGCCTGATTCACACAATAATCCAACGATTCAGTCACCACAGCCTGCATCGAAGGTTCCTCAGCCTTGGGTTCCTGGCAGCAGGAAACACCCCATACGGCCGCCAAAATCAAACACAAAAAGGTATACGCCTTTCTCATACGAAAAAATTTAGGTTGACGGGCTAAATTACGACTTTTCCGGCAGAATACGAAACTTCGGAGCGGATTTACTCCCGGGTTTCGATCCGGTTCAACATCTTGAGTGTCGCCTTGATGGCCGCCTCGCTTTGGTCGGCATCCAGGCCTCGCGTCTTGAACGTTTCGCCCCGATACTCCCAGGTAATGAACGTCTGCACAAAGGCATCGGTCCGTCCCCCGGGCGGAATCGTCACCGTATAGTTGGTCAACATGGGAAAATCGCGTCCCAACTGATTCTTGTAAATATGACGCAACGCCCGCATGAATGCATCGTACTGCCCGTCACCCGAGGAGGTCGCCTCGTAATCCTCTCCGTTGATCCGGATTTTCAGCGAAGCCACCGGATGCAGACCCTGAGCCAACGACAGACTATAATTCAAAATATGTACCTGAGGCTCTTGATGATCCTGACGCAACACATCGGCAATGATATACGGCAAATCTTCCGACGTGACCACCTGTTTTTTATCCCCCAACTCGATGATCCGTTCGGTCACCTTACGCATGGAGGCTTCATCCAGGTCGATCCCCAGCATTTCGAGGTTTTTCCGAATGTTGGCCTTTCCGGAAGTCTTGCCCAAGGCATATTCCCGGACCCGACCGAAACGCTCCGGCAACAAATCGTTGTAATAGAGATTATTCTTATTGTCGCCATCGGCATGAATGCCCGCACACTGGGTAAATACATTCTCCCCGATAACCGGTTTATTGGCGGGAATATGTACGCCGGTGTAGGTTTCCACCGCCCGGCTCACCCGATTGATCTGTCGCTCGACGACGGAGGTTTCCGCCTTCAGATGGTCGTTCAACACGGCTATAACACTCGACAAAGGGGCATTCCCGGCCCGCTCGCCCAATCCGTTGACCGTCGTATGAACCCCACGAACCCCCGCTTTCACGGCTGCGGCCACATTGGCTACCGCCAGGTCGTAATCGTTGTGGGCGTGGAAATCGAAATGCAAATCGGGATAGCGCGCCACCATCTCCGCACAGAACCGACGGGTATCGTCCGGATTCAGAATACCCAACGTATCGGGAATCATAAAACGCCGGATCGGACACTCCCGCAAAGCATCGATCATCCGATATACATAGTCCGGAGAGTGGATCATGCCGTTGGACCAATCCTCCAAATACAAATTGACCGCAATCCCCATCCCCGAAGCCCGGTCGATCTCGGAACGAATATCGGCGATATGTTCTTCGGGGGTTTTGCGCAATTGCTGACGGCAATGTTTCAGGGAGCCTTTCGCCAACAGATTGATCACCCGACAACCTGCCCGGTCGATCCACTCCAGGGAAACCCCTCCGTCCACAAAGCCCAACACCTCGACCCGATCCAGACATCCTCGGCCGAGTGCCCAGCGGGCAATGGCCCGCGTACCCTCGGCCTCGCCTTCCGACACCCGGGCCGAAGCCACCTCGATGCGGTCGACCTTCAACTCGTCCAGCAACAGGCGGGCAATGCTCAGTTTCTCGCGCGCCGTAAAAGAGACGCCCGAGGTCTGTTCCCCGTCACGCAGGGTGGTATCCATGATTTCAACACGCATCGTCTGAACGTTTTAGGCCCGATGGACCGATTCGTAAGCTTCAATTTCGGGACGAATGCTCATCAGGTAATCCACATCGTCATACCCATTGAGCAGACATTCCTTCTTGTAACCGTCGATTTCGAACGAGGTTTGTTCCCCGGTCGACAGGATCGTCAAGGTCTGATTCTGAAGATCGACTTCAAACCGAGCGGCCGGATCGGCTTCGATGGCCGCAAACACCTTTCGAAGAAACTCTTCGCTCACCTGAATGGGCAACAATCCGTTATTGAGGGCATTGTTTTTAAAAATGTCCGCAAAGAAACTCGACACCACCACCCGGAATCCATAATCGAAAATCGCCCAGGCGGCATGCTCCCGCGAAGATCCGCAACCGAAGTTTTTGGCCGCCACGAGAATTTCTCCTGAAAAACGGCTGTCGTTCAACGGAAAACTCCCTACCGGCACATTCTGTTCGTCATAACGCCAATCCCGGAACAGATTGTCCCCGAAACCTTTCCGTTCAACCGCTTTCAGAAAACGGGCCGGAATGATCTGGTCGGTATCCACATTCTCAATGGGCAGCGGTACTGCCGTCGTCGTCAGTTTTATAAACTTAGGTATAGACATGATTTTTCGTTTTAAAGATTAAACACTTCCCGAGGATCGGCAATCATCCCCGTCACAGCCGCAGCAGCCGCCACCAGAGGCCCGGCCAACAGGGTTCGGGCTCCCGGTCCCTGACGCCCTTCGAAATTACGATTGGAAGTGGAAACGCTGTACTTCCCGGCCGGAATTTTATCGGCATTCATCGCCAGACAGGCCGAACAGCCCGGTTGACGCAGTTCGAAACCGGCTTCCGCCAGAATCTTATCCAACCCCTCAGCCCGAGCCTGCGCCTCCACGGCCTTGGAACCGGGAACCAGCCAGGCCGTTACATGCTCGGCCTTTTTGTGACCCTTGACCGCCATGGCAAACTGCCGGAAATCCTCAATACGCCCGTTGGTGCAACTGCCCAGGAAAACGTAATCGATCTTTTTGCCGAGCATCTTCTCTCCGCTCTTGAAATCCATGTATTCGAGCGCCTTATGGAAACTGATCCGATCACTGCCGCTCAACCCTTCGTCCGAAGGAACGGCAGCCGTCACCCCGATCCCCATCCCGGGATTGGTCCCGTAGGTAATCATCGGTTCGATATTAGCCGCATCGAACGTATACTCCTTGTCGAAACGGGCGTCCGCATCGGAATAGAGCTCTTTCCAACGCTCTACGGCCTGATCGAAATCGTCGCCCTGAGGAGCCCGGTTGCGCCCGCAGACATAATCGAAGGTCGTCTGGTCGGGTGCAATCATCCCGCCACGGGCTCCGCATTCGATGCTCATGTTGCACACCGTCATGCGTTCCTCCATCGACAGATCCCGAATGGCCTCTCCGGCAAACTCGATAAAATGCCCCGTACCGCCCGAAGCCGAAATCTGAGAAATGATATACAGAATGATATCTTTAGCCGTCACGCCTTTGCCCCGTTTACCGTTCACGGTAATGCGCATGGTCTTGGGCTTGGGTTGCAGAATACACTGCGAGGCAAACACCATTTCCACCTCCGAAGTCCCGATGCCGAAAGCAACGGCTCCGAAAGCTCCGTGGGTCGAGGTGTGACTGTCGCCACACACAATCGTCATCCCCGGCTGCGTAATGCCCTGTTCCGGTCCCACAATATGCACCACGCCATGACGCGGAGAGCCCAACGCAAAACATTCGATCCCGTGTTCCCGGCAGTTTCGCTCGAAAGATTCGAGCTGGAGGCGACTCTGCTCTTCGGCCACCGGCAAATGTTGATTCACGGTCGGCACATTATGGTCGGGAGTCCCGGTCGTATTCTGAGGGCGAGCCACCTTCACGCCCCGGTTCTTCAGCCCCAGAAAAGCAACCGGAGAAGTCACCTCATGAATATAGTGACGATCTATATAGAGAACGCTTCGGCCGCCATCCAATGACTTGACCACATGGGCGTCCCACACTTTGTCGAATAATGTCTTTCCCATTTCTCGTATTGATTTACTGTTATTTGGATTCCTGTTCCGAGGAAACGATTTCCCGTACATTCAGATGATTCAACCCGTCCACAAAGGCCTCGATCGAAGCTCGCACCGTATCGGTATGGGCCGCAAATCCATGCACATGATGTTCCCCGCTCCGCATCTGAATATGCACCCGGGCCACATCGTTGCTTCCCTTATTCATGGCCTGAATCAAAAACTCGGTAATCTGAACCGTATCGTGAATCAGTGACTTGATCGCCCGTACCGCCGCATCCACCGGCCCGTTTCCGGTGCTGGTGGCCGTATAGTCCCGATCGCCAAAACGCATGATCACCGTAGCCGTCGGAATCAGCGTCCCGGTCAGAATCTGCAAATATATCAATTTGATACGTCGGGCCTCCTTGACCTGATCGGTATAGTTCATCATCACCAACAGGTCATCATCCCGAACATCCTTTTTCTGATCGGCCAGTCGCAAAAACTTTTCATAAGCCTCATCGAGTTCCTGATGGCTGAGGTTGAAGCCCAGCAGACTCAACCGATGGGACAAAGCCGCCCGCCCGCTGCGAGCCGTCAAGGCGATGATCGATTCGTCCACCCCGATATCCCGAGGATCGATGATTTCATAACTTTCCCGGCTCTTGAGCACGCCGTCCTGGTGAATGCCCGACGAGTGGGCAAACGCATTGCGTCCCACAATGGCCTTGTTGGGTTGTACCGGCATGTTCATCAGATTGGAAACCATCCGGCTGGTACTCATAATCAGATGAGAGTCTATCCCGGTGTCGACCTGGAGGTATTTATGGCAGCGTAACGCCATCACCACCTCTTCCAACGAGGTATTTCCGGCCCGTTCCCCGATACCGTTGATCGTCACCTCCACCTGACGCGCTCCGTTCAGCACCCCCGCCAGCGTATTGGCCGTAGCCATTCCCAAATCGTTGTGGCAATGCGTCGAAAGGGTGATCCGATCCACTCCTTTCACGTTTTCAATCAGGTATTTGATCTTAGCTCCATATTGCTCGGGCAGACAATACCCGGTCGTATCGGGAATATTGACCACCGTGGCTCCGGCCGCAATCACAGCCTCCACCACCCGGGCCAAATATTCGTTATCGGCCCGACCGGCGTCTTCGGCATAGAATTCCACATCTTCGACATACTTTTTGGCATATTTCACGGCCGCTACCGCCCGTTCGAGAATCTGCTCCGGCGTCGAGCGCAATTTATCGTAAATATGCGAATGCGAAACCCCGATACCGGTATGAATCCGCTTATGCTTTGCGAGCGAAAGGGCATCGGCCGCCACATCGATATCTTTTTCCACAGCACGTGTCAAGGCACAAATGGTCGGTCGAGAAACCGCTTTGGAGATTTCCCGCACCGAATTGAAATCTCCCGGACTCGAAATCGGAAAACCGGCTTCCAAGACATCCACCCCCAAAGCCTCCAAAGCCCGGGCCACTTCAATTTTCTCCACCGTATTCAATTGGCAACCAGGAACTTGTTCCCCATCGCGCAATGTCGTATCAAAAATGTACAATCTATCGCTCATATTTCCTCCAAATTTAGTGTCGCTTCTCTATACTTTTTCACATTGTTACAAAAATATTTTAAATGTTAAAAAACATAGCGCACGTCTACTTTCAAATACGATGTCAAAGTCGCCAGCAATCGTAACAACGATCTAAAATTCAAAAATTTACAGGATACAAAAGAGAAGAAAAGTCCGACAGCTAAACGACTAAAAGAATCATCAGGGGCGATTATAGCCCCAACAGTAGTCGTGCCTGTTCCAGGGCTGCGAGGGTAATATCCGATCCGCTAATCATTTGGGCGATCTGCTCAATTCGTTCCGAGGGAGTGAGTTTCCGAATGTGAGTCGCCGTTCCCGAAGGGCCTTCCTGTTTGTAGACCAGGAAATGATGATCGCCCTTGGAGGCCACCTGCGGGAGGTGGGTAATGTTAATAATTTGCAGATTTTCGGCCAAAGAGGCCATGATCTCACCCATGCGATCGGCAATCGATCCCGAGACCCCGGTATCGATTTCGTCGAAAATCAAAGTCGGCATCTGTGCATGAGAAGCGATCAAAGCCTTGAGCGAAAGCATCAACCGCGACATTTCCCCGCCCGAAGCCACCTTTTCGATCGGCTGCAGGGCCATGTTCCGGTTGGCCGTAAACAGGAAACGGATCTCGTCCGCCCCATCTGGGCGCAATTGGGCGACCGGAACGATCTCGACCTGCAACCGGGCAGCCGGCATACCCAACTGTACGAGTCTCTCCACGACATAACGTTCCACTTCCTCCGCAGCCCGCCGACGCCCTTCGCGGATGCGTTCGGCCAATTCCTGAGCCTGGGAGGTCAGTTCTCCGATCCGAATCTGCAAACTTTCAATCCGTTCGCCATACCCTTCGATCGAAGCCAGCCGGGCGGCATATTCCGCCTGCAAAGCCAACAAAGCCTCGACAGAATCGACTTTATGTTTCTGCTGTAACGTGTAGATCAAATCCAGCCGCTGTTGGGTCCGATCCAGGCGATCGGGATCCGACTCCAGACGATCGGCTTCGGAGGCAATTTCACCCGTCAGGTCTTTCAGATCGAGCAACGCACTGTGCAAACGCACGCAATAGGCCTCCCCGGACGGATAGACCTTCTGTAAACGACCGAAGGTCATCTCCAGACTTTTCAAGCGGGTCAAAACGCCCTCCTCATCCGCATCCAGCGTCTGAGCGGCAAACAACAACGCTTCCTTGATCTCGGCAGCGTGCGTCAATTCACCCAGCAAAAGTTCCAGTTCCTGCTGTTCGCCCTCCTTGAGTTTGGCCTCCTGCAACTCCTGCCACTGAAAGGTCACATACTCCCGATCCCGGCTGCTCTCTTCGGCCTGCCGACGAAGCCCTTCCAGCTCACGTTCCGCCGTACGCAACCTTTCATACGTCTGTCCGTAGCTTTTCAACAGAGCCGCATGTCCGGCTACCGCATCCACGACTCCCGTTTGGAACGAATTATCCGCCAACAACAAGGTCTGATGCTGGGAGTGGATATCGATCAAACGAATCCCGATCTCCCGAAGCGTCGTCAAAGGTACCGGCTGATCGTTGACATAAGAACGGCTTTTGCCGGCCGGGGTGATGATCCGCCGGATCAGACACGGCGATTCGTAATCGACATCCAGACGTTCAAACAAGGGCTCCAACTCATAACCGGCCACGTCGAATTCCCCCTCGATAACGCAATTTCGGTCGTCATGTCGCCATACGGCACCGTCGGCCCGGTTCCCCAGGATCAACCCCAGAGCCCCCAGCAAAATCGACTTCCCGGCACCGGTTTCCCCCGTCACGATATTCAATCCCGGGGCAAACTCGATGTCGAGCCGATCGATCAGTGCGTAATTTTCTACCGACAACCGTTTCAGCATAACGATCCGA
>CALVFO010000042.1 GCA_944326855.1 uncultured Alistipes sp. | reverse complement strand
CCTGAGCGATCCAGTAGGTTTCCCACGACCAGTTCTTAATCTTGTTGATGGGCACATAATAGCTCGATCCGGCGAACGAACCGATGGTCATCAGCAAAATTCCAATCAAAATACTATTCATAGATTCCGTAGATTAGGTAGTCGTTTCAATACGGCGAAAGCGCCGTCCTCGCGGAGCAACGCTTTCGCTCGATAGTGATCGTCTCTCAGTTTATCGTTTCGAGGTAACGTCTTTTTCGTACTGTTCGATGGCAGCGATGTACTCTTCGGCCACGGGGGTTCCGTTCTTCAGGCAGAAGTAGTCGTACACAGCCGACCAAGGCAGACTCTTGGCTTCTTCCAGCAAAGCCAAACGCTGGAAGTATTTGCCGGCGGCTTCGTTTTCGCGCAGTTTCTGGATCGGCGAGAGCAGAGCCTGCAGGAAGGCTTTCTGGGTAGCACGGCTACCGACTACATAAGCCCCGATACGGTTGATCGAAGCATCGAAATAGTCCAGCCCGATGTTTACGCGGTTCAGAGCATCGGCCCATACGATTTCCTGAGCCAGCATGGCCACGCTGTCGTTCAGAATCACCACGTGGTCGCTGTCCCAACGTACCGGACGGCTCACGTGCAGCAACACTTCCGGCGTGAAGAGCAACATCGAGGAGATCTTGTCATAGGTTTCTTCGGTCGGATGGAAGTGACCCATATCGAGGGTAGCCATCAAACCGTTCTGTACGGCATAACCCATGTAGAATTCGTGCGAACCTACGGTGAAGCTTTCGAGACCTACCCCGAACACTTTGCTTTCCACCCCGTCTTTCACATTCGGGCATTTCACAGCAAAGATCTGATCCAGCGAATCTTTCAACAGCGAACGATACAGGTAACGGTTAGCGGTGAGGTCTTTCGAACCGTCATGGATCCACAGGTTGTGGCACGCCTTGCTGCCGAGCTGTTCACCCATGGCTTCAGCGATCTTACGGCTGCGGATGGTGTGTTCGATCCAAAAGTCGCGGATGCCTTTATCGGGGTTCGACAAGGTCAGATCCCCGCTTTTGGGGTGAGAGAAACTGGTGCTATTAAAGTCCAGCTTCATGTTGTTGGCCTTGGCCCAGTCGATCCAGCTCTGGAAGTGTTTTACTTCGATCTGGTCACGATCTACCTTTTGGCCACCGAAATCGCCATAGATGGCATGCAGACTCAGGCGGTGGTTCCCCGGGATCAAGGTTTTTACCTTTTCGATATCTTGGCGCACTTCATCGATGTTACGGGCCTTACCGGGATAGTTCCCCGTAGCCTGAATCCCACCGGAGAGCTGTCCGTCGGGGTTTTCGAAACCCGTCACATCGTCGGTCTGCCAGCAGTGCAGCGACAGGGAAATGTTCTGGAGCTGTTGGAGCGCCTTGTCGGTATCGATACCCAGCTCGGCATAACGTTCCTTGGCTGCCTCATAGGCTTTGATAATCTGTGCTTCTTTCATCGGTTGAATGGTTTAATTTGAAGTTTTATGAATGATGTTCGTCGTTCTAAAAATTACTGAATCAACAGGTGTTTGATCTTGGCATAAGCCGCATCCCAGGCGGCCGCATCTTCCGGCAGGAAGGTTTCGGTTTCAACCGCTTCAGCGATCATGTCGCGCATCTGTTGCAGGGAGTTCACCATACCGGCCGCCCGTGCCTGCAGCATGATATTACCGATAGCCGTCGCTTCCGACGGACCGGCTACCACCGGCAACCCAATGGCGTTGGCCGTAAACTGATTCAAGAGTTTGTTCTTGGAACCGCCCCCGATGATGTGCAATTTTTCGATGGGGAACGGAGCCAGTTTCTGGAATTTACCCAAAATATCCTTGTACTTGAGAGCCAATGATTCGAAGATGCAGCGAATCAACTGCGGATGGGTTTCCGGAACGGGCTGCCCGCTGCGGGTGCAGAAATCCGCAATGGCCTGGATCATGCTTTTGGGGTTGGCGAACGAAGGATCGTCCGGATCGATGAACGAACGGAATGCTTCGGCCTGTCCGGCCATCTGAACGATTTCGGGATAACTGTATACGGTACCCTGTTTTTTCCACTCCTTGATGCACTGTTCCAGGATCCACATCCCGGTAATATTTTTCAGCAGACGGGTCGTCCCTTCCACCCCACCTTCGTTGGTGATGTTCAGGGCGGCGGTTTCTTCGGTGATCACGGCATCCTTCACCTCGATCCCCATCAGCGACCAGGTCCCCGAGCTGAGGTAAGCGAACTTTTCGTCTTTGGCCGGAACCGCAGCCACTGCCGACGCCGTATCGTGACCGGCCACGGCCACCACCGGCACCGGGCCCAACCCCGTATCGGCCGCCAGGGCCTCACGCAACGGGCCGATCACCACGCCCGGCAGGACCACTTCGCCGAACAGAGAGGCCGGAACGCCCATTTTTTCGAGCAGTTGCGCTTCGATTTTCTTGGTGCGGGGATTCAACATCTGCGAAGTCGAGGCGATCGTATATTCGGTTACCCGTTTCCCGGTCAGCATATAACTCAAGGCATCGGGCATAAACAGCGCTTGTACGGCGGCATTCAGCACCGACGAACCGTCCCGCTTCATGGCATAAAGCTGATACAGGCTATTGAAATTCATCACTTGAATCCCGGTCAGGGCGTATACCTCCTTACGAGGCATCACTTTTTCAAAATACTGTTCGGGGGCTCCTTCGGTATGGGTATCCCGATAGGCGTACGGTAATCCCAGGAGTTGTCCGTCGGACCCCAAAAAAGCGAAATCGACGCCCCAGGTATCGATCCCGATGGAGGTGATCGGCGTACCTTCCTTGGCGCAGGCGATCATGCCTTCGCGCAGGTGTTCATAGAGCGAGAAAATATTCCAGTAAAAATGACCTCCCAATTCCATAATCTGGTTGGGGAAACGGGTCAACTCCTTCATGTGGAGCTTACCGTCGCGCAGCGTACCCAGAATGGAACGACCGCTGGTCGCTCCCAGGTCGAAAGCCAAAAACGAAATTTCTTTCATCCGTTACAATAAATAATGTTTTGATTACAAACATCCCTGCGGCAAACCGGAAGATCGGACACACAACCGCCAAGTCGTCTGCACGAATCTCTGCACGGGATTCCATGCTCTGGGACATCGATTTAGGGCGCACCTTCGCCGAAATCCGCCTTTTTCAGGGCGCCTTCAATCATTTGACAAATATACTAAAAACCCGATGAAATTCAAATCCAGCGGCATTTTCCCTTCGAGTTTTTCCTGGAGGTCTGTTCCGGCGACACAATCCCGGAACAGGCATCGAGCGCCCCCTTCGTCCTCTCAGAACAACTTCCCCTGTATCAAACCTCTAACCCGAACAAACTTCCGAACCTTCAGATTACCGGCGCCGTCCGGTCAAACGCTCCGTTTCACCGAATCTCGTCCGGACCTGTCGGATTCCTTTTACTCCGGAGACATCTCTTCACCTCAATCGATGGAGCGAATTTCAAAGATTTGCCCGGCTATTTTCGAAACCCGCACGACAGATACCCCTGTCTTCCGACAGTCCCGTATTCACCGACGGTTTGCGGATCATCACATCCCCTTAACGGAGCACCTTCACCCCTTTGGGAGCCTCGATCGACGAAGCGATCGTACCGTCAGCCCGACGTTGATGCCGGATCCGAACCATTCCATAGGGCGTGGGCACCGAGCCTTCCACCCACTGCAGGTCGCCCAGATGGGGCGAAACCCGAATCACCCGGCAACCCGGTTCGACGATCGTCACCCCCAAGACATGTTCGGTCAGCCAGGCCGTCGGTCCCGAGGCCCATCCATGGCAAAAGCTATGACGCAACCCTTTATAACAGTAGTCCCCGTAGGTACGATGTACATCCACTTTCCCGGACGGCACGATTTCGTCGATCCGGGCGGCGTTCTCCATCCAACGGATGTCGAAATCTTCCCAGAAAGTCGTGGCGCCCAGATCGAGCATCGAACCCCAGTATTGACGAATATTATTCAACGCCTCGGTATAATCCCCCGCCATCGCTTTGGCCTGCAACATGTAATAGCCATAAAAAGTCGAGAATCGCTGCACACCGTCTTCCAACAATACTTTGTTGGCTTGTTCGGCCGGCACCAAACCGGCCAAGGCACTCAGCGCCGCCGACTGTTTGGAGGTCTTATAATCGGGAACTACTCGGCGCATCCGATCGACCGTAGCACGACACTGAGCGGCCAGTTCGTCATTCTCCAACACCGTGGACAGTTCCTCGCCGGCCTCGAGCGCCATCAACAGCAACGCATGCAAACCCGCATCGACGGCCGGTTTATTTCGGCTGGTCGGCCAATCCAGAAAACGGCCGCCACCTGTCAGGTGTTCATGGCCCTGATCGTCCACCGCTTCCATCAACCACGGCAGCAGCCGATCCAGATAGGGCTTCTGTTCCGCCAGATAAGCCCGATCGCCGGTATAATGATAATAGTCCCGATGGATCAGCACCCACCAGAGCGTATAGGCACAAATTCCGTTCATCCAGCCCGGCAGAGGGGTCTGGTCACGAGCCTGATCCAACGTCTTGCGCAAGACTTCGTTATCGCCGAACACCGACAGGATGGTCCGCAGTTCGGGATGCGCATCGCCCATCCATACCAGCCGATCGCGTTTGATCCCGTCCCACAGGTAGTTCTGCATATTCAGATGGACCGTATAAGCTCCCGTCATCCAGATGCTGTCCAGCCGCGGGTCGCTCGAACGGAACGACCCCAGATAGGGTATATCCCGATATACAAAAATGGCCCGTACTTCCTGCAACTTCACTTTGACGTCTTCGGTCAGCAGATCGAGCCGCACGAACCGAAATCCCGAGTTACCCACTTCACTCACGCCATACCAGGGCACCTCCATCTGGAAATCGCGCATGGCATGGTCGTTGGTTGCCCCGCTTTCGGGCGTGATATTGCTCATGGCCTCGCTGACCGACTCACCCAGACGCACCCGGAAACGTATCGGTTTCCGTCCCGAAATATCACCGACCACGATCTGTACCCCGCCGTGGATTTCCCGTCCGAAGTCCAGCAGAATCGAAGGGCGCCGTCCCTCTTTGCTGGTCAGGATGCAATGCGGATAGGGAGCATTGATCATCTGCCCTTTCCCCCTGGCCAGCAACACCTCGGGCGACTCAATCAACTCTTCGTTTTGCAGCCACATCACCCGCACCGGCGGCAGATAGGTCCGCATACGCGTATCGTGTTCCAGGGTATCCGACATCCCCTCCGGGAACACCGGAGGCAACTGGGCCGACAGCTGCAGCGCTCCTCCCAGCATACACAAAAGCAGTAATTTTTTCATAAAATTCATTCGAAGTATTCTCACTTTCTTGTTTTCATGCATTAACGCGATGTCAGCCGGAAAGTATGACTTCCCGAACCGACCCCTGCAATTTTCACAGCTCCGTTGAGCGGTTTCACGTCATTCAATACCCGTCCATCCATCTCTACCTGCATCCGCTTGACATCCACACCCGACACCACCGGCAGATAAACATCGCCGGTCATGTTGGCCGGCATCTCCACCGTCAGTTCGAACGTTCCCGGCCGGTTTTCGAACGACACACTCACCTCACCCCGAATAGTCGGCACCGTCATCGAGGCTTCACTCAACCAGGCCGGCTGAGGAGCAATGCGCACCCGCCGGAATCCGGGTTCAATCGGTTCCACACCCATCAATTTTCGCGGAATGATGTTGCCCGGAACAGCTCCCCAGACATGATTCCAGTCCTGATTGGGTTTAAAGAGAATATCCCATGCCTCCATCGTCACGGTAGACCCTCCGCGAATCATGTTGTACCAACTGCGCAGATCGGTCGAACTCATCAGATCGAGGGCCTGTTGGGCCTGCCCCGTTTCATAGAGCGCCTCCATCAGGAACTGAGAGGCATACACACTGCACTCCATGCCCCGTGAAGCAATGTATTCGCCCAAAGACTCCAACATACGGGGTTCGGCCACTCCCAACGCAACCGGGAAGATATTGCTGTACAACGACACGCTGTCGGTTCCGATGCCATCCCGATACAGACCCGACTTCCGGTCAAAGAACAGCCGGTTGATGCTGCTCCGCACTTTGTCTGCCTGCCGGGCATAGGCCACCGAATCGGCCGTTTCACCCATGGCCCCAGCCAAACGACTCAGCATGGCCAACGAGGCATAATGGAACGAATTGGGACTGATATTGCGGGGTGTAAAGACGAATCTGTCGCGCGGCCAGTCGGTGATATCGGCCAACCGCTGATTCTGAGGCAGATGAATCGACTCTTTCAGGGCACTGTCCACCCGCGGATTCCCCTCTACGCTGATGATGCCATTTTCGTCTTCGAGCACAGAGAGGGTCTTTTTCTTCAGCAGTTCGTAATGGGCGCGGGCCGAACGGACATCCCCCGTATACAGATAATCGTACCAGGCAATCAAGACCGATTGCAGGATCCATTCCGTAGGCCAGGTCGCATTGTAAAGCAGGTATTCATGGGAACGCCGCGCCAGGGAATATTCGTTATCGGCATAATAGTGACACAACTGATTGAGCAGCGCATCGGCCTCATAGGGAATCCGTTCCCGATCCCCGTCCACATAGATCCCCGCAAAACTGGTCGCTTTCACCGAATAGCGGCACAGTTCCCACACCCGATTGAGTACCGTATCCGACGAAGTGAACCGCACGGCCGTGTCGTCGAACGGATAGTTCACGCTCTGACGCGACAAGGCACTGGTCGACAACGGACGATCATAGCCTTCCACCTCGCAATAACGGAACGGATAGACTTCCCCGATATAATCGGGCATCAACACCGCCAGCGGAGGCGTCGTCCGGGTATTGCGTCCCCCGGCCGGGATTTTAATGAAATAAGTATGGCGGCCCGGCAACAGGCCCAATTTCATGGACTGATAGCGGATCGTTCCCGGCGGCCGACGATCGACCCTACCCTCTTTGAGGGCCTCACCCAGATGAACGGTCACCGAATCCCCTTCGCCATCCGCTTCGAGCGTCAGTTTCAGCTGAGCAAACGAAGCCCGACCGAAATCGACCCAATAAGTTCCGTCCGGGCAGCGCCGCAGGGTCACGGGATCTTCGTCGGTCTTTTCCAGCGGATAGACCGCCGTCTGGTAGTCAGCCAACTCCGACGCAGTGCGGAAAGCCCGGATCTGCGACCACTCCTGCATGAATCCGTTGTTGGCCGAACGTACCATCCAATAATAATCGGTATTGGGTTGCAGAGGTTTTCCCTCGTAACGCACCGCTACGGAATTATCCGAATTGATCGTTCCGCTGTTCCACATGTCGGGCCGGAAACGCCACAAGAGTTCGGGAGTCGTCGCCACCATGATCTGGTAAGCCGTCTGCCGCACGTCGCTGCGCACGTCGTTGACCTGCCAACCGAACATCGGCTGTCGGTTATGAATCAACGGAATTTGCAGACGTTCGATGGCACGAGCCGTACTGTCCAACGTCAATTGAGTCAGGTAGCCATCCATCCACACCCGATCGGTATGTTCCAACAGATCGGTCCGGAGGGCCGTAGGCGGCGCGCCCTGCGCCACGGAAAGAGTTCCCCAAACCATCAGGGACAACAACGAACTCCAACGTATTCTTTTCCCCATAATTTTCTCAAAAGGTTTTGTATGATCATTATTATTGAGCCATCGCTTGTTCTCTCCGAATCTGATCCCGATAAGACACCGCCTTGAGAGAGTCTACTCCTTTAAATATGGTTTTCATTCCATTGACTTCTTCGATCACCAGATAGGGTCCGGGACGATTTTGACGCACCAACAGCCGACATCTTCCCCAATCTTTGACCCGAAAGTATCCTTTATGGGTTCCTCCGAAAGAAAATCCATTCGAACGATGCCCCGCCCTCGGGATCTGCTCCATCAACTCCACGCTACGAATCTGTTCAACCGGGATAGAACATCCATACATACCGGTAAAACGAACCTCATGCTCGGCTATTTCCAACGAAGTCGGCCATAACCCCCAGGTCAGCAATGCCGCCATCAAGACAACGGCTACTCCCCAAGCCGGAATCCGAAAGACATCGTTGGTCGTCGAGGGATAGTGATCGAACTTTTTAGCCCCTACCCACAAAATGCCTAACCCCACGATCATCGGCAACAGCAACATCACCGCGGCCCCCAACGGGCTGCCGAGCCAGCGAAACAGATAATATCCGCCTACCGTCAGCAAGGCTGCACCGCCTAAAATCCGGAACGCATACCGACCCAGACCGTCGAAATCGACATACTGTTTCCGTTCGGCAGGAAGCAGACTGTAAAAACTGACAGTCCGGGGGAATTTTCGGATCCACAAGGCCACTCCGGCCATCAATCCACCCATGATCACACCGGTCCAATCCATAGCCATTCTTTCGGTTGTCCGTTCTATCTCTTTACAAAAAAAAGAATTATTCGGCAGATTCCCAAATTGGGATTTTCGGAAAAAACGGGTATCTTTAACCTCCGACCCCGAGTTTCGTTCCCCGTTTCCCGAGGCCGTTCTATGCTGAAGTTTATTGCTAAAAGATACGCCATTATGAAAAATCTGTTTTGCGTACAAGACAAAGTCATCGTCATCACCGGGGCCGCCGGTGTATTGGGGACCTCCATGGTTCATCATTTTGCCGAACAAGGCGCCCGGGTCGTGATTCTCGACCGGAACGAAACGGCCGGCCGTGCCCTTGAACAGGCCGTTCGAGAAGAAGGCGGCGAAGTGTTGTTCCTCTACACCGATGTACTCGACCGTTCGTTACTCGAGCAAAATTATACCGACATCATGGCCCGCTGGGGCCGCATCGACGTACTGATCAACGGCGCCGGCGGCAACATGGCCGGAGCGACCATTCCGCCCGACAAAACCATTTTCGACCTGGATCTGGAAGCCGTCCGCAAGGTAGTCGATCTGAACCTGTTCGGCATCATTCTGCCCACGATGGTCTTTACCAAGGCGATGATCGAACAGAAACAGGGATCGATCATCAACATCTCCTCCGAATCGGCCATCCGCCCGCTGACCCGCGTAGCGGGCTACGGAGTCGCCAAAGCGGCCGTCACCAACTTCACGAAATACATGTGCGGGGAACTGGCCACCAAATACGGTCCCGGATTGCGGGTCAACGCCATCGCTCCGGGGTTCTTCATCACCGAACAGAACCGCACCCTGCTGCTCAACCCCGACGGTTCGCTGACCGAACGTTCGAAAAAGATCCTGGCCCACACGCCTTTCGGTCGTTTCGGCGAACCCGAAGAATTGCTCGGCACCCTGCAATGGCTGGCCAGCGACGCTTCGAAGTTCGTTTCGGGCACCATGACGGTTATCGACGGAGGGTTCGACGCCTTCTCGATCTGATCGACTCCCCGACCGAACCGGGAGACCAGATTTCCGGAATACACTGTAAATCCTTTTCGGGGAGCCTCGCGGAAATTTCCGGGGTCCCTCCGGAATGGGCCTCATACCCAGAGCAGTTCTGACGCCCGGAAGGGTCTTTTCACCCAGGACGAGCCTCACACCCGGAACGGGCTTCACCCCCAGAACAGTCCTGACGCCCGGAACGGTTTTCTCACCCGGAACGGTTTTCGGTCCATTGACTTTCAATCTGTAAAACCATAAAACGTATGACATACCTCTGTAAACAATCCTGGAGATGGTACGGGCCCAATGACCCGGTCAGTTTGTGGGACATCCGCCAGGCCGGGGCTACCGACATCGTCCACGCCCTGCACCACATTCCCAACGGAGAGGTCTGGAGCCTCGAAGAGATCCAAAAACGGCAACGCATGATTGCCGACGCAGGTCTGACCTGGAGCGTCGTGGAGAGCGTTCCCGTACACGAACACATCAAGACCCAAACGGGCGATTTCCAACGCTACATCGACAATTACAAACAGAGCATCCGTAATCTGGCGGCCTGCGGCATTACCTGTATCACCTACAATTTTATGCCGGTGCTGGACTGGACGCGCACCGACCTGGCCTATACGCTGCCCGACGGATCCCGCGCCCTGCGTTTCGAACGGGCCTCTTTTGTTGCCTTCGACCTGTTCATTCTGAAGCGTCCCGGAGCCGAAAAAGAGTATACGCCCGAAGAGATCGAAAAAGCCCGGGCACGTTTCGAGCGCATGAGCCCGGCCGACCGGGAACAGCTCACCCGCAACATGATTGCCGGACTGCCCGGCTCCGAAGAGAGTTTTACGGTGGAGCAATTCCAGGAAGCACTCGACCGTTATCGGGATATCGACGCCGAAAAACTGCGCGAAAACCTGATCTATTTCCTGCGCGAAGTGACGCCCGTCGCCGATGAAGCGGGGGCCGAACTGGTCATCCACCCCGACGACCCTCCCTACCCGATTCTGGGTCTGCCGCGTATTCTCTCCACGGCCGACGATTTCCGTCGGCTGATCGAAGCCGTTCCGAATCGCTCCAATGGACTTTGCCTCTGCACGGGATCGTTCGGGGTTCGCTCCGACAACGAACTGGCCGCCATGATGACCGAGTTCGGCGACCGGGTGGGATTCGTTCACCTGCGCAGCACCTGCCGCGATGCGGAAGGCAATTTCTATGAAGCCAACCACCTGGAAGGCGACGTAGATATGTATGGAGTCATGAAAGCATTTTTGGAGTTACAGCAGCGGCGTCGGAAATCGATTCCGATGCGTCCCGACCACGGACATCAGATGATCGACGACCTGAAGAAAAAGACCAATCCCGGGTATTCCTGCATCGGCCGTCTGAGAGGGCTGGCCGAACTTCGGGGGCTGGAGATGGGGATCGCCCGCAGCCTCTATGCCAAAAAATAGGCTGACCGTATCCGATCAATCACCCCGGGACAAGTTCAACCTTTTCCCGGGGTGATTTCATTCTGAGCGTCTTAGGACCATCGGACCCGCATAAAATCCTCGACTCGTTTTCGGGCCAAGATACATTTTTCCCGAATAAATATTACCTTTGCTCTCCAAAACAACACTACAAGAATAGCATCTATGGGAGGATTTTTCGGAACCATCAAGAAAAACAGTTGCGTAACGGATCTCTTCTACGGGATCGACTACAACTCCCACATGGGGACCAAACGGGCCGGAATGGCCATGATCAACGGAGGGGTGTTCACCCGGGCGATCCACAACATCGCCAACTCCTATTTCCGAACCAAATTCGAATCGGAACTGCCCACCTTCAGCGGCAATTCGGGGATCGGCGTCATCAGCGACACCGACGCTCAACCGATCATCGTCAACTGCCACTTGGGTAAATTCGCCATCGTCACCGTGGCGCGGGTCAACAACCTGCCCGAACTGGAAAAAGAACTGCTCGAGAAAGGAAACCACTTCTGCGAACACAGCAACAACCTCACCAACCAATCGGAACTGGTGTCGATGCTCATTGCCGAAGGGAAAACCTTCACCGAAGGGATCGAAAACGTATTCCGCAAGCTGAAAGGTTCCTGTTCGATGCTCATCCTCACCGAAAACGGTATCATCGCCGCCCGGGACAAATACGGACGTACGCCAATCGTCATCGGTAAAAGCGCCGACGGCTACGCCGCCTCTTCGGAAAGCTGTGCTTTCCCTAACCTGGGGTATGAAACCCACTATTTTCTGGGCCCGGGCGAAATCGTCATGCTCACGGCCAACGGCATGACCCAACTGCGCAAACCGGGAGACAAGATGCAGATATGCTCATTTTTATGGGTGTACTACGGTTATCCGGTCTGCGAATATGAAAAACGCAATGTCGATCAGATGCGTTACCAGTGCGGGGTAGAAATGGGGAAAAGCGACGACATCGAAGCCGATTTCGTATCCGGCATTCCCGATTCGGGGATCGGCATGGCCCTGGGTTATGCCACCGGGAAAGGGATTCCCTATCAGCGTGGCGTCGTCAAATACACGCCCACCTGGCCGCGCAGCTTCACCCCGCCCAATCAACAGATGCGCGAACTGGTCGCCAAAATGAAACTGATTCCCAACCGGTCGCTGTTGCACGGCAAACGGGTGGTGTTCTGCGACGACTCCATCGTACGGGGCACTCAGCTCAAGGATCATGTCAGTGAACTGTACGATTACGGGGCCAAGGACATTCATATCCGCATCAGTTGTCCGCCGTTGATCTATCCGTGCAAATTTTTGAATTTCACCGGATCGAAATCGGAAATGGAACTCATTACCCGGCGCATGATCCAACAGCTCGAAGGCGATCCCCACAAAAATCTGGAAGCCTATGCAACCACCGGCTCGCCTCAGTACTGTCGCATGGTGGAAAGTATCCGCAAACAGATGAATGTATCCTCGCTGAAGTTCAATCCGCTGGAAACGCTCGTCAAATCGATCGGCCTGCCCAAAGAGTGCATCTGCACCCACTGTTTCGACGGCAGCAGCTACGAATAGATCGTTCCGATCGGTCCGTTTCGCACGCACCGACGACAGCCCGAACATAAAAACGCTCCGACCTGGTCCGGTCGGAGCGTTTTGTATCAGCACGAAGCTCGAAGCCGTTTAGTAATTGGTCTTCATCGGTTCGAAATAAGCCTGCGGATGAGCGCAAGAAGGACACATATCCGGGGCCTTTTTCCCTTTGTGGATGTATCCGCAGTTGCGGCACTGCCAGGTGATTTCTTCGTCGCGTTCGAAGACTTTGCCTTCCTGTACGCGTTTCAACAGTTCGCGATAGCGTCTTTCGTGTTCGGCTTCCACGCTGGCGATAAAACGCCAAACGGCAGCAATAGCGGGGAATCCTTCTTCTTCGGCCACTTTGGCGAAAGCCGGATAGAGATCCACCCATTCTTCGTTTTCACCGGCAGCCGCAGCCGTCAAGTTTTCCAGTGTCGTACCGATCTTACCGGCCGGGAAGCTGGCCGTAATCTCTACCATCCCCCCTTCGAGGAATTTGAAGAAGCGTTTGGCGTGTTCCTTTTCCTGTTCGGCGGTTTCCAGGAAAACCCCAGCGATCTGTTCGAAACCTTCTTTCTTGGCCGCGCTGGCGAAGAAGGTATAACGCGTGCGGGCCTGCGATTCGCCAGCGAATGATTTCAACAGGTTCTGTTCGGTTTTCGTACCTTTAATACTTTTTGCCATATTCATGTAGATTAAGTGAGAGAAATACGGAATTTTGGTATAGACAAAGAAACGATTCTTCCTCCAAGATAACAAATTAATTCGATCGTTTTTCCCGATAAAAACATAGGCAAATTCTATGCCTGTTTCATAGCGAGGGCCCCATCCCCAGGCAGAAGTCGCTCCGGATTCGTTCCGATGGCCTTTCGGTCTGCGGTTTCCCGGCCGGTTTGCCGCCAAGAGATCTTGTCCTTCCGCCGAAAAAAACATACCTTTGAGGCACTGAAGATAACGATTATGAGCGAATCGATCAAACACGAATGCGGCATAGCCTTCATCCGGCTGCTCAAACCGCTGGAATATTACCGCAGCCGATACGGCACTTCGTTTTATGGCCTCAACAAGATGCAGATTCTCATGGAAAAACAGCACAATCGGGGGCAGGACGGTGCCGGGTTGGCCAACCTCAAACTATATCCTCGTCCCGGACACGTGTATATCAATCGCGTACGTTCGAACTCCGACGCTCCCATCAAAGATATTTTCCAACGTATCTCCGCGTCGATTCGACAGGAAGTCGGTGACGATCCGCTGTTGTTGCAAGATACCGAATGGCTCAAAGAACACGTTCCGTTCACCGGCGAAGTTTTTTTGGGCCATTTGCGTTACGGCACCTTCGGCCGCAACGAAATTGAAAACGTTCATCCCGTCAGCCGGGAAAACAACTGGATGACCCGCAGCCTGGTATTGGCCGGCAATTTCAACCTCACCAACATCGACGAGCTGTTCAACCGACTCACCGAATTGGGTCAATATCCGCCTGCCACCACCGACACGGTAACCATCCTGGAGCGGATCGGCCATTTCCTCGACCGCGAAAACGAAGACAAATATCAATATTTCAAATCGAAAGGATACAGCAAACGGGAAATCACCGAACTGCTGGCCACCCACCTCGACCTCAAAGAGGTACTCTCGCTCTCGGCCCGCAGATGGGACGGCGGGTACGTCATGGCCGGGATGATCGGCCACGGCGACGCATTCATCATGCGCGATCCCTGCGGCATCCGTCCGGCCTACTATTATCAGGACGACGAGGTGGTAGTCGCAGCTTCGGAACGGGCCGTGATCCAAACGACCTTCAATGTTCCGTACGAACAGGTTCACGAACTGCCGGCGGCCCATGCACTGATCATCCGTCGTGACGGAGAAACCTCGGTCGAGCAGTTTACGGCTACGCAGGCCGAACGACCCTGCTCGTTCGAGCGCATCTATTTCTCGCGAGGCAGCGACCGCGACATCTACCGCGAACGGAAAATGCTGGGACGCATGCTCGTTCCCCACATTCTGGAAAGCATCGACGGCGATATCGAGCACACCGTCTTTTCCTACATTCCCAATACGGCCGAAAGCGCCTATTTCGGGCTGATGGAAGGGCTGAACGACTACTGTGCCGAAGTACGGGCCGCACAGATCATCGACGAAAAAGACCATCTCGATGAAAACCGGCTGCGACAGATTCTGCGTTTTCGTCCCCGTTTCGAAAAGGTCGCCATCAAGGACATCAAAATGCGGACGTTCATCACCCAGGATGACCAGCGCGACGATCTGGTGGCTCACGTATACGACGTCACCTACGGCACAATTCGTCCCGGGAAAGATACCCTGGTCATCCTGGATGACTCCATCGTCCGGGGTACGACCCTGCGACAGAGTATCATCCGCATTCTCGACCGGCTCAATCCCCGCAAGATCGTCATCTGCTCTTCGGCCCCCCAGATTCGTTATCCGGACTGTTACGGCATCGACATGTCGCGTCTGGGCGAATTCGTCGCTTTCCGGGCCGCCATCGACCTGTTGCGGGAACGCGGCATGGAATCGCGTATCGAGCAGGTCTATCTGGACGCCGTCACACAGTGCGGCCGCGACCGTCACGACGTGGAAAATGTAGTCAAGCGCATCTACGAACCTTTTACGGATCAGGAAATCTCCGCCCAGATTGCCAAGATCGTCACCGCTCCCGATATCCGGGCCGAAGTGCAGGTGATTTACCAAAGTGTACAGGATCTCCACAAGTCAATTCCCCTGCATAACGGAGACTGGTATTTTACCGGGAACTACCCCACTCCCGGAGGCAACGTCGTCGCCAACCGGGCCTTCATCAATTTTTACGAAAATAACAACCAACGAGCCTATTGATGCTCGCACAACCGATTCGCATCATGAAATTTCGATCGTTATGCCGGCTTTTATCCGCCCTGTCGCTGTGTCTGCTGCCCATGCTCTCGACGGCGCAGGACGACATGAATCCCGTCAACTGGAGCAGCACCGTCGAGTCCGATTCCGCAGGAGTATATCGCCTCGTTTTTACGGCCAACATCCAATTGCCCTGGCACATGTACGACCTGGGTCCGTATGAAGGCGGTCCCAACCCCACGACCTTTACCTTCACCGAAAATCCGGCCGTGGAACTACTGGGAGAGATGCAACAGTTGAGTGTGCCGACCCGGGTGTTCGATCCGATGTTCGAAATGGAGATCGGTTATTTCTCGGGACAGGCCCAGTTCGCCCGTTCCGTCCGGCTGAAAAACCCGGATGAAGGAACGACCCTGCACGTCAATGTCGAATGGATGGCCTGCGACGACCAAAGTTGCCTGCCCCCTTCCGATCAGGACTTTACGCTCACCATCGGCAAACCGCAATCGGCTGCGTCGGCATCCGTTACCTCAACCACCTCCTCTTCAGACCCGACTTCCTCCTCGACGATGGATGCGGTCGGAGGCGGAAAATCGCTCTGGGGCCTGATTCTCGAAGCCGTCCTGTGGGGATTGGCGGCCCTGCTCACACCCTGCGTCTTTCCGATGGTGCCGATGACCGTCTCGTTTTTCCTCAAAGGCAGCGACAACCAGGCCCGCGGCCGCCTGATGGCCTCGCTGTACGGCCTGTTCATCGTGTTGCTCTACACTCTGCCCATTACGCTCATCATCCTGATCACCAAACTGGTGGGTGGAGACAGCGTGACGGCCGACATCTTCAACTGGCTGGCCACTCATTGGCTGCCTAACGTGATCTTCTTCCTGGTGTTCATGATCTTCGCCGCCTCATTTTTCGGGGCCTTCGAGATCACCATGCCCAGCAAGCTGGTCAACCGCAGCGACCGCAAAGCCGATCAAGGCGGGATTTTCGGCACTTTCTTTATGGCCCTTACCCTGGTGTTGGTTTCGTTTTCCTGCACCGGCCCGATCGTCGGTTCCGTTCTCATCAAATCGACCTCCGGCGAAGTATGGACCCCGGTGATCACCATGTTGGCCTTTTCGATCGCCTTCGCCCTGCCCTTCACCCTGTTCGCTTTCTTCCCCACCCTGCTGAAAAGCCTGCCCAAAAGCGGCGGCTGGCTCAACTCCGTGAAGGTCGTTCTCGGATTCCTCGAACTGGCCCTGGGGCTGAAATTCCTCAGCGTAGCCGATCAAACCTACCATTGGGGCCTGCTCGACCGGGAAATTTACCTGGCCTTGTGGATCGTCATCTTTGCGCTGTTGGGATTCTACCTGTTAGGAAAAATCCGTTTCGCCCACGATAGCGAACCCCGTCCCCTGAGTGTCACCCGACTGTTGCTTTCGATCGTCGTATTCGCTTTCGTCGTCTACCTGATTCCCGGCATGTGGGGCGCCCCGCTCAAAGGCATCTCGGGCTATCTGCCCCCTATGCACACCCAGGATTTCGTATACGCACCTGCCTACGTTTCGGCACCGACGGCCGTTACCCCGACCGATGAGCCCGAAAAACCGGCCAAATACAGCGATTTTCTGAGTCTGCCACACGGCCTGAAAGGTTTTTTCGATTTCGACGAAGCCTTGGAATATGCCCAACAAATCGGGAAACCGCTGTTTGTGGATTACACTGGACACGGATGCGTCAACTGCCGGGAAATGGAGGCCCGAGTCTGGGCGGATCCTCAGGTGCTGGGGTTACTGCGCGACAAATTCGTGGTGGTCGCGCTCTATTCCGACGACAAGAAAACCTTGCCCGAATCCGAATGGGTAACGACCGATAACGGCAAGGTCCTCAAAACCCTGGGTAAGATCAACGCCTACCTGGCCCACAAACGGTTCGGGGTCAATTCCCAACCCTATTACATGATTCTCAACGGTTCGGGGAAACCCTTGGTGCCGGGACGGGGGTACGATCTGGATGTCGCCGGATTTGTTCAATTTCTGGAAACGGGTCTGAAAAACTACGAAGCCGACCCCGGAAAATAATCCTTTGCGGAATCCACCGCCTTGAGGATTCCCGAAAAAAGCGTATATTTGCAGACCGAGTTCCGATCATTCGCGGAAATCGATTCAGTCTGTGGGGCCCATAGCTCAGTTGGTCAGAGCAGCGGACTCATAATCCGAAGGTCGTGGGATCATGCCCCTCTGGGCCCACCTGAAATTCAAAGAGTTGCAATGTGGCCTTGCAACTCTTTTTTTGTGTATTGTAAGGGCATTTTCACCCACAAGAAGGCCGGTTGTCCGCCATCACCCATATCCCCCTCAGCCTGCCCGGTTTTCCAAAAATCAGACGTCCACTGTTCCTGCATATCCCCGACCGTCTCTCTCAAGGAGTTCTCCCCCGAGGTCCGGGGTTCGAAAATTTCAGCATACAAGGCGATCCTTCTTTCCGCTATTCCGGCAAATTATCCAAATTCTCATAAAACATCATGATAAAATAATGATGATAATGTTCGGCAATGGTATACCAGAGAGCCCCTTGAAGGGTCGTATCGGCAGGGACAAACGTAGCCATATATTGTTTGGAATTGTTGGTCATTTCATACGCCACATCTTCGTCATCCGACAAAGTACTTCCCTCGTACAGATTATACTTTCCACTCTGCAGCAATTGATTGAACAGTGCATTATAACGAACCTTAATGGCATCCTTATCGAACGAAGGCACGTCGGCTACACACAGTCGCCAAATTTTGTCGTTATTCATCACCACATAAACCGTAGACTTATTGCCATTGAACTCACCTTCCAAACAATCATGATCGGCGTCGTAAACAAAACCTTTCTGTTCCAATTGGGAAATCATATTTTCTTTGGTTCCCTCGACCGGAATCTCCAAAAACGTAATCGGATTCTGGGCCAAGGCGTGGTAGCCCACAAACAACCCCAGCAGAAAAGCAATCCATTTTTTCATAACGATCCTATTTTAGACGAAGACTATTCCCTCAAAACGGTATAACAATATTCGTCATTTTTCACCAGATATCCAATCGTCCCGTTCCCCTTTTTCTGACATTTTCTGGGCATAACAGGGATGCTCACCCCCTCCCCTCCAAACAAGGATCGCCCCAAACATTCGGTTTCACATCGTGCCCTTTTCCTCCTTCCGGCCTCCGTTTCACGATTATTTCTTGATTTTCAGGAAAGAATGCACAATTTTTGCCGGACTACCGGTCATTAAGTATAAAAACATTTCGTATATTTGTTATTGGAATAACACCACATGCAAACCATCGACTAATAAACGCAACAGCATTATGGCAAAAAAACTTTTAATTCGAGATCTGACTCTTCGCGACGGTCAGCAATCCTCGTTCGCCACGCGTATGAATCAAAGTCAGGTAGACAGCGTACTTCCCTACTATAAAAAAGCGGGATTTTATGCTATGGAGGTATGGGGTGGTGCAGTACCCGATTCGGTCATGCGCTACCTGGGTGAAAACCCATGGGACCGTCTGGAAAAAATCAAGGCAGCCGTAGGAGACGTCTCGAAACTGACGGCTCTTTCACGCGGACGCAACCTGTTCGGATATAGCCCTTACACCGACGAAATCATCGAAGGCTTTTGCCGGAATTCCATCGAATCGGGTCTCGGTATCATGCGTATTTTCGATGCCCTGAACGACGTGGATAACGTCAAATCGACCATCAAGTATGTCAAAAAATATGGAGGTTTGGCCGATTGTGCCGTCTGCTATACGATCGACCCGCATTTCTCCCTGAGCGAAAGGATCGCATACCTGTTCAAAGGGAAAAAATTACCCGGGAAAGTCTTTACCGACGCCTACTTCCTGAAAAAAGCCCAGGAGATGGAGGCTCTGGGAGCCGACATGATCACCATCAAGGACATGAGCGGCCTGATTCCGCCCAAACGGGTGGCCGGTCTGGTCCGTCTGTTTAAACAAAACCTGAAAGTCCCCGTCGATTTCCATACGCATTGTACACCGGGATACGGGCTGGCATCGGTTCTGTCGGCTATCGTAGCCGGCGCCGATATCGTCGATACCAACATTTGGAATTTTGCGGGAGGTCCTGCCGCTCCGGCGATCGAATTGATTTACGTTTTCTGTCAAAAGATGGGCATCGAATTGGGTATCGACATGGAAGCCGTGGCCCAGATCAACCACGAACTGCTCCGTATCCGCAAAGAACTGGAAGCCTTCGATGCCGTCAAACAGTTCCCGAATCCCTTCAATCCTTTGACCGACACCCTGCCGACCGATATCGACCAGGCGTTTGATCGGGCCATCGCAGCCGCCCAGAGCATGAATGAAGCCGCTCTGATCGAAACCTGTCATACCATTGAGCGTTATTTCAACTTCCCGGCGCCGAACGAATTAGTCAAGAAAGCCGAAATTCCGGGCGGTATGTACACGAATATGGTGGCGCAACTCAAACAACTCAAGGCCGAGGATATTCTCGAAAAAGCCATGGAGCTGATCCCCCGTGTACGCCTCGATGCCGGTCTGCCGCCCTTAGTCACCCCGACCAGTCAAATCGTCGGAGCGCAGGCGGTCAACTGCGCCCTGGATGCCCGCAACGGCAAACCGATGTATTCGAACGTGTCGAATCAGTTCGTCGGGTTGGTGAAAGGCGAATACGGTCATACCCCGGTTCCGGTCGATCCCGATTTCCGGTTCAAAATCACCGGCGTCCGGGAAGAAACGCCGTACGATACTTCGAAATATCAGATGCAGCCTAATCCCGTACTGGACGATTGTGGCGGGGTCAAGTTAGCCGAGACCGAAAAGGAAGTCTTACTGCTCGAACTGTTTCCGTTAGTCGCCAAAAAATTCCTGACCGACCAGAAGAAGTTGCGTTACGAACAAACCAAACCGGCCGAAACCGTAAAACCGGAGCCCGAAAAAGCAGCCCCGCAAAAAGTGAGCGAACCGATCACCGGAACGGTTGTCAATGCCCCGATGCCGGGACGCATCATCCAGATTCTGGTAAAACCGGGCGATACGGTTCAATCCGGGCAGGACGTTGTGATCCTCGAAGCCATGAAAATGGAAAACAGTATTACGGCCCATGTTTCGGGGAAGATCAAACAGGTTTTGGTAGCCGAAGGGGATGCCGTCGCAACCGACGCTCCGCTGGTTGAAATCGTCTAATCCGAATCGACCCGATTGATCCGTACCATTTGAGTCTCAACCTACACTAAAAACAGCCGAGTGGACTAAGCCCACTCGGCTGTTTTTAGTATCCCTACCTACGAGATTTTCCTGAAAAAAGCATCCCTTCCCCTAATTCTATGTTTTATATCATGATTTACAAACTACAAATATAGTTTTACTCTAAAAAATGATATCTTTGAATAAACCGATCAAACGAATAAAATATGGCACGCTCGCTTTTATCACTCCTCACCGGCCTGTTATGCATGATCGCGGGGAACTTTACGGCCGCGGCACAACAAGCGTTTACCCTTTCCGGAGATATCGACGGTTTACAGATCGGAGACACCCTGAGATTCCAGCGAACGATCATGTATCCGAAATGGCAATACGAAGAGGCTTTCGAGATTCTCATTCAACAGGCCAACAAATTTCACCATGAAGGAGTACAGGCCCATGACCAACAATATTTAATGTCCTATCACCCGAAAGAAGGCGCAGCCCTACCCTGTGACCGCCCCGGGCAAACGTTCATTGTCACCGAGGGAGATCAGATCCACCTGGAAGGAAGCAGTGATAATATCTATTACTGTAAACTGACAGGCGGGCTGTATGATGATCCTTTACTGGCAAAAGCCCTGCACATTGAAGATTCGTTAGGCATGATTCGAGGCAGCTATTTCCGACTGAGTGCGGAAGCCCGACAAAAACAAGACAGCGCAGCCATCCGCAAATATCAAGATTTGCTCAGTGCTTTCGATATGAATGCCCAAAATCAGGCACTCAAAGATCAATACTATCAATCATATGTCCAAGCTCATCCAGAAGGGACCCTCCACATATTGCTCAAGATCTATCAGTTTGCCGTCATGTTGCCACTCGAAAAACTAAAAACCTATTATGAGTCCTACTCACCCTCCTTGCAATCCAGTTATTACGGTCAGGTTTTCGCCCAACAAATCGCAGATCGGGAACGCTTGTCTGAAGGTCAGCCCGCCCCTGACTTTACCGTGACCGCTACCGACGGTCGCACCCTCAGTCTGAAGGATTACCGGGGACGTTACATATTGTTATACCACTGGGGGTTATGCCCCGGATCCATCGCCATGGATTCCTCGGTATGCGCCTTGTACCACCAATTCAAGGCACAAGGATTCGAGGTAGTAGGCCTTACCGAATCCATCGCCACCATTCGACACGTCTATGAGCAATTACCCGCCGATCAACCGACCTCATTGCCCGGAACGGACGACATCCGCCCCGTACTGGCCGACATGCTCCAACATCCATGGACGGAAGTCGAGCTAAACACACAGTATCCAGATAACCAATCGATCACAGAAACCTATCAAATAACCGCCAGGCCATTTTTCATCTTAATTACGCCAGAAGGCACCATTGCAGCCCGCGGCCTTCAATCGGCTTTCAACAAAGCCAAGAAAATTTTGGAAACCTCTTTTTAAACAGTCTTCATTCCACATTCTCACTCTATCTTGCAAGATTGTCAGTACACTGTACTAACAACGATACCACACAAATCGACATGCAATCTCAACCTCATAAAAAAACAATGGACATTTCATCTGGTCCGTTCATCTATCATGTTTCGATAAACGAACCAGATCCTGTCCGAAAAGAAGAATCACACGTTGACCGAAGTTTTGCAGCAATTTCATAAATTTATATTAACTTCGTAGTGATCAAAAGTATCTTTTAAGCCCCATAGACTTATCCATAATTCATAATCTCATTACACCGATGAAAGGAATCGTTCTGGCCGGAGGAAGCGGTACGCGTCTATATCCTATTACTAAAGGGGTCAGTAAACAGATGCTTCCCGTATTCGATAAACCGATGATCTATTATCCGATATCCGTGCTGATGTTAGCCGGTATTCGAGAAATTCTGATTATCTCCACGCCGTTGGATCTTCCCGGATTTCAGCGATTATTGGGTGACGGCAGTGATTTCGGGGTCCGATTCGAATATGCCGAACAGCCCTCTCCGGACGGTTTGGCCCAAGCATTTATCATCGGCGAAAAATTCATCGGAAAAGATTCCGTCTGTCTCGTATTGGGTGACAATATTTTCCACGGAAGCAATTTCAGCTCCATGTTACATGAAGCCGTACGTACCGCCGAGCAAGAACACAAAGCAACCGTATTCGGATATTGGGTCAACGATCCGGAACGATACGGCGTAGCCGAATTCGACCAAGCCGGTAATTGCCTCAGCATCGAAGAGAAGCCCCAAAACCCCAAATCGAATTATGCCGTCGTCGGCCTCTACTTTTATCCCAATAAAGTAGTCCAGGTCGCTAAAAGCATCAAACCTTCGGCGCGTGGCGAACTGGAAATCACGACTGTCAACCAGGAATTTCTCAACGATCAGGAACTGAAGGTTCAGACATTGGGTCGCGGATTCGCCTGGTTGGATACCGGAACTCATGACTCGCTGGCGGAAGCCTCTACCTACATCGAGGTACTGGAAAAACGACAGGGCCTGAAAATCGCCTGTCTGGAAGGCATTGCCTACCGCAAAGGTTGGATTTCTGCCGATAAAATGAGAGAGTTAGCACAGCCCATGTTAAAAAACCAATACGGGAGGTATTTACTTAAAGTTATCGACGAAATCGACAAGACCGGATACGCCAATCTCGACTAAATTTATTATTACATGGAAATTAAACAAACAGCCATACCGGGAGTCGTTCTGATTGAGCCCCGTCTTTTCAAAGATGATCGAGGCTACTTTTTTGAATCATTTTCTCAACGCGACTTCAACGCTCAAGTCCGTGAAGTTCGCTTTGTGCAAGATAACGAGAGCAAATCGAGTTATGGCGTACTCCGGGGCCTGCATTTTCAAAAACCTCCTCATGCACAGAGTAAATTAGTTCGTGTAATCCAAGGCGCCGTCTTGGATGTAGCGGTCGATATTCGACAAGGATCCCCTACTTTCGGACGACACGTGGCGGTCGAACTGACTGAGGAAAATCATCTCCAATTTTTTATTCCGAGAGGATTCGCGCATGGGTTCAGTGTCCTGAGCGATGAGGTGATCTTCCAATACAAATGCGATAATTTTTATGCTCCTCAAAATGAAGGAGCCTTGGCTTGGGACGATCCGGATTTAGGCATTGATTGGAAGATTCCTGCAGACCGTGTGATTCTGTCTGAAAAAGACAAACATCATCCCCGTCTCAAAGACGCCGAATGGCTGTTCGATTACCATGAAGATTTATACCGATAAATCCACTGACTAATGAATATTTTAGTGACAGGAGCCAACGGCCAGTTAGGCAACGAAATACGAATTGTATCCAGAAAGTCCACAGACAGATATCTATTTACCGATGTGGCCGAACTGGATATTACCAATGCCGCTGCCGTTGAACAGATGGTACTTGAGAACCAAGTTCAAGTAATCATCAATTGTGCCGCATACACCAACGTAGATCAGGCGGAGGACAATCGGGAATTAGCGGAAAGACTCAACGCTACCGCTGTCCGCAATCTGGCCCTGGCTATTCAAAAAAACAACGGGGTTCTGATCCATGTTTCCACCGATTATGTATTCGGAGGGACCAAAAACAACACGCCCTGTAAAGAAGATGAACCGGCCAATCCGACCGGAGTTTACGGCATCACGAAATGGCAGGGAGAACAAGCCATCGGCAAAGTTGGTTGTCGGCACCTTATTATTCGCACCGCATGGTTATACAGCGAATTCGGCAAAAATTTCGTCAAAACGATGCTTTCCCTCACGGCGACCAAACCTACCTTACAAGTTGTTTTCGATCAGGTGGGGACCCCTACCTATGCATACGATTTGGCGGAAGCCATCTTCCATATCGTAGAAAATCGTCTATATGAAGACCATGACGGAATTTATCACTATTCAAACGAAGGGGTGTGCTCCTGGTTCGATTTCACGAAGATGATTGCCGAATATGCCGGTCATACGGCTTGTGACATTCAACCCTGCCACAGCGACGAATTTCCGTCGAAAGTCGTACGCCCCTCCTATTCCGTATTGGACAAGACCAAAATCAAAACTACGTTTGGGATTCGCATTCCTTACTGGACCGATTCACTGAAACGCTGCTTGGCAGAACTTACCAATCAAATTTAATAGTGTTTTCAAATTTCCACCACCCGACCAAACAAAATGGCTACGACTCAATAACCAATAATACCATGTAACACTTATTTTCCTTTATACATACTATCATAATACAATTGATAATCTCCCGAAGTCACATTATCCATCCACTCCTGATTATCCAAATACCAGCGTACGGTTTTCTCAATTCCCTCTTCAAACTGTAAACTTGGTTCCCAACCCAATTCCCGCTGCAGTTTTGTCGAATCAATCGCATAACGCATATCATGGCCAAGCCTGTCTGTCACATATGTAATAAGGGGCAATGAATATCCTTGAGGATTACCCAGCAATCTATCTACGGTCGCAATAATAACCTTAATAATATCTATATTCTTCCATTCATTAAATCCACCTATATTATAAGTATCCGCAACTTTCCCTTTATGAAAAATCACATCAATAGCTTTTGCATGATCTTCCACATAAAGCCAATCTCTCACATTCTCCCCTTTCCCATAAACAGGCAAAGGCTTGCGCTGACAAATATTATTAATAAAGAGCGGAATCAATTTTTCAGGGAACTGATAGGGTCCATAATTATTTGAGCAATTAGTTACAATCGTAGGCATCCCATATGTATCATGATAAACTCTTACAAAATGATCAGAGCTTGCTTTTGATGCCGAATATGGGCTATGTGGATTATACTTCGTATCTTCATAGAAAAAATCGCTTCCGTATGCCAGATGATGTTCCAATGATGAAGCGGTTGTTGTAAAAGGAGGTTGGACTCCCTCTGGATGTGTCAATTCCAAGGCACCATATACTTCATCCGTCGAAATATGATAGAAACGTTTCCCGTCATATCGCTCAGGCAAACTTTCCCAATACAACTTGGCTGCCTGCAAAAGACAGAGAGTCCCCATCACGTTGGTCCGAGCAAAAGTAAAAGGATCCTTTATTGAGCGGTCAACGTGACTTTCAGCAGCGAGATGAATAATGCCATCAACGGCATATTTCTTCATCACAGCCTGCATTTTTTCATAGTCACATATATCTGCTTTTACAAACACATAATTAGGTGCATTTTCAACATCCTGAAGATTTGCCAAATTTCCCGCATAGGTTAACTTATCTAGATTAATAATTCTATACTCAGGATATTTAGTAACAAACAGCCTAACCACATGGCTACCAATAAAACCGGCTCCGCCAGTTACCAATAGATTACGTTTAAAGTTCATCGCTTAAAAATTTATATATCCATCAGTTTACCCTTATGACAGTAAATCGTTATCACGCAAATGTTAAGAGCTTTAACAGATAATATATACCAAATTAAATGCATTAGAAATATATTTCTTCACTTTTCATTTATATAATTACCTAACATACTTCATGTACCCCTTTATAAGATATACACATATAAAATAAATAGATTTTACAACATTCTGTTTTTCAATATTCCTTATTACATTCCATTGTTGATATATCATCTTAAATTTATTGCTAGATCGAGTTTCTTTTGCCTCCCGATAAAGAGCATGTACTTTTTGGGTATTATATGCAATATTGCCACTTTTTAATAGCTCCAACCACATTATATAATCTTCTTTCCCCACATTTTTAAAACGCCTGTTTTCTATGATCTTTCTATCAACTAATACAGTTAAACACGGTATCTCACATGATTTTAATGTATTCTGATATGTAGAGATATCTCGACCTTTGATAATCCGATTACTTCTTTTTCCTTCACATGATATTTTCTCATAATTAGAATATACAAATTTATAATTATGACCGACTAAAAAAGATAATTGCTCTTGCAATTTATTTGGCAACCATAAATCATCACTATCTAAAAACGCAATATAATCTCCTTTTGACTTTATGATTCCCAAATTTCTTGGCACAGATGGCCCCCCTGATGCGCATTCTGTTGTAAAATATTTTACTCTTTTATCATAAGACATATAATCCTTTACAATATTAGGAGTATTATCTGTTGAACAATCATCTACAATTATCAGCTCCCAATCATCAAAGGTTTGATTTAATACCGATTGAATTGTATCATTAATAGTCCGTTCTGCATTATATGCAGGAGTTATAATAGATATGGTTGGCTTCATACATATGTGATTTTCATGAAACATATTGTCAGATGTACTTCAAATGATGACTTCATTTCTCTCTTCTCATAAATCAAATCCACCTTTGAGCGATTTGTTTTAGACTGAGTCTTGCCACACACATAAGCATCTCCCCGGAGGTATGCCTCAGTCCACTATTTGAATACAACAATCTTTCTTGAATATTATGTCCTATTCATAATCCATCTTTACCCACAAACAATAATCTTCAGGGAATCCAGAATAACCACCTACAGTCAGCACTGCATTTTTCCTAAACATTACAGCAGGATGATTCAATGGGATTCTATGTTTCGTATATTTTACTATTTCCTCATGGGTCTCTGGCAACTTTTTGGTTAAAATAACATTATCTACCACCTCTATAAACTCATCAATCCATGCACATACATCGATATCCTTAGAATCATTAACGAATTACACTTACTTTTCAAATCTATCCCGACGAGCGATATCGTCAGTATCCATTCGAGCAACAAAGTCGTATGAACAATATTTCAGTCCCTCATTCAAGGCCCTACCCAACCCTCTATTGGAGGCAAACAAATCACCTTCAAAATAGCAAAACGGTTGACATAATCCCTCACGACCTCTTCCAATTCAGGTGTAAGAGGACCATCTTCCATTAATATGATTTCACTTGGCATTAATGTCTGCGATAACAAGCTATCCAAACTTTGCCTAAGATTAGATGGGCTTTCTTTTTTATATAACGACAAAAGAACTGAAAACATACAAGGCTAAATACAGTTTATGGTTCCAATTATTTATGAACAACAACGGACCTCTAATTAATATCATGATAGAATATTTTATCATTCATAGGATCTCTATAAATACCGTTCCTTTTTATTTGAGCCGGTACACCTGCAAACAAACAATAAGAATGATCTGAATAATCCCTATTTAACAATGAATGAGCTGCTATAACATTATTATCTGCTAAAATTACTCCTTTCATTATTATACATTTTAATGCAAACCAATTATTATTCCCGATTACAATTGATTTAAAAGCTTTTGGCTTATCACTCGAATTAATTAATGTCAATTGATGAAAATCTGTATCTGAAAACAAACAATCCCAGCCACATAAAACATTATCCTTAAACTCGATATGACAATAAGACACTATTTTCAATGTGGTAGTTGCAGTAAAATGTTGACCAAAAATAAGAACACCCTTGTCACCTACTGAAATAGCTGAATTATTTCCAATCAAACATGGACCTTTAAATATAATTTCTCCTCCATGGTTTTCATATATAAAACCGTTATTGGGGTATATTGAAACAGTGAACGTTCCCAATTTTATCATTCCGGGTTTCACTGTTCCTTCAATTTTAATACTCCCTTTACATTTTAACAAATGTGGCTTATACAAAAGAATGGGCAAACGAATAGCCTGTTTCAAAGGCAGATAATGAAAATTAAAATATATACTACTAAACAGAGATCTAAAAACCCATCTATAACGCCAGATTTTTTTCATCATAATCTAACAATAAAGAGCTTTATCATTTTTTTCCAACAACTCAATCCACATTTGAGCGATGCGTCTCGAAGTGAACCTGTCCACACTTACATAAGCATTTTTTCCCAATGCATGTCTCATTTCACTATCTGAAATTAATTTTTTAATTGCCTCTTTAAAAGCATTAGCATCTTGATTAGGAACCAATATTCCATTATTATAATTATCTATTATATCAGATGGTCCACTTTCACAATCATATGAGATACACGGTACACCTTGGGACATACATTCCAACAACACCATTCCAAATCCCTCATATCTTGAAGGGAAAACCATAAATGAAGAATTCCTTATTTTCTCATAAATATTATCTGTAACACCTGCCAGAATAATTACATTCTCCAAATTCAACTCTTCAATTTGTTTTTGAAGTTGTTTTTCCAAATTCCCCGTTCCATATATATAAACCTTCCAATCTGGATATAATTCAAATACTTCTTTATATAAAGAGATTAAATTATCAAAACCTTTTTGATACTCTAATCTGCCAATTGCAATAATTCTTTTCTCTTCTAAATCAGATAAAAATTTATCTTCCGTATCAAAAGGATTCGGAATAACTACAACATTATCCAAATTCCGTTCAAATTTAACATAATCTTTATGGGTAAGTACAACTACCTTATATAGTCTTTGATATACAAAAGTTCTAAAAAATCTTATAATCTTAGGATAATATGAATAACAAACATGTTCTACCCCTATGATTTTCCCCGAAGTTTTTTGGCAACATATAGTTGCCAAAAAATTATTTGGAAAACCTTGAGACAAAATATAATCATACTGATTGTTTCGAAAAAAAACTCTTATTAACCTCATCATCTTAAGAGCCATCCAAAACCTCCTAAAAGACTGAGGCTTACCAACATAAGAATTATCCGAAATATATTTTATATTAATATTTTCATTAATCTTATAATTTATATTATTAGTATGGTATAGAGAAACAATATCTATTTGCCATGAATTATGTTTCAATAAAACCAATTGATTACTTAGAATAGAAACAACACGTTCTATACCTCCAACAAAAGAAATATCAGATACAAAAAAACAAAGTTTCATAGCCCAAATGCAGTTTTGAACATTGTCAGAGTAGCGCCAAAAGAATAATGATTAACATACAATTCTCGAATGGCTTGTGAATATTTTAATCGTTGTATGCTATTTATAGCATTTACAAACTCTTGTACATTATTTGCTAATAACATATCTTCCGTCATAAGATACCCTTGAAATGCCTCAGATGTTCCAATTATGGGTTTACCATACATCATTGCTTCAGCTATTTTCACCTTCATTCCTGAACCTTTAAAAATGGGTGCGATAACAACATCTGCATTATAATAATAATATGACAAATCTACCACATTACTTAATATGGTAATTTTAGAAGAAGTATCTGAAATTACATTTTTTAAATCTCGTCCAATAATAGTCAATTTAACATCTACTTTAGGAAGAACATTCTTTATAAACCACTTAATCCCATGCACATTAGGATAGAAATTACTCCCAATAAACAATAATTCTATTGCCGATGAACTTTCCCTTTTAGACAACACTAATTTCTTGGTATCACATATATCAAATAAGGATATAGGTATTTGAACATCAGGGACTCTCCCAAAGCATTTCTTAATCATATTTGCATCTCGCTCATTTAAGGCTATGACTTTATCCGCATATTGACATGTCAATTTCTCGTTCAAATAACAAGCATACAATCTTATCAGTGCAATCAAATTACCACTAAAAAAGTCTTGTTTAACCAACGAGTATTCACAATTATGAAAAAATGCGACAATTTTTATTGACGGATTAATCCTTTTTATTTGTTGTATTAATTTTCCATTCAATGAAGAATCTACAAAAACATACGATATTGACTCTTTGTAAATTAAAGAAATAATCCATTCATCTATTATTTCAGAACTTCCATTAGCATAACCTTTTAATGAGGAAATAAATTTGCGAATTTTATCGATTAACTTCATATTCAATGAAAAAGCTTGCAGATTATAATGCACACAGTCTTTTTCACCAAATATTTGGCTTACACTACGATAATTTCTTTTCGAACATTGAATCCCTCCTGTTTGTGCTTTATCTTCGAAAGCCATAGAAGAGATAAATAACGCTCTATTCCTCATTGTATGCAACTAAATCAAGACAATTAGACGTTAATAACTTCACAATATTATTATCATAAAAAGTATAATAATATTTATTATTAACATTTGATATGTACTGTGTAAAATTAAACATAAAAATAAGCATTACAAAACTTGCGATATACACAGCTCTACTCCAGCCCATTTTTAGCAATCTGGAACTAATAATGAAAAATATAATTAAGAAAGGGGACATTGTATTAATCAACCTTGCCAAGTTGTGATTATTAGAAAAATTCAATAAAAGAGTAATAAAAAATAAAAAAAATGGATAACATTCCTTTCTCCTTCTATCTTTCAAATATAATATCGTCAAAATAAAATATATACAAACACCTATATAGAATCTTTTACTTCCCCCAAAGTCTGAAAAATCCGAATATGCAGATACTTTATCAGCTAAACTAAGAAGATTAACTATCGGTAATGAACCCACCAAGTTCAATATATTTACTTGTGAAAGTAATAATGACACAAATAGAATTAAATATATCCAACAATCGTTTTTAAAAACTTTAAATTTAGCCAAAATTAAGGGGAAAAGCAACAAGACTGAAGCATAATGAATAAAAAAAGCTAATACAAACAAGAGCAATTGTTTCTTATTTCGATTATAATCATGCGGCAAACTTAAAGCATAAACAATAACGGAAAATGCCGTTATTTGCTTTAATAACTCATACAAAACAGCAAACGGTATCATCAATAAAGTTGCGAAAATAAACATAGCATATTTATCTCCATTATTCTCTATATATTGAATCATAATATTCTTAACAGCCAATAATAAACATATTATACTTATACAAGGCCATATAAAAGCAACGAACTGAGAATTCGTTGTTATATAGTGTGCACAACACCAATTTATCGTATCAAAAACAAAATTCCCAGAAATATATTCAAAAGCAAATGTAGTAGATACTAAATAATCATACACATCCTTATATCTCTCCAAATCTGTAGGAATATTATTTTCCACAGAACTCTCTACAGTCAATCCTATCAATCCATATGTAATTCCCACAATAAAAATTACAATATTTTGAAGTATTCGATTTTGACCAAATCTATAACTAAAAGATACATATATCAAAGGTATGATTGACAATACAGGAAACATCAACCACAGCACACATAAAATACCAAAATAAAACCAATCTCTGCTAATTTTCATAACTGTCAGGGTAGTGTAAACTAAACTGTGTCAAGTTATTTTTCGGAGTCGTTTTGGAATCTTCAATATTCCAAAACGGCTCCGCTAAGTTATCAATATCGTCAAAGAACTCCAAACAAAAGATGATGTCAGGCC
>CALVFO010000041.1 GCA_944326855.1 uncultured Alistipes sp. | reverse complement strand
TAGCGTCCCAATGGATATAGTCGTTTCGGTCGTCCCATACTGGAGATGTTTGAAATTAAAGAACAGAGGTTGCGGTAATACTCACAAACCTCTGTAAAGGTAATGAATTTTGTCCAAACAAATCCCGATTTTTTCTCCGAAAAACGTATTTTGTCCAAATAAACTGCACCATCTGAGACGGTCAGACGCTGTTGTCCAAACAAATCAAATCCCTGCCAATCTATCTGATTAACAGGGATTTAATAATTATTCCGCGCTTAAAAACGCATTAATATTCTTCCTCGTTGAAGAAAAAGTCGTCTTTGCTTGGATAGTCCGGCCAAATGTCTTCGATGCTTTCGTAAATTTCGCCTTCGTCCTCGATTTCCTCCAGGTTTTCGATGACCTCAAGCGGGGCTCCAGAACGAGTGGCATAATCAATCAGTTCGTCTTTGGTCGCAGGCCAGGGTGCGTCCTCCAACTTTGAAGCTAACTCTAAGGTCCAATACATAGTAATTTGTTTTTTAGCAGTTTAACCTATATATCCCTATATGAAGTGCAAAAATATAAATTTTTTTATGAATTGTACTCCCAGAGTATTTCTTTTACGTGAAATTCATCCGTGAATTTTCGTCCCGCTACATAAAAGTAGTCTGAGAGCCGATTGATGTATTCGCCTACATACGGATTGATTTCACAACTCTCTTGTAGATCGATGATTCTGCGTTCACAACGACGGCATACCGTCCGGGCGATATTGGCCAGTGAAACCAACGGATGTCCCCCGGGTAAGGTGAATCGGGTAATCGGAACGAGGGTTGCCTGAATGGCGTCAATGCGTCCTTCCAGAAATTGCACGTGGGAAGCATCGAAAGCGGGTAGTTTCTTGGCGGCGCTATCCTCAGCGGCCAAGTATGAGGACAAACGCATCAGATCGTCCAGAATGCGGAGCAAATCCTGATGAAATTCGTTGATTTCCTCTTTGTCGGTTGGCAGGTTGTCGCGCAGATAGGCAACCTGAGCCATCATCTCATCCACCGTACCGTAAGCCTCGATGCGAGGGTGGTTTTTAGAAACGCGGCGACCGCCGATCAGTTGGGTCGTGCCTCGGTCTCCGGTTTTCGTGTATATTTTCATGGCGATATTTTTAGGGGTTCAAATGCGATAGTGTTGGGGCTGAAGTTTGGTGTCGAAAATGTAGATCATCAGATTGCCCCGATCGACGCTTACACAAGGATATCGATGACGGATGGATTGGGCGACTTCCCGTCCTCGGCGAGTCAGGTGCGGAGCCAGAATGACCAACGTATCTTGGCGGATCGAGGCTTCGTGGGCCGCCTCCATCAGGGTACGGGGCGGAACTCCCGGTAACATCACCCGCAGTCGTCTTTCGGAAGAAGAAAGTTCCTCATGCTCCTGCGGACCATCGGTGGATGCTGTCAGTTCGAATTGTGTCAGGTTGCTGTATGTTTGCATGTTTTGGAGCATGACAGCGGTACTTTCTTTGACGCCTGCCATGCGGAGACGTTCGTAGAGTTGTCGGTCGGAGCCTTCGATTCGGTTCCGCATGAATACGTTACGCACCATGCCGTACATAAAGGGAGAATGGATGCTTCGTCCCCGGAAATGGCGTAAATGGATGCGTGAACGGACGCCGAAATAGACTTTTGAAATGGGTTTCGAGATACCTTGAAACATGGCTATCTGTCTTTTAATTCTCCGGCCAGATGACCGGTCGAATAAGCAATTTGCAGGTTGTATCCTCCGGTGTCGGCATCGATGTCCAGTACTTCGCCGGCAAAATACAAACCACGCACCAGTCGGGATTGCAATGTCTGGGGGTCGACCTGGTCGGTTCGGATACCTCCGGCCGTGACAATGGCTTCCGGGAAGGGACGGTAATCGGATACCGGGAAACGGAATTTTTTCAGTTGTCGGATCAGTTTTTCTTGATCCCGGGTCGAAAATCGTTGCAGGGGAAGGGTAGGATCGATACCGGCTTTATGCAACCCCCAAACGGCCAGGGTGGAAGGCAGTAATTTTCCGGCCAAAGTCCGCGCCGTAGCTGCGGCTCCGAGTGTTTCGATTTCCCGTTCGATACGTGCCTGAAGTTTTTCGGGGGTCAACGCCGGTTTCAGATCGATCTCCAAATCGACCCGGTGTCCTTCGATCAAAGCGTCTACGGCTTGGCGACTCAGACGCAGGATGACCGCTCCTCCGAGGTAGTCGCGGAAAAACTCCACCTCGCCGAACTCGGAGGCGACCGGTTGAGAGTCGATCCGTAATTGGGTTTCGACATTCCGGAGTTTCAGGCCGCATAACGACCGTATGTCTTCCGATGTTTCCAGAGGAGTCAGGGAAGGGCGAATGGCTTCGATGGAGTGTCCCAGGCGGTGAGCCAGTCGGTATCCGTCTCCGGAAGAACCGGTGGCCGGGTAGGAGGCTCCTCCGGTAGAGAGGATGACCCGCTCGCAGGCAATCTCTTCCCGGGAACCGCCCTGTTGTTCGACCAGGACGCTGTAGACGGCTCCGTTTCGGATTTGGATTCCCAGTACCCGGCTGTGGCATTCGATGCGTACGCCTTGTTGCCGGGTCCAACGGATATGGGCTTCTGCGATGTCCCAGGCACGGCCGCTGGCGGGAAATACCCGTTCGCCGCGTTCGGTGGTCAGCGGTACGCCGATCTCTTCGAAGAAACGGACGGTTTGCCGATTGTCGAAAGCCTGGAATGCCGGACGGAAAAAATCGGCCCCGCTGCGGATTTTAGCCAGGAAGTCGGTTTCGGAACGCATGTTGGTGAGGTTGCAGCGACCTTTGCCGGTGATGCGGACTTTGCGTTGGGGCTTTTCCATACGTTCGCACAACAGCACGTTTTTCCCTGCAGAGGCGGCCACTCCGGCCGCCATGACACCGGCCGCACCTGCGCCGACTACGATGACATCGAAATACCTCACGTGCATGAAATTTCCCACAAAGATAAAAAAACGCCACTGTTTCTTTCCCGTTCCCGAAAAAATATGTAGCTTTGCCGACCGTTATAAGCCGATAACATATTCATATCCCGGGGCCTGCGGGTCTCATAAGTTCCTGAACATGCTAAGCCGAAGATTATTGAGAATTAAGGCGATCAAAGCCTTGTACGCGCACTTTAAATCGGAATCCGATTCGTTGGCCGCTTCTGAAAAGAACCTGATGTTCGGCATAGGTAAGACCTACGAGCTCTATCATCAACTCTTGTGGTTGATTGTGGATGTGGCCGATGTGGCCGAGGCTCGCATCGAGCTGGGGAAACGCAAACACCTGCCTACTCCCGAGGAACTCAATCCCAATACCAAATTCATCGAAAATCGGGCGATCGCGGCCATTCGCAATAGCCACACATTGAGCGACTATCTCGAGTCCCACAAACTCGGGTGGGCCAACTATCCCGAATTGATCAAAAAGCTCTATCGGGAGATGGTGGCCAGCGATTATTATCAGACGTATATGGCCGAGGAGAAACGCTCGTTCAAGAGTGATGTCAAACTGGTGCAGAATTTCTACCTGAATACGGTCGATGCCAGCGAAGAGTTGGAAACGGTGGTGGAAGAGCAGTCGATCATGTGGGCCGATGATGTGGATTTCGCCAATATTATGGTGTTGCGTACGCTGGACGACATGAAGGCTTCGCAGGAGGAACTCCCTTTGCTGCCCAAATTCAAGAATGAAGACGATGAACGTTTCGTCAAGGAGCTTTTCCGGGGAACGGTGGTCAACCAGAAAAAGTATTTCGAGTACATCGACAAGTTTACCCAGAATTGGGATGTGGATCGTATTGCGTTTATGGATAATCTGATCATGGCAACGGCCATGACCGAGTTGCTTTCTTTTCCGTCGATTCCGGTCAAGGTTACCTTGGACGAGTATATCGAGATCGCTAAATACTACAGTACACCCAGCAGCAGTGTCTTTATCAACGGGGTCCTCGATAAAATCGTCGAGGAGTTCCGAAAAGAGGGGCTTTTGGAGAAAAGCGGACGCGGTTTGCTGGAAGAGTAGGGCGCTATGAAGGGCTGGTGTTGCGGACTGTGGATGTTGTTGGCGGTCTCTTGCGGGGAGGCTTCCCGTTCGACGACGGCGGAAGAACCTTCTCAAACGGCTCAGCGTCCCATTCTCGCTTTGTCGGATAGTTCGTTGTCCGGGGGACAGGTAGATACGGTGGATATGGGGCGGATCCATGCCGGTGAACAACTGAAGCAGGAGTTCCTGTTGCGTAATGATGCTTCGAAGCCGTTGTTGATCCTGACGGTTAAAACCAGTTGCGGCTGCACGCAGGTCGATTTTCCGAAAACGCCCATCGCGCCGGGCGAAACGTCCCCTTTTTCCTTTACGTTCGATAGCCGCGGTTTCAGCGGATTTGTTTTCAAACATATTACGGTATCGACTTCGCTGTCCACGGAACCTTATCGGATGGTGTTGCTCGGAGAGGTGATTTGAGAGAACCGGGAACGGACCGAAGGCTTTTTGTACGGTTCTTGCACAATCGTAGGAATATATTAACTTTGCGAAACTAAATCAATAAACCGAGACTATTATGAATTTGATGACCATTATGCTTCAGGCTGCTCCGGCACCGGCTCAGGGAGGCGGAAGCATTCAGTTTTTGATCATGATGGTGCTGATCTTCGGGGTGATGTACTTCCTGATGATCCGCCCTCAGCAGAAAAAACAAAAAGAGCTGGTGAAATTCCGTAATGCGTTGGAAAAAGGCCAGAAAATCGTTACCGCAGGCGGTATCTACGGAACGGTAAAAGAAGTGAAAGAACAGTATGTACTGATGGAAGTAGACAATAACGTGACCATTCGTGTGGATAAAAGTATGGTCATGAAAGATTCTTCGGATCTGGCCAGCCAGGGTAAGTAATCTGTTTGTCAGTCCGTAAAAAACGACCCCGCAGTTCACAGACTGCGGGGTCGTTTTTATGGGGTATGGACCTCTTGCGAAGGACTATTCGGTCTTGCGGTAGGTCAGATTCAGCGGCTCGAATGCCAGGCGGTTGATCAGGTTTTCGATGTAGTTGTAGGTCATGACCATCCCTTCGTAGTTGATGCGATCGGCGCGGTCACCGGGGGTGTGATAGTCCACGTGATGACGGGTGCCGAACGAGAAGGCCGGAATGCCTTTCTGATAGAACGGGGTGTAGTCGGTAGGACCGGTACCGCGGAATTCCCAGATCAGATCCAGCTTGTCGTTGTTGGGCAGGCTGGCGAACAGGTCGGTGCCTTCATACGCGCTGCCGATCCCGCGAATGGTCAACCCTTTGCCTTCCATGCGACCCATCATGTCGATGTTGACCATCACTTTGACCTTATCGAGTGGTTCGACGGGATTGGCGGCATAGTGTTTCGATCCTTTCAGCCCGCGTTCTTCGGCCCCGAAAAGAATGATGATAACGTCTTTCTTCAGGAAAGCACGACGCTGGCTGATCGCACGGGCCAGTTCCATTACCCCAACCGTACCGGAGGCATTGTCATCGGCTCCGTAATAGATCTTGGTTTTGCCTTCGTATTCACCGACACCCATGTGATCGTAGTGGGCGCCCAGAATCATGACATCTCCTTGCGGGTTGTTGGCCTTCGGAGCGGCGATTTTGGCCACCACGTTAAAGGTGTGTTCGGTGAGCATGTTGACCGTGACCGTTCCTTCGACGCTCTTTCCGGCCAGCATTTTAGCGATTTGGGGGGTTACCTTGAAAACGGCGATCGGACCGGTCGGCCAGCGGGCGGGCAGGTTGCTCAGCGGTTGGCCCGTCATCAGAATGCCGGCGGCACCGGCTTTGAGAGCCATTCTTTCCCGGGTACGTTGTTCGGCCCCGTCGGTATAGCTGCGGGGGGTGAGTTGTACCAGAACGAATTTCCCCTTGACGTCTTTCCCGACATAGTCGTCTTCTTTGCCTTCCCCGACATTGACGACTTCACCCTGGAAATTGCCGGTGGCCGAATTTAACGAAGGCAGGTAATCTTTACCATAGTTCAGGGTGCGTTTCCCGATTTTCAGGGCGCACTGAGCGGCATCGAGTTCCCGATAGGCCTGGTAGGAAAATTCCTGCAATCCGTTGTTGGCTAACAGTTGGACCCCGTCCAGACCGGCCAGAAAATCCCGGATGTAATTGGCAGCCAGGGTGTCTCCATGGGTTCCCGGTTCCCGTCCGGCGAATTCGTCGCTGGCCAGGGTGTAGAGGTGTTTCTTGAAACGTTCTTCCAGGCTTTGGGCCTGGGTCGCCGATACGGCCAACAGCGAGGCGCAAATCAGCAATACGGTTTTTTTCATGGGTTATAAGTTATTTTTCAGAAGTTTCCGATTCTTTTTGAGCTTCGGCTTCGTCTTCGGCGGATTTGAATTCCGTCATGCCGGCTGCCACCAGGATATTGTACCAGGCCACGACCTTTTTAATGTCCGATACATGTACCCGGTCGCGGTCGTAATCGGGCAACATTTCGGCGAACAATTTTTTCAACGCTTCGGGGGATGATTTGGCCGGAATGGTTTCCTTCCCTTCGGTTTTGGCGAACATCGTTTCAAATACCCGGGCCAGGGGCAGGTCTTCCCCTTCGGTGTAGATGGCGATTTCACCCAAAGAGCTGACACGGGCATGCGCCGACGTGTTGAAACGACGCCCGTCCACGAGCGATTCGACGATGATGCCGTTTTTACTCTGGGCAACGAATTTGTACAACCCGCTCTGTCCCGATATGGCCAAGATTTCCTGAAGTTTCATGAATGGATAAAATTTGGTTAGACATTTCGAAAAGGCAAATATAGAAAAAATCGCCTGAAAAACGACGCCCTCTTCGGGAAGCTCTCGGCAATCGGCCTCAAGCCATTGAGTGAACGGGAAATGTCGTTCGGGAGGGATTAGGAAATTTCTCAAAAATTTTATAAAATTGCAATCTTATCGTTTTATTTTAATTGGAAGCTATGAAAGTATTGAAATTCGGCGGAACTTCCGTGGGATCTCTTCAGGGCCTCCGCCAGGTCAAACAGGTGGTGGAGTCTTGTACGGAAGAGGTGATCGTGGTGGTTTCGGCCCTGAGCGGAGTGACCGACCAGCTTTTGCGTACGGCACGGCTGGCCTCGCAGGCCGATCCGTCTTATAAGGCGGAATTGGAGGATTTGATCTCGCGTCACAGCGAGCTGACCGAACAGGTGTCCATGCCGGAGATGCTCATGCCGACCCGTGAAAAGGTCGGCGCCCTGTTGAGCGAGCTTGCCAATATTTTGACCGGAGTCTCGCTGATTCGGGATCTTTCCCCCAAGACTTCCGATACGATTGTCAGTTATGGAGAACGTCTCTCCAGCGTGTTGGTACATGCCATGATTGCCGGTTCGCAGTTGAGCGATGCCCGGAATTTTATCAAAACCAAACCTTATTACGGAAAACACGTGGTCGATTTTGCGATCACCGAGCAACTGATTCGGGAACATTTTGCGACGATGCCGCGCATTACGATCGTTCCCGGGTTCATTGCCGCGGATGCGACTACGGGTGATGTGACCAACCTGGGACGAGGGGGATCGGATTATACCGCATCGGTGCTGGCGGCGACGCTGGGAGCCTCCTCGCTGGAATTGTGGACTGATGTAGATGGTTTCATGACAGCCGATCCCAAAGTGATCAGCGGGGCTTACGTGATCGAACGCCTGAGTTTTGTGGAAGCCATGGAGTTGTCGAACTTCGGGGCCAAGGTGATCTATCCGCCCACGATTTTCCCGGCTTTCCATAACAACATTCCGATTCTGATTAAGAATACGTTCAATCCCGCCTCTCCGGGAACCTATATCTCCAAAGAGAAAACTGCCGATAAGAGTCGTTCGATCAAAGGGATCTCCTCGATCAACGACACCTGTCTGGTGACGATCCGCGGTTTGGGTATGGTGGGCGTTATCGGGGTGAATTACCGTATTTTCAAAGCCTTGTCGAAATCGGGGATCAGTGTGTTCTTCGTATCGCAGGCCGCTTCGGAAAATACGACTTCCATCGGGGTGCGTAATGCCGATGCCGATCTGGCGGCCGAAGTGTTGGCCACCGAATTCGCTCAGGAAATCGCCATGGGCGAGATCAATCGCATCCGTTTGGACCGCAATCTGGCTACGGTGGCTATCGTCGGTGAAAATATGCGCCATGTGCCGGGTATCGCCGGGAAACTGTTCGGAACGCTGGGACGCAACGGGATCAATGTGATCGCTTGTGCTCAAGGGGCTTCGGAAACGAATATCTCTTTTGTGGTTTCGTTGGAAAACTTGCGTAAGTCGATCAATGTGATCCACGATTCGTTCTTCCTGTCCGAATACCAGGTGCTGAATCTTTTCGTAGCCGGCGTGGGACATGTGGGACACAAACTGCTGGAGCAGATCTGCGCCCAGCAGGAAAAGCTCAAATCGACCAACGGTTTGCAGTTGCGGGTGGTGGGTATTACCAACTCCCGTCGTTATATCATCGACCGCAAAGGAATCGATTTGACGACTTATCGTGACGAGTTGGCCCAATCGGAGCAGATCTCCTCGCCGGATAAATTCCGGGACGAGATTTTGTCGATGAATATCTTCAATTCGGTATTTGTGGATTGTACGGCCAGCGGCGAGGTGTCGGCTATTTATGAGGAATTGCTCGGTCACAACGTTTCGGTGGTGACGGCCAACAAGATTGCAGCTTCGGCCACGTATGAACGATACAGTGAACTGAAAAGCATTGCCCGTAAACGCGGCGTGAAATTCTTGTTCGAAACCAATGTGGGCGCCGGTCTTCCGATTATCAACACGATCAGTGATCTGATCAATAGCGGGGACCGCATTTTGCGTATCGAGGCGGTGTTGTCCGGAACGCTTAACTTTATCTTCAACGAGATGAGTGCCACGGTTCCTTTCAGTCAGGCCATTCGGATGGCCAAGGAGGCCGGCTATGCCGAACCCGACCCGCGTATCGACCTGAGCGGAACGGATGTGATCCGCAAATTGGTGATTCTCTCCCGCGAAGCGGGCTATCGGGTGGAACAGAGCGATGTGAAAAAGACCCTTTTTATCCCCGAATCTTATTTCGAAGGCAGTGTGGATGAGTTCTGGGAACGCATCCCGCAGATGGATGCCGAGTTCGAGCAGAAACGCCAGGAAATGGAGGCTTCCGGGAAACGGTTGCGTTTCGTGGCTACGCTTGACGAAGGACGTACCGAAGTGGCCTTGCGGGAAGTGGGCGCGGAAAGTCCATTCTATCAGTTGGCCGGCAGCAACAATGTCATCATGTTGACGACTGAACGTTATAAAGAGTATCCGATGGTCATCAAAGGGTACGGAGCCGGAGAAGATGTGACGGCTGCCGGGGTATTTGCCGATATCATCAGCATCGCCAATATCCGATAACCTTCGGGTTTGCTTCATTTAAGTTTGTGCAGAACGCCCGCCTGAACGATTCAGACGGGCGTTCTGCTTGGAAAAGGGACATTTCGGGAATTATTGCCGATCTCGCTTGAACCGTGAATCAAGCGGACAAAACAGATTCGGGGCGGAAAGCAGTCCGGCCTTTGAGGGTGTGCTTGGGGTATTTTGTTCGGCGTGTTCGGTATCTTGAATCCGTACGGCTTCGCTTCCGGCGGGTTGGGGCTATTCCTGTGCCGGGTAAATCAGTTTCGAGGTGTCGTATCCCAAACGACGGGCTACATCGAGCATGCTTTCGATTTGGACCGGGGTGGGGTGGGCGGAACGGGCCATCAGCCACAGATAACGCAGATTGCCGCCGGAGACAACGGCCAGTGTGTAGTCGTCGTCTACGTACGCTACCCGGTAACGACCTCCGAACAGCGGAACGAAATAGACTTTCAGGAAATTTTTGACCGGGGTTTGTACGGCAATGGCTTTGGCCTCCTTCCAGCGACCCGGGTCGGGGGCAAAGCCGCGGTTGACAACCGTGATTTTACCATCAGGGCGCAGGGTATAACAGGCGCTGACTCGTTCCAGTCCTTTTTCGAAAGGATGGTTCAGACGGGCGATTTCGTACCAGCTGCCCATGTAGCGGGCGGCGTTGAAGTCCGGAAGTGCCGGAATGTCGACTTTGTGTCGGGCTAAACAAGACATGATCGGAGGAATTTCGGGATTCATATCCTGAAAATTAGCAAGAATGATACCAATCGCTTCAGCCTCCCGGCGGGATATGCCTTCATGTTCTGGGGCCCGATCATTCGGGGCTGGACTTTGGATCGGTGATCAGAAACTGTCACCTCGACGCGTGAATCCTTAGGGGCGGGTTTGGCCCTCTCCGGTGATGATGTATTTGTAGCTGGTCAGCTCCTGCAGGGCCATCGGCCCGCGTGCATGCAACTTTTGAGTGCTGATGCCGATTTCGGCCCCTAATCCGAATTGGGCGCCGTCGGTAAAAGCGGTGGATACGTTGGCGTATACGCAGGCGGCATCGACCCGTTTGAGGAACTGATCGATGGTTTGCGGATTGCGGCTGATAATCGCTTCACTGTGTTTGGAAGAGTAACGGGCAATGTGTTCGAGCGCTTCATCCAGAGATCCTGCCGTACGAATAGCCATTTTGTAATCCAGAAATTCGGTGCCGAAACTGTGATCGTCGGCCTTTTGCAGCCATTCTTCCGGATAGTGGCCTTGCAGAGCGGCATAGGCTTCGGGGTCGGCATACAGGATAACTCGTTTGTCTGCCAGACGGTGGCACAGGGCAGGTAGATCCGCCAAGCGGTCGCGATGTACGATCAGACAGTCCAGTGCATTGCAAACGCTCACCCGGCGAGTCTTGGCATTCAGAATGATGGAGGCTCCCATTTCGAGTTCTCCTTCCCGGTCAAAATAGGTGTGGCAGATACCGGCTCCGGTTTCGATGACCGGAACCCGGGCGTTTTGGCGGACAAAATCGATCAGTCCCTTGCTGCCGCGGGGAATGATCAGATCGACATATCCGGTGGCATTCAGCAATTCTGCCGTTGCCGTCCGGTCCGTCGGCAACAGGGTGACGGTGTGTTCGTCCAGGCCGTGAGCCTGCAATACTTCACGGATCAGGGCAACAATGGCTTCGTTGGACCGGGCCGCATCGTGTCCTCCTTTGAGCACGCAGGCACTGCCCGATTTGAAACAGAGCGAGAATACATCGAAACTGACATTCGGACGGGCTTCATAGATGATGCCGATGACCCCGAAAGGAACAGATACCTTTTTGATGAACATGCCGTTAGGACGTTCGGTTTCACTCAATACGCGACCCAGGGGAGAGGGCAGGGAGGCCACGTTGCGAATATCGGAGGCGATACCGGCGATACGTTCCGGTGTGAGCATCAGACGATCATACATCGGATGGGAACGCTCCATACGTTCCAGATCGATCGCATTGGCTTGCAGGATCCGTTCGGTTTGGGCTTCGGCGGCATCGGCCAAATCACGCAATACGGCATTGATTTTCTCTTCTTCGATCAGGTTCAGGGCGACAGATGCCTTGCGTGCGGCTATCAATGTATTTTCGATGGTCATTTCTCGTGTTCTTTAGGTGATTACGTGGTTTCAATTGAAGGGTTGATGAATGTATAGATAGTCGTAGTGCACGATGGGTCTCCCTCCTTTTTTCCCGATCATACGGCGTACCCGTTCGCTGTCGAAAGCCACCCTTCCGACACCGATGAGATGCCCTTCGGGAGACATGATGCGGACAATGTCATCTTTTTCGAATTCTCCTTCTACTTTTTCGATGCCTACCGCCAACAGACTGGTGGCTTCGGGACGCCCCAGAGCCTCGCAGGCAGGAGCGTTGATGTGCAACTCTCCTTTGGCAAATCCTTCCGAATGGGCGATCCACTTTTTAACCGACGAAAGACTCTTTTCAGCCGGCAGAAAACGGGTGGCCACCGTGTCGCTGTCCGGATTTAGCAGGTCTATTAAAATATTGTCTCTCTTTCCGTTTGCAACAATTACCTCAATTCCTTCATTAGCTACCTGATTGGCAATGCGACTTTTGGTCAGCATTCCTCCCCGGCCGAATTGCGATTTGCCGGTTTGAATGTAGGCGGACAGATCGTTGTGTTGCGGATCGATCTCACGGATGACCTCGGAAGCCGGATCCGCCGGGTTGCCGTTGAAAATCCCGTCGATGTTGCTCAGAATGATCAGCGCCTCGGCATCCATCATGGCGGCGATCATGCCCGAAAGCTCGTCGTTGTCGGTAAACATCAGCTCTGTCACCGAAATCGTGTCGTTTTCGTTGACGATGGGGATGACGCCGTTTTCCAACATGACGTTCATGCAACTCTGTTGATTGAGGTAGTGGCGACGGGTGCCGAAATTTTCTTTGGTGGTGAGCACCTGGCCGCAGGCGATGCGATGATCGCGAAACAGTTCGTAGTATCGGTTGATGAGCTTGGCCTGACCGACGGCTGAGAAGAGCTGGCGGGCCGACACGGGATCGAGTTTGCGCCCCGGATGGAGGTGCAGTTCGCTGCGTCCCGAAGCGACAGCCCCCGAAGAGACCAGAATGATTTCCACCTCGTTGCGGGTCAGTTCGGCGACTTGGTCCACCAAAGCCGACATGCGGGTGATGTCCAGCGTTCCGTCGGGACGAGCCAATACATTGCTGCCCACCTTGACTACGACACGTTTGAATCGGTATTTGCTCATTTTCTTATCGACTTTTGGTTAATCCGGCCTTGACCGCTTCGGTGAATCCGGCTTCTTCCATGGCAGCCAGACCTTTGAGGGTGATTCCTCCGGGCGTGGTTACTTTGTCGATTTCGGTTTGGGGCATGGTCTCGTTGTGTGCCAGCATCTCCAGGGCGCCCCGAACGGTTTGCATGACGATTTGCCGGGCGTCTTGGGGTGTAAATCCCGATTCGATACCTCCTTGCATCGAGTCGTTGATGTACCGGAGGGCGAAGGCAATGCCACAGGAGGCCAAAGAGGTGGCAGCCGGCATCATCGCTTCGGAAATGATCATGGTAAGGCCCAGTTCATCGAAAATGCTTTTCAGGGTGTCGATCTGTGGTTGCCCGGCTCCGTCAGCTGCGATAAAGGTCACACTCTCTCCGATCGAGATGGCCGTATTGGGAATAATGCGGAATAGTACGGGACGGATACCGCTGCCGTTGTCGAGCATCTGGTGCAGTTTTTCGAAGTTGACGCCGGCTACCACCGAAGCAATGGCCTGACGGGAGTAGTCGAGTTTATCTTTGATTTCGTTGACGACATCTTCCAGCAACCAGGGCTTGATGGCCAGAATGATCAGGTCGGCTCCTTCGACTGCGGTTCTGTTATCGGTTCCGGTTTGCATGCGAGGGTCGTAACCGGAGATTTTGCGGCAGGTTTGTTCGCTTTTGGCGGTGACGCGGATATTGGCGGCATCGACGATTTTTCCGGCCGCCATGCCTTTGGCCATGGCTCCTCCCATGTTGCCACCTCCTATGATCGTAATTCTCATATGTAATCGGATTTAATCTTTCAAAGTTAAGAAAAATCTCTTAGTGTTAAAAATTGTAAGATGTTTCTGAAATCTATACGTTCCGTTGGGGCTCGTAATTTTAAATTTTCTGACATTTTATTCTCGGGAGCAAGATACTAAATTCAGTGAAAATTCGTTTAAACATTCATTTTCATGACAAACAGAATCGGACGAAAGATCAAACAATTCCGTGAAGAGAACGGAATGAGTCTCCAGGATCTGGCTGCCGAGACGGCCTTGCACCCCCGTCAGCTGGAAATGATCGAAAACGGAGAACACAAACCTTCGATGGCAACGCTGATCCGGATTGCCCAGGCTTTGAAATTGCGTCTGGGAACCATTCTCGATGGGGAAGAGTGCCACTCGCCGGCGGTTCATTATAATAAGAAGTTGACCCCCACGATCAGTACCTCCAATGACAATACGGAAGTGAGGAATCATCTGAATTTTTATGCACTGGCACAGGAGAAAAGCGACCGTACCATGGAACCTTTGCTGATCGAGGTGAATTATTACGATCCCGAGGGAGGTGAACCTTCTCAGCATGAGGGCGAAGAGTTTTTGTATGTACTCGACGGCCGGGCTGTTTTGTTGTACGGCAATGAAACCTATACCCTTGAACCGGGAGACAGCATCTATTACGATTCCTTCGTGCCCCATATTCTGACGACGCCGGCAGAAGGGGAAAAGGCTCAGGTATTGGCGGTCACTTATACTCCGTTTTAGTTTTTGGGCTTCGTAAAATAACGGTTATTCGATGTCGGGAAAAGTTTCCGGAGATATTTTGCCTGTCGGGACGATCGTGTGAACGGAGCTTGTGTTCCGGAGAAATTTCCTTTTGAGGAGGTGCCGCAGGGCGGGCTCGGCCCCGAATCCGCCTTCGCTGCCCGGGGAACAGAATCGTTTAATATTATAAGGAAGGAGTTCGGGGTCGGACTCCGTTTGAAACTATGCAGTTGATCGATTATACCATGGGGGGACTGCTCGAAAAATGGGCTGCCGAAACCCCCGATCATGATTTTATCGTCTATCCCGATCGGGATTTGAGGTTCACCTATAAGACGTTTAATGAACGGGTGGATGATCTGGCCCGGGGATTTCTTTCCATTGGAGTGACCCGAGGCAGTAAAGTCGGTGTATGGGCCAAGAATGTACCAGACTGGTTGACCATCTTTTTTGCGTCGGCGAAGATCGGAGCCGTCTTGGTGACGGTCAATACCAACTATAAGGCTTCCGAGGTGGCTTATATTCTCGAAAATGCCGATATCCACACCATGTGTATGGTCAACGGATACCGGGACAGCGATTATATCCAGATCATGTATGATTTGGTCCCGGAACTTTATGTTTCCGAACGGGGAAAGATGCGTTCCGAACGTTTTCCGGAGTTGCGGAATGTGGTGTATATCGGTCATGAAAAACAGCGGGGCATGTACACGACCACCGAATTGTTGGTGCGTGGTCGTTATGGCGATGATCGTCAGTTGCGGGATGCGGTTTCTCAGGTCGATCCTCACGACGAAGTGAATATGCAGTATACGTCGGGAACCACGGGTTTCCCAAAAGGGGTTTTGCTGACCCATTACAACATTCTGAATAACGGACTGACGGTTGGGGAGTGCATGCATTATACGCCGGCGGATCGGGTGTTGACCTGCGTGCCGCTGTTTCACTGCTTCGGATGTGTGTTGTCGCTGTGTGCGGTGATTACGCACGGCTCGACGATGGTCATGGTCGAGGATTTCGATCCGCTCAAGGTGTTGGCTTCGGTGCAGAAGGAGAAATGTACCTCGCTGTACGGGGTTCCGACGATGTTCATTGCCGAATTGAATCACCCGATGTTCGACATGTTCGATCTTTCCTCCCTGCGTACCGGGATTATGGCCGGAGCGCCCTGTCCGATCGAAACACTCAAACAGGTGATGGAAAAAATGTACTGTCGGGACATTATCAGCGTATATGGTTTGACCGAATCGTCGCCGGGTATGACGGCTACGCGGGTGACCGATTCTCCGGAGATTCGGGCGACGACCGTGGGTCGTTCGTTGCCTTTCGTGGAGGTGAAAGTGCTCGATCCCGAAACCAACCGGGAGTGTCCGGTCGGCGTGCAGGGCGAAATGTGTTGCAAGGGATACAACATCATGAAGGGCTATTACAAGAATCCCGAAGCGACGGCCGCCATTATCGACGAGAACGGTTTTCTGCATTCGGGTGATTTGGGTGTGATGGACGAACAGGGATATTTCCGCATTACGGGACGTATCAAGGAGATGATCATTCGGGGCGGCGAAAATATTTATCCGCGTGAGATCGAAAATTTCCTGTATAACATGCCCCAGATCGAGAGTGTGGAAGTTTCTGGAATACCTTCCCCCAAATACGGAGAAGAGGTGGGGGCTTTTATTAAGGTGAAAGAGGGCCATTCGCTGACGGAAGAAGAGGTGAAGTTGTTTTGCCGGGGGCAGATCGCCCGTTATAAGATCCCGAAATATATTTTCTTTGTCGATACCTACCCGATGACGGCCAGCGGGAAGATTCAGAAATACAAACTCAAGGATTGGGGTTTGGCGCTGCTCAAAGAGCGTGGGGTAGAGGTGATCTGAACGGATTTTTTGAATCGCCGAGAATGCTTATCTTTGAAGCGGCTTTAATTCCGGCCTGCCATGAATGAAGTTTCCTCCGTACGGGATATGTCCGACAATTTTCAGTACCAGCGTCGTCGGGCCATTTATGAATACATCGCCCAAGAAATCTCGGGCGATGTATTGGAAATCAGTGATTGTTATCCGGATGGAATCGATTTGATCGCTCCGCGGGTGCGCAGCCTGACGATCGTCAGCCGTCATGCCTGCCGTGTCGATACGACGCGTTGGGAACATGTCGAATTCTATCGCCTGACACATCCTCCTTTTATTCAGGCCAGCGGGAGTTTCGATTGTATCATTTCCTACCATGTGTTGGTTCATGTCCGGGATGATTTCGAAATGATCCGTGAACTGCACCGTATGTTGAAACCGGGAGGACGCTTGATCCTGATTTCTCCGAATCGCAGAATGTCGCTGACCCGTAATCCCTGGTATGTCAGGGAGTATTTGGGCGACGAGTTGTGCAATTTGTTGCGTTATCGTTTTCGGGAGGTGGATCGCAAGGGGGTGTTCGGAAATTCCCGGGCGATGACCTATTACGAAAAAAGTCGTCAATTCGTTCAACAACTGCTCCGACACGACCTCTTGAAGCTGCATTGTTGGTTGCCGCGTGTGTTGTTTCGGATTCCCTACAGCCTTTATTATCGGATGACCCGCCGCAAAATATTCATTGCCAATCGAACATTGACCTGTTCACTGACCTCGTCGGATTATTATGTCGCTCCTGCCTCCGAGTCCTGTTTCGATTGGGTCTATATCGCCACCTATTGACGGGTGGCTTCGTTTGCGGTTATTTCCAACGAATATCGATTTCGGGTAAAGCGCGGGCCAGGGCCTTGCGATCGATCTCTCCGTAATGATAGGGATACAGAATGCGCGGGCGAATCATGTGGACGGCTTCGATAAACATGTCCGGATCCATGGTGTAGGGCAGGTTCTGGGGCAGAAAGGCGATATCGACAGGCCCCAGGTCCCGCATTTCGGGTATGGGTTCGGTATCTCCGGCGATGTAAAGGGTCAAATCTCCGATTTTCAGTATGTAACCGTTTCCGAAACCTTGGGGGTGGAAAGGCTGGCCGGGGGCGCGCATGTGTAGTCGGTTATAGGCGGCTACGGCCTTGATGGTGATTCCTTCCCATTGGGTTTGTTGTCCGTTGTCGAGCGGAATACGGGAGCGTATGGGGGTATCGTCCGGAAATTTCCCGATGATCATCGTATCGGGTTTTCGGGTGTCTTCGATGGCTTGCGGATCGTAATGGTCGTAATGATCGTGCGTGATCAGGATCATATCGGCTTTCGGCAAGGTTTTGTAATCGGCCACTTCGCTGTACGGGTCCACCTGAACGATCTTGTCGCGCCAGAGAAGCATAATCGAGCCGTGACCGATGTGTTGGATGGCGATTTCGCCGGCAGAGGAGAGGTATTTATCCATTTTGATCTGTTTTTTTGATATAATATATACGAATTGTTCCGGGAATGACGTTCTATGTTTAAAGATACAAAAAGCAAAGGAATTTGGTGTCGATTCGAAGGCTAATTCTGGCTCTTCAGAAGAAAAAATCGAAAACGTCGCTAAAACGAAAGATTAACTTTTTTTAACATACATTTTGTGCGGTTAAAATTTGGGAAAACGAAAAATATAGTTATCTTTGCATTAAAGAAAGTCTCAATTTTAAATTTGGAACGAGGATCGGATCCTGCCGATCAGGAGATATTCAAGCAAAATCGCTTGCAGAGTAGTCTGAGGGGGCTCTCTGAAAGTTTCTACACAACCTGAATGTCAGTTAGGTAATGTTGTAGAAGTTAGGTTAATAGTTAGTAGTTAGTGGGGTTGGTGTTATCGCGAAGCGGTGACACCAACTTGTTTTTAGGGTGACCGGAAACGAAAACCTCAGATGCGGGCCAACATCAGGAAACAAAGATAGAGCGTTGTGCAGACACACAGCCAGAGACGTTGAGCCGTGGCGGGTTTTAAACCCGGGAAGGAATACCCCAGGGCCTGGTGAGGACAGTGAGGCAGACAGTCTCCGCATAAAGTGCAGCTGCGACCGGGTTTTCCCTGTTCGATGTCGGAGGGAGTCAGGGCTCCATAGGGACAATGTCGGGAACACATCAGGCAGTGGGTACACCGATTTGTGATGCGAAATCGCCAGGGCGAAACCGATTTTAGATAGGATACCAGGGTGCCTAAGGGGCAATAAAGAGAACAGTGTACCATGCGTTTGCGTCTATAGGAGCCGAACAGTATGATTCCGACGCCTAACAGACCGACGGCACCGGCGCTCAGGGTGGCCCATAAGGAGGATACACCAGCCAGCCTCAGTCCGAGGGCTGTGAGTATGAATAGTACGAGGATCCCGAATCGAAGGCGTTGACGCGTCGAGGAATTGAGTTGGTTTGGGGTGGGGTTTTCCCCGGCCGCTAAGGCGTCCAACGCTCCGAAATAGCAAAGTTGGTGACACCAGGCCCCTCCGGAAATCAGGACGGTCACCAGAAACAGTAGCGGCATGAAGCCCAATTGCCACCGATAAACGGCTCCTCCTACAATGAGATCCGGTATGGGGAAATGAAGTTCTCCGTTGAGTAAAAAGCGCGGATCCACCCCAATGCCCAGAATCAGTTGAGCGAAAAATACGAGGGTAAACAACAACCACGTCCGTTTTCTCCATCGGCTTCGGGTCGGAAGCGGCTGCAACCGAACGTACAGCCATCCGCCGGCTCCGGCCGCCAAGATGATCTGAATCCACCCGCCCCCCGGGAACCATCGCTCTCCTAACAATAGGGGGGATTTTACCTGTAACTGTACGGCGCTGAGTATTCCGGCAATGGCCAAAGTTGTGGCCAGGGCCCATCTTCGTTCGGAACGACGAGTACGGGAGGTTTGAGGCAGGGGTCGGGATGGCTCTGTAGTCCGAAGTTGCATCGATTTTCGGTTGTATGGATCAGTCGCGTTTCATGACGATCGTCTCCAAATCGTGGTTGAAACGTTCGTAAGTCGTAGAATCGATTGCTGTGGGATAGCTCAGAATCTTCAAAACGGCATTCTGATGTTCCGCTCCTTCCCGGTAGCGGTGCAATGGATGAAGGTATGGATTCAGCACGAATCCCAGGCGTTGGTAGAAATGGAGACGACGGGTCGATATCTCGTCTGTTACGTCGTCGATTTCCAGGATGACCGTGCGGTCCGTATGCCGGATCAGCTCTTCGAGAATCCGGCTGCCGTAACCGCCACCGCGTAGGGTCGGGTTGATGGCATAATGTTCGATGTAGAGATAATCGTCGATTTCCCAATAACCGATCAGTCCGACCGGAATGTTTCCTTCGTAGTAGGCCAGGAAGTGGAAATCGGGGGAACGGAATGCGGTTTGCTGGTGAGCCAGGGTACGTTGTTCGCAGATCGGGAAACTGGCCGTGTAGATTTCCCAAACGGGGGCGAATAACGGATCGTTCGTATCGGTCAGTCGAAAGATGTCCATGGATACTTTCTGAGAAAATATTGAAGTTAATACAAGGATTCGGGATCGAGGTATTCGGCCACATTGGAGCGATCGATCAGCACAGAGGGATGATGTTCTTCTTTTTGAGCGGGGGTTTCACCCAGAATAACCAGTCGATAGGCTACTTCCACGCAGCTGCGGATCATGGCCGGGGAGTACAGGGTGGTAGCGATGATCCGGTTGTCGGTGGATTGGATGAGTTCCAACAGTTCCTGTTCGCCACCTCCTCCTACCACGATTTTAACGCTTGTATTCCCTTGGTCGTTCAAAGCATCCAAAACCCCCAAAGCCAGATCGTCGTCGGCGGTATATACGGCATTGATCCGTTCCGAACCTTCGGTCGCCAACACCGAAAGCATCATGTTTTTTCCCTCTTCCCGGGAGGGAACCGAAACCAGTGAATCGGCGGTGTTGACCCCCAGTTGAGTGCGGAATGCCTTCAGCCGAATTTGGTAATTGGTGTCGGCGGCCTCCAATGTCAATACCTGTGGGGTTGTGTTACCCAGGGTGTCGAGAATGAATTCGGCGGCTTGCCGGCCGGCTTGTTCGTTGTCTCCGGTGACCAGGTATGCGTATTCCACGCCTTCGACCGGCCGTTCGAAAAAGATCAGCGGAATTTGGGCCTTGATAATGCTGTCCAGGCTTTTAAGATCCTGTCCGACGGGAGAAAGAATGATGGCACGGCAGGGATTCAGGGTCTCGCTGTTGGGGTAGGCCATGTTGATCAGTTGCGAACGCTGGCTGGCGCTGTCGGAGGTCGTGCTGCTGGAGGTGGCATTGGTCAGGAAATAGGGCAATTGATAGGATGCCGCTTCCAGGGTACTGTATTGAGAGACAGCAGCCCCCCAATGGTTGTTGCGTGGAGCCAGCGCGATACCGATACGTTCGGTGATGTATTCCGATTTCTTGAGGCATCCGCTCAGGGTCAACAGGCAAGCAATTCCTGTCAGCCAATACAATATATGCTTTTTTTGGGGGTGTCTCACATTCATGTCGGTTGGTTTTAGGTCCGGATCGAAAGAGTTTTGCAAAAGTACGTTTTTTCCTCGGGATTGCCTAATGGTTCAGCCGGGAACGGCTTGCCGTTATTCTGCGTTGTTCGCATTCTTTTTTTGTGGTTTCATCCATTGCAAAAGTAAATCTTCAATTTCTTTTGCACCGGTTTCCTTTGCTAAAGTGAGAGGAGTATTGCCGTTACTGTCCTTTATATCAAGGTCTGCATGATATTCTAACAGCAACTTCACCAGTTCTAAGTTATTATTGGCAATGGCTTCCATAATCGGATATGCCTTATATGTATCGTATGGACTTTGGTAACCATTTACGTTAATGCCATGCTCCAGCAATATGCGGGCTAACTTCACGTTGGACAATTTGCAGGCGTAGGTCAAGAGCGTTAGCCCATATTCATCACTATATACTCTGTCATTAATGTCTTTATATCGGGTAAGGGCATATTTCAGTACATCTTCTTTGTCAAAATAGATTGCTGTATAGAGTATGTCAAAATCGTAATAATCATTACCCATTGCCATAGGTTCCTCTGTCTCGGCCAGCAACCGTTGTATGGTGGCCATATCATGATTGCGGCAAGCAATCCCCAACGGATAAAGTTGGTAGGTTATATCCCTTATGGTATCTTGCTGCAATGAGCTTGCTTTCACGCTATCCCAACAACCCCAAAGCGATACAAGAAAAAGTAATGTCCAATTTATTATCTTCATTATTTAAGTCGCACGTTACTGTGAATGGGGGAAAGATTCTCTGTTAGGCGTCGGATCATACGGTCTGAGGGCCGATATATCCGATTGGTCGGGAAATCTTGCTTTCAGGGTTGTTCCGATGAGTGGTTTTGGCTCAGACTGGTTGTCGGATTGTGCGGATCCCGTGGGGTAGGGAACTCTTGGTATCGAGGCCTCGTCCGGAACCTGAATGGGTTAACCGTTTTGAATAGCCCGGTTTAAAAACCGGTTGAGCGGAGCTGTGTATTCGAGGATCTGCAATGCCCGGGAAACGAAATCGGAAGCGCAAACCTCGTGATCCGGGAAGGAGGCATAAACATAGAACGAATTCAACTTCAAATAGTCGGCCCCCGGGAAATTCTTGTCGAATCCATTGGGAACCCGTTGCAATACCTTGTTTTCACGGCACAAGTCGCCGAATGTTTTCCGGAATATAGGGTCCTGAACGATCTGCGAAAATTCGTCCCACTCTTCCACGATGGCTTCGCGCACGGCCTTCAGTTGTGGCTTATCGGGCATATACAGGCCGCAGGAGACGAAACTGCCGTTCGGTTCGATGTGAAGATAATAAACCGAAGTTTTGCAGTGAGTGTTTCCTTCCGGGCTGAAAACAAGGCCGATATGGGTTTTATAAGGTGTTTTGTCGGGAGAAAAGCGGGTGTCTCGGGCCATGCGGAACATGCATTTCCGCAGGTCGGGATAACCGACCGAGGAATCGAATCGATTGATTCCGGCTATCATTTCCGAAGCCGTTTCCAGCACGTTGTTGCGTGCTGCTTCACAGCGGGATTTGGAGGCGTGATACCATTCACGGTAGTTGTTGTGACGGAGGTCCGTTAAGAAGTCGAAGGTGCTGGATTCGATCATGGCTTTTCGATGATTTGACGCGAAAGATAGTGATTCGATCCCATTTTTCCATCGATCTGTCATCTCGTTTTGATTTGTGGCCTGTTTTACTGAAAACGGATAGCGGACCGGAGACCGGAAAACCATTCGGAAAGGACAATTCGTGCGGAGGATTCATGATCGGACTGCACCGTTTGTCGATAAAACTCTCCGGAATTGCTTCTCTCGATCGCAAATTGCTTGTCTAACCCGGAAAAACGTGTATCTTGCGCTCTGAAAAAAACGAGTTTCACGAAAATATGGATACGGAAATCACGATATCTACCGAGCGCCCGCAGGAATATGAAGCGGTATACGATTTGATTCAGAAGGCTTTCCTGTCGGCCAAAATATCCGACGGGTATGAACAGGATTATGTGGACCGTCTGCGTCGGGGAACCAATTACATCCCGGAACTGGCGCTGGTCGCATACTGCGGCAAGGAACTGATCGGCCATTTGATGTTGAGTAAAAGTTTTATCCGGCCGGAGCGTATGTGTGTACCCCGTGTGGAACCTTTTCGGATTTTGTTGTTGGCTCCTCTGGCCGTGAAATATGCCTATCGTCACCGTGGGGTCGGTGCGAAGTTGGTGCAGGAGGCTTTTCGTCGGGCTCGTGAGTTGGGCTGGACGGCCGTGGCGGTATTGGGCGATCCGGATTATTATGCTCGTTTTGGTTTTTCGTTGGCTTCGCGATACGGCATCTATGCGGTCGGAGATCGTCAGATGTATGAACCCTATTTGCAGGTCTATGAGTTGACCGCAGATGCTTTGAAAGAGGTACACGGCACTCTCGAATTGTAATCGTATGTTGATGCTTTGCCGCAGTTTTCTGGAAGAGTGCGTGGGCGAACCGTTGACCGAGGACTCCCTGTCGCGGGTGGCTGTCGGCGGAGTGATCCGAACCCGTTCGGGACAGGCCTATTTTTTAAAACGGGGAGCCTCCGGGCGGAGTTTCCGGTGTGAGGCGAACGGATTGCGGGAGTTGGCGCGTTCGGGCGAAATCCCGGTGGCCGATGCGATCTTTGCGGGCGATGATTTTATTTTGACCCGCTACATCGAACGGGGAACCCCTCCGGTCGATTTCTTCGAAACATTCGGCCGTTCATTGGCCCGCATGCACCGTTATACGGGCTCGGTTTTCGGCTTCTACGAGGATAATTATATCGGAGCCAATCCTCAACTCAATCGGGCCGACGGACAAGAACGAACGGACTGGGCTCTGTTTTATTTCAACAAAAGGTTGTTGTTTCAGTATCGTCTGGCTGAACGAAACGGTTATGTGAACGCCTCTCTCCGTTCGGATTTCGTGAAACTGGAAAAGCGGCTTCCGGCCCTGTTGCATGGCAGTGAAGAACCACCCTGTTTGCTGCACGGTGATTTGTGGAACGGAAATTTTCTTTGTGCGCTTTCGGGAAAGGCCGTGCTGATCGATCCGGCCGTTTATTACGGACATCGCGAAGCCGAACTGGCGATGACCCGTTTATTCGGCGGCTTTCCGGATTCATTTTATCGGGCCTATATGCAGGAGTATCCCTTGCCCGAAGGATGGGCCTATCGGGACAATCTCTATCGGTTGTATCACTTGTTCAATCACCTGAATCTTTTCGGGCGCTCCTATCTGCCAGACGTGGAATATGTCCTTCGTTTTTATCGGGACTGAACAATGCCGTATTTCTGGATGCGGTGAACTTCTCGGTCAGACACTTCCGCTAAAACGACAGTCTTCCGGTAGCCCTCAAGTAGGCCGTTTCGTACATTTTATATTGGGTTTGGGCTTCGATAAGATTGCTTTCAGCCTGTTGCCATTGCGACTGGGCATCAAGCAGATCGGTGAGCGAAGCCATGGAAGCGACATATCGATTGCGCATCATGCGTAAATTTTCCGAGGCTTGCCGTACGCCGGTTTCTGCCGTACGAATCATCAAATAGCCGTCCTGCATGTTCCGAATGGCCTGTTGTACCTCGATAGAAAGCAGGCGAGTATTTTTCTGCAATTCGAGTTCGACGTTATTCAGTTCATATTGTGCCTTACGGACTTTTTTGCGGCTCTCGCCCCAATGGAAAATCGGAATCTTGACCGCCAGCATCGCAATTCCTATCCCGTCTCGAAATTCCTGCGTATAAGGGACCATCGTTCCTTCGCCGAGATCGATCAGGCTGTTGAGCTTCACGTTGCCGTAATAGGTATATCCGGCCGTCAACCCGACCGTGGGCAGCATGTCGGCACGGGCCATACGAATCTGTTCTTTACCGGCTGCGATTTGTTGACGCAGCAAGTGCAGTTCGGGACGTGCCTCCATATCCAATGAGAGTTTGCCGGGCTGCGAAATCATGAAAGTGGTATCCACCGCTTCTATCGCCGTGTCGAAATCGACCCCGATCATTCGACAGAGCGACATCCGACACAAATCGGCCCCGTTTTGTACTTTCTGGAGCTGATAGCGGATCTCACTGCGTTTGGCCTCGATGCGTAACAGATCGTTTTCCGTGGCCATACCGGTAGCCAAGGCTGTTTCCGTCTGGCGGTATAAGGTGTCCATCTGCGAACGATAACTTTCCATCATGCCCACCTTGCGTGCCACCGCAATATAAGTCCAGTAAGCCTGGTCTGCTTCGACCAGAATATCCATTCGGGTCATGCGGTGTTGTTCCTGAGCGACCTCCTCGCCGATTCGGGCCAGTTTTCGACCCGTCGAAATCTTCCCGCCCGTATAGATCGGCTGTGTCAGACTGATACCGGCCATATACATGCCTCGCATCCGCAGTTCCATGCTCATCATGTCCATGTCGGGAAGCATATAGGCCCCGGTTGCCGATCCGTCGATTTTCGGGAGAGAAGCCTGGGCGGCGATTTTGCGGTCCAATTCTGCCTGTTGAAGTCGATTCCCTGCTTGTTGCAGCTCTTCGCTATTGATGAGAGCCATCCGACGACACTCCTCCAGAGAGAGACGAAGTGGCTGTTGCGCCATGACGCCGGATGAGAACAGCAGTCCGACGCAGCATATAATTCCGATTCGCATATTATTCATCGTTTCGATTTTTTAGGCTTGGACAGGTTTATGAATACGGAACAGGGCCGTATAAAAGAGCGGTAACAGAATCAGCGTGATGATCGTTCCTACGGTTAATCCTCCCATGATGGTGATTGCCATGGAACTGTACATTGGGTCGGTTACCAACGGAATCATGCCGACAATGGTTGTCAGCGAGGCCATCAGTACGGGACGGACGCGTGATACGGTCGCGTCGACAACGGCAGTATAGGGATGCAATTTTTCTTCGGTCTGCAGGCGATTGATCTCGTCGACGAGCACAATGGCATTTTTAACCATCATACCGATCAATCCCAACATGCCGATAATGGCCATGAACGTCATCGGTTGTCCGCTCAACAGCAGGGAGGGGACAATGCCGCAGAAAACAAACGGGAAACAGATCAGAATGAGCAGCACTTTGCGCCAGCTATTGAACAGTAAAAGAAGTATCAGCAAGATCAGGAAAATGGTGATCGGTACGTATTTCATCAGGTTCCCGATCGCTTCGCCCTGAATTTCTCCTTCTCCGACCCATCTCATGGTGTATCCTTCGGGTAAGGGGATGGCTTCGATTTCATCCTGGATCGAGGCAACAACTTTGGCCGGCGTAGCTTGACTGCAATCCGGATTCGGATCGCATTCCGCCTCGATGACCCGTCGTCCATTGAGTCGTAAAACAACATCTTCATCCCAGTCGAGACGCAAGCCGTCAATGACATTGCCGAGTGGTGTGGCCCGGAATATTTTGTCTTGCAATTCGCTCACGGCACTGCCTCCGGCCAGCGCACTCTGTAACTCTTCGTTCGAGAGATGGGCGTTCATCGTACTCCAGACCGGGATATCCTCCAGGCGGCGAATGCGGCTGCCGTCGGCATTGCGCACCTGTAAATTGAGCATGACCAGACGTTCCTGATCATTCAATACGCCGACGGTCATTCCATCTGTTGCGGCCAGCAAGGCGTTGGCCACATCGCTCCGTCCGACTCCGGATCGCAAGGCATGGGCTGGCAAGTACTCGGCTACGAAGGCTTTTCCCGTAGGTTTCCAGTTGTTCTGCACCGAATAGGCATCCACATAAGGACAGCGACGCATAATGGCCTCGGCCTGGGCACTTAAATCCCGCAATACGGCCGGGTCGGGTCCTGCGAATTCGACCTCTACCGTATGAGTCGTCGAGATCGAAAAGTTGTATTTTCGAATCCGAATATAGGCATCGGGATATTCTGAGCGCAGTTGTTTCCGGACTTCCGGAATTTGAGCCAGTACGGTCCGGTAGTCTTTGCAGTCGACAATCAGTTCCCCGTAACAATCTCCGCCCGAAGTCATCGGTCGCACCAGACAGTAGTGTGCCGGGGCGCTGCCCTGACTGACGGCCACTCGTTCGATCTGAGGATTCGTCGAGAGTTGCTCGCTCATGTCCAGCAACCGGTCACGTACCGAATCGGCATTTGTCGCGGACGGGAAAAAGCATTCGACCACGAATTGTTTGTAATCGAAATCGGGGAAAAACAGGTTTTTGACACGCGTCATCCCGAAGAGGCAGAGTGCCAGCAATCCAAACGCCACGAAAATCGTCGTACGCTTATATCCGATCAGGAAAGTAATCGTACGGCGGATGAAGCGATGCACGGGCGATTGCATGACCGCACCGTTTTGTTCGCCTCGTTTTTCCCGGCTCGGCAGCCACGTTTTGGCGCAAATGGGTACCTGTACCAGGGCCAACACCCAACTGGCAAGCAAACTGACACACAATACCAGGAAAAGGTCTCTGGCATATTCCCCGGCCGAATCGGGCGAGAGATAAACGCACAAAAAGGTCGAGGCGGCGATAATCGTTGCACCCAGCAGCGGCAAGGCCGTATTGCGACCGATGCGATAGAGGTATATTTTGGGCGAGAGTCCTCGTTTTTTGTCAACCAGGATGCCGTCCATGATCACCACGGCATTGTCGACCAGCATCCCCATCGCCACGATGAATGCTCCGAGCGAAATACGCTGCAGGGTCGTCCCACAGGCGAGCAGGATGGGGAACGATACCGCTACCGTAAGGATCAGCCCGAAACCGATGATCAATCCGCTGCGCAAACCCATGGTAAAGATCAGTACCAGGATGACGATGGCGACCGATTCGAGGAGATTCCACATGAACGACGAGATCGCGTCCCGCACTTTGTCGGGCTGAAAAAATATCTTTTCGGTCTGGAATCCCACCGGAATATGCTGCATTGCTTCGGAGAGACGAGCATCGACGGCTTTCCCTACATCGGGTACGATAGCCGATGATTCCATGGCGATGCAAATGGCCAGTGCCGGACGGCCTTCTACGAAAAAGCCATTGCGTTGCGGTTCGGTATAGGCTCGCTCCACCCGTGCGACATCGCCGATCCGGATTTGTTTTCCGTCCAATGTCTGGATCAACAGATCCCGGATGTCTTCTTCCGTTTCGACCGCCGAGTCGACATACAGCGCAATGCGTTCATCGCCGCTGGGGTACATCCCGGCATTGACCGTCTTTCCGGCCGCTTGCAAAGCGGCCATGATCTGTGTGGGGATGACGCCATTGCGGGTAATCTGTTCTTTCGAAAGGATGATGTTAATCACTTCATCGCGATTGCCTGCGATGTTGATTCGTTTGACGCCTTTCACATCGAGCAATTCCCGACGGATATATTTGGCGTATTTATACATTTCGTCGTAATCGTATCCGTCTCCCGTCAGCGCATAGAAGATCCCGTAAACGTCCATCATGTCGTCGATGACTACCGGATCATAGCATCCCTGAGGTAAACGTTGGGCTGCGTCATGGACTTTGCGACGTAACAGATCGAAATGTTGTTCCAGATCCCGATTCAGCACCGTCATCTGGAACTCGACCGTAAACAGGGCCGAACTGTTCTGACAGACGGTTTTTACTTTTTTGACATTGGGAAGAGCCCGCAGTTCATCTTCCATCATTTGGGCCACCTTCAATTCCATCTCATGGGCGCTGGCTCCCGGCCATGGAACCACGACCATGGCTTGTTTGGCCGATACGGCGGGGTCTTCCAGTTTGGGCATTTGCATAAAGGAGAGTATCCCGGCAATCACAATGGCCCCCATCAACGACCAGAAAAGCAGAGGTCGTCGCATGAAAAATTCGGTCATTTTCATCATAGCAATCCTCCTACATTGGTCTGACTCGGACGGGCAATCACACGTACCTGTTCACCTTCCTGCAAAACATTCACGCCGGCCCGTACGATCTGTTCATGGCCCGTCAATCCTTCGACCACCATCGCTCGACCTTCGGCATCGGCCTTTTCATCGAGTACGACATGTCGTTTGGAGACTGTGGAATCGCTCTCGAACACCCAAACGCAGGCGCTATCCTTGTCCCGGAAAACCGCACTTAAAGGAAGGATGTATTGGGGCGAGGAGGTCGTATCCGTCACGACGATGCCGACTTCGACATTCATTCCGGCCGTAAGTCGTTCGTCGGGCCGATCGGCAAAGGCCAGCCTCAGGCGATAGAGCTGATTGCCATCGGCCCGGGGCGTCAGACTCAGCAAGGTCATCGGGCAACTCTTTTCGGTTCCCGCCACCTGGCAATAGTAGCGGGAGGAACGATTGCAGGCCCGATAGGTGTCGATCGGAATATCGGCCACCACCTCCATGTGCGACACATCCAGCAGCGTAAACAGAGCCGTCCCCGCATCGACCATCTCTGCCGGAGCGAAATTGACGGACTGGATGTATCCGTTCGTCGGGGCATACAGTTTCGTATAGTCGAGTTTATTCTGGTTGATCTGAAGTTGAATGCCCAATTGATTCAGCCCGGCCAGCGCTTTTTCATAATCGTTGGCGGAAATACTTTTCTGTTTAAAGAGCTGCTCCGTACGTTTTACTTCGTCTTTCAACTGGTTATATTGAATTTGCAAGGCTTCCACGCCCAGCCGATAGTCTGCCGCATCCAATTCGGCCAATAACTCTCCCTGCCGGACATAGTCGCCTTCCTGCACGTATAGACGTTGGATTTGTCCGGCGGTTTTGAATCCGAGATTGATCATGTGCGCTTCACGGACAATGCCCGAGTAATGTTTGCTGAGGGTCGATTCCGCCAGCTCCGGAACTGTCAGTACGACGCTCCGTACGGCGGAGCCTTCATGCGATGGGCCGCCGCAGGCATAAAACAATCCGACGACGATGACCAGAGTAATCAGTTTTCTCATAGGGTTTCGTGGTTTATTTTTCATTTTCGATGCAAAGTTCTCGATTTATTCCATGAGTACGCTCTTCGAAGGGAACAACAGTTTGTTCTAATGGATAACAAATTTGAATATTGTCGACTAAAATACCTAATTTTGTCTATAGAACAGTCTAATTGCAGAGTTATGAAGTATCCGTATGGGGATTTGGATCTGATTCGCTTGTCGGCACAAGACGGCGCTGTACATTTGGATCGACAACTTATCCTGCTCGACAACTTTGATGAATCATCCAGACGGGATGATGCGGAAACTTTTTTTACCAATCATCCTGTCAAGATTTCGTTCACTACCGTAATCATTTGTTTGACGGGATGCATTCGATTCCGAATCAACCTGCAGGATTTTCATATTTTGTCCAATGATATTCTGGTTGTTCAGGAGGGGACGATCGGCGAATATACCGGTATGGATGAGCATACGAAGATTGCCGTGATTGCTTTTACTCCCGAATATTTTCAACCCGTCAACCAGATCGAGGAAACCATGTCCTTACACCGCCGATTCTATACATCGCCTTTGTGTCACATGGATCCGGAGGCGATCGAAGAGTGTATGACGATTTATCGGTTGATGAAAATGAAAATGGCTCAAACCGACAATCCTTTTCGAAAAGGATCGTTGCTCGGATACACACAGGTGCTTACTTATAATGCCTACAGTTATCTGCTTGCCGCCGATGCCGAAACGGTAAATGCAAAAGAAAAAGCCGGTCGGAAACAGGACCTCTACAACCGATTCATGAAGGAAGTACAGAAAAACTACATTCGGCAGCGCAGCATTTCCTATTATGCGGATCTGTTGTGTGTGACCCCCAAATATTTGTCGCAAATTGTTCACCAGGTAAGCGGACGTTTTGCGGGGGACTGGATCACCGATTTTGTCGTTCTCGAGGCGAAGGCATTGCTCAAAAGCCACAAATATACGATACAGCAAATAGCGGATATGCTGAATTTCGCCAATCAATCCTTTTTCGGCAAATATTTCAAGGAAAAGACCGGATATTCCCCTTCCGAATATCAAAAACACAAATAGCATACACCCCTGCCGAATCCAGCAGCCCCGGCAGCCGGTCATGGGATTTTCGCCGGGACGCTGTCGCTTGGCCGACCTTTCCCGTTATGTCGATTCGGATTCAGGACGCCTTTGATTCGGGTCGGATTCACTGTTTTGAGGGGTGGCAACGGACAGTGTCTCGTGGGATGAGTCCGTATCGGTCTGATTTTTTTGCCGGCCCGTTCATTCGCCTGTCGATCTTTCCGGCGATCCCCCGACAGAAAGAAAAACGGATCCGAAAAAGTATCGGATCCGTTCCGCCTGATTTTTATGAACGGGTTTCCCGTCGGAAGACCTCTCTCTCCTTCACGGACGCCTCTATGGTACCCTCTCGGTCATCCGGATCCGAGGCAAGGTTATGAACTGACCCGGGTTCGGTATTCGTTGGGGGTTTTCCCTACGACTTTTTTAAACAAGCGGGTGAAATGCTGTGGATATTGGAAACCTAATTCATAGGCAACCTGGGCAATGGTTTTGCCCGGATCCAGGATTTGCTCTTTCGCCAAATCGATCAATTTGAACTGGATGTATTCCTGAGCTGTTTTGCCGGTCTCTTTTTTGACCAGGTCGCCGAAATAATTGGGTGACAGACATAACTTTCCGGCACAATACTTTACGGTGGGCAATCCCTCCTGTTGGGTGCGTCCATCGGTGAAATAGGCATCCAACAGCGTTTCAAAGCGACTCAGTATGTCCCGATTGACCTGCGAACGTGTGATAAACTGTCGTTCATAGAACCGCAGACAATAATCCAACAGCATCTCGATCTGAATGGTGATCAGGCGTCGGCTGTGCCGGTCGATGGCATGTTCCAGTTCATGACGGATTTTATGAAACGTATCGACGATCAGTTCGCGTTCGCGCTCCGACAGATGCAACGCCTCATTCACTTCGTAGGAAAAAAACGTATACTCCCGGATATGCTGTCCCAATGAAGTGCCTCGAATCAGGTCGGGGTGAAAAACCAAAGCCCAGCCTTTCGGTTGAAAGACTTCACCGTTGTCTTCTATACCGATAACCTGTCCCGGGGCCAGACAAACCAGGGTTCCTTCCTGATAGTCGTAATATTGCCGTCCGTATATCAGGTTCCCGCACTTGACTTCTTTGAGAAAAATCGCATAGAATCCATATGTCTGTCGGAAATTTCTCATCGGTTTTGCCTGTGACATGTCGACTACGCTCACTAACGGATGCAGCGTTTCCACTCCCAGCAGATCGTTGTATTGGGAGACCGTCTCGAGATTGACCCATGTTTTATCCATAAGCGTTTTTTGGGGTGTTGAACAAAGATACGTTTTTCATCATTCCCGGGAAAGCGCGGCAACCGGAAAACCGTAATTCAGGTCACACGACCCGTAATTCGTATCACATTTCGCCTCATTGCCGACAAAACTCTCTCCACAGGTCGATTCCCGCAATCCCAAAAGCACCCATTCGAGATCGACCTGAACCTCACTCTTTACCGATAGCGTCATGGCATGGCGAAGTAGGGGAGTGACGGGAAAAGGCTATATGGAAACCTTGAAGCTGGGAATCATCCCCAATATGTGTGTCGGAATGCAACTTGCGGATGTATGGTACTGCGGCAGCGATGTTTTTCGGTGTTATCCGGCAGGGCTTGTTTGCCCATATGCGGATGAAAAAAGCGGATTCCTGATCGTTTTCCGGAATAAGCCCGTATCTTTGAGTGTACAAAAACGGCTAAACATGAAAACCAATCGGGAAGAGATTCTGCAAAATGCCCTGCAACTCTTTATGTCGATGAACTACGAGAGCGTCAGCCTGCAAAGGATCGCCCACAGCGTCGGGCTGACCAAAACCGGGATCTTCAACTATTATCCCACCAAGCTCGATCTGTTCATCGCCGTGGCCGACCGCTATCTCTTCCATCTCCAGGATCCCGAAAACAAGTTCGCC
>CALVFO010000040.1 GCA_944326855.1 uncultured Alistipes sp. | reverse complement strand
GCAAGAGATTCGAGCAGAAAAACAAGGCCAAAACAACCCAAATAAAGCCGCATCCAAAGAGGCAGAACCCCACGGCGATCGCCCCGATTTTCAGCCCGAACCGCACCCCAGCACCTATGCTGAGTGGAAGGTTGGAGGTTTTCTGGTTCCTGTTATTTTTTCTGCGCTTTTCATCATCTTCGATTTTTTATGCCGTAGCGGAGCCGGTATGGATGGTGTCTTGGTTCAGGAGCCTTGAAAAGAAGGGCTTAGCCTGGGCAAGATTTTTGCGGAAAATACGCTCACCCGCAGGGAAAGAGGAAGATTTTTCGCAAAACCGCTCGTCGGCCCGATCTTGCTCTGGCTGAAAGCCCGTCGATACCTTCGCTCCCGAACCAAGATGCTATCCATCCGATTCGTCGAAGGAGAGCAAACAAAAGACGGACCCTGTAAAAATCATTCTGTCTATAAACGAACCTAGCAATCCCTGATAGGATTGCTTGGTCAAAAGTGAAAAAGAACAAATCAGTTTACGCCAGGGTATTTCTGCCCGGCGATCCTGACTACAATCGTCGGGAATTGAGGCCGTCGAAGCAACCACCGCCGGAATGCCTCGCTTTGCGGACTGCGGAGCCGGAAGGCCAATGCCGCAATCATCTCCAGATTGTAGAGATCGACGTGTTTCATTTCCCGGTGTGTGCGATATCGCTCAGGGAGCCGCTCCGGTAGATCGCCCGAATATTGGCATCCACAGCCGCCACAAAGACTCCGAACACGCGGGCAATTTCGGACCGTGTCATCCAGACCTCTCCGGAGGCAACTTCCACTTTCCAGTTCCCTGGGGTCGTTTCGATGATTTGAATAGGCGTTTTCGTTTCCATAACTTTCTTGACATTAAAGATTGGATGCTATAATTTCTTCGAGGCCTTTGATCCTATCGGCAAATTGCGACATATCCTCTCCGATCTTTGTATCCAGAATGCGAGCGTAGATCTGGGTCGTTTTGATATTGGTATGCCCCAACATTTTGCTGACGCTCTCTATGGAGACTCCTTTCGTCAATAAATAGGTCGCAAAAGTATGCCTAGCGGTGTGAAATGTAATATTTTTATTGATCCCGCACAGGTCTGCGATCTCTTTCAGGTAGGCGTTCATCTTTTGATTCGATAACACTGGGAGTAATCTCCCTTTGGAAAGTTTTCCCTCGTATTTGTGTAGAATCTTCCGGTTGATATCCAAAAGTGGAATATGGAATGCCACTCCGGTTTTTTCTCGTTTCCCGGAAATCCACAGTTGGTTGTCAAACGATCTGACAATATTTTCTTGGCGCAGGTTGGCCATATCGATATAGGCAAGTCCACAAAAGCAGGAGAAAATGAATACATCGCGAACTTGTTCGAGCCTCGGCGTGATGAACGGTTTGCTCATGATGGCCTTGATCTCCTCCTCGGTCAGATAACCCCGATCCACCTGACTGATCCGGATTGGATAATTGACGAACGGATCGTAGTGCATCCATCCGTTGTTGCGGGCGATCAATACAATCCGTTTAAAAGACTGCATGAACTTGGCCGTTGTGTTGGCATTGCACCCGCAGGCGGTTTTCAAATAGGCTTCGAAGTCCGTTAGGAACATGTGATTGATCTCTTTCAGAGATAGGTCACTCACCCGGTATCGGGATTTCAGAAAATCGGCCAAATGATGCTTCGTGCGTTCGTATTTCTGCCAGGTCGTCCTGGATTTGCTGATGCCCACCAACTTCAGAACATCATCGTTGTGCTTCTGAAACAGAGCCAGAAGGGTATAACTTTTCGGCGAGAGTCCCAGAAATTGATTTTTTACTTTTTCGGCCGTTACGTCCAGTTCGTTCAACTGAATATCCTGGTAGATATGGATCAACGTGGTTCGTACACTGTCGAGCAGCGCATTGATCTGGAATGCCTCGGAGCTACGTCCCGATGCTTTCCCCTCTTTTACACTCCACAACGCGGGATCTACATCCTGCTTGATGCTAAAACGGGCTTCCTTCCCACAAATCGTAATACGACAAAAACAGGAACCTTACCATTTCGTTTTTGACGATCCCGTTTTAAGAAAAACAGGATTCTGAACGTGCTTCTCATAACTCAAAATTTCATGTTACAAAATTAGGTTAACAATATCATTCTGAGTGTTATAAGACACAGACAATGTGCGACAGCATGACGACAATTCCAGACAAATCGTACCCCATTTCACACCTGCTTCTTTGGGGTACGATTTGGAGCGCAAACTTTGTCTTGTGTTGGCCTTTTTCGGTCTTTGAATGGCGGGGCACAAAAAGAAAAAAGCCTTCAAGTTTATGAACTTGAAGGCTTTAGCTTTGGATTGGCGTTCTTTGTCGCCATCCCTGGCGGAGAGAGAGGGATTCGAACCCCCGGAGCCTCGCAGCTCAACGGTTTTCAAGACCGCCGCAATCGACCACTCTGCCATCTCTCCGGGTGCAAAAGTATAACGGAATTTCGGTTTTTCCAAAATATCCCGAATTTCAGATGTTCGGCCCCTCCGATTCCCTCTTTGAATCCCGATTCCCATAAACAATCGACATGCTTTACAAGCTGACTCCCCCCCCGCTTCAAAAACTCTTGGACGCTGTGTCCGACTCGTTCAAATCTTTCATGCAGGAACCAAGGTCGGTCAAACGCACCAGAAAGAGCGGATATCCCGACCTTGGCCGTTTCGAGAAAAATCACAATCTTTGCATCCAGAACTTCTCCGTATACGCATGAACCGAAAGAAAATCACGCTGATTATCGTATTGTTACTGATCGTCGACCAGGTGGTTAAATTACTGGTTAAAACCCATATGACGTTGGATCAGAGCATCACGGTTTTCCCGAATTGGTTTTTCATCCGATTTATCGAAAACCCGGGTGCCGCCTTCGGCTTCGAACTCGGCGGCGATTATGGGAAACTGATTTTAAGCCTTTTCCGGATCGTCGCGACATTCCTCCTGGGATATTATATCCATGTGCTGATCCGCAAGAAAGCTCCCACCGGAGTCCTTGTCGGCTTCGGACTGATCTTTGCCGGGGCTTTGGGGAACATTCTCGACAGTGCGTTTTACGGATTGCTCTTTTCGGAATCGACCCCAACCAGTGTGGCGACATTTCTGCCGGCCGGGGGCGGTTACGCCTCTTTCCTGCACGGTAAAGTGGTGGATATGCTCTACTTCCCGCTGTTCAGCGGGGTATATCCCCGCTGGTTGCCGGGAATCGGGGGGGATCCGTTCTTGTTTTTCAGCCCGATTTTCAATTTGGCCGACAGCTATATTTCCGTGGGAATTATTTACATGTTGCTGTTTCAACGCAAATTTTTCAGCAAATAACATTTTAAAAGGATTGGCTGATCGCCCCCCGAAGAATTTACCGGTAAGAATCAGGGGGCGCAGGTCCGCTACCATCGGGGTGTGAATACCTGCGGGATATAGCGTAACGTATGGGATCCACGATCGTCGAATTCAACGGCGATCAAATCGAACTGGGTGTCCATATCCAGATGAAACATCGCTACATACCGGCATGCGGCCCGGTAAAGTGCCCGACATTTGGCCGGAGTCATCGCCTCCTCGGGCGAGGTCAGGGCTCCCTGACGCCGGCTTTTCACTTCAACGATGTGCAATACTCCGTTTCGACTCGCGACCAGATCCAATTCCCAGGGAGGACACCGCCAATTGCGATGCAAGATGACGAAGCCTTCGGCCTGCAAATAGGCCGCTGCCCAGGTTTCTCCCTGCCGTCCGGTTTCGTGTCGATCCATTTTCATGGAAATTTTCGTTTTTATCAATCGTCCGTTCCTCTCCTTGTAAGGGGTGTTTCAAGATACGAAAACGAATCCCTTTCGAGCAGAGATAAGGCGACAAATTTCCGCCTTATTTCTGCTCGCCTGTCTATCCAGAGCCATCCCCTCAGAATGAATGCCGCTGGAAGAGACTCTTGATCCCGGCTTACAACAAGAACTGCAAATCGTCCTCGGCTGTCACTTCGCGCGGCGAATCGCCCCGGCGGAAAACCCGCATCGGACGAGGACCGATCAATTGCAACATTCCATTTTCGAGCCTCAGCATACATCTCTCACGTAATCCGACGACATAGCGGTCCGGATTGGCTTCGATGTATTCCAGAATGCGCTGCTCGCGGGTTTCTCCGGCGTGACCTTCGGGATGGGCATCCAGGTAGTGAGGATTGATCTGGAACGGAATGAGACCCGTGGCCTCGAATGAAGAAGGTTCGACGATCGGCATGTCGTTGGTCGTCCCGATCGTCGGGCAGGCGACATTGCTGCCGGCGCTCCAGCCTACATAAGGAATGCCGTCGCGGACCCGACGACGGATCACCTCGAGCAATCCTTCTTCCTGCATCCGTTTCAACAAATGAAAGGTATTTCCGCCTCCGACCACGATGGCCGAAGCCGTTTCCAGGGCGGCAGCCGGATTTGAGGCCCGATGTACGGAACGTACCCGAATCCCCAACGCAGAAAAACGGTCCTGTACTTTGGTCTCATAAGCGTCGTACGAAAAGGTCACGGCGGCATACGGAATAAAGGCAACCTCTGCGATTCCCGTCAGGAAATCTCCGAGCTGAGCCTGGGGGTAGGCCAGGTATGCCTCGCCGGCATTGGTCGAATTACTGATTAACAAAAGTTTTTTCAAATCTTCCATGGTATTGTGTGTCATCTGATTAGATTCATTACCCCGCTGGCGGAATGTTATGTATGTTTAGGAAATCCCGCCAATGGGCTTTCGTTTTTGTGGCCCCTAAGTGTCCGTGTACGGATCGCTCCGACAAGTTGGGAAAACAATTCCTCCGTTTCTCTAATTTTACCAGCAGTTATGGCAAGTATGGGCCGTAAAACAGGAATCTTTTTTCCCTCCCCGGCGGAATAACCGTTATCTTTTTGTGGTGATTCCTTCGATCTGAACCCCTCAAACAGCGCCATCCTTTACCTCTCCGCTTAGGGATTCGCCTCCTTGAGAGGAATCGATATCTATGGATTTAACCGTCTGTAACGTAAAAGCAAGGATCCGGGAGCCGTTTCACAACGGAGGGTTAGCCCCTGCGCTAAAGCCGCCCCCGAAAATATCTCTTTGGATTGAGAATCGGTATCGTAAACTTCGTATTGCTCTTCAGGATCGAGTCCTTGTAAATGAACTTGCAACGTTGTATCCGGATTCTCTCCTCGACGAAAAGCCAATACGACCCCCGATCCATCGGAAGGTTTGTTGAGCTGGTAAGCCATCCAAACCGAATCGGATGTCAGGTCTCCAAAACCCGTAAGGGGATAATAGTCTTCGTAGTAATAGGGTCGCATCTCACGGAAACATTCCATGGCCTTTTGCATGTCGGGGACAGAATTCTTGTTGCTCAGCGCCTGCCATCCCAAAACAACCGCACTGGACAGGGAGGAGCGTACTTCATAAGGCTGGGCACTGAACATGCCGGTGCCGTTCAAAGGCAAAAACAAATTGATTCCGTAGGCGTGGCACTGGGCTCCTTCCGGTTCACCCGGGGCATGGTCACTGCGCCACAGCGGAGCCGAACGAGAGATGGTTTCCAGGTCGAGACGGCAACCTCCCCCCGCGCAATTGTCGATTAGCAGCCTCGGGAAACGTTCCAACAGATAATCCCAATAGGCATACAACCCCTCTATATGGCGAATCTCGCTGATTCCGATGCGGTCGGGAGTGTCGTTGGCGCGCCACCAGTAAGCAGGATATATACAGCAATCCTGTCGATAGATATCGATGCCCGACTCTTCGATGAAGTCGCCGATATATTGACACAACCAGGAGACCGCCTCGGGATTCCCCAGGTCAAACAGATAGTAACCCCGGTCGGGACGATGGCTCATGAACTCGGGATACTGTTCGGCCCAAAGGTTCCCCATCACCCGTTCCGGTTCGAACCAAACCAGGAATTTGGCTCCTGCGGCATGGACGGCGTCGGACACCGGACGCAAGCCCCGGGGGAAACGGGTACTGTCCGGAATCCATGCCCCCAGATTGCCCCAATCATATCCGGGATAGGCCGGTCCGCAACCCTGGTACCATCCCGCATCCAACCAGAAAACTTCGGGCTTCAGTCCGAAGAGCTTATAACGATTAATAATCGCTAAGGCATAATCTTCGGTCGTACAGCAATTCTCTGTACAGGGGGCCGGGTCGGCCGAATTGAAACTGGCCGATAACGGATATTCCGCGAATTTCCCGTCCAACTGCCGAGCGTGATGTTTCAGCACGAAACGACGGAAGGCATTTTGGCCGACCAGCAAATCGCGACCTTGCCAGAACAGCAAGCATACACTGGGCGTGCGGATCGTTTCCTGCGGATAGAGCAGCAGGTTCATCGTGTGCATACCCGCTCGTAAGGTAACGGCCGATTCCTCCTTCGGTGTGAAGCTCGCAGACCAGGTGCCGGTCCAACCCAACGCGGTAATCACTCCGCAGTCATCCCCCGACACCAAATTGAAAAAGGGCATGGCGGTTTCATCGGAAGAACGACCTTGTTTTAGGTCGGGATGAATGAGCAGACTCTTTCCCGGCTCCAGAGCGGTATAATGGGGCCGGAAATCGGAACGCGATCCGAAACAATGCACCCCTTCGAGATAAAGCAGGTCGAAGCCTGACGTCCGCCGATCTTCTAACGCTAAATCGACTACTTTGACATCCCGGATCTTGGGGGTATTAACCGAAGAGGTATTCGTAAACTTGATCACCCACTCCACCGCCTGAAAATCGGTAAAACCCTTCACCTGGCATTCCAGGAGCAGGCCTGTCGCAGGATCGCGATAGGTGTACAAATAACGGAGGACAGCGGGATCGTCAGAGGCCAGTTTCTCCGCCTTATATTGCCATTTACGGATAAATTCAGCGGAAGGTCGTTCGTTATAGTAAAAAGAAAAAGGAGGCAGCTTCCCTTGTGCAAAATGGGTCGTGATCCAGCGGGCAACCTCTACAGGGCCTTCAAAGCGGTGTTGATTTTGAGCCTGAGTGAGTAACGGAATCAGAAAGCAGAGTGCTACAAGACTCTTGCGTAACGACTGTCCCCCGAGCGGAGTAAGTCTCGAAAAGAAACGGTGCAACATATTCAGTCCAGGTTAGTTAGTAGGTTTAGCCCGTTGGCGGATTCAGTTAGCGCATCCCTAACCCGGCCAATGGGCTTGCTATGCTTGTCATGAAACTATATGGCGGGAGCATCCGTGCGCTCATTCTCCCGATCATGCGGATGAATAATCCCTACCTCTCTATGGCATAGTTTTTAGCTTCGCCCCAGCAGCGTCGTACGCAAGGGTACGACTGCATCCGGAACCAAGGCGACCGCTGCGATTCCCGCCAGAAAACCTCCGATCTGAACCGAAAGAAAGATCGGGGATGCTTTGCCGGCGTAGGTCGAATGACTGAATAACAAAAGCTTTACCGTGAAACACATCCGGTTGTGTTTTAACGGCCCCAATGTGTTTAGTTTATAAAACTATAATATTATATTTTGAAAAACTATAATTTTTCAAGCTCGGCCGCGATCACTTCCGGGAAATGGGCGTATTCCAACGCATGAACCTTGGCCGCTACCTCTTCCGGCGTATCGGTCGGCTCTACCGGAACCCGAAATTGAGCCAGGATCGAACCGCTGTCGTAGTGTTCGTTAACGCGGTGAATCGTAATGCCGCTTTCGGTTTCTCCCGCTTCGACCACGGCACGATGCACCCGATCACCGTACATGCCTTTGCCTCCGAACTTGGGCAACAACGCCGGATGAATGTTGACGATGCGATTCGGGAAGGCCGCAATCAGAGAAGCAGGAACCAGCCACAGGAACCCGGCCAATACCACGTAGTCGATGCCGCGATCGAGTAACAGGGTCACAATCCGGTTGCTATTATAAAAGGTATCGCGATCGAAAACAATGCTTTCGACCCCCAACGAAGCCGCCCGGGTCAATACCCCCGCATCCGGCCGATTGCACAAAACCAACTCCACACGAGCCAAATCGCCCGCAGCGAAATACCGGATGATGTTTTCGGCATTCGTGCCCGATCCGGAAGCAAAAATCGCTAATTTCTTCATTATCTGAGTTTTATTAAAATAAGGCCGACCATTCTTCCGACCGGCTTTCGCCCACGCCGTGAAGCGTTTGCGCAAAAAAAATTGGAATAGTCAAATTTACGCGAAAAAGTATTATTTTTGCAAAAAATTGCCTCAGAATCTTTGAAAGCACATTAGAGAATATTGTTAAACTTAAACTAATTGAATTATGTCAGACGTTTCATCAAAAGTAGTGGAAATCATCGTTGACAAACTCGGCGTTGACGCTGCTGAAGTAGTGCCCGCAGCCAGCTTCACCAAT
>CALVFO010000039.1 GCA_944326855.1 uncultured Alistipes sp. | reverse complement strand
GAATCTATGAATAGTATTTTGATTGGAATTTTGCTGATGACCATCGGTTCGTTCGCCGGATCGAGCTATTATGTGCCCATCAACAAGATTAAGAACTGGTCGTGGGAAACCTACTGGATCGCTCAGGGGATCGTTTCCTGGATTCTCTTGCCGTGGGCCTTCACGCTGTATGCCGTTCCGTTTGATGCGCTGGGCACCGTGCTGACTTCGGCTCCGGTGAGCGCCATGGCTCTGGCCGTGCTGTTCGGGGCCCTGTGGGGCGTCGGCGGTCTGACCTGGGGATTGAGTATGCGCTACCTGGGTATTTCGTTGGGTCAATCCGTTTCGGCCGGCTTCTGTGCCGCTTTCGGAACCATCATTCCGCCGATCGTGGCCGGTGAAAACCTCTTTACGACCCCCGGAGGATGGGCTTTGTTGATCGGTGTGGCCATTTCGTTGGCCGGTATCGCCGTAATCGGTTATGCGGGTTCGCTGCGCGATAAGGCCATGAGTGCCGAAGAAAAGAAAGCGGCCGTGAAAGAATTTGCCCTGAAGAAGGGGTTGATCATTGCCATTTTCGCCGGTCTGATGAGCGCCTGCATGAACTACGGGCTGGCTGCCGGACAACCTATCGCCGATGCGGCGATTGCCAACGGCTGCTCGGAGTTGTTGTCGTTCAGTCCGGTGCACATCTTTGTGATGTTCGGGGGCTTCCTGACTAACTTCATCTATTGCGTGTATCTGTTCCGTAAAAACAAATCGTTCCACGAATATCGTACCGTGGGCGGTTCGGTGCTGGTCAGCAACCTGCTCTTCTCGTTGTTGGGCGGTTCGCTGTGGTACATGCAGTTCCTGTTCCTGGGAATGGGACAGAGCTTCATCGCCGATAACACGATGTTGGTGGCCTTCAGCTGGAGTATCCTCATGTCGCTGAATATTGTTTTCAGCAACTTCTGGGGGATCGTTCTCAAAGAGTGGAAGGGAAGTTCGAGCAAAACGATCGCCGTGTTGTGCTGCGGGATTTTGCTGTTGATCATTTCGGTCTTCTTCCCCTCGTTCTAGAAAACGACTGGCTGAAAACGAACAAATTGGTTTTACTTTTTAAAAATATATCCCTATGCAGCGTTGTGCTTTTAAAATGAAATTGAAACCCGGTTGCGAAGCCGAGTATCAAAAACGCCATAATGAAATATGGCCCGAGCTGGTGAAAATGCTCAAGGATTCGGGAGTGTACGACTACTCGATTTTCTGGGACAAGGAAACGAACATTCTGTTCGCTGTGCAGAAAATCGATGGCGAACAAACCTCGCAGGACCTGGGTCCTACGCCTATCGTACAAAAATGGTGGGATTACATGGCCGATATCATGGAAACCAACCCCGATAATTCGCCCGTGTCGATTCCTCTGCCCGAACTTTTCTATCTGGAATAGTCTAGAATAATTACTGGAAAAAGGCCGCATCACTAATCAGATGCGGCCTTTTTTCGTGGAATCGGGTTTGGCTTGATCCTCTGGATGTCCAGGTGTCAGTGCATAAAAAATCCCGAACGAATGCGTTCGGGATTTTGGGTGTTGTCGAAAAGATTATTTCAGGTTGGCATTGATCTTCGACCATTCGTTTACGGGAGGCAGAATCCCCATGTCGATCACTTCGTCACGCAGGTGGGTCAGGTGCTGGTAGCTGGTGCGCAGGGCATCGAGTTCTTCCGGAGTGCCCTGAGGCAGTTTGCAGTGAATCCCTTCGGCATCGATGGTGGTTTCCATGGCCATCATGATGTGGTGGAATTCCCCTTCGTCGACATAGGTGCCGGCCGGCCAACGGAACGGAGCGCCGCCCATGGCTGCCCGGATCATTTCAATGGAAACATAGGCCGGACTTTGGAACGACGAGCGGCCGCGCAGTTCGATGATGCGTTTCCCGCCCTGAATAACATGTTGACGAATGGCAGCCCATTTTTCATCGGTCAAGGCCGGGGTGCCGATCAAGGAACTCAGCGGTTTTCCATCCACGACCGTCGTCGAAGCGAATACGGCCATTTGTTCGCCGTGTCCGCCGTAGGTGCGGGAGTTGACAACTTTGTCCTGAGCGATGCCGAAGTGCTGAGCCAGGGCCGTCTGCAGACGGGTGCTGTCCAGAGCGGCCAGGGTACTGACCTGCGAGGGTTTGAGGCCGGAATAAATCAGCGTGATCAGACCTGTGATGTCGGCCGGGTTGAAGATGACTACCACGTGTTTGACATCGGGGCAGTAGGTACGGATGTCTTTCCCGAACTGGGCGGCGATTTCGGCGTTGCCTTTGAGCAGGTCTTCGCGGGTCATGCCGGCTTTACGGGCCGCTCCTCCCGAAGAAACGATGTATTTGGCATCGCGAAAGGCTTCGGCAATGTCGCTGGTGTACGTGAGATTGATGCCTTCGAATCCGCAATGATACATCTCTTCGGCCACGCCTTCCAGAGCCGGAGCGAAAGGATCGTATGCGCAGATATTCGGAGTGAGGCCCATCATAATGGCCGTTTGAATCATGTTCGAGCCGATCATACCGGCTGCACCGACGATGGTCAGTTTGTCGTTCGTGAGGAAGTTCATAATGGATGGTTTTTGGATTTATCTTGAATTTTACGCCTATAAAGATAGTGCCTTTTCTGTAAATAGTGTCATCGGAAATCATTATTCCCGATAACCGACGGGAATAATTGAACTCCCGTTCGTCAAAATCGGCAAAGATGGTGCCGAAAACGGCTCTCGTACAGATGTCGAATCGAGAAATCGGCAGGGACCCGAAGTAAAGACTGTTCGATAACTTTTGGTTATGACAGATAGCGATTTGATAGTCTGGATTGTAAAGAATATTTCGTTCCTTTGCGCCGTATTGATCATGAATCTCGGAATAGGATGAATCTGAAATTGAGTGAAAAAAGGGGCAATATGCTCCATGGCGTCTTGTTGATCGGCCTGTTTTCGTGTGCCGCGTTTTACATCAGCGATTTCCCGGTTATAAAAGGTCTCTCGCTCAGTCCGCTGATTATTGGGATCGTTTTGGGGATGGCCTATGCCAACAGCCTGCGCAACCGGTTGCCGGCGACCTGGGTTCCGGGTATCCTGTTTTGTTCCAAGCGCCTGTTGCGGGTGGGGATTATTCTCTACGGGTTTAATCTGACGTTTCAGGATATCGTACAGGTGGGACTGCCGGCCATTCTGATCGATGCGATCATTGTGGCCGGAACGATTTACGGTGGCGTGTGGATCGGTCGTTTGCTGCACATGGATCGGGGTATCGCTCTGCTGACTTCAGTCGGAAGCGGTATTTGCGGGGCGGCAGCGATTCTGGGCGCCGAAGCAACGATTCATACCAAACCCTATAAAACAGCCGTAGCGGTTTCGACGGTTGTGATCTTCGGAACGATTTCCATGTTCCTCTATCCGGTGCTGTATAAGCAAGGCATTGTGAGTCTGAGTCCCGAACAGATGGGCCTGTATACCGGATCGACCTTGCATGAAGTGGCCCATGTGGTTGGAGCCGGGAATGCTATGGGTGAGGAGATCTCGAATGTGGGGATTATCGTCAAAATGATTCGGGTGATTATGCTGGTGCCGGCCTTGCTGGTGATCAGCTGGTCGATTGCCCGTCTGCGGGCCCGTAAAGCCCGTCAGCGCGGAGAAATGCAGGCTCAACAGGGCTCCGGGAAGGTGGCGATTCCCTGGTTTGCGCTGGGTTTTCTGGCCGTGATTGCCTTTAATTCGTTGGGATGGTTGCCCGAACCGGTGATCGCATTCATCAAACGGCTGGATACCTTTTTGCTGACGATGGCCATGACGGCACTGGGAGCCGAAACCAGTTTCGAAAAGTTTAAGAAAGCGGGTGCAAAACCCTTCCTCCTGGCATCGATCCTGTACGTTTGGTTGTTGGGTGGAGGATATCTGCTGGCCAAATATGTGGCTCCGGCGTTGATGTAATGCTACGATGAGAGGTGTTTCTCCCGAAAAGGATCGATAAGAAAAGGGGCTGCGAATTTTCGCAGCCCCTTTTGTTCTACAAGACAGGTGGGGAATGTTTCCCTCTCTACCGGGTACCGTAGCGTTGTTTGGCCAGTTCCCCGACGGCCTTGCGTTCATCCGCCAAGAGTGGGGTCGGGGCTTCGAGTCCGTATTGTCGTAAAAATACCTCAGTCAGACGATGGAGAAAAGCCGCTGTCGATTCCGTTGCTCCGCTATATCGGCAGATGTTCATCACCGGACTGGGTACCGAAGCGACCCCTTTGCCTCGTCGGGTCGGGTCTCCCTGTCGGATGCGGTCGAGTCTTTGCAGATCGGTACGATGGAGCAGAGTCCCATGAAACAACATCCGATGGCGGGTAATGTGCGAAGCGGTACCGGAGATTTTCCGCCCTTCACACAACAATTCCCGTCGCGGTCCTGCCTGAGCCGTTACCCCGAGATGTGCCAGGGCCCGGATAATCGGCGTACTGAAGTCGCGGTCGAGAACCGGAATCTCGCCTTTGTCGACGATAAAGGCATAGTTGATGTTGCCTTCATCGTGGTAGACCGTACCTCCGCCCGAAAGGCGTTTCAGCACGGGAATCCCCTCCCGGTGGCAATAATCCAGGTCGACCTCGGCTTCGAGGATCTGGTTGCGTCCCACGATCACCGACGGACGGTTTATATACAGCAACAGAACGTCCCCGGGACGTTCTGTTAGCAGATATTCTTCCAGGGCACAGTTGCACTGGGGCTGGTTCCACGGACTGAGAATCAGTTGCATGGAAACGGATTTTAGCGGTTTATTCTCCCACGTGGAAAGCCACGCGCAGATCTTCTACCTGTTGGTCGCTGATCGGTTTGAGTTCCCCGATCGGAGCGGCCATGATCAGCGATTTGGCACTGAATTCGGCGACTTCCAGACGGTCGAAGGTGTTGAGCAACTGATCGCCGGTAACCAATACCGAGTCGTTGGCCAGCAACAGGCAGGGTACTTTTTTCACCATTTCGGGAATGGCCAGCGGATCTTCGTATTGCAACCCGTAAGGAATGATCGGAATGTCCTGCAGCAGGATCCAGCTTTCAGGGATGGTGCGGACGTTGAATTTGACCCCCGAGGTGCAGAAGCCCATCAAGTTGGGAGACTGAGTCAGGATGATCGAGTTGATCTTCGGATTGCTCTGATAGATGGCCTGGTGCATGGCTACCGAGCGGCTGGGAATCTTGCCGGCTTCCACCATGCCGTTTTTCACCTGTACGATATCCTGAGGTTCGATGTCCCAACGGGGTTTGCCCGGAGG
>CALVFO010000038.1 GCA_944326855.1 uncultured Alistipes sp. | reverse complement strand
GAAAAACAGAGTTTTATATAAGAAAATAAAAATGATGAAAAATAAGGAAAAGTAGGCGGATTCTGACTACGGATCAGAAGGTCACAGGTTTGAATCCTGTCGGTGTCACTGGAGAAACCTCTTACATTTCTGTAAGAGGTTTTTTCATGCCCTTTTCTGAACGGATACCGGGTGATTTCAAGAGATTTTGAGGTACTTTTAAGCAACTTTTCTAAGCTGGTCTGAAACCGAATCCCCGAGGGATACGCCATCGCATCGGGTTGAGTCGTGTGCCTCTAAATGCGGACGAATAAAAACTCTTCTGCGCGGATGTCTTGTCCGAAAAAATGCAGATGGAATCCATAGAGCGGTCTGCCTATTTCGCTGTTTTCCAAAAATATTGATCGAATTGTCAAGGCCACAAAACAGGGTCGGAAAGAAATGATGTACGAATCGGTTGCCATGAAACCAAGGAAAAAGTGACTGGCATCATGCATATGCCGTATTGCTGTCACGATCAAAGGAACGGCAAGGAAGTAGGATAAAAAACCAACGCCGAATACCGGTGATTCGAAACCCGGTATTCGGCGTCTTGTTTCAATCCCTGTTCACTATGGAAGTCCAGGGGATCCAAGGCCTGCGTGATCGGTCGGTCGGTTCTTGTTGAAGACCGGAACCGGATCCGCGAGGCTTACTTCCGGCACTGCTCTTTCAGCCAGTTGTCGCTGGCCTGACGCTGTTCCGGATAGATCCAGTGCCCTGAATCGAGGTAGAGATGCAACTCTTTCGGGGCGGTAATGCTGTTGTAGGCAGCATACATCGAAGTGGGCGGACATACCACGTCATTGTATCCCCAAGTAAACCATCCCGGAATTTTGATGCGTTTCGCAAAATTAACCACGTCGTAATAAGACAACGCTTCCACTTCTCCGGGTTTAGGTGCCTGTTCCCGGAAGTAGTGGGGCCATCCTCCGGCACGATGATTCAGATAGCCTGCAAAATCGCACAGTGCGGGATGGTTGAGTGCCATGAACCGAACCCGGGGATCGAGGGCGGCGGTGACGATCGACAGGGCTCCGCCCTGACTTCCTCCGGTTACGCCCAAGGTCGTTCCGTCGAATTCCGGCAAGGAACAGAGAAAATCCATGGCGCGGACACATCCTGTATAAACTCGCTTGTAATAGTGCTTTTCGCGGTCGTTCATGTTGTAGCACCAATAGTTGCTGAGAGCGGCCGTACCCAGATTGCGGTATATGTCGGTCGGCATGTCCAAAGGGATACCGTGGATGCCGATTTGGAGGGTGATGATGCTGTCCCCCAAATTATGTCCCGATCGTCCGTTGACACCTGCTCCGGGAACGTTGAGTATAGCGGGATATTTGCCTTCCTTTTTGGGCATGATCAGGATACCGTAAATGAAGGATCCGGGACGGTCGTTTTGCAGTCGGACCTGATAGACATTCTGTGTGGCGGTGCATCGGTCGGGTAACAACGTGATGACGGGATCCAGCGGGGTTTTGCGGGCCTCAGCCAGGTTGGTCGCCCAAAACTCATCGAAATCGGTGGGTTCGGGGGAGGTCGGACGGATTTGATCGGCGCTGAAAGCCACGGTTGCCATGCCGTCGTAGGTGTAGCCGTCTTTTGTGGCTTCTACCCGGCAGCGGACGAAACCGGGTTCCGTCATTTTGGCTTTGAGTGTCAGTGTCCCGTTTTTAAGGGGTACGTTTTCTTGTTTGACGGTCGGGAAAAACTCCGGGCCCAATTCATAATTTACCGTGATGTTTTGGAGCGGATTGGACGCTTCGAACACCTGAACGGTGAAAACAGCCTCTTCCCCTACTTGGTATTGCCAGTCGGGATGGTCGGGAGAAACGACCACGTTAACCAGTTTTTGTGCCGGTTGAGCGTAAAGCGGGCTGATGATCCCAAGCGCACAAACCAGGCATACCCATAAAAATCTTTTCATCGTTGTGTGATTGCTTTGGTTCGACTTTGTAAATGTACAAAAAAACCTTCGATCTCGATTCTTTCCATTGAAAAAACAAAAGCACATTGACGGATCGGAGATTCGCAACATGGAAGAATAAGAGGATACAAAGGGAATCTTCTTTCAGAAATGAAGATTCTTTTCCGGGAATAGCCCAAAAACATGAGTCCTGACTGGGAAAGAATCAGGCCAGTCGGTTGTGAGGGTTGTTTGGAATGTGTCGTTCGGATCGGGTGAATCGGATCCGGTAAAGGTGTATTGAAATTTTGGAAAGGGTCTTCGGGATGGACTTGTCGGGAACTATCTGGTCGGAGGCCGGTAATTGTATGGAAGCATATTGCCGATTCGTTGGATCGCCATGTCGCCTTCGAAAAAGATTCCGGATCCGGAGTCGAAATTTCCGAAGTCATCGATTAGAAAAGAAGGTTTGTAATAGTTGATGACTGAATAAATACGGTTTTTGAAGGTTACGAGCATTTGGCCATAAATTTTCCGTCCGAGACGATCGATCGTGTCTCGTTGGATTTCGGGAGGAAAATCTACGTGAACGGCATGCAGATTCAAAGAGTCTGTCAGATGATGGGTCGCAGCGATGTCGATGACTTTGGAATTGATACCGAGAGCCCGAAAGGAGGATTCCGATCTGCCTTGATTGATTTTACCATGGACCAGGTCGTAAAAGAAAGCGGCATAGGAGCGTTCATATGTGATTCTTCGGCGTTTGGCAGCGGAAGGATCTTCCGGAGCTTCGTCGGTGAAGATGCAGGAGCCGTCGATTCGATAACGGATCATGTATTTGTCGCTAAGTGTTTTACGGGTGTATTGAATAAAGAAGTCTCTCAGGTGGTATTGCATCGTATATTGCAGGTAGGCGTTGTAAATAATAATAGGTGCATCGCAAAAGGCACGTAAGGTATTGTCATGGGGATTGAAAGAAACCTGAATGTCATCTTCGTTTAAAATCGTACAAGATTTTCCGGCGATGGTTTCCCCTAAAAAATGGCGACGGAAAGCATTCATTTTCAGCTTTCGACTGAAAACATCGATACTGACGACTACGGCCTGGAGATCCATGACTTTTTCCTGCATGAAAAGACTGTCTGGCAAATTGTTGTAAGGATATGGATAAGAGAGTGGCTGATAGGATACATGACTGATGATGAGTGGAGTATTGATTTTTGGGGGAATAGTTAAGGAGAAATGACCTTGTTCGTCGGTAATACAATAGAAAGATGTCCCGTGGAAAAAGATGCTGGCTCCCTGAATCGGCTTTTGTGTGCCGGTTTCCAGAACCACTCCCTGGAGGGTCTGAGCGGCTAATGGAAACCCAATGAAGCACGACAGAAGTATGAATAATATTCTCATGTTTCGATATTTGAATCTCTTAAATAAAAATAGGAAAAAAATACATGATTTCAAAGCGGGCGCGAATAGGCCTTTTGAAAAGGAACGGTACCTGTTTCGTGTTACGTTATGTTTAAAATATATAATTGTGTATATTTGTTTAATATGGTTATAAATCATTTTATTATATTTTATTTTTAAAATATAAAATTTCAATTTTTTATTTATATTTTAAGAAAATTATTCCTATGTTTGTAATAGATTTTACGATTCTGGATGCGAAAGGTTCTTGTCGGGCAAGAGGTGGACGATCTCTGAAGAATATCGAGGCAGGGGCTCTCTGCGAGTCCTGATAGGCAGAAGCCGGTTTGAACAGTCGGTTCGTTTGCGTGTATCTGGTTCGATGTTTTGAGGGTAGCGTTCTTCTATTTTTCTCCGGCAGGGATGGACGGGTTTCGAATAATATCCATAACTTCGCGAAATAACCCAAAATCCGATCGATTATGTTTAGTCGCTTGATTGTAGGGGCTTTGGTATTGGGTTTGTGTGCCTGCAATACCCTTTCGCCCGATCGTTTGTCCGCTCCGGGAGTCAGTCGTGAATTGGCTCAGTATCGTCAGGAGCATTATCGCGAAGTCGTTTATCATCTGCAATTTTCGGTTCCTCAGCAACGGAATCAACCGGTTCAGGGGAAGGCTGAAATCGTACTTACGCTCGAGAAACCCTCGCCTCTGATCGCCGATTTCAGAGGGGATTCTTCGGCGGTGGAGTATGTTCGACTCAATGGCCAACCGGTTCCTTATGTGTTCCGTGATGAACATATAAGCATCGACGCCCGGGAAACGGTCTCCGGTGAGAATCGTTTGGAAGTGGGATTTACCCCACTCGATCAGTCTTTGAACCGACGGGACGATTTTCTGTATACGCTGTTGGTGCCCGATCGGGCACGGACCCTCTTCCCGTGTTTCGATCAACCCGATCTGAAATCCCGGTTTGTATTGACGTTGGAGGTTCCGGATACTTGGACGGCGGTGGCCAACGGCGCGGTGTCGGAGATCGACTCCACGAGTATGGCCGGGAAACGTCGGGTCTCATTCCGGGAAACGGCTCCGATCCCGACCTATCTGTTTTCATTCGTGTGCGGGCGCTTTTCGAAATATACCGAACAGCGGGACGGACGTTCGGTATCGATGTATCACCGCGAGACCGACCCTCGCAAAGTGGCTCAATGCCCGGCGGTGCTCGATCAGGTTTTTCATGCTTTGGAGTGGGTCGAGGAGTATACCGGTATCCCCTACCCGTTTGAAAAGTACGATTTGATCGTGATCCCCGGCTTTCAGTACGGAGGTATGGAACATATGGGGGCGACCCTGTATGCCGATCGCTCTATCTTCCTTGAAGACAACGCTACGATTGACAATTACATGGGGCGGGCGGGCCTGATCGCTCATGAAACCGCTCATATGTGGTTCGGCGATTTCGTGACCATGAAATGGTTCGACGAAGTGTGGACGAAAGAAGTTTTTGCGACGTTTTTCAGTTCGATGATCGTGCGGCCCATGTTCCCGCAGGTCGATCACGACTTGAATTTCATCAAAGGGTCTTATCCGGCCGCTTATTCCGAAGATCGTACGGACGGAAGTATGCCGATCCAGCAACCCCTGGATAATTTGTCCGATGCCGGGCTTATTTACAGCCAGATCGTCTACTCCAAGTCGCCGATCGTAATGAACATGCTGTACCGCAAGTTGGGTCCCGAAAAATTCCGGGAAGGTATCCGGGAATATCTCGGAAAGTATGCTTACGGCAATGCGACCTGGAATGATCTGATTGCCATTCTCGATAGTCGTTGCGATGAAGATCTGGCCGCCTGGAGTCGGGTTTGGGTCGAAGAGAAAGGAATGCCGACGGTGCACTGTTCAATACAGGCCGATAGCCTGCGTGTCCGTCAGGAGGATCCCTGGAAACGCGGATTGGTTTGGGAACAACCGTTGAGTTGTCTGGCGATCGGTCGGCAAGGGATCGATACGGTACGGGTGGAGATGAACCGGGCCGAAGTATCCGTGAAATTACCGGACTCGACCCTGTATGTATTACCCAATGCCGATGGCCTGGCTTATGGGTATTTCCCTTTGGATGATGCGACGTCCGGGTATTTGATGACCCATTTGGCTGATTTCTCCGATCCTCGGGTCCGGCTCAGCGCTTTATTGACCCTGAACGAGAATCTCCTCAATCTGACGCTTTCTCCTTCCGATTTTTTGCAAGCGATGATCGATTATATGCCTCGGGAAGAAAATCATCAACTCTTTACCCTGGCCTTGGGATATGCGAGCGGGTGTTTCGGGTTGTTTTATGGAGAACTGCCATCTCCGGAGTTCGAGGTCGCTTTGTGGCGTATGGCCGAAACGGATCCCCGTCCGGAGCGTCGCAGCCTGGCCGTGCGGACCTATTGCGGGATCGCTCGGACTCGGGAGGCTTTGGATCGAGTGTATGCCATGTGGAATGATGAGACTTTGGCGCAGCGTTATCGATTGAGCGAAGGGGATTTGACCGGTTTGGCTTACTCGCTGGCATTGCGTTTCCCGGAACGGGCCTCTGAAATTACGGCTCGTCAACGTACCCGGATTACCAACCCGGACCGCTTGGCACAATATGATTATATCGTTCCGGCGGTTTCGCCCGATGCGGCCGTCAGAGATTCGGTGTTCCAGAGCCTGCTGGTGGCCGAAAATCGACGGATCGAACCTTGGGCTTGTTCGGTGTTGGGCTTGTTGAACCATCCTTGTCGGGGTGAGCAAGCGGTTGCTTACATTCGTCCCGGATTGGAGGAAATGGGTGAAGTGCAACGGACGGGAGATATTTTCTTCCCCCGGCGTTGGGCGGCGGCTTTGTTGGGGAGTCATCGTTCGGAGGCGGCGGCCCTGGCTGTCGATGCTTTCTGGAAGGACCATCCCGATTATCCGGTGTTGCTGGGCAGCAAGATCCGCCAACAGGCCGATCCGCTTTACCGCCTGAGGAAAATGCGTAACATGCAACGGAACGGGGACGATTCTTCGGAATCCAAATAGTCCTTGCCTGTGTCGCTGCATTTTGTGCCGAGCTGTAATCGTCGTTATGACCGAAAGATTCAACCTTTATTGATAATAAAAACGGATAACATGATTATTGCTTATTTGAGAGTTAGCACGGAGAAGCAGAATGTGGCGAATCAACAGGATGAAATTCGGCGCTTTGCCGAAAGCCGCAACCTGACGATCCATCGATGGGTGACGGAAGTAATTAGCGGTCATGCGAATGTTAAGGAGAGAAAGTTGAATAGTTTAATCAGACGGTTACATGAAGGCGATGTCTTGATTGTCACTGAATTGTCGCGATTGAGTCGTACCCTGACCGAAATTATGGCCATCATGGGCAGTTGTCTGAAACGAAAGATTACGATCTACAGCACCAAAGACGGGTATGCTTTCGATGACACGATCAACAGTAAGGTGTTGTGTTTTGCGTTCGGGTTGGTCGCTGAAATTGAGCGGAATTTGATTTCGATGCGGACAAAAGAGGCTTTGGCGCTTCGTCGGGCCGAAGGCAAGGTGTTGGGGCGACGGAAAGGCAGCTATACCAAGTTGCAGATTCTGATCGATAATCGTGCTAAAATCATGAAAAGCCTTAAAAGGGGCGCCAGTATTATTTCGTTGTGCCGTGAGTATGGGGTTTCTCGCGATACGTTCGACCGTTTTCGGGAAATGGATGAAAGGGTCGGCGGAATCATCGAAACCCGTAAGCGACAGGAGTTCTGGCAAAGAGACAGGAGTCGGGTTCAATCTCCGGTACGGATGGGTCGGGTGAATGAATCCGAAAATCGACAGGAAAGAGAGTGATCCGATCGACGGAGATTGGGGACCCCTTTCGTTTTCGCTCCGTCAGGAAGCAAAAAGTTAGAGGTATTCCCTTCAGGCTGTATGTGTCGATACGCGGGTTTCTGAAACGGATAAGAGAAAGCTCCGGTGGAAGTTCCACCGGAGCTTTTTTGAGAGGATGGTAGATGGCCTTCAAAAAGCCCATCCGTCTGGTTTCGGATGGGCTTTCTGGATGGGACGGTTGTCGGGGAACGGAAGTTTCCCGTGGCCGGACAGGGTTTGCTTCCCGATTATCGGAATGAACGGCGATAGATTTCCAATACTTCCGAGTCTTCCAACGGTCGGGGATCGAGCTGGAACAGCCCGCCCATGGTTTCGCGGGCGTTACGGGTGAAAACAGGCAGGTCTTCCGTCCGGATGCCCCATTCGGACAGGTGGATGTCATCCACGCCGCAGGCCTTTTGCAGTTCGGACAGTGCCGTTAAGAAGTCGTGTGGATCCTGGCTGGGACGACCGGTCATGGCTTCGGTCATTTGGCAGAATCGTTCCGGTACCGCATCGGTAAAGGTGGCGAAATAGGCCAGAGAAAGGGCGATCAGACCGGCTCCATGCGGCAGATTCGGATAATAGGCGCTCATGGCATGTTCCATGGAGTGTTCCGACGTGCAGCTCGAAGTCGATTCGACCATGCCGGCCAGGGTGCTGGCCAGGGCAACCTGGCTGCGGGCTTCCAGGTCGGATCCGTCCCGAACGGCGGTAGGAAGATATTGGTAAAGCAGTTGCAGGCTTTTCAATGAATAGGCTTCGCTGATCGGTGTGGCAATGTTGGCGATATAGCCTTCGGCGGCGTGGAAAAACGCGTCGAAACCCTGATAAGCCGTTAATCGGGGCGGAATGGAAACCATCAGCGTGGGATCGACGATGGCCAGTATCGGGAACGTATATTGGTTCCCGAATCCGATTTTTTCGTTGTTATGGGTGATGACGGTCCAGGGGTCTACTTCGGTACCGGTGCCGGCGGTGGTGGGAATGGCGATCACCGGCAGAGCGCCTCCTCGGGTCGGCAGCCCTTTCCCGGAACCTCCGCTGACGTAATCCCAATAATCGCCCGGATTGCAGGCCATGACAGCGATCGATTTGGCCGAGTCGATGGAACTGCCGCCTCCGAGCCCGACCACGAAGTCGCACTCTTCGCGCCGACAGATTTCGGCGGCTTCCATAACGTGTTCTTTGGTGGGATTGGGTAATATTTTGTCGAAAACAATACTCGATACATTGTTCTTTTTCAGGGCGTCGACCACTTTGTCGAGGTAGCCGAATTTACGCATGGAGGTGCCTGACGAAATGACGATTAAGGCTTTGGTGCCGGGCAGAGAGAGATCGGCCAACTGGCTGACCGTGCCGCATCCGAATAGAAGTTTCGTCGGAATGTACTGATTGAAAGTTTTCATGGTGGTAAGATTTTACCCAAAGATAACAAAATCTTGTGCCGAGATATCCGCATGGAAATAAATTTTCTGAGTGTTATGGATTTTTAGGGATGATTTGGAAATGACGAGGGCATCGGGAGGTCGGGGAATCGGGTCGGATTGTGGATCGGGTTAAGGCTCTGAGGCTTTCCACGGTTGAACATCGTATGGCAGAAGACCGAACGCCCTGGATCGGGAGGTAAGAAGCATGGAGTGCAAAAAGAATAAGGTTTTGAATTGTCGGGGTGAAAACGGATGCGGAGGAGCCGCACTTTGCATCGTGTTCCGGAATCGGGATAAGTTTCGGAAAAGTGTTCCGGGGGAATCGGCGGCGGTGGTATTCGAGGGCAATGTTATATGAGGGATTACGGGAAAACGAACCCGTTCTCAGCCTGTTTCGGGGTGCTTTTCGGTCCAGTGGCTTGGCTGGCTTTGTGAAGGGGAAAAGAGTTTCGGAAATTGAACAAGATGTTATTTTTTCTTTTGAGGAATATTGCGTACCTTTAATGACTCAAATTTTGAATAACCTCTCATGATGAAGGTTTCTTTACTTCAAACCGATATTCGCTGGAAAGACCCCGAAGCCAATCGTCGCAGAGCGGAAGCGTTGATCGAAGCCCTGCCTCCGAGCGATTTGATCGTTCTGCCCGAGATGTTTACGACCGGGTTCTGTACCGATCCGGTGGGCGCGGCCGAACCGGCCGACAGCGAAACCCTCGAATGGATGCGTCGAATGGCAGCCTCTCGTCGGGCCGCCGTTGCAGGCAGTGTCGCTACCGAACAGGACGGACGCTATTATAACCGGTTTTATTTTGTGGAACCCGACGGTCGTCATGCCGTCTATAACAAACGACATTTGTTCTCCTTTGCGGGCGAACATGAACGCTATACCCCCGGAACGGAACGGGTCGTGGTGGAATATAACGGCTGGCGGATTCTGCTGCAGGTGTGCTACGATCTTCGTTTCCCGGTGTTTTCCCGCAATCGGAACGATTACGATATGGCGCTTTATGTGGCGAATTGGCCTTCGGTGCGCGTGTCGGCCTGGAATGCCTTGTTGCGGGCCCGGGCGATCGAAAACCAATGTTATGTGGTGGGCGTGAATCGCACCGGGAACGATCCGGCCTTGAATTATGACGGTTCCAGTGCGCTGATCGATTATTTGGGAAATACCGTGACGCCGGTTGCCGCTCCGACTCAAGAAATGCTTTATGGAGAAGCCGATCTTCAGGCCTTGAAGGCTTTTCGTGCCAAATTCCCGGCCTGGAAGGATGCCGATTCTTTTACCTTATCTGACTTATGAACGAGAAATTATTGATATTGGGTGACCAGGCGGTAGCTTTAGGTGCCCTGCATGCGGGTATTTCGGGCGTGTATGCGTATCCCGGAACCCCTTCGACGGAAATTACCGAGTACATCCAGCAATCGCCTCTGGCGCGTGAAAGAGGTGTATACAGCGATTGGTGTACCAATGAAAAAACAGCCATGGAGGCGGCTTTGGGGGCCTCTTTTATCGGTAAACGTGCCCTGGTGTGCATGAAACACGTGGGGATGAACGTGGCGGCCGATGCCTTTGTCAATGCGGCGATGACCGGAACTCACGGAGGATTGGTCGTCCTGGCGGCCGATGACCCCTCGATGCACTCTTCGCAAAATGAACAGGATTCCCGTTTCTACGGGAAATTCGCCATGGTGCCTATTTTCGAGCCGTCGTCACAACAGGAGGCTTATGATATGGTGCGTGAGGCATTCGACCTGTCGGAAGCGGTGAAACTGCCGGTATTGATGCGTCTGACGACCCGCATGGCGCATTCCCGGGCAGTGGTGACTCCTGCCCCATCCCGCGAACCGAACGGCATCAGTTTTTCGGAAGATCGTTCCCGCTGGGTGCTTTTGCCGGTCAATGCCCGGCGTCGTTATAGCGAAGTGATCGCCCTCCAGGATGAGTTGCGGAAACGCTCGGCGGCCTCTACACATAACCGTTATCAGCCCGGGAACCGCCAGGGCGTGATCGCTTGCGGGATTGCCTATAATTATTTGATGGAGAACTATCCGAACGGATGCGATCGTACGGTGTTGAAAGTCTCGCAATATCCGCTGCCGGTTGAACCGCTTCGGCAGATGATGGCCGATTGCGATGAAATTCTGGTGCTGGAAGACGGTCAGCCTTTTGTCGAAGATCAGTTGCGGGGGCTTTTGGACGACACCGGGAAAATCCGGGGGCGTATGAGCGGGCAGTTGCCTCGGACGGGGGAATTGACTCCCGACAACGTTCGGGCTGCGTTGGGCTTGCCGGGCATTGCGTTGAACGAACCGTCGGAATATGTGGTTCCGCGTCCGCCGGCCTTGTGTGCCGGATGTGGCCATCGTGACGTATATACGATGCTCAACGAGGTGGCCAAAGAGTATGAAAACAGCAAGATTTTCAGCGATATCGGTTGCTATACGCTGGGGGCTTTGCCGCCGTTCCGTGCCATCGATTCATGTGTGGACATGGGAGCCTCGATCACCATGGCGAAAGGAGCCGCCGACGGAGGTCTCTTCCCGGCGATTGCCGTGATCGGCGACTCGACCTTTACGCATTCGGGGATTACGGGTTTGTTGGATGCCGTCAATTCGAAGGCCAACATCACGGTGGTGATCTCCGATAACCTGACGACCGCCATGACCGGGGGGCAGGATTCGGCCGGAACCGGTAAGTTGGAAGCCATTTGTTGGGGCGTAGGTGTCGAACGGGAACATGTGCGCGTGGTGGTGCCCATGGCCAAAAATTACGACGAAATTCGCCGCGTTCTGCGCGAAGAGATCGAATATCCGGGGGTTTCGGTGATCATTCCGCGTCGCGAATGCATCCAGACCCTCAAACGTAACCTCAAGAAACAGAGATCATGAAACGCGATATTATCCTTTCCGGCGTAGGAGGACAGGGAATTCTCTCCATCGCCGCCATTATCGGTGAAGCCGCTTTGCGCAAGGGACTGTATGTCAAACAGGCGGAAGTGCATGGCATGAGTCAGCGCGGAGGTGATGTGCAGTCGAACCTGCGACTCAGTTCCGAACCCATTCATTCCGATTTGATTCCTCGCGGAGGGACCGATGCCATTATTGCCATGGAACCCATGGAGGCGCTTCGTTACCTGCCCTATTTGTCGCCCGAGGGATGGATGGTGACCAATTCGACTCCCTTCATCAATATCCCCAACTATCCGGATACGGAACAACTGTTGAAGACACTGAAAGAACGTCCTCGGGTTATTCTGGTCGATGCCGATGCACTGGCCAAGGATCATGGTATGCCGCGGGCCGTCAATATGGTGTTGCTGGGGGCTGCATCCGCTATTCTGGGATTGGACGCCTCCTTGCTGGAAGAAGCGGTGGCCGGCCTTTTCGCCTCGAAGGGGACGGAGGTCGTGGAAATGAATGTACAGGCTTTTCGCCTCGGACGGGAGGCGGCTACGCAACAAGTAAAGGGTGCCGGTCATGCAGAATAATCGTGTCTACAGTCAGGAACTGATCGATCAGGTCGTCGACGAATATAAAATTACCGATCTGGAGAATGCCACCATCGGACAGGTGGTCTTGTTGGCCTCTCGTCTCGAAGAGTTGACGGGCATTCCGTTTATTCGGATGGACCAGGGAGTGCCGGGCCTGGAACCTTGTCGCATTGGTACCGAAGCTGAAAAGAAAGCCCTCGATACGGGTATTCCGGCAATCTATCCGGCGGCCGAAGGGATTCCCGAACTCAAGGAGGAGGGTTCCCGGTTTGTCAAGGCGTTTCTGGATGTGGAGGTTTCGGCCGAAGCCTGCATCCCCGTAACCGGATCGGTAGCCGGTTCGTTCGGCTCGTTTATCGCCTGCACGCAGTGCGATCCGCAGAAAAATACGATTTTGTTTATCGATCCGGGATTCCCGATTCAGAAATCCCAGCTCAAGATTTTGGGAATTCCCCACGAGCAGTTCGATATCTATCATTTTCGGGGCGATAAACTCCGCGCGAAACTGGAAGAATACCTGAAAAAGGGAAATATTGCCGGGATCATCTATTCCAACCCCAATAATCCGGCCTGGATCTCCCTGACCGAAGAGGAACTCTCCGTGCTGGGCGAACTGGCGACCCGTTACGGCGTCGTGGTGTTGGAGGATCTGGCTTATTTCGGGATGGATTTCCGGACTTATTTCGGCCGTCCTTTCGAGCCTCCGTTTATTCCGACCGTCGCTCGATATACCGACAATTACATCCTGATGCTCTCTTCGTCGAAAATCTTCAGCTATGCCGGACAACGGGCCGCGTTGTTGTGTGTGTCGGACAGCCTGTTCCATCGCCGTTTTCCGGCTCTGGCCGAACGTTATGCCGATTCGGGTATTTTCGGGCCTACGCTCATCGGATCGATTCTCTACATGATTACCTCGGGAATCACCCACTCCACTCAGTTCGGATATGCCGCCATGTTGCGGGCGGCCACCGAGGGACGTTTCGATTTCGTAGAGGTCACTTCGGAATATGCCCGTCGGGCACACCGCATGAAGGAACTGTTCGAAAAACACGGTTTTCATGTGGTCTACGACAAGGATATCGACCGGGCGATCTCGGACGGATTCTTTTTTACAATCGGCTATGAAGGCCTCTCCTGCGGGGAACTGATGCGGGAGCTGCTCTATTACGGGATCAGTTCCATCTCCCTCTCCACGACCGGGAGCGAACAACAGGGTATTCGGGCCTGCTGTTCCCGCATGAGCGAAGATATGTACGATGTGCTGGATGAACGCCTGCGGGCTTTCCGGCTGGACCATTAATCAATCGCAGGGCCTCAGGGACCTGCTCACGAGTGAAAACCGAAAACTATGATCTGGAACCCTTCCAAAGAATGTATGAGCCGCGAGCAAATGCGCATCCTCCAGGGAAAGCGTCTACACAAGCTCGTGGAACGTGTGTATCATGATACGCCGTTTTATCGCCGTAAGATGCAGGAAATGGACGTTACTCCGGACGATATCCGTTCGGTGGATGATATTGTTCGCCTGCCTTTCACGACCAAACAGGATTTACGGGACAATTATCCGTATGGATTATTTGCCTCCCCTATGTCGCAGATCGTCCGTCTGCACGCCTCTTCGGGAACGACCGGCTCTCCTACCGTGGTAGGTTATACCCGACACGATTTGGCAATTTGGGCGGAGATGACGGCTCGTTGCCTGAGTGCTTTCGGTACCGATCGCAACGACATTTTTTCGGTGGCTTACGGCTATGGACTTTTTACCGGAGGATTGGGCCTGCATTATGGCGTCGAACACCTGGGGGCTACGGTCATTCCCATGTCGAGCGGAAATACGGCCAAGCAGATCAAACTGTTGCACGATTTCGGAGCTACGGCCATCGCCTGCACCCCCTCTTATGCGCTCTATTTGGCGGAAGCCATGGCTCAGACGGGGATTCCCCGTACGGAGTTTCGTCTGAAGACGGGGATTTTCGGGGCCGAACCCTGGACCGAAAACATGCGTCGTGAGATCGAAGCGAAAATGGGCGTCGATGCCTATAATATTTACGGGTTGAGCGAAGTGATGGGACCGGGTGTGTCGCATGAGTGCGAATACAAGGACGGTTCGCACATCATCGAAGATCATTTCCTGCCGGAAATCATTTCGCCCGATACCCTGGAACCGCTGCCCTATGGCCAGCAGGGAGAACTGGTCTTTACGACCCTGACGAAAGAGGGAATGCCGCTGTTGCGTTACCGCACCAAGGATCTCTGTTCCCTGACGGACGAACCCTGCCGGTGCGGACGTACCAATGTGCGGATGAGCCGTATTGTGGGACGCAGCGACGACATGTTGATTATCCGGGGTGTGAATGTATTCCCGTCTCAGATTGAGAGCGTGATTCTCGAAATGGAAGAATTCGAACCTCATTATCTGCTGATCGTCGATCGGGTGCAGAATCTCGACAGTTTGGAAGTGCGTGTCGAAGTGCGTGACGGTTTCTATTCGGATGAGATCAGCAAGATGCTGGCGCTTCGGCAGAAACTTTCGGCTCGTTTGCAGAGCGTGCTGGGCATCAAAGCCGACATCAAGTTGGTGGAACCCTACAGCATCGAGCGTAGCGAAGGTAAGGCCAAGCGCGTGATCGACAAACGAATTCTGAAATAGTATAGAGGGCTTTAGGTCGAACACTTAAAAACAATCCTATGAAAATCAAACAGCTATCCGTTTTTGTGGAAAACAAGACGGGACGGATCAATGAGGTGGCTCAGATTTTGGGACGCCATGGTGTGAACATGACGGCTTTCAGTTTGGCCGACAGTGCCGATTTCGGGATTTTGCGCATGATTGTGTCGGATGTGAAGCAGGCCGAACAGGTGTTGCGGGAGGCTCATTTCGGGGTCAGCGTGACCGAGGTGGTTTGTCTCTCCTGCTCGAATGTGCCGGGTTCTCTCTCCAATATATTGGATTGTTTGGCGAAGGAACAGGTCTTCATCGAATATATGTATGCGTTTTCCGAAGGGGAAACGGCCCGGGTGGTCATTCGTCCGACCGATTTGGATCGTTGCATCGATATCCTGAGCCGATGCAGTTGTCATTTGATGAGCCGGAATACCCTCGATCAGATGTAGATACTGATTTTAGTTGAAGTAATACTTGGGTCCGGCATCCATTCGGGGTGCCGGACTCTTTTTGTAAAGCCTTTATGGAATCTAAGAGTTTAGATGACAGTATATAATAAGTTTGTAATTAAGATTTTATATGTTAAATGCGGTTTCCGGGTCAAAGGATTGTTTCTCCAGCCTTCGGAAAAATCATCGTTTCTCGGGCAGGTATTGCCAGAATCTGCGGGGCATGAGTTGACGGTGGAGCTTGGGATTGAGGCGTTCTCGAATCGTAACGGCCCGGAAATAACTTTGCCAGCGCTCCTGGAATATCTTTTCGTCTTCGGCCTGCATCTCCTCCGATAACCATCCCTTCAATAAGGCCTCGTCATGTTCCAGGGTGATCTCCATGGCTCGCTGCAGGTCGTAATAGTAACCGTACCGGCGTTTGGTGTCGTACAACAACCAGCGTTGATCGGCAAAACGATCCGTGAAATATCCGATGCTCAGCGGAAGCACGTTGTATAAGGGAGAGACCGGAGCGAAATAACTGCCGTCGCCGGCTTTCTGAAAACGGACGAATTGGATTAGTCGTTCTTTTTCTTTGGCGACTTTCTGGGCGATCTTTTTGACTTGCAGAACGTCGTCGTCCGTAAAATCCCCCGCAATGGATTGCGGAGCATCGAAGGCTTTGTGCATGTAGCGCATCAATAGTTCGTCCCCACCCGCTTGTTCCGATAGCCAGACATGCGTCAATTGGTGGCATACCCGACGCCCGAGTTTTTTCTCCAGCCCTTTCCAAACCCGCTCGGCCGCATCGGTGCGGGTCATAACCTCGTACATTTCATGGGTGAAAAGCGGGGCCGGTTCTCCCGGTCCGATCAGCTGATCGGGGAAAGTGCGTCGTACGTAAGCGTCGAATAAGGCGCTCAGAAGCCCTTCAAAGGTCTTGTCGTAACGGAAAACGGTCATTTCAATCCGGAAAAGTAAATGTGAGTTGGGTACGGAGTCCTTCCTGCTTTTTGTTTTTGGGCGGGTTGATCAGGCGCTGGCGGACGATGAGCGGATTCAATTCGCCAACGGTTTGCGGGGGTAATTCGCGGCACAACAGGAAGTATTGGGCTCTTTTCATGACAACGCCCATTTTGCGAAGAGTCGAGGCCGTGATGCTGTGGTAACGGCGGGAGGTGACGATCAGCTGGGCCGATTTGACCCCGATACCCGGTACGCGCAGAATCAGTTCGTAATCGGCCCGATTGACATCCACCGGGAAGCATTCGGGATGGCGCAGGGCCCAGGCCAATTTCGGATCGACTTCCAGGTCGAGGTTCGGATCGGTATCGTCCACGATTTCGTCCGAACGAAATCCGTAAAATCGCATCAGCCAGTCGGCCTGATAGAGCCGGTGTTCCCGAATGAGAGGCGGTTGTTTGGCCGGCAGGCGCTGGTCGTAACCGTTGACGGGGATATATCCGGAGTAGTACACCCGCTTCATGCTCGGACGCGTGTAAAGAGCCGATGAAAGGGAGAGAATCTCCCGGTCGGTTTCATCGGTGGCGCCGACGATCATTTGGGTACTTTGGCCTGCCGGTGCGAAACGGGGCGCATGTCGCAGGTGACGACGCTCTTCGGCACTTTCCAAAAACCCCTGAGCGATGTAAGACATGGGTTTGAATACGCTCGCGTGATCCTTTTCCGGGGCCAGCCGTTTGAGGTTTTCCTCTTTGGCGATTTCCAGGTTGACGCTCAGACGATCGGCATAGCGTCCTGCTTTGGCGACCAGTTCCCGGCTGGCTCCGGGGATGCTTTTCATGTGAATATAGCCATTGAATCGTTCGACTTCGCGCAGTTGTTTGACGATCCGTACCATGCGTTCCATGGTGTAATCCGGGTTGCGGATGACGCCCGAGCTCAGGAACAGACCTTCGATGTAGTTGCGGCGATAGAACTCGACGGTCAGTTCGACCAGCTCGGATACGGTGAACGTGGCCCGTCGGATGTCGTTGCTCCGTCGGTTGATGCAGTAGGCGCAATCATAAATACAATAATTGGTCAACATGATCTTGAGCAGGGATACGCACCGGCCATCTTCGGTAAAGCTATGGCAGATGCCCCATCCGTGTGCACTGCCGACATGTCCCTCCCGATGTTTGCGCGAAGTGCCGCTGGATGCGCATGAAACGTCGTATTTGGCCGATTCGGCCAGGATTTCCAATTTTTCCCGAATGCTGTCTTTCATGAAAACAAAGGAAGATATTTTTTGGGAAAAATCCTTGAAAAAAGTTAAAAAATTGAATTTTTCTATTGATGAAAAGAGTACGACCCGAAAATGAAGAGGCTGTGGAACGGTAGGCTGTTGGGGTAATCGGCCGGTTGCAGTCGGCTGTGATGTCGGAATCGTGGCATTGTGCAACGAATCGGGAAAACAGAATAAGTGATCTTCTTGCGTGGGGATCGAATCCCCAAAAAAGAGCCAGGAAAAACCTCCTGGCTCTTGATCATTATGAAAAGGATGATTCCGGTTCTCTTTGAGAAAAATGGGAGGAAGATTAGAGGGGCATGCCCATGGCCTCCATCCACATTTCGGCCATTTTTTGGTGACCGGCAGCCGTGGGGTGGATTCCGTCCCACATCCAATAGGTCAATGATGGAGTTTGAGGATCTTCGGCCAGTTGGTCAAACAAATCCTGGAACGGCAGCCATACGGCGTTGTATTCTTCGGCCAGTTTATGAACCACTGCAGCCATCCGGTCGCATTGTTCGCGCCAGTGGGGGTAGTTTTTAAGCCAGATGCCGACCGGGAAAATAAACGGTTCCCCCAATACGATCTTTACGTCGGGGTTTTTACGGCGTGAGCGTTCGAGCAGATCGCGATAATCCCGTTCGAACTGAGCAAAATCCATTTCGGCATTTTCTCCTTGATTGTAGACTTCGTTCAAGTCATTGACTCCGACCAGAATGGTGATGATATCGGGATCGATCTCGACGGCGTCTTTTTCCCAACGATTTTTGAGGTCGATGACTTTGTTTCCGCTGAGGCCCCGGTTATAGAAGCGGTAGTTCTCGGCCGGATAATCGGCCATGTAACGGGCTGCACACAAGAAGACAAAGCCGTGTCCGTAGATGTGGTTCATGTCGGTCAGACTTCGTTCGGTACCGCCCCAGTTTCCGTCGGTGATGGAATCTCCGGTAAATAGGATTTTTTTGCCGTTGTCACCGGCCGTAATGGCCGGAGCGGATACCAACAGAGCCAATGCGCAAGCAATGGTTTTCTTAAGCCAATGGTTGTTCATAACGTATAGATTTTAGGAATTATCGAAAAACACCCCATTACGATGAGCCTTTTCTCTGTAAGAAGTCGGAAAAGAGATGATCCGATCGTTCGCCATAAAATATGGGTATTCACAAATATAGTAAATATGAGGTGAAAATGCAATCGGCCGATACGCTTCGGAGATACCCAAAGGATATCCTGATATCGTCGAGGAACGGAAGGACTGAAAGTCGCAGGAGTAGTTCGTTTGGGTCGGATCGGTTGTTCGTAACGAAAAATCGAGGCATAGCCCTCGGGGCTTTTTCTCAACCTTCCGGTCGGTAAAACGGGTCCTCTCCCCTTCCCTGGCGTTCCGATATGGGATGGCAAATCATCGCTTCAGAGCGGTCCGTTCATGTCAAGGATTGGGGGCCTCCGACGGGGAATCACGTAGGATGGAGGGGCTTTCCGTATGATGGAGTAAGCGTGTTTGCTTTCGAGGGTAATCTTTTGGGGGAAAATATGAGGACCGACCTGAAAGCGGAGAACTTGGAGAAGGTCGGATCGGCCAATCTTCGATTCATGGTTGGGAGAATGCTTTGGCTGAAGTCAGAGCGACCCCAAGGGGCAAAGTTCGTGGCGTTCCGGAAATTATCGGGAATATCGGGCCTCGAAATCCGATACCCTCCTTCTGAATTTGCAACTACATTTGCACGCCTGATGCCCGGTATAATAAAGGAGATTGGGGACGACGTCTCTCGGAAGGAGATGAGGAGGGTCGCTGTTTAAAATTAAAAACCCTCAGAATGTGAGCTATTTGCTTGATTCTGAGGGTTTGCGGTATGGACGGGACTCGAACCCGCGACCTCCTGCGTGACAGGCAGGCATTCTAACCAGCTGAACTACCACACCGTTTTTTGAGAACCTGCAACCGTTTTTTCCGATTGCAGTGCAAATATAAGGCTTTTTTTTGATCCACCAAAATTTTCGGACCTAACAGCGTTTTTTTTTAAGATTTTTCAATTTTTCGAAAGATCGAGAAATTGACGCTTCCGTATGTCCGGCGTTCGTAAAAATAAGGAAGGTGGCTGACATCCATGTTCTTGGAGTGCTCGAAAACCAGAATGCCCCCGTCCCGCAACAAATCATGTTGAAAAACCAGATTCGGAATCTCTTCGCTGCCTTCGATGTCGTATGGAGGATCGGCAAAAATCAGATCGAAGGTTTTGGTGGCGCTTTTCAGGTAGAGAAAAGCATTCGCTTTGACCGGAAAAATTTGCCGGAAACCGAAATCGAGCGCCGTTTGCCGGATAAAACGGAAATGTACGGCGTTGATCTCAACCGAAACCACCGAAGCGGCTCCTCGTGACGCACACTCATAACTGATCGAACCGGTTCCGGAAAACAGGTCCAGCACATCGGCCCCTTCGATGTCCATCAAATTACCCAGTACGTTGAACAGATTTTCTTTGGCAAAATCGGTGGTGGGTCTGGCCCGCAGATTTTTCGGGGGGTGGATGACCCTGCCCCGGTGTATGCCGCTAATAATTCTCATAAGCTGCTCGAATTAAGTTGGCGAATTCGGTTGCATCGGCCGGAGATACGGTTTTGGAAGGTATCGGCCGGTCGAGCGCTGTCTTTTTATAATACGCTGCGATCTGTTTCCGGAAATCTTCGGCTCCGCGTCCGGAAAAAGTCAACATCGATTTTTGAAGGTCGTAATGGGCTTGCAATTCGTTGAGAAGATAGAGCAGATCGGCCGCTGTCCGGCAAGGCAGGCTTTCGGCATAGAGCAGCGACCCGCTTCGGATCATGACGAGGTGTGCCTTATCGCCCGAAAGGTGGATGTCGACCGTCGTCTCAACGCTTCCGTTGGAGGCACGTCGGATACCCAGCCACAACGGATGAAGATACTCCACGGATGCTGTCGGGAAACAGACGGAAAGATCTTCGATGAACGAGCGGGGCGTAGGGAGTATCCAAACGAATTCGGCTCGGCGTGCGATTTTCAGTTCCGTGTCTGTCGGGGGGATCGATCCCTGTATACGCAAGAACAAATCGGCCGCACTGTCTTCAAAATACTCGGCCGGAACCATGCAGGCCTGATCGGTATCGATGATGATGCGGATGCGCGGATAATTGTGTTGCAGGGCTGGAAGCGCAGCGCGACAGGTACAGAGGGAGGTGTCTGACCCTTCGTGCAACCAGAGCGGTGTTCCGAAACGGCTGACACAAAAAGAAAGTCCATCCAGCGATTGCTGGATGGACAATATGGATTCTGAAGCCAAGGCTTCGGTAAGGTTATTCCCAGTTCCCTGCTTCATTGGTTGCTTCGGTCATGGAACCCACTTTGATGCCCGGATAACGGCTCAGCGATTTGCTGTCGTCGATCAGGTTCACCAACAGTTGTTGATCCTGGTCGGCCAAGAAAGTCTTATAAGGAGCTTTGCATTCAAATACCGGAACCACCACTTTGGATTCGGTTGCCAAGTTGCCGGCCGACATGATGTATTCTTTACCGTTCCCGTAAGGAATAAAGCGGAAGTTTTTAATCTGTTCGGGAGTCAATTTGCGATCGCCAAAAATGGTATCGATGGCGGCTACGTTGAATTTTTCACGTTTAACCAACCCTTTGGCTACGGCTACTGAGTCGTCGGCCGAACCGATGGCTTTTTCGAAAACCAGCGAATCGTTCAGTACGAAGTTGATCAGGGTGTCGAAGCTGCCGGTGAAACGTTGATTGACGGTTTTGTAAGCACGCTGTGCGGTACGGATGTCTTTGATACGTTCGATCACGGCTGCTTCACGGGCTTTCGTCGTGTTTTGGAATTCCAGCGGAGTGAGGATGCTCTGCACCAAGATGTAACCCAACACCACGATGACCAGGAACAGGACAATTTGAATTGCTTTTTTCATTGTTATTTTTGGATTAAGTTTGTAGCACGTTTGTGTGATACACTTCCGACTAAAAACCCTGACAGAGTATGTTAGCTGAGCATATCAGGTCTCAAATTTACAGAAATTTTGCTTTCACGCCAACTTTTGGCCAAAAAAAAGTTATAGAAAGTTTGTCGGTCTTTCTCAGTAAACCGGCCGACGGGAGTCTCTTCATTTTGGACGGTTATGCCGGAACGGGAAAAACGGCGCTGATTGCGGCAACGGTGGGCGCCTTGCGTGCCATGAACATACGTACGATTCTGTTGGCCCCGACCGGACGGGCCGCCAAAGTAATGTCCCACTATTCGGGGCAAAAAGCCTATACGATCCATAAAAAAATATACCGGCAAAAATCGTTGACCGATATCGATTCGAAATTCACCTTGGATTTCAACAAAGAAAAGGATGCGGTTTTTGTCGTGGATGAGGCCTCCATGCTGGCTGATTATTCGATGGACGGCACTCAGTTCGGTTCGGGCAGTGTGCTGGACGACCTGATCAGTTATATTCGACAGGGCAGTCGCTGTCGCTTGATTCTCGTCGGGGACAGCGCACAGCTCCCTCCGGTGGGATTGGAACGTAGTCCGGCACTCGATCCCCACCATATGAGTATATATGGTGAGGTTATTTACGAATCGTTGGACGAGGTGGTGCGTCAGGATCAGCAGTCGGGCATTTTGTTCAACGCGACTCTGGTGCGCTGCATGCTGGATGCCGGTATTATCGATATTCCGATGTTCGATACCTCGTTCGGGGATGTGGACTCGTTGGAAGGAGGAGAAATCTTGGAAGCCATTCAGGATGCCTATGCCCGATACGGGATGGAACAAACCCTGATCATAACCCGTTCCAACAAACGGGCGAACCGTTTCAATGAAGCGATTCGTCGCCATGTGTTGTATGCCGAGGAGGAGATCGGTTCCGGCGACCTGTTGATGATCGTCAAGAACAACTATTATTATACGGAGCGGGAACAGGATTGCCCGGTGGATTTTATCGCCAACGGGGATACGGCGTTGTTGGCTCGGATACGTCGGTTCGAGGATCTGTACGGGTTTCGTTTTGCCGAAGCCCGGTTGAGTTTCCCCGACTATGAAGATCTGGAGTTGTCGTGCCGGATTCTGCTCGATACCCTGACCAGCGACACCCCTTCGCTGAGCCGTGAACAGAACAGTCGCTTGTTTTATGCCGTGGCCGAGGATTATGCCGATCTGCCGACCAAGGCCAAACGTTATAAAGAGGTGCGGGAAAATCCTTTTTTCAATGCTTTTCAGGTGAAATTCGCTTATGCCGTGACGGCTCATAAGGCCCAGGGGGGACAGTGGCGATGCGTGTTTGTCGACAAGATGCTGTTCGGGGAAGAGGAGATGACCCGCGATTTGATGCAGTGGCTCTATACGGCCATTACCCGGGCGACCGAACACCTCTATTTTATCAATTTCGATGAGCGTTTCTTTGAGGTGAAATAAATCGGAAGGTTGATAATCCGCCGGATCTTCGTATCTTTGGAAGATCATTTTTGCGAGTGTTCCATGAAAGAGAGAAAAAACGGGACGGGTGAATCCGCCTCCGGAAAGAAATATGTCGAAACACCATTGATGAAGCAGTATTACAGCATTAAGGCCGTGCATGGCGATGCGATTTTGCTGTTTCGGGTGGGCGACTTTTATGAAACCTTCGGGGAGGACGCCATCAAAGCCTCCCGGATTCTGGGTATTACCCTGACCAAACGGGCCAACGGAGCCGCTTCTTCGGTCGAGTTGGCGGGATTCCCCTATCATGCCATCGAAACCTATCTGCCCAAATTGGTGCGGGCCGGAGAGCGGGTAGCCGTCTGCGAGCAACTGGAAGATCCCAAGACGACCAAGAAAATCGTCAAACGCGGGGTAATCGAGTTGGTGACTCCCGGAATTTCGTTCAGCGAAAATGTGCTCGATACCAAGGAGAATAATTTTCTGGCATCGGTCTATTTCGGTAAGAAAAATACCGGGGTAGCCTTTCTGGATGTGTCGACCGGGGAGTTTTATGCGGCCGAGGGGACGAAATCCTATGTGGACAAACTTTTGTCGAACCTCTCCCCCAAGGAAGTGATCTATCCCAAGGGTTACGAAAGCGAATTTACCGAGGCTTTCGGTTCGAGGTATTATACCTATCGGCTCGATGAGTGGATGTTCACCCTGGAATCCGATCGCGAAAAGTTGCAGACGCAGTTCCAGACCACGTCGCTCAAGGGATTCGGGATCGCCGAAATGCCCGATGCCATCGTGGCGGCCGGTTCGATCTTGTATTATCTCGAATATACCGAACATCGTCAGACCAAACATATCTCCTCCATTTCGCGGCTCGACGAAGATCGGTTTGTATGGATCGACAAATTTTCGATCCGGAATCTGGAACTCTTTTCCGCTTCGGGTCGGGGGTGTTCCCTGGCCGAGGTGTTGGATCGCACCTATTCTCCCATGGGTGCCCGGATGCTGCGGCGGTGGATTTCGTTGCCGCTTAAAAATGTGGCGGATATCGAGGCGCGTTTGCAAATCGTCTCCCTGTTGATGGAGGATGAAGCGCTGCGGGATCGGCTCGGTGAGGCCATCGAACAGGTGGGCGACCTCGAACGGATCATTTCCCGGGTAGCCGTAGGGCGGGTCAATCCCCGGGAAGTGGTGCAGCTCAAGCAGGCTCTTTATGCGATCGAGACGATTCAGTCCGCGTTGGAGCAATCTGCCCTGCAGGCATTGGCCCGTCAGTTGGATCTCTGTCTGGAGATCCGGGACAAAATCGAACGGGAAATTTATCCCGATCCTTCCAATCAGATTCAAAAGGGCGGTGTGATCGCTCCCGGGGTCAGCCTCGAGTTGGATGATTTGCGCAATATTTCCTCGCACGCCAAGGAAATCCTGAGCGATATCCAGCATCGTGAAAGCGAAGCGACCGGCATACCTTTGAAAATCAGCTTTAACAATGTATTCGGTTATTACATCGAGGTACGTAATACCCATAAGGATAAAGTGCCGCCCGAGTGGATTCGCAAACAAACCCTCACCGGAGCTGAACGCTATATTACGGCCGAACTGAAAGAATATGAAGAAAAAATCCTGGGGGCCGAAAGCAAAATCCTGGTGCTCGAACAGGAACTTTATATGGCTCTGTTGGCCGAACTGACGCGTCATGTCGCCGCCGTTCAGAGCGATGCTTCGCTGGTGGCGCGTTTGGATTGTCTGCTGTCGTTCGCTCGTCAGGCTATAGACTGGAACTATTGTCGTCCGAAAATGGTCGAAAATTCGGTGATCGATATCAAACAGGGACGCCATCCGGTGATCGAAACCCTGATGAAGGTGGGGGAAGAGTACGTCCCCAACGATGTTTATCTGGACAGCGAGACCCAGCAGATCATTGTGATCACCGGACCCAACATGTCAGGGAAATCGGCCCTCTTGCGTCAGACAGCCCTGATTGTGCTGATGGCCCAGATGGGAAGTTTCGTGCCGGCGCAGGAGGCTACGATCGGCATCGTGGACAAGATTTTTACCCGGGTGGGAGCTTCGGATAATATTTCCCAGGGAGAGTCTACCTTTATGGTCGAAATGCTGGAATCGGCCAGCATCCTGAACAATATTTCCGACCGCAGTCTGGTGCTCCTGGACGAAATCGGTCGGGGAACCAGTACCTATGACGGGATTTCCATTGCCTGGGCGATGGTCGAATATATCCACCAGCATCCTTCGGCCCGGGCCAAGACGCTCTTTGCGACCCATTACCATGAACTCAACGAAATGGAGGAACTGTACGAACGGGTCAAAAATTACAATGTGTCGGTCAAGGAGGTCAATCGTCAGGTGATTTTCCTGCGCAAACTGGTACGCGGAGGCACTGAACACTCGTTCGGGATCCATGTGGCCAAAATGGCCGGGATGCCGAATCAGGTGATCGAACGGGCATCGCGCATTTTGTCCGATATGGAATCGGCCCATCGGGGCAGCATCGGAGATACCTCCCGCAAGGTGCCTACTGTCGCCAAATATGGAGGCGACAGCATTCAGTTGAGCATGTTCCAGTTGGACGATCCGGTGCTCAAACAGATTCGGGATGAAATCCGGGGCTTGGATATCAATAGCCTGACCCCCTTGGAGGCGCTGAACAAATTGAACGAGATCAAAAAAATTACAGGTCTGTAAAAGTCGGAAAACCGCATCCTCGTGTGGAGAGAAGTCCGTTTCCCGGCAGGACATATAAGGACGAAATAAAGGAGCCTCTTTCTGATCGAGAAAGAGGCTCCTTCTGTAAGGTATGCGGTCGGTTAAATATCGATGTTGGCGTATTTGGCGTGACGTTCGATAAATTCGCGGCGAGGCGGTACATCGTCTCCCATCAGCATGGAAAAGATGCGGTCGGCTTCGGCAGCGCTTTCGATGGTTACCTGACGCAAAATACGGGATTGAGGTGACATGGTTGTTTCCCACAACTGTTCGGCATTCATTTCCCCCAACCCTTTGTAGCGTTGTACGTGGGCTCCTTTGGCGCCGAATTCGGCCAACGTAGCTTCGCGTTCCTCTTCGGTCCAGCAATAACGGCTGTTTTTGCCTTTTTTTACCTGATAAAGAGGCGGTGTGGCGATATATACGTGACCGTTCTGGATCAGGGCCTTCATGTGTCGGAAGAAGAAAGTCAGCATCAGGGTGGCGATGTGACTGCCGTCGACATCGGCATCGGTCATGATCACCACCTTGCCGTAACGTAATTTTTCCAGACTGACTTGTCCGTCTTCCGTGGTGTTGTCGGCTTCGGGAACGACACCCAGCGCCTTGAACATGTTGCTGATCTCTTCGTTTTCCCACACTTTGTGTTTCATGGCCTTTTCCACATTGAGGATCTTGCCTCGCAGCGGCATGATGGCCTGGAACGTACGGTCACGACCCTGTTTGGCCGTACCGCCGGCCGAGTCCCCTTCGACGAAGAAGATTTCGGTCTGGTCGCGGTCGCGCGAAGAACAGTCGGCCAGTTTGCCCGGAAGCCCCGAACCCGACAGCACGGTTTTGCGTTGTACCATTTCGCGGGCCTTGCGGGCGGCATGACGGGCCGTAGCGGCTAAAATGACCTTGTTGACGATCGAACGGGCATCTTTGGGATTTTCTTCGAGGTAGTGGGTCAAAGCGCCGGAGATAGCCTGATCGACGGCTCCCGCTACTTCGCTGTTCCCGAGTTTGGTCTTGGTCTGGCCTTCGAACTGAGGCTCTTGTACCTTGACCGATACAACGGCCGTCAACCCTTCCCGGAAGTCATCCCCGTTGATGTCGAATTTCAACTTGGCCAACATGCCCGAATCTTCGGCGTATTTTTTCAGGGTGCGGGTCAGCGCCCGGCGGAAACCGGTCAGGTGAGTCCCCCCTTCGATCGTGTTGATGTTGTTGACGTAAGAATGGACGTTTTCCGAAAAACTGGTGTTATACTGCATGGCCACTTCCACCGGAACACCTTCTTTTTCGGTGTCGATGTAGATGACGTTTTCGGTCAACGGCTCACGGGTCGCATCCAGAAATTTGACGAATTCCAACAGACCTTCTTCCGAATAAAACTCTTCGTGACGCGGCTGCCCGTCTTCGTCCAATTCCCGCTTGTCGGTAATGTTCAGGTGGATGCCTTTGTTCAGATAGGCCAACTCCCGCAGACGCGAGGCCAGAATTTCGTAGTTGTACTCGACGCTCGTAAAGATCGTGTCGTCGGGTTTGAAGGTGATGGTTGTTCCGTGTTCGTCGGTGTCTCCGGTGACTTCCATCGGGGCCAACGGATTTCCTTTGCTGAATTTCTGTACGTGGATCTTCCCGTTGCGTTTCACCTCGGCCACCAACAGGTTCGACAGGGCGTTCACGCAGGATACCCCTACCCCGTGCAAACCGCCGGAAACCTTATAACTGCCCTTGTCGAATTTACCTCCGGCGTGCAGGACCGTCAGAACGACTTCCAGGGCCGACTTGCCCTCTTTTTCGTGGAAGTCGGTCGGGATTCCGCGTCCGTTGTCGGTGACGGTGATGGAATTATCTTCGTTGATATAAACTTCGATGTGGGTGCAGTATCCGGCCAAGGCTTCGTCGATGGAGTTGTCCACCACTTCGTAGACCAGATGGTGGAGCCCTTTGATCCCGATGTCTCCGATGTACATCGCGGGACGTTTGCGCACCGCTTCCAGCCCTTCGAGGACCTGGATGCTGGACGCCGAATATTCTTCTTCTGCAGCAGTGTGTTTGATTTCTTCGCTCATAATCGGCTTAAACAATAATCAGACAAAGATAGCTTTTTTTTCGCTAACAACCAAGGATGGATACGATGTCGATCTCTTCGATTTTCCCCGTATTGAAGCGCAGGGTGCGGGACGGATATTGCTGTATATTCCCGATGTTGTGCGTGGCCATCAGAACGGCGCAGCCTCGTTCGGCGATGCTCCGGAACAGCAGCATGATGCCGTCTGCTGCCGCCGGATCGAGGTTCCCGGTGGGTTCGTCGGCCAGAATGACCAACGGGTCGTTGAGCAGGGCCCGTGCAATGGACAGGCGTTGTTGCTCCCCGCCCGAGAGTTGATAAGGCATTTTGTATTCTTTGTTGAGCAAGCCCACTTCACGGAGCACTTCGGCGATTTTTTCCCGCATGGCGACTTCGCCCTTCCAGCCGGTAGCCCGAAGAACGAACCTCAGATTCTGGTACACGTTGCGGTCGGTCAGCAATTGATAATCCTGAAAAACGATCCCCATCCGACGACGCAGAAAAGGAATGTCTTTGCGACGGAGGCGGCGCAGGTCGTATCCGGCCACCCAACCGCTGCCCTCTTGCAACGGCAACTCGCCGTACAGCGTTTTCAACAGTGAACTTTTGCCCGATCCGACTCGTCCGATCAGGTACACCAATTCCCCGGGCATGACTTCCAGGCTGATGTCAGACAGAATCAGGTCGTAGTCCTGTCGTTTGCTTTTGAGGTTCACTTCCCGCAACGAATCGCGTGAATGGTAGATCGATACGTTGTGTAAGGAGATTACAGGATGCTGTTCCATACTTTTACAGTCGTTATGAACAAACAAAAATACCCATACTTTCTTGAGTATGCGAATATTGTTAATTAAGTGTTGATAACTTGTTGATGTTTCCGTCGGATTCTTTCTGTCGGATTTTCGTACCTTTCTTGTGAAATGCTTCAAATGCTTCAAGTTCGATGAAAACCGTACAAGTCTGTGAAGATGCCTTTGCGGCCGAGTTGGTGAAAGGACGTTTGTTGAACGAGGGGATCGATGCAGAGGTGATTCATGCCGGTATCGAGCAGGTGATTCCCTATTCCTTTGCGATGCCCGATCTGAAGCCCCGGGTCGTCGTTCGGGATGAGGATTATGAACGGGCCGTCGCGCTTTTGCATGAATCCTCCGGCGGTGACGACCCTCCATTGGAATGTCCTTATTGTGGCTCCCGGGAGATCGCGTTCGGTCTGTATGACGGGAATCGGAAACGCTATTGGGCCCGAATCGGAGCGGTCTTGCTGGCCCTGTTGACGGCCAGTCCCTTGGGTAAGATTCAAAGTTCGTACTATTGTCGTCGCTGTAAACGTCGTTTTGAGGGGACGAACGCTCCGTATGCGAATGAAACGGAGTGAAATCGATGTCCGATATGCCGGTTGTAGAGTTTTCCCTGATTCTATCAAAGCCAATCGAAAATCATACCCCGCTTCGGCCCGATTGCATGCGGCTTCAGGGCCGAAGTCCATGGCTTCCCTGTTTTTTGGGGGATAATGGCGGCCTTATTCCGATTTATTGTCTATATTTATTTTTTAGTAACATGGTAACGAAATGACAGTTTCTCCCAATACCAAACCGCATTATGATATTTTGGACGGTTTGCGCGGTGTGGCTGCGCTGATGGTCGTATGGTTCCATATCTTCGAAGCGTATGCAACCAGCCATCTGGATCAACGAATCAATCATGGCTATCTGGCGGTCGATTTCTTTTTTATCTTGTCCGGATTCGTGATCGGATATGCGTATGACGATCGTTGGTCATCGTGGAAAATCAAGGATTTTATCAAACGAAGATTGATTCGCCTGCATCCCATGGTGGTTATGGGTGCGCTGATCGGGGGCGTGATGTTCTACGTTCAAGGCTGTCCCGTATGGGATGTCACGAAAGTATCGGTGTATGCGTTGCTGGGTGCAGTTTTGCTGAATGCCTTGTTACTCCCGGCTACACCCGGAATCGAAATTCGGGGACTGGGTGAAATGTATCCCCTGAACGGCCCCAGCTGGTCGCTGTTTTTCGAGTACCTGGGTAATTTGTTGTATGCGTTTTGGATCCGCCGTTTGTCGGTTCGGGCTTTGACGCTGTTGGTGATAGCCGCAGGAGTTGGGTTGGCGGCTTTTGCCATCGGTGGTCCTTATGGCGATATTTGCGCCGGTTTTCAACTCACCGGCAGGGAGTTTACCGCAGGGTTCTTGCGGGTGCTGTTTTCTTTCTCGGCCGGATTGTTGATGTTTCGGGTTTTCAAGCCGATTCGAGTCAAAGGCGCTTTCTGGATTTGCAGTGCAGCGCTTGTGCTTCTTTTTTCGATTCCGCGTTTGGGTGGGGCCGAGCATCTTTGGCTGAACGGTTTGTATGATACCTTATGCTGCCTCGTGTTTTTCCCGGCGCTGCTCTACCTCGGAGCTTCGGGTTCTTGTTCCGACCGATGGACCCATCGGATATGTCGCTTTTTAGGGGAGATCTCCTATCCGTTATACATGGTACATTATCCGTTTATCTATCTGTACTATGCCTGGGTCAAGAACGAAAACCTCCCCTTTGCTGCCTCCTGGCCCGGAGCCCTCGCTGTTGTCGTGGGCAGTATTCTGTTGGCTTATCTCTGTCTGAGATTCTATGATATTCCGGTTCGGAAATATCTGGCGAAACGATTTTTAGCCTCCTCGGGAAAATTATGAAATTATAGAGCGGAAAAATCTTTTTACGAGTGCTGTCTCGAAAGGAATCGGAAGTTATGACGTTCAGGTTCGCAGTTCTGAATCCTGATATTCATCGAGCGCGTCAGTGTATTGGCAGAAGAGTCGAAGCGTTAAGAAATTGGGCTGTAAGAGGGATTCGGTTATAACGGCCGGGAATGGATGTCGTACGTGGGCGGGAAGATTCAGTACAATATTATTCGCTTTTGACGCTATCTTAATAAACTATCACTCGTTTATTGGCTTCGTCGATCTTTTTTGGGATGATATGTATATGCCAGTGTCGATAAATAATATAAAAGCAGGGACTTTAAAGTCCCTGCTTTAGTCTCTTTTTGTTGTAAATGATTGTAAATTAATGAGTGTTGTGGAGCTGGAGGGAATCGAACCCTCGTCCAAACAAGGAACCCGAGAGCTTTCTACATGCTTATCCTCCGATTGATCCTTCTGTCATTGCCTGGCCGGAGGCGGCCCAGCAATGACCCCAGTCTGTT
>CALVFO010000037.1 GCA_944326855.1 uncultured Alistipes sp. | reverse complement strand
GCATGAGTGACCTTGAATACTACACTATATATGTTCTGTTCCATGAGAAAACGTTTTTAGTTGTTGAATAATCCGCTCATCATTTTCTGTTGCAACTCTCCGGCCAGGCGCATATACTCTGCCATATCACCGCGATTCATGGCTTCGACCATTTTTTGTTGCAACGCCTGAACTTCATCACCGCCCATCGCCTCGGCCATCTTCTGCTGCATAGCGTTGGCCGAAGCGGTCGCTTGTTCCATCATCTGTTTCGCCATGGGATTATCCATCGCTCCGGAGAAGAAGCCTTCTTCATCGTCTTCCTCGATTTCACCGTCCATTACCTTGTCTAATGCAGTCCAGAGAATATCCGCTGCCTCTTCCATGGGATGTTCAGACGCTTCACGCAGTGCTTTGACAAAAATGGCGTTCAGATCGTCCTGCATGTCGTTATAGAAGTAGGCTTCATAGAACTTGTAGCAGATACGTACAGCAGCCCGTTCGTAATCTTTGTTCTGCATGGCAGCCGTAGCTTCTTCGTAGACATCTTTCATGTTCTCCTGTACGTTTTGCAACGACGAAGGACCTTTGATCGAAACCAGGGTATCAACGAAATAGAGATCCTCAGCGATCTTTTCTTTCGGGGTAGCCTGCAGTTTCTGCAAGTAGGCGATTCCTTTCATCACGAGTTCCGCAACGGGCAGTTCTTCATCCATGTCGTTGACCGCTTTGTCCAAGTCGTTGGCCAGCTGACCCTGCGGTTGTGCGAAGTAAGAAATCTGATAGAATGCCGTATCGATCACATTCCATGAATAACCGTAACGACGCTGATCGTTGTACTCCTTCACAGCATCGAGTGTTGTCTGAATCAACGATTGCATGGCGTCATAGATTCGATCCACGGTTTCGGCCGGATATGGTATGACTTTTGGCTCGTAGCAACGTGTGGCACCAAACTTCGTACAAAACTCGTCATCGTATCGATCGCCCACGCGGCAAATGTTCTGCAGAATGGTGACGATCTTGTGGGGATGTGTTTCCGAGAGCAGACAGTGATATTCCATCTTCAGACGGTCGCCTTCTTTCGTAAAACGGGGCAGTAACAGGCGGTTGATATTCATATCGGCCACCTGGCGCAGCATGGCCACGCGCCCTTTCTCCGGAAGATTCAGAAAGTCGGCGTCGATGTACATCATCTTGTCGTCGATCCGGACATTGACCACGATGGAGCCGTGTGGCAGATGAAACTCCGTCCCGTCGGCGTTACCGTATTTCGTGCGGAATTCGGGATTCAGGTGGTCGAGCAGCGTATGGAACGCTTCGACATATTTATCTTCGCCGTACAGATCGATGCTTTTTTCGTAGAGGTCGCGTTGCATGGCACTCTGCGTAGAGTCCTTGACCGGCGCAATAAAAGGAAGTGTTCGTTTCATGAGTTCTACTATTATAAATGATAGTTATTCTTCTTCAGGTGTGATGGAACCATCAGGATTGACGATGATATTGCCTTCGTAATAGAGGTGTGTCACCTGGCCGCCGCTGGTTTCGGTTTCCTTGCCGTCCTCGGTGAAACAGATTTTAAACTCGGCTTCCTGTGCACCGATCTCTTTCCCTCGGTTCAGTATAGATGATTGTTTAGGAAGCACTTCGTTGATCTGATACACACTGATCGATTTGAAAGTATGACCTTCGGGAATGATTTGTTTGGCCTCTTCGATCTGACGTCCGATAGCTGCCGGATCGATCTTTGAAAGGCTGATTCCTTTGATTTTCGCGAAATCAACCTCATTAACGCTCGTGGAGTAGTCGTTCATCTCTCCCACGCGACCGTCCATGTAATAGGCCTGCCGGAAGGCGTAGTTGTCTGCATTGACCATATCCAACGACATACTGCTCAATTCGTTCGAAAGTTCTTCTTTCTCGTTGAAGCGTATAGCAAAGATCTTGAATTTGGTTGTATCGACCTTTTCTTTGAGAACTTCGACAGCCTTGGCGTACGAATCGGCCTGATCGGCCGGATATTTCGTTCCGCCCAACAGGGAGTTGACATTACCGCCGCAAGAGGTCATCAAAGCAATACAACCAAAGAGTGCTGTTGTCAGAAATAATTTTTTCATATGCTTAGAATTTGATGAAATAAGTTTCTCTTTTTCAAAGGCTGACTCCGTACATTTAGGATGGAGTCGATAAATGTACAGAGGTTCGACTTAGGGGTGTTTGGTGGTTAACGAGGTTTCTATGGTTCGACAAAAATCAATTTCACGATAGAGTTGTTCCAACAGAGATTCGTTGTTCAACGATTTTCGGCCGGGACGCAGAAAACCGTCCGGTGTATCCGAGGCATAATAAAACGTGTCTCCATTGAACGAAAGCATCAGGTCGCGTCGAAAGGATTTCCGCAGCTCGGTTATCCGGCGCATCATGGCCGGTGTCAGGATCATGCGGGCCTCCACCTCGTCATCGGCATAGACCGTAAACAGGTTTTCAAACTCAGGGTCTTCCAGATGAACGAACTTCGCTCCGTTCTTCTGTTTGAAACGCTGGATGGTCTGTGCCAGATAACCGACCTTATTTTCCAGGTGGTCGGGCAGCAACATGACATATCCTTTAAATTGGCGTGGGGTTTGTCCGTACCCGAACATACCACGGAAACTGTGCATGGTGCTTTCGATTCTGGCTCCAAAAATCGGACGGACCAAGTATTGGTACAGAATATGGAAAGAGTTCAAGGTTGAGGGGTCGTTTCGGTTATTGGAGGTGATTCCCAGATCGGTAATACTTATACAGCGATCGCCCATCGGAATATCAACCCGTCCGTAGCCAGTTGCATGAAGGGAAGTTGCAGAGGCAGACGCTGAACTGAACAATCGGCTGCCCGCAATGGTTTTCAGATCGATAGATCCGGTGGGGGTGTATTTAGCCGTTGGGAACATCTTCAGGATAATTCCACTCATTACTCGGGTCTCCTGCTGATTCAATGCCATCAGACTCTTCATGAAAATGTAATGTAACAAGCAAAATACGCCGAAGCCGATCAAGATATACTGGCTGATGGCGACCGAAGTATTGTAATCACTACGATCAAAAAGATAGCCACCGAAAAGACAGAAGGCAAACCAAAGTAATACCACGGGATACAGAATGCAGATTAGACAACGTACCAACCGACGCAGGCGATTGACATGCGTTAATCCTCGTTGCATTTCCCGATAGAGGGCTTTGAAATCGATAATTGTCTGTTCCATTATTTGAATAATTCGGCTACGTGGACGTTTTGTTTCTCACTCTCCGGAATCTCGATCAGTTCCTGCTGTACGTGATGTCTCCACGAGGCGATGATCGATGAGGGAAACATCTCGATGGCATTGTTGTAATCGGTAACGGCCGCATTATAGGTGCGCCGAATGGCCTGAAGCTCGTTCTCCATCTCTTCGATCTGACTCTGAAGGTGAAGGAACTGTACATTTGCTTTTAGATCCGGATAGTTTTCCACGGCCACGTTCAACCGACCCAATAGGGCCGAAATTTCACTGCCGCTGCGGATTTGTTCTCCTTCCGAAGCTGAAGATGTGCGGGAACGCAGGTCGGTAATTCGGGTCAGAATCTCATTTTCGTGCCCCATATAGGCCTTGACCGAGGCCACAAGATTCGGAAGCAGGTCGTTCCGCTGTTTCAGCACTACACAAATGCCGCTTTGGCACTGTTTGACTCGGTTCCGTTTGGCAATCAGGTTATTGTTTGTCGCAATACCCCACAATGCCAACAGCAATAAAAGCCCGATCAGGCAGATTGTCATAATTATTCCGGCAGACATAGGCATTATCCTTTGTAAAATTCCCCGGGGATTCTTTGGATGGTACCATCATACCAGAAGTGGGGGACGATCCCATCCGTAGGAAGATATCCCTTGGGAAGTTCTTTATCAAATATGACCAATTTCCGGGTATAGGCTTCAGCGCCTTCGGCCAGCGAGGCTCCCAGTCGTTCGGTCTTCCAATTGTTTTCGTCACGAGTTTGTTCTACCACCGCTTGGCAGTCGGCTGCAACATGGCGTTTCCCTTCACACATTTCACGTAAAACCGTCGTAACGCGTTTCAACCACTCGACATCGCGTTTATGGGCTTCGTCCAGGGCATAAACTCCAATAAATTGATGGGAATCGACCTCATGCTTACCACCTTTCCAAAGCTCTTTCGGAGCGTCTACAACACCGACATAAATAATTTCTCCTTCGGTGTGTTTTTTGCGCCATTTTTCCTTCCCAAACCAAGGTGCTTTCCCGGCAAGGGCTTTGAAAAACGGTGTTTCCATACTGCGCGGTGTAGCGAAGTAGGGTTCCAGTTTGCTTAAATCGATCGGATTATAAAATAGTTGACGATCCCGTTCGGCTTCTGCTTGTTCTTTGGCACGACGGGCAGCTAATTTTTCTCGGTATGCACTGACATCCAGTCCCTGAGCCTCCATTTGGTCAAGATCGTTTTCAGTCATTATCTTTTCCCATTCGGTAGCAGCGTTTTTGAAAAATCCCATAATCCCATGTTTTTAAGTTTATTAATAGCGCTTTAATAAACAAAGCGTGGTACTGCGGCCATATTGGATTTGGAGGTCCTGAGATTACCTTTAGCACTAATATGGTGATAGCAGCCCACGCCAAACGTGAGAGCCGCCATGCCATCTCTCGTGCTAAATCCGAAAATTTCTCAGGTTTCCAAATCTACAAGATCAGCATAACGCTTCCTATATGTATCGCAACTGAGTCAGTGTCTCAATCGTTTTACAAATATAGTTTTTTTTAGCGATCTACAAAGTGTCAGAAGTCAAAGAACGATTTCTTTTTCGGTGAAGACATTAACGCCTTTTAGAGGTGCTTTTGTAATATAATTACCTAAAAATAAAGTTATTAAATTTATCCAGCATCAGCCCTGTATAAAACTGAATCCAAAAAATATCTTATTTTTGGGTCCATGATGAGGAATGAAAAGAAACGACTGTACGTCAGTATAGAGCAACTATCTCGCCAAACGGAATGGGCTGGCTGGTTCAAAGAAGTGTTGCTGACGGCAGCACAAGTCAGTTTGTATCGTATCGAGACATGGGAACCCTTCAAGTCATTATCTGATAATACAATGGCTGTTCGTTGGTTGACGAAACAAATCCGACTTTGCAATCCCTTACCCCCCGAAAAACCTCAGCAAGAAGTCGTATTTTATATTCTGGCAGCATATTGCTCGGACAACCAGGTTCTTGGATATATGATAGATACCTTTCGATATTATTATCGATCTAAGAATAATCAGGGAGTATTGTCTTGTATCCGGATTCTATCCATGGTCAACCAACATGATGAATATCCCCATTTGAATGTGTTGTACAATTTGGCTATGGGGTGTATGCTTCGAGAATATCGACTTTATGTGACACCTAGGAGTAAACATAGAGCCGATTCCTTCATGACAGACATGGATTTTCGTGTCGTGGAAAAATATCTTCCGGATTTTAAACCGATCGGTTTTAAAGAAAGATTGCAGGCTGTTCAACACACCATAACGAGCGTGACAACCAGTGAAGAGTTGGCTCGATTGTGTTGTATGTCCGGGTCTGTATTTCGGAAACGGTTTAAGCAAGAGTTTGATATTCCTGTCTCCGAATGGCTTCGTCAGCGCCGGAAAGAACGTATTGAACACATGCTCCGAAATGTCAATATTCCGCTTTATCAAGTGGCGGAAAACAATGGTTTCCATATGCCCTCTACATTTTCCGATTATTGCCGCCGCAATTTTGGGGAATCGCCCAAGTTGTTAAGGAAAAAATTAACGGAATTGTGAAATAACCTGACATCAGAATTTTTCAGTCTTTGATCAGAAGGTGGGATTCATAGGCTTTCTCTATTTTTGATTGAGTCCATGAATCTTGTTTTATTATGCTTGCTTTATACCTTCAAACGCTCCCTTCCGATCCTGAAAGAGGTCTTTATGGAGAGGTATTTCGATCGAATCGCTGGCCTTTTTATAGCCTTGGGCAGCGGCAATACAAATATATTTCAAGGCCATGTTATTGAAGAAAGAGTATTATCTCTGGATTCAATGTGTCTTGGAGGTCCTGAATAACATCGCACGGAATAGGGGGCCGCCTATAAATCATTATTAGTGACAGTGTTTGATTGTTTATTTTTATCAATCCATTCCCCTATATAATAGTTATTTTTTGATTACCATCGCTGTCTGAATTCTTCGGCCAGGGCGATGATTTTCTCACCGACGGCGACCAGATTGCGCGTTTCGTTTTCCAGTTTGTAGAGCATTGCGAGTGCTTTTTTCTGTGAAAAATGGGTGTGAAGTTCTTTTACGACCTGGTTATAATTCACGCCAATCTTGCGGAATTGGGCGTTAAAAGTGGTCAGTCGGGCAGCAAATTCCATGGTCCCGCGATCCTTTTTAATGACCCGAAATGTCGCATCGAAGACCCTTGCCTTGATGAACTGAGCCTTCGAAAGAAGCCCTGATTGCTCATACATTGTCAGGAATCGGGCGTGTTCTTCCTCCGTGAAGTTGACCGAATAACGGAACTTTGCCGGATCTATTTTGGGCGGTCTGCCTCCTTTTCCCCGCTTGCGGGAGCTGTTTTGTTGTTCCATCGTATTGAATTTTTACCGAAAGGCTTTCATGCCCCTCTTACGTGTAAAAATTCCGATGCCGGCACCGTGGGTGCCCCGTAAAAAGCGACGACTTCGGAGGAGCTTTCTTCCCCTTGCGGGCAAGCTGTTTTCTGCTGCAAACAACGTTTCGTGCTGCAGAAAACACAGCTTGCTGTGTCCCGAACATAATATGTTCCGGGGACACAAAAACGGGCCGGATTCTCCGGCTCGTTCCTTTTCAGTC
>CALVFO010000036.1 GCA_944326855.1 uncultured Alistipes sp. | reverse complement strand
ATTCCCGGGGAATTTGCGAAAAGTTCTCCGGTCAGCGCTGCATTTTACGGCGTTTTTCGCTATTTTTGTCAGAAATATCCGGAGCCATGAGAACTTTTATCCTGATTTTAGCAGCCCTGCTTACCTGGGGGCAATTAGCGGCCCGTGAAGTGGTGAACATCAACCGCAACTGGCGTTTTTTCAGCGACAGCGAAGGCAGCAGCGACCATGCCGCCATCGTCAACCTGCCGCACAGTTGGAATACCGACGCCCTCAGCGGAAAAAAAGATTACTTCCGGGGCGTGGGCAATTACATGAAGGATATCAATATCCCGGCCCAATGGGAAGGGAAACGCGTCTTCATCCGCTTTTACGGAGCCGCCAGCGTAGCCACACTGATGGTCAACGGCTATCACGTCGGCGAACATCGGGGCGGCTATACGGCTTTCACTTTCGAACTGACCCGATTCCTGAAATACGGCCAGAGCAACTCCCTGTGGGTCATCGTCAACAACGCTCCGCTGATGGATGTGATGCCGACAGCCGGAGAAATCAATATCTATGGCGGATTGTACCGCGACGTGGAACTGATCGTCACCGAACCTACCCTCATATCGGTCACCGATCTCTCTTCGGACGGAGTCTATCTGGCACAACGCCAGGTCTCGCCTGAACGGGCCGAAGTGGACGCCATCATCCGCATCGACGGACCGCGTGATCAAAACCTGATCGTTTCGCTGGCCGTGACCACCCCCCGTAAAGACACCGTATCCTACCAGGCATCCCGATTCCGGATCCCGGTACAAGGAGAAGGAACCCTCACCGTGCCGATCGTCATGGAACGACCTACCCTGTGGAACGGAACGGAAAACCCTTATATGTATAACGTACAGGTCAAACTTTCCGCCGATACCCTGACGCTCGATTCAATCGCGGTACCGTTGGGATTGCGGTATTTCAGCGTCGACCCGATCTCCGGATTTTCGCTCAACGGACAACCCTATCCCCTGCACGGCGTCGTCTATTACGAAGACCGGGCCACGGTAGGTCCCGCCCTGACCTCTTACCAGGTACAGGAAGACGTAGACCTGATGACCGAAATGGGCGCCAATGCCGTCCGGGCCGCCGATTACCCTCACAGCCCCGATTTCTACACCGACTGCGACCGACACGGTTTGGTGGTATGGACCGATCTGCCGTTCGTAGGACCGGCCTATCTGACGGACCGAGGGTACATCAATACCCCGGCCTTCCAGGAAAACGGTCGTCAGCAGCTGCGGGAAATGATCGCTCAGCGGTTCAACAATCCTTCGGTGTTGATGTGGGGCATTTTCTCCAAACTCAACTCGCGCGGAGACGATCCCACGGCCTATGTCCAAGAACTCACCTCCCTGGCCATGGAACAGGACAACTCCCGATTGACGGTCGCCACCAGCAACCAGGACGGAAAGATCAACTTCATCACCGACCTGATCGTCTGGGACCAGATCTTCGGGTGGAAAGAGGGACAACCCTCGGATGTCAAAATCTGGCTCGAACAGCTCAAAACCAACTGGAGCAGTCTGTGCTCAGGACTGAGTTACGGGGCCGGAGCCTCGATCTATCACCAGGACGATTCTTTATACCGCCCCGATTACAACGGAAACTGGCATCCCGAACGTTGGCAAACTTACCTGCACGAAGAATATTACGCCAATGTCAAGGACGCTTCGTTCCTGTGGGGCCTGTTCATCTCCAACATGTTCGATTTCGGATCGGCCGGCAACACCTCGGGGGAAGGACGCGGCATCAACGATCTGGGGCTGGTGACCTTCGACCGGAAATACCGCAAGGATGCCTTCTTCTTCTACAAAGCAAATTGGAACCGTACCGATCCGTTCGTCTATATCGCCGAAAAACGATGGGACAGACGGGTTACCCGGACACAGGACATTACGGTATTTTCCAATGCCGCCCAGGTCGAGTTGTTCGTGAATGGAATCTCACAAGGGACCAAAGTGCCCATCAACGGCACATTCACGTGGGAAGGCGTGGAACTTGCCGACGGGATGAACAGCCTGGAAGCCCGCAGCGAATCGGCCATCGACTATGCCGAAATCGAGATCGCATACGACCGTCTCAGACACGGAATCAAATAATCCCCGAAGACCTGCAAACCGAACGGAAAAGACGGCCTGCGGGAAATACAGAAAAAGGGACAAGAGGCGAAAGGATCCACACCCCAACCATGAAACCCGCTTCCATCCCATACCATGTTCAGATCGGATGTCCAACGAGCTCCGACATAGAGTCTAACCATTATGCCGGTACAATATTACCGATACGATAAACCTTTCACGCTGGAAAGCGGGGTGACACTGCCCGAACTGACGATCGCCTACCATACGTTCGGCACGCGGCGCGGGGACAATGTGTTGTGGGTATGCCATGCGCTGACGGCCAATTCGGATGTAGCCGACTGGTGGCCCCATACCGTTGAAAAAGACAAGTTCCTCGATCCGGAACGATATTTCACGGTATGTGCCAACATCCTCGGCTCGCATTACGGCACGACCGGTCCGCTGAGTCTTGACCCCTCCACGGGAAAACCTTATTACGGAACATTCCCGGTATTCACCCTGCGGGATATCGCCCGGGCCCATCTGCTGCTGGCCGACCACTTGAACATCCGACAGGTACGGGCCCTGATGGGCAGCTCCATCGGCGGATACCAGGTCCTGGAAATGGCGCTGTTACGCCCCGGATTCGCCCGGCGTCTGATTCTGATTGCCACCGCAGCCCGCAATACCCCCTGGACCATCGCCTGGAACGAATCCCAGCGCATGGCGATCGAAGCCGACGCTTCCTGGGGAGAACCCTCTCCCGAAGCCGGCCTCCGCGGCATGGCCGTAGCCCGTTCGATGGGACTGCTCAGCTATCGAGGTTGCGCCGCCTACAACGCAACCCAACAGGAACACGATAATCCCGACAAAACCGAAGGTTTCCGCGCCTGTTCCTATCAACGCTATCAGGGAGAAAAGCTCTGCCGGCGGTTCAATGCCTACTCCTATTACCGCATCTCCCAGGCGTTCGACTCCCACAACATCGGACGGGGAAGAGGCGGCGTGGAACAGGCGCTGGCTTCACTGACCATGCCGTGTCTGGTGATCGGAATCAGCTCCGACCTGATTTTCCCGGTCGAGGAACAGCGCTACCTGCACGAACACCTTCCCCAAAGCCGTTTCGAGGTGATCGACTCCTCCTTCGGCCACGACGGTTTTCTGGTCGAGCACCGTCAACTGGATGCACTGCTCGGACCTTTTATCGCCGGAGTATAACTCCCAAATACCGACTGAAATCCATTTTCAACCCATAAAACCAAATACAGATCTAGATATAGATAGTTATGAAATTTTCCTCTTCTTTAAATGTCCTCTTATTGGGATCGGGCGGTCGCGAACATGCCTTTGCCTGGAAAATTGCCCAAAGCAAAGCCGTTGCCAAACTGTTCATCGCACCCGGCAATGCCGGAACAGCCCGCTGCGGAACCAATGTAAATATCAACCTGAGCAACTTTGCCGCCGTCAAACAGTTCGTACTGACCAACCACATCAACCTGGTGGTGGTGGGTCCCGAAGAACCGCTGGTCAAAGGAATCGTCGACTTCTTCCGGGAAGACGATGCCATTCGCAACATCCCGGTCATCGGACCTTCAGCGGCCGGTGCCCGACTCGAAGGCAGCAAAGACTTCGCCAAGGCATTCATGAGCCGGCACGGAATTCCCACCGCAGCCTACCGCAGTTTCACGAAAAGTACGATCGAAACAGGTTATGCTTTTCTGGAAACCCTCAAGGCTCCTTATGTCCTCAAAGCCGACGGATTGGCCGCCGGTAAAGGGGTTTTGATCCTCGACTCCCTGGAAGAAGCCAAAGCCCAATTGGGGGCCATGATGGAGGGAAAATTCGGTGCAGCCGGCAATACGGTGGTCATCGAAGAGTTTCTGTCGGGGATCGAATGTTCGGTTTTCGTAGCCACGGACGGCCGTTCGTTCAAAATCCTGCCCGAAGCCAAAGACTATAAACGCATCGGAGAAGGAGATACCGGTCCCAATACCGGAGGAATGGGTGCCATTTCTCCCGTACCGTTCGCCGATAAAGCGTTTATGGATCAGGTGGTCGAAACCATCGTACGCCCGACCATCGAAGGCCTGAAAGCCGAAAAAATCGACTATAAAGGTTTCATCTTCATCGGTTTGATGAATGTACAAGGAAAACCCTATGTCATTGAATACAACGTGCGGATGGGAGATCCCGAAACCGAAGCCGTCATGCCGCGTATCACTTCGGATTTGATCGAGATGTTCGAAGGAATAGCGTACGGCGAACTGGACAAATACGAGCTGAAAGTTTCCGAACAAACCGCCGCCACGGTGGTATGCGTATCGGAAGGCTACCCCGGATCGTACGAAAAAGGGATGCCCATGACGGGGCTCGATCAGGAAACCGACAGCCTGGTTTTCCATGCCGGAACGGCCTTCCAAGGGAAACAAACCGTTACATCCGGAGGCCGGGTTCTGGCCGTGACCTCTTTGGGGGACAGCATCGCACAAGCCGTAGGCGCTTCCTTGGAAACAATCCGGGGCATCGACTATGCCGGAAAGTATTTCCGCCACGACATCGGTCAGGACCTGATGCATTGGAAAAAATAAAATTCCCGCCTGACCGTACCCGATAGTACCCCTCCGGATCGGACCGGAGAACATGTTCTTTGGGGCCCATTCCGGAAGAAACCACGGAGAGCCGACGCTCGGCATATCGTTCGCAACGACAGTCGGACCCGGAAACCAACGAGCCGTATATCGAAATACGGACGAGCTCGGAAACAGGGGCGAGATAGCAAAGAACAAAACCTGGGGTCAGAGTTTGGAGGCAGGGTCTGGCATCGAACCCGGAGGGCGGAATTCGAGGCAGGGCCCGAAGTCAGCGTCTGGAGTCAAAAACAGGGATCGGGACTTGGGGTCGGGACTTGGGGTCAGCGTCTGGAATCGGAGATTGAGATCGGAACTTGGAGGCTGGGCTTGGAATCGGAGCGATAGGGCTCGAGGGAACAGGATCTCCGAGAAAACAAAAGTCCGTGCAACGAAACCAAAGCAACGGGATCAGAACTATGGAACGAGAGGGAGATGGAACAAGGGGAAAATGGAACGAGGGAAAGGATCCCAAAGGGAACAGAGCTCGGAAAAGCGAGAACCCGAGTAACAAGGCCAAAGCAACGGGGCCTGCGTAACGGGGGATTCGGGAAAACACACCTCAAATAACGGGAAATAACGGGCTCGGAATCACAAAATACCGGGCGAACCGAAACGGTGGAGGAATCGGACCGTCATGCTTCCCCGAGGATACGGGCAAGGTTTCCATCAAACGACAAAAAAGGAAAAATTCGTAAAAACGAAACCTATGGAAAAAACCTATTGTCAGAGTTGCGGCATGCCGATGGGGGCGGCCGATCACGGTACGATGGCTGACGGGACCCTCAGTCCAGACTATTGTCATTTTTGCCTGTTCGAGGGAGCCTTTACCGCCGACCTGACCATGGAAGAGATGATTCAGGAGTGTCTCGGTTATGCCGAATCATTCCGGGACGAAAACGGGAACACCTACACCCGGGACGAGGCAATCGAACAGATGCGTCGTATCTTCCCTCATTTAAAACGCTGGAAAGAGGCCGCCCAAACCACCACCGCCCCGGAAGGGAAAGTGGCTGAATCCGTTTAAACGATCGGATCGGCAGCCGTCTGGTCGGCATCGGACTACACTGCCTTCCGAAAGTTCCGACTCATCCGGGAATCGACAGAAGCCCGACTCGCAGAAGCCGGATACACAACGAGCTCCGGAGAATCTTCTGAACGGGCAGTGCGATCGGACGGAGAAATTCCGCCCTCTTTCACAAAAGACGTTTGGGAAGCGAAAATTATGAAAAAACGGACAAGCGAGCCTCCCGATCAAACGATTCGGAAGGAATCCACCCGGACCTGCCGACCGTTCAACACCGTACGATATACGAAACAGGAATGCAAGTCGATTTGACACGACATAGTTTGGGATGGACCCTGCTGCTCTTCGCCGGGTTAACCCTGTTATTCTGGATACGCAGTCTGGCAGCTCCACTGCCCGAAGTCGCGACATTCTCGACCCAAATGCCGCTGGGCATATGGATCGACCGCTTCGGCCACGCCTGCCCGTTATGGATCAAAAACCTGCTGATCGTACTGATCGTATTCTGGAACGGACTGCTGCTGACCCGTCTGATGAGCCGCAACATGCTGGTCCTCGAACGAACATACATGCCGTTTATCCTCTATCTGCTGGTCGCCTGCGGACTGTCGTTCGGACGAGCCCCCTTAGCCCCATACGTAGCTGCCGGACTACTGGTATCGGCTTTCGACCTGATGATCGGTTCGTTCCGCCGCGTGGTGGTTTACGCCAAAAGTTTCGACTCGGCCTTGCTCACCGGTTTGAGCATATTGGTGTATGGCCCCGCCGCCCTGTACGCGTTGTTACTCCCCTGCGCCCTGCTCCTTTTCCGAAAAGACTGGAGAGAATGGTTGACTTGTCTGACCGGACTTTTCCTGCCCTTCCTGATCGCTTCGTATGTCTATTGGGGTTTGGGTGAATCCTTTGGGCACTTGGGTGAACGTTGGTGGCAGGAAATCTGCGAACGACTCGCCGCTCCGTTCTACTGGCAACAAAGTTCGGAATTGCTCTCTTCCAGTATTTCCGCTCTCGGAGAACGGGAAACCCTGACACTGCTCATTACCGCATGGACCCCCCTCGTGCTGGTAACCGGCATCGCCTTGGCCGTATTCATCCTCCGGACACAAAACATGCGTACCCGCCCTTACAAAACTTACCTATACTTTATTTGGATCCTCGTCTTCTCCCTGATCCTGTTGCTTACCCCCGGAGGCTCGATGAGTGATCTGCCCCTCGTGGCCGCTCCTCTGGCCATCGTCATTCCCAACTTTTTCACCCGGTTCGGAGGATGGATCGGAAACCTGACTTACCTGCTCCTGTTAGGCTGCATCATTTTATACAACCTGCTCATTCTCGCATTCACGTAAATTACATATAGAGGCCCAAGGCATTTCTAACATACACATTTCTAAGCCCGATGAATTCCTATAGCACATAGAGTGCCCTATTCTGTTTTGAAAATCTCTCGCTAAAAATGCGTCTCCCATTCTCGGGATCGGTTCCAAATTTCATCTTTATACGCTGTCGTCTGTATTTTCTTTGAATACGCCCGGAATCCCCCCACACGAATCCACTCTTTTTTATTACATTTGTCATCCGACCCGGTCTTTATTCAGGCCCGGTCGTTTTTGCTAACCTTATTTAAACCTCTATCCATGAAAAACCAATATGTCCTGGGTGTTGACATCGGCGGTTCGCACATTGCCTGCCAGGTGGTCGACCTGGCCGATTTTCGAACCATCGAAGAGACGTATACCGAAGTGAAAGTGGCCGAAACCGAATCGGCCCAACAAATTCTGGCCGCCTGGGACCAGGCCCTCAAAGCCTGTATCGAAAAAGCCGGAACCCGCCCGATCGAAGGAATCGGTGTCGCCATCCCCTCGCCCTTCGATTTCACCGCCGGGATTGCTATGGCCGATCATAAATTCGCCTCCCTCAAAGGAATGAACATCCGCAACGAACTGAGCAAAATCACCGGTGTAGACGCTACGCTGATCCGCTTCACCAACGATGCCGCCGCTTTCGGAATGGGAGCCTGGCGGGTAAACGGCAGCGGAGACTGCCACCTGATCGGGGTAACGCTCGGTACCGGATTCGGTGCCTGCTTCATCGTAGACGGTTGCTATGCAACGTATGGACCCGGAGTGCCCATCGGAGGCGAGTTGTGGAACTTCCCGTTCCGCGGACAAATCGCCGAAGATTTCGTGTCGACCCGCTGGTTCGAACAACGTTTCGCCGAAGTGACCGGCATTAAAATCACAGGCGTCAAACCCATGGTCGACTACTACCGCCAGGGAGAATACACTGTAGCCGTCAAAGCGATTTTCGATCAGTTCGCCCGTTCGTTCGCCGAAATCATGCTGCCCTTCCTCGTAAAATTCCGTGCCGACATATTGGTGATCGGAGGGGGCATGGTCCTTTCCGAAGAGTTCTTTATCCCTCAGATCAAACAATATCTCAGCGAACAGGGGGTCAACGTAACCATCTGCACCCAACCCGATACCACGGCTTCCATCATCGTAGGAGCTGCGGCCTTGTGTGCATAACCGCCCTCAGCAACAGACGAAAACCAAACATTCCGGATACGCCGGACTGCCAACCCTAAAAAAAAGACGTCCCGAAGATTCGGGACGTCTTTTTCGTTTCAGCGCAGTCCGCCGGTTACGACGGAATGGCCAGTTTCAGCACATCGTCGTTGGTCTTCACATAATGGAAGGTCAGGCCTTCAACATATTCGGGTTTGATTTCACCGATATCCTTGCGGTTATCTTCCGAAAGAATGATATCGGTAATGCCGGCCCGTTTGGCCGCCAGGATCTTTTCCTTGATCCCGCCCACAGGCATCACGCGTCCGCGCAGGGTCGTTTCTCCCGTCATGGCGATCCGGTCTTTGACCGGACGCCCCGTAAAAGTAGAAACCAGCGAGGTCACCATCGTGATCCCGGCACTCGGACCGTCTTTCGGAATGGCTCCTTCGGGCACGTGGATATGAATATCGTGCTTTTCGAACTTTTCGGGATCGATACCCAATTCCGGTCCGTGGGCCTTGACCCATTCCAGCGCAATGGTCGCCGACTCCTTCATCACATCGCCCAGATTCCCCGTCATGGAAAGCTGACCCTTACCGGGCGTCAGAATCGATTCCACATAGAGAATATCGCCTCCAACCTCTGTCCAAGCCAGACCGGTGACCACGCCGACAATCCCGGCGATCTCGTACATTTCGTTCGAAAAACGCGGTACCCCCAAAATCTTTTCCACATCGGCCTCCGTCACTTCCGCCTTGAACGGTTCCCCGAAGCCGATCTGTTTGGCCCGCGTGCGGACGATCTTGGCAATCTGTTTGTCGAGGCTGCGCACCCCCGATTCCCGGGTATAGTCGGCAATGATCTTTTCGATCACCTTAGCGGACAGCTTCAATTCCTTGGAGGACACGCCGTGCGCTTCGAGCTGCTTGGGCAACAAGTGTTTGCGTGCAATCTGAATCTTATCTTCCAGGATATACCCCGGAATGTTGATCATCTCCATACGGTCGCGCAGGGCCGGATTGATGTTGGCGATATTGTTGGCCGTCGCGATGAACAGCACCTTCGAAAGGTCGTACTCCGTATCGAGGTAGTTGTCATGGAAGGTGGTGTTCTGTTCCGGATCGAGCACCTCGAGCAAGGCCGACGACGGATCGCCGTGGTTGCTGACCGTCACCTTGTCGATCTCATCGAGAATGACCACCGGATTCGACGAACCGCAACGTTTGATGGTCTGAATAATCCGTCCCGGCATGGCCCCGATATAGGTTTTCCGGTGCCCGCGGATCTCGGCTTCGTCGTGGAGGCCGCCCAACGAAATCCGTCCGAATTTCCGTTTCAGCGCCGCAGCCACCGATTTCCCCAACGAGGTTTTACCGACTCCCGGAGGGCCGTACAAACAGAGAATGGGCGATTTCAGATCCCCCTTCAATTTAATGACGGCCAAATGTTCCAGAATACGATCCTTGACCTCTTCCAGCCCGAAATGATCGGCATCCAGCCGTTTTTTCGCCCGGTTCAGATCGAGGTTGTCGGTCGTATAGTGTTCCCACGGCAGATCGAGCATCAACTGCAGGTAATTCAACTGCACGGAATACTCGGCCACCGCCGGATTCATCCGTTCGAGTTTCCCCAGTTCCTTATAAAACAAATCCCGGGTTTCGGCCTTCCATTTTTTCTTTTCAGCCTTGGCGCGCAACTCTTCGAAATCGCGGTCGGCCGGATCGTCGCCCAATTCGTCCTGAATGGTCCGCATCTGCTGCTGGAGGAAATAATCGCGCTGCTGCTGATCGATGTTTTCCTTCACCTTGGCCTGAATTTCGTTCTTCAACTCCACGAGCTGCTGTTCGCGAATCAGAATCTCCAGCAGCCGCCGCGCCCGGGCCAACAGACCGGGCGCCTCCAGCAGCCGTTGACGGTCGGCATCGGGCAAGTCCAGGTTCGAACAGATGAAATTGATGATGCCCCGTTTGCTGTCGATATTTTTGATGGCAAACGAAGCCTCCTTAGGCATCTGGGGCGATATGTTGACGATATTCAGCGCCACATCCTTGATCGAATCCACCAAGGCCTCGAACTCGACACTGCCCCGTTCGGGCACACTGTCCTTCAATACGGAGGCCGTTGCCTTGAAATAGGGATCCGAATGGGTGAACTCCTTGATTTCGATCTTTTCCAGACCGTGCAGAATGACCGTCAGGTTGCCGTTGGGCATCTCCAGAATCTTCAGGATCCGGGCGGCGGTACCCACCCGATACAGATCGTCGGGACCGGGCTGTTCCACTTCGGATTCTTTCTGCAATACGGCCCCCAAAAGACCCTGTACGCTTTCCACATCCCGAATCAGGCGCATGGAACGTTCCCGCCCCACGGTAATGGGCGTAATCGATCCCGGGAACAGTACGGAACTGCGCAACGTCAGAATCGGCAGGTGTTCAGGAATTTCCAAATTCTGCCCCATTTCTTCATCTTCGCCGGTCATGATCGGAATGACCTGGTGTCGTCCTTCGAGCATATCTGATATGCCGGAGAACTCATCTTTTTTATATTTTTTGTTCATTGTGTGCCAGTTGAATCTACAAAAATACGATTTTTTTCGCATTAGGGGGAAACTTTACATCCCGTTCTTTTTCGCAGACCTCAGAATAAACGCATAATCCGATATATTTATTACCTTTGCGAATCGGCCCGTAACGAGAGTCATAACGTTCCCTTTGCTCCGGTTTTTGCCGGAGTCAGGCGTACGAAGAACTTCAAAGCTCGTGCCGTAGATTGTTTCGGCCCGATCTGGCAGATTTCGATTCCTTTTTCGGCCATTTTGTCAGGTTCCGAACGCCGATCCATATCGACACATAACGATTGACAATAAAAACAGTTCTACTCTTATGGAAATGGCAGCCAAATACTCGCCTCAGGAGATCGAATCCAAGTGGTACGACTACTGGATGCGTCACCGTTTCTTTCATTCGACACCCGACGAACGCGAGCCTTACACCATCGTGATCCCGCCTCCCAACGTAACCGGAGTGCTGCATATGGGACACATGCTCAACGAAACGATCCAGGATGTTCTGGTACGCCGGGCCCGCATGCAGGGCAAAAACGCCTGCTGGGTACCGGGAACCGACCACGCCTCCATCGCCACCGAAGCCAAAGTGGTCGCCAAACTCAAAGCCGAAGGTATCGACAAGAGCCAACTCACCCGCGAAGAGTTTCTCCAACACGCCTGGGCCTGGAAAGAAAAACACGGCGGCATCATTCTCAACCAACTGCGCAAACTGGGAGCCTCCTGCGACTGGGAACGCACGACCTTCACGATGGACCCGGAAATGAGCCGCAGCGTCATCAAGGTGTTCGTCGACCTCTATAACAAGGGATTGATCTACCGCGGAGTGCGCATGGTCAACTGGGACCCGGCCGCTCTGACCGCCCTGTCGGACGAAGAGGTGATCCACACCGAATTCCAAGGTAAACTCTACTATCTGCGTTATCGGATCGAAGGCAGCGACGATTATCTGGTGGTGGCCACCACGCGTCCCGAAACCATTCTGGGCGATACGGCCTTGTGCGTGAACCCCGACGACCCCCGCTACCAGCACCTGCCCCAGAATGCGCGAGTGATCGTTCCGTTGGTGGGCCGCAGCGTACCGGTGATCCGCGACACCTATGTGGATATCGAATTCGGTACCGGTGCGCTGAAAGTGACGCCGGCCCATGACGTCAACGACTACATGCTGGGCGAAAAATACAACCTGGAGACAATCGATATTTTCAACGATAACGGAACCCTCAACGCCCACGGTCTGCAATACGAAGGGATGGATCGGTTCGCCGTACGCGAACAGATCGAGAAAGACCTGGACGCCGCCGGTCTGCTCGAAAAAGTGGAAGCCTACACCAACAAAGTGGGCTATTCGGAACGGACCCACGTACCCATCGAACCGAAGCTCTCGATGCAGTGGTTCCTGAAGATGGAAGAGCTGGCCAAACCCGCCCTGAAAGCCGTGCTGGAAGACGACATCCAACTGGTACCGGCCAAATTCAAGAACACCTACCGGCACTGGATGGAAAACATCAAGGACTGGTGTATCTCGCGTCAATTGTGGTGGGGTCAGCAAATCCCGGCCTACTACCTGCCTCAGGGAGGGTACGTCGTAGCGGAAACGCCCGAAGAGGCGTTGAAACTCGCCCGCGAAAAGAGCGGCAACGACTCGTTGCAGATAAGCGACCTGCGGCAGGATCCCGATGTGCTGGACACCTGGTTCTCGTCGTGGCTGTGGCCCATTTCGGTATTCGACGGCATCAACCGCCCCGAAAACGAAGAAATTCAATATTATTATCCGACCAACGATCTGGTTACGGGTCCCGACATCCTCTTTTTCTGGGTGGCCCGCATGATCATGGCCGGTTATGAGTTCCGGGGCGAAAAACCTTTCTCGAACGTCTACCTCACCGGGATCGTCCGCGACAAGTTGCGCCGCAAGATGAGCAAATCGCTGGGGAACTCCCCCGACCCGCTCGATCTGATCGACCAGTACGGAGCCGACGGCGTACGGCTGGCCATGCTGCTCAGTTCGACGGCCGGCAACGACATTCTGTTCGATGACGCCCTGTGCGAACAAGGACGTAATTTCGGTAACAAAATCTGGAATGCCTTCCGGTTGGTCCGCTCGTGGAAAGTCGATGAACAGGCCGTTCCCTCGCAGAGCAACAACACCGCCGTGAGCTGGTTCGCCTGCCTGCTGAGCAAAACGCTGCGCGAACTGGAAGCCGATTTCGACGCCTATCGCATTTCCGAAGCCCTGATGCGGGTATACCGCCTCTTCTGGGACGAATTCTCGGGCTGGTACCTCGAAATGATCAAACCGGCCTACGGAGAGCCGATCGACCGTCCGACCCTGGAAGTGACCCTTACTTTCTTCGACGAGTTGCTGCGTATTCTGCATCCGTTCATGCCGTTCCTCACCGAGGAACTCTGGCAGCAGATGGCTCCGCGTCAGGATGGCGAAACGATCATGTTGCAGGAAATCCCCACTCCGTTGGTGGAAGACCAAATCGTATTGGATCGCATGGAACTGCTCAAACAAGTGGTGACCCACCTGCGCAATATCCGCAAGGAACACAACATCCCGAACAGGGAAGCCCTGACCTTGCAGGTAATCTCCGACGAGAATTATCACGAAACGCTTGCACCGCTGCTGATAAAGATGGGCGGTCTCTCGCAAATCGAATCGATTCAGGAAAAACCCGCCGACGCCTTGTCGTTCCGGGTGAAGACCACCGAATATTTCGTGCCGCTGGCTGCCGGGGTGATCGACGTGGAAGAGGAGCTCAAAAAGCTGAACGCCGAGCTGGAATACCAGGAAGGGTTCCTGGCCTCGGTCATGAAAAAGCTCTCCAACGAACGCTTCATCCAGCATGCTCCGGCCAAAGTGGTTGAAAACGAACAGGCCAAACGCCGGGATGCCGAGGCCAAAATCGCCGCCATTCGCGAACGGCTCCAACAACTGGATTCCCATTAACCCGCCGTCCGCGGCTGTGTCCGTCCGATAAACACCACGGGGCGCCTTGTTGAATAAAGGCGCCCCGTGGTGTTTCATTCCGCAGGTCTTGCACTCCGCTCACCGCCCGCATTTCCCCGACTTCCCAGTCAGAAAATCACCGGCCGGATCACGATTCGGTGACAGCTTGTTCGGAATCGGCATGTTCATTTTTGGTCCGAACCGACTGGCTCTTGCCCCGGGGACGAATCACCCGCAACGCCCCGGCTTCACAAGTGATGTGAACCGGAAACCGGGGACCGGCCTGTCCGTCGATATCGGTATTCTCGTCATTGTACGAGTTGATGCGTATATCCCGGGCCTGAATATGCACGACTCCGGGAGGATAGTTCCCTGACAAAGAACGCAACGCCGTATTGCGTCTGATAAAATGGAAAATCGTCCGGATCGTCTCGATGGGGCTGTCTCCCTTGACCACCAACACATCCAACAGACCGTCGTCGATCTCCGAGAGATAGGCAAAACGCATCTGACCTGCCGTCCGACCATTGAAAACAAAGAAAATCAGGGAAGAACCTTCATATTTTCCGACTTCCGTCTCGATACTCACATACATTTTGCGGAAATTAGGCAACTCACCTAATCCCCCGACGTAATAAGCCAATTTCCCGAAGGTATTTTTCAACACCGTGGGGGTTTTCTGCGACACGTCGGTAAATAGACCGCAACTGAACACGTTCACAAAATATTCATCATTGGCCTTACCCAGATCGACCCGCTGCTCCTGTCCCGACAGAATCCGCCGACAGGCCTTATCCAAATCCGCAGGCACCCCCAAAATGTGCGCAAAATCATTGGCCGTACCGGTCGGCAAAACCGCCACCGGAATATCCAGTCCCCGCTGTTTCATGAAATTGACCACATAATTGATCGTGCCATCCCCTCCGGCGATCAACAGGTGATGATAACTCTCATCCACTCCCTCGAAAATCCGTTCCGCTTCATCGTCCCCGAAAGCCAACCGATAAGGATGAAGGCTGTAGCCTTTCTCCTGATAGATCGCAATGATCTTGTCGAGCCATTCGGTAATGATCGTCTCCCCGGAAGTGGGATTGTAGATAAACCGTACTTTTTTCATGGCAGAAAACAGGTTAAAACATAAATCAGGGTCGAGGTAAAATTCGTTTTTCCATACCGGGCGTCATATAAACCCGCAGATTCCCCGCTTCGTCCGACCACACCAGATACGCCTGCATCTCGGGATGACGTTCGAGCATCTGTTTACTTTTCTCCAAACCCAGAATCATACACAACGTACCGTACGCATCGGCCTGCGTCGACGTAGGAGCAATCACCGTTGCCGACAGCAGGTTGCTGACAACCGGTTGTCCCGTAAGCGCATCCACCGTATGCACGATCTTGCGACCCGACGAATCGGTATAGAATTTCCGGTAATTGCCCGAGGTAGCCAGTCCCACATCGCTCACGGCAATGCGTTCCTGCAGGTCGGCTCCCGGAATCACATTCCCCTCTACCGGACGATCGATGCCCACTCTCCAGGGCATCCCGTGGAAATTGTTCCCCTTGCACACGATCTCACCGCCCCCGATCTCGATCAGGTAATCGGTCAGACCGAGGCTGTCGAGCAGGCGACCCAACCGGTCGGCCGTCGCTCCCTGAGCGATGGAATTCAAATCGAGCTGTACTCCCGGATGGGTTTTGTGCAAACGATCCCCTTCGATCGAAATTTTTTCATAGCCTACCTGCTGCATCAGCGAATCGATGTTGGGATGCCGGGTAGGTCCGGTTTCCGCAAAACCATAGGCTGCAATCAACGGCTTGACGGTAATATCGAACCGGCCTTCGCTCTCCCGACTGACCTGCTCGGCCGCCCGAATGCAGGTTTTCAAAAAATCGTCCAAGGTATCGGTTTCACCCCGATTCAGCCGGCTCAACCGCGAATTCGGATCATACAGCGACACCGAACGTTCGATTGCGGCAAGCAGGGTATCGACGGTCGGCTTCAGGTGATCATACGAACTGTCAGCCACAATCACGATATGATAGGTTCCCCCCTGCGCAAAACCGTCGATTACGGTTTGTATCCGATCAGATTTCGGATGGCAGGCCGTCAATCCGGCCGCCACCCCTCCGATCAGTCCCAAAGTTTTCAACCAACGGGTCATCCCGCCACGGCACAGAAGGCGTTTCCGAGGTAAATGGTATGTCATCATTCTGTATTTCATAAAAGAACGTTCATCGCCGCATCCCCCTCGCGGGGTAAATGACGTAAGGACAAAAATAGGCATTTTTCCCGGAAAAGCGATCCATCCGGCGCATGAAGCCGGATTCACGAACCTTCCCGACCTCCGAAGCCCGCACCCTTCCCCGAAGAGCTCTCTTTTCGAAACCGAACACCACCCCAAAACCCCGGATGGAAATCCCTGCATCGGAAAGATCGTTTCCCCAGCGATTTTCTCGATATTTTTTTGTTACTTTGTAGCCGTTACGAAGGAAGACGGGGGTGCCGGATTCCGACCCTGACACTCGAACAAACTCCGCTGCATCCGACATCCGGGATCACACCCGCCCAGGGCGACCGGGAAACAGGATCCACCGAGAAACCGGGACAACACAGTGGCCCGCCTCACGAGACGTTTGGGTTTCGCCATCCGGCTGAGATCATACCCCAAGACCTGATACGGATAGTGCCGTCGGAGGGAGATTTTCCAAACACATACCATTCGCTATCGGTCGGTACTTCCTGCAAAACCTGTCAATATGGAAGTTATCATCAACGGCCGCCCGACCTCCACCTCAGCCCGGAACCTCGCCGAACTGATTGCCTCACAGGGAATCAATACGCTCGGTATCGCCGTAGCCCTCGGAGCACGGGTAATTCCCCGCGACCAGTGGGAAAATACCCCCTTGCAGCCAGGGGACATCATTACCTTGATTCGTGCCACCCAGGGAGGATAAGTCATGATCGCACACCGTGGATTCAACACCCCGATACTCATCACGCTTCCCCATTTCGTGGGCGGAGAGGCAGCGGTCATTTGCGCCTTACAACGAGCCGGTGCAGGCATTATCCACCTGCGCAAACCGGGAGCCGACCCGGCCCGACTGACTGCCTTGCTGGAAGAATTACGCCAGGCCGGAGCCGATTTTTCGCGCATGACGTTGCACGGAGAAGAATCGTTGGCCCGACAGTACGGATTCGGTGGCATCCACCTGAAAGGAGAAGCTTTGCTCGAACGCTTCGCCGCCCGGCAGCAGACCTCGGAGAAAACCTCCGACGGGCAGGAACGCCCTCTGCGGCTGAGTTGTTCGGCCCACAGTTGGGAAGAGGTCCGACGATGGGCCCCCGCAGCCGATTACGTATGGCTCAGCCCCGTATTCGACTCCATCTCCAAGGTCGGATACCGCAGCGGCATCGACATCGCCGAAGCCTCCCGTATCCTGCTGGAGGCTCGTCGAGAACCTCGGCACGAAACGTCGGCCGCCAAACACTCCGTTTCGAACCGAACCGCTCCCGATCCGGAACGTATCGTGGCGCTGGGAGGCATATCTCCGGAGAACATCGCCCGGGTACGGATGGCCGGTTTCGGCGGTGCAGCGGTTCTGGGGGCACTTTGGGCCGAAATTCCGGTCCATCCCTCGTCCCCGGACACGAACCCGACCGCCGAGGCTACGGGATCCGTTTCTCCGCATTCGGACACAAACCCGGCGACAGCAAGTACGGACAACGAAGGCATTCCGATCGAAACCGTACTCGATCCGATCGAAACGCTGTCTCGTTTCGGACGACTCGACCGCCGCTGGAAAGCAGCCGGAGGCACCTTGCAGCTGATTTCGGACGGCGATCCGACAATCGCTGCGGCTTATCTGGCCGGAGGAGGGCGCTGGATACAACTTCGCATGAAAGAGGCCTCGAAGGCCGAAATCATGGCCCGGGGACGGGAGCTGGCCGCTTTGTGCCTCCCTTACGGAGCGATTCTGTTGCTCGACGACCATCCCGAGTGGGTGGCAGAAGCCCAGGCCCAGGGTGTCCATCTGGGCAAAAACGACATGCCACCCGCCGAGGCCCGACGACTGCTGGGTGAAGGAGCCATCATCGGCTCCACGGCCAACACCCTGGAAGACATCGAGGCTTTGCAACCCGCCTATACCGATTACATCGGCCTGGGGCCGTTCCGTTACACGACCACCAAAAAGAACCTCGCCCCGCTGTTGGGTGAAACGGGATATCGTCGAATTTTGTCGGCCTTGAGAGAACGACAGCTCGACTGGCCGGTGGTGGCCATCGGCGGAATCGAACCTGCCGATCTGCCGGCGATCATGAGTACCGGCGTCAACGGAGTGGCCATCAGCGGGGCCATTGCCCGCAGTCAGGATCCCGCCTCCACGACCCGTCTTTTCGTCGAGGGCATCGCCCGCGGACGCCTCAGTTGGGAAGAAGCTATCGGAACACCACGAACGCCCTGACCGATCCAACGGATCGAACGAATCGCCATTGAAACATCGGGATTTTCGCTCCCGGGATTTCCCACCGGGGAATGATACGGCGACAACACTCTCCGAGCAGGTCTCCGAACATGCCAACCTCCCGAAACCAGACTCTTGTAAAAATGCACAAAATAACAAACAAACGATCTATGAAACCTTTAGTAATTGCCGGCAAGACCTTCAACTCGCGTTTGTTCGTCGGAACCGGAAAATTTTCCTCTTCAGAAATGATGAGCCGCGCCATCGAAGCCAGCGGCTGCGAACTGGTCACCGTAGCCCTCAAACGCGTAGAAATGGAGAACCCTCAAGACGACATTCTCAGCCACCTGAAAGCTCCCCATATCAACCTGCTGCCCAATACTTCGGGCGTACGTAACGCCAAAGAAGCCGTTTTCGCCGCCCAATTGGCCCGGGAAGCGCTGGGCACCAACTGGCTCAAGCTGGAAATCCATCCCGACCCCCGCTACCTGATGCCCGATCCGATCGAAGTCCTCAAAGCCGCCGAAGAACTGGTCAAAGACGGCTTTATCGTCATGCCTTACATCCACGCCGATCCGGTGCTGTGCAAACGGCTCGAAGAAGTGGGGGTTGCCTGTGTCATGCCGTTGGGAGCTCCGATCGGCTCGAACAAAGGCCTGGAAACCAAAGAATTTTTGCGCATCATCATCGAACAAAGCAATGTACCGGTAGTCGTGGATGCCGGGATCGGAACCCCCTCGCAGGCAGCGGCTGCGCTGGAAATGGGGGCCGATGCCGTGCTGGTCAACACGGCCATTGCCGTAGCCAGCGATCCGGTCGCCATGGGTCAGGCATTCCGTCTGGCCGTTGAAGCCGGCCGTATGGCTTACGAAGCCAAACTGGCTCCCGTGGGTCACGAAGCCTCGGCGACCAGCCCGATTCTGCCCCTGCTGGACGACTTGCTGAACCATTAACTCAATCCGAGTCGAATTCGGCGTTTTCGACCCTAACCCGAAAACGCCGGATCGACCGCCGGTCCCGCGACTCGTTGCCCCCACGCCCCGGGCCGACTCCTCGCATCAGGAGTCCGTTGGGCCCTTCCGAATCGGAACATTTCGCATGTCCCGGTCAGGGCCGTCGGAGAGACATCGGGTCACGACCGGTCACCCCAAAAACAAACTCAAAATGACTTTCTACGATACGATTCTTCCCTACGACTGGGAACAAACGCGGGCAATGATCGCCGCCAAAACCCCCGCAGATGTCGAACGCGCCCTGAGTACCGACCGGCTGACCATGGATGACTTCGCCGCATTGGTCTCCCCGGCCGCCGAAGGTTATCTGAGCGAAATGGCGACCCGAAGTTATGCCATCACCCGCCGCCGCTTCGGTAACGCAATTCAATTGTATTTGCCGTTATACCTTTCCAACATTTGTCAGAATCAATGCGTTTACTGCGGGTTCAACTGCACCAACAAAATCCACCGCACGATTCTCACCCCCGAACAGATCCACGCCGAAGCTCAAGCCATCAAACAATATCCGTTTCAGCACATTCTGCTGGTCACCGGTGAAGCGCCCCATTCGTCGAGTCTCGAATACCTGGCCGAAGCCATGCGGATCATGCAGCAATATTTCCAACAGATTTCCCTGGAAGTTCAACCGCTGGATACCGATCAATATCTCTACCTCAAGGATTTCGGTCTGCATGCCGTATATGTATATCAGGAAACCTACAATCGTCTGCGCTATCCCCGTTACCATCTCCGGGGCCGCAAAACCGACTACCGCTACCGGTTGGAAACGCCCGACCGGCTGTGCGAAGCCGGCGTACACAAAGTGGGGCTGGGCAACCTGATCGGACTGGAAGACTGGCGCACCGAGGCCTATTTCACCGCCCTGCACCTGCGCTATCTGGAAAACCGCTATTGGCGTACCAAATACTCCATCGCCTTTCCCCGTCTGCGTCCTTATGAGGGCGAAGACGGATTCAATCCCGATCATCCCGCCACCGAACGCAACCTGACGCAGTTGATCTGTGCCTACCGGCTGCTGAGCGAAGATGTGGAACTGTCGCTTTCGACTCGTGAAAGCGCCTCCTACCGCGACCGCATTCTGCCGTTCGGGATAACGGTCATCAGTGCCGGATCGAAAACCACGCCGGGAGGATATACCGCCCCCAGTCATGAACTGGAACAGTGGGAGATCAACGACGGTCGTTCGGCCGCTCAAGTCGAAGCCGCAGTCCGCGCCAAAGGATTTGACCCGGTCTGGAAAGACTGGTCGCTGTTCATGCAACAGGAGATGATCGGCTCCGATGCGGCAACCTCCCATTTGTAACAAACTCCCTGCAACGAAAGAGAGTATCCGGCAGAGTCCGGTATGCCCTCCGGCCGAAAATCCGGTCTCTCTTCCGTTTTCGAGCCATTTTTATAGTTCGGCACGTTCCGCTGCTCTCAACACCTGAACAGAGGGAAGACGGCCATAACCTGAAACGATGTATGAGAATTCTGATTCAACGGGTCACCGAAGCCTCGGTCACCATCGCCGAACAACTACACAGTGCCATCGGCCCCGGTCTGTTGGTGCTGGTGGGCATCGAACCGACCGATACCGCTGAAGACATCGACTGGCTGTGCGGCAAATTGATAAAACTCCGTATCTTTGACGACGAAGCCGGCGTGATGAACCGATCGGCCGAAGAGACCGGAGCCGACATTCTGATCGTCAGCCAATTCACCCTGCACGCTTCGACACGCAAAGGGAATCGCCCCAGTTACATCCGGGCAGCCCGTCCCGAAGTGGCCATTCCGCTCTACGAAGCCTTTATCCAGGCGGTCGAACGAGTCGCCACGGGGAAAGTCGCCACGGGCGTTTTCGGAGCCGACATGCAGGTTGCGCTGGTCAACGACGGGCCGGTCACGATTTGGATCGATTCGAAACAACGGGAATAAGGCTTTCCCGACCGTTCATCGATCACGCGGGACACGAGGGATGGTCCAGAGGCTTTCCCCGGTTCCAGACGTTATCGGCTCGCAGACGACTGCCGACCCATCCGGGAGCGCATTCCCAAAGCATTTCGGCACAGGCCTGGTTTTCCACCGAGGCGATTTGCCTCGCCCATACGACAATTTGAACGCTATGAAACCGAATCTCAGACAACTCTTTCTGGAACACGTCGGACAGACCTCCGACTACCCGATCATGCTGGAAGTCGAACGGGCCGAAGGCGTATGGCTTTACGGACCCAACGGACAGAAATGGATCGACCTTATTTCGGGGGTGTCGGTCAGTGCGGTAGGGCACGGTAACCCCGACGTGATCGAGGCGATCTGCAACCAGGCCCGCTCGCACCTGCATCTGATGGTCTACGGGGAGGTGATCCAGTCCCCTCAGGTACGCTACGCCGAACGTATGGCCGAACTGCTGCCCGGAGGACTCGATTCGGTGTACTTCGTCAATTCGGGCAGCGAAGCGGTCGAAGGGGCGCTCAAACTGGCCAAACGATATACGGGCCGCACGGAGATGATCTCTTTCCACAATGCCTACCACGGCAGCACCCACGGTTCGCTGAGCGTGATGGGCGGAGAAGAGTACCGCAACTCCTACCGGCCGTTATTGCCCGATGTGCAGCAACTGCGATTCAACCATTTCGACGATCTGTCCCGGATTTCGACCCGGACGGCCTGCGTCATCATCGAACCGATCCAGGGCGAAGGAGGGATCATGCTGCCCGCCCCGGGATTCTTACAGGCGTTGCGGGAGAAGTGTACCCAAACCGGGACCCTGTTAATCTTCGATGAAATACAAACCGGGTTGGGACGCACCGGTACGCTGTATTATTTCCAGCAACAAAACGTCTTCCCGGACGTTCTCTGCACGGCCAAAGCCTTCGGAGGCGGCATGCCGCTGGGGGCGTTCATTGCTCCGCGCTCCATCATGGAATGCCTGAAGACCAACCCCGTACTGGGACACATCACCACATTCGGAGGTCATCCGGTCTGCTGTGCCGCCGGACTGGCCGCGCTGGAGTATACCCTGCGGGAAGGGCTCATGGAACAGGCCGAAGCCAAGGGGGCCCTCTACGAACGGCTGTTGAGCGTCCATCCGGCGGTACGACAAATCCGTCGGGCCGGATTGTTGCTGGGCGTCGAGTTCGAAGATGCTGCCCTGTGTGCCCGGGCCGTCAATCGGGCAGTCCAGACGGGTCTGCTTACCGAATGGTTCCTGTTCCACGACACCGCCCTGCGCGTAGCTCCGCCCCTGACCATCACCCCGGAAGAGATCGAACTTTCGGCCCGCATGTTGCTCGAAGCCATCGACTGGGCCGTAAAGAACAACCGTTCCTAAACTGAGTGAGATGCGATTGCACCTCTCAACATACCGTTTAAAGAAAGGGCTCTCGAGAGCTCTTTCTTTTTTATCTATTTCCCCGAGAGATTCCCCCTCCGGATATTTCTACCGAATATTCAGCGGAAAACCAATATTAACCACCTATTTATCAATAAAATAACATTCCGACACAGACCGTCTTTGCGATTTCTTCCGTTCCCCTACACAAAGCGCCCCCGGGAGATGTGGATTTTCATCCAAAATTGTTTACTTTTGTGAACATTTATCACACCTGACATATCACACTCATCATGGAAACAGTTTTAAGCGGGATTCGCTCGACGGGACAGTTGCACCTGGGCAACTATTACGGGGCGTTGCGCAACTTCGTGGAGATGCAGCACGAAAACCGTTGCTTCTTCTTCATCGCCGACTACCATTCGTTGACCACCCACCCCGATCCCACGCACCTGCACGACAATATACGCTCCATCCTGGCCGAATACCTGGCCGCCGGTCTCGACCCCGAAGTCGCTACGCTTTACATCCAAAGCGACGTTCCCGAAGTAGCCGAGTTGTCGCTGCTGCTGAGCATGCACGCCTACGTGGGCGAATTGGAACGTACCGCTTCGTTCAAGGAAAAGATCCGCAAACAACCCAATAACGTCAACATCGGTCTGTTGAGCTATCCGGTGCTGATGGCCGCCGACATTCTGTTGCACCGGGCTACCCGCGTACCCGTGGGGAAAGACCAGGAACAACACCTGGAACTGACCCGCCGCTTCGCCCGCCGGTTCAACCAGATCTACGGCGTGGAATTTTTCCCCGAAAGCCAACCCTACAACTTCAACCGCGAACTGGTCAAGATTCCGGGTCTGGACGGCAGCGGGAAAATGGGCAAATCGGAAGGCAACTGCATCTACCTGACCGACGACGAAAAAACCATCCACAAGAAAGTGATGAAAGCGGTGACCGACTCGGGTCCCACCGAACCCAACAGTCCGATGCCGGAAGTGATCGCCAACCTGTTCACCATTCTGCGGGCGGTATCGGCCCCCGAAGTGGTAGCCGACTACACCGCCAAATGGAACGACTGTTCGATTCGTTACGGCGATCTGAAAAAACAACTGGCAGCCGATATCAACGCAGCCGTGGCTCCCATTCGAGAACGTTACGACGAAATTGTGGGGGACGAAGCCTACCTGTCCAAAGTGGTGCGTCAAGGCGCCGAAAAAGCCCGCGCCAGTGCCGACGCGACACTCTCGCAGGTACGCGAAATCATGGGCATCCGCCGATTCTGAAACCATAAACGCACAGAGGAAGACATGCGAAAGGGATAACCGCCCCGGGCAAACCTTTCTTTTCGATCCTCCAGCCTCAGAAAAGGAACCGAACATATCGAGTCGCCGAACCGTCGGACATCGTCCGTCATTCCCCGACCGCCATCCATAACCCGTTACCGCCGTGAGCGACAAAACGACCCCCAAAAAGGTAGGACGCATGGAGATTCTTTACCGATTCTTCATCGTGGCTACCAAACGTCTCTCCGAGAAGCAGCTGATGATGCTTCTGGCGGTTGTGGTGGGGCTGATCGCGGGGTTCGCCACCTATCTGTTCGAAGGCGCGCTGTATTTGGTACGGCTGGCACTGACCAGTTGGTTCGCGATCGATACGGCCAGTATCTTTTACCTGTTCTACCCCATTATCGGGGTGATTCTCGCCTCGCTGTTCGTACGCTATCTGATTCGGGACGACATCAACGAGGGCGTCACCCGGGTGCTGTACGCCATGAGTAAAAAGGGCTCCCGCCTGAAAATCCACAACACCTACTCGTCGATTATCTCCAGCGCCGCCACCATCGGATTCGGGGGATCGGTCGGACCCGAAGCCCCCATCGTGCTGACCGGTTCGGCCATCGGCTCGAACATCGGCAAATTCATGCGCCTCAACTACCGTCAGATCACCCTACTGCTCTGTTGCGGTGCCGCAGCGGCCCTGGCCGCCGTCTTTAAAGCCCCGATCACCGGTGTCGTCTTCGTGCTGGAAATCCTGATGCTGGACATCACCGTCTCGTCCATCATTCCCCTGCTGATTGCCGCCGTCACGGCCACTACGCTGATGTTCTTTCTCAACGGCTTCGAGCCGGTGTTCAACATCGTCCTGAACAACGCGTTCGAATTGAACCACATCCCGTACTATATCGCTCTGGCCGTTCTCTGCGGCGTGATGTCCTACTACTTCACCCGCATCAACTCATCGATCGCCGGGCGATTCGCCAAACTCGGTTCTCCCTACAAAAAATGGCTGGTAGGAGGTGTGGTCATCGGGCTGCTGATCTTTCTGTTCCCGCCTTTGTACGGGGAAGGGTACGAGGCGATGTTCGACCTGATGCACGGCAATGTCGAATCGCTGTTCAATAACTCGCTGTTTTTCCAATACCGTCATATCGGATGGGTCGTGGCCCTCTATCTGGTGGCCGTCATGTTCTTCAAGGTCGTGGCCATGTCGGCGACACTGGCTGCCGGAGGAATCGGAGGAACCTTCGCCCCCTCGCTGTTCGTAGGAGCCTTCACCGGAGCTTCGATGGCCTATATCCTCAACACCTTTCTGGGATTCAACCTGCCGCTGATTCCTTTTACCCTGGTGGGAATGGCCGGCCTGATGTCGGGCGTCATGAAAGCCCCTCTGACTTCGATCTTCCTGATCGCTGAAATCACCAACGGTTACGGGCTGTTCGTTCCCCTGATGATGGTATCGGCCATCGCGTTCGGGATCGGTTACTACCTCGAACCCTACTCGATCTATACCAAAAAGCTCTCGCAACGGGGCGAACTGCTCACCCACAACAAAGACAAATCGGTGATGGTGTTCCTGAACCTCCGTTCGCTGATGGAGACCGACTTTTACCCGATCACGATGGACACCACCCTGGGAGATGTCGTAGGCCTGATCTCCAAAGTACGCCGCAACATTTTCCCGGTCGTCAGTCAGGAAGGCACGTTGCTGGGTGTGGTACAGTTGGACGACCTGCGCAGCGACATGTTCTCCCCGGAAAAATACCCTTATAAAATCGACAACTACATGATCCCGCCCCCGGACATCATCTACATCAACGAACAGATCTCCAGTGTCCTGGATGCCTTCGAACAATCAAAGGCCTGGATGTTGCCCGTGGTGGACAAAGACAACAAATACCTGGGTTTCATCTCCAAATCGCGCATTCTGGCCGCTTATCGCGAACAGCTGGTAGCCCTGAGCGACGAATAATTCGCCAAAGCCGCCTGCTCCATCCGTCCGGTTACCTACCGACCCTCGCCCCTGCCGACCAGCATTTCCCCAACTACCGCTTCAAAACCCTCCTTTCTCAAAATTTTTGTTGCAAAATTTGGTTTATATTATAAACTTATTTATATTTAAAAAAAGAAACATCGGATCAACCCTTTCACCTACTAAAATTTCCAACCATGCAAACCGAAATCCGTTCTTCTTCGACCATGACCCAGCAGGAAAGTCTGGAAATTATGGCCCAAATGATCGCCGCCACCCGACAGAAAATGGAGCAAAGCGGCAGCAAACAACTTCTGTTATGGGGCTATCTCTCCCTATGCGTGACGATACTCGTATATGGGGGCATACAAGCCGGTTGGGGTGTCCACACGAATTGGCTGTGGTTCGCCATCCCGTTGATCGGCATACCCTGTTCGATGTGGCTCGAGAAAAAAGAATCGGCTGCGGTCACCTCCTATGCCGACGGAATCAACAACAGAATATGGAGCCTGTTCGGAGGAATTTTAGGCATTTTACCCTTTGTGCTGATTCTTACCGGACAAAGCGACTGGATCCTGCGACTCGAAATGCTGTTCTTATCGACCGGAATAGCCACCAGCGGACTCACCTACCGTTCCCGCCCGTTCACGATCTGCGGCCTCATCGGCATGATCATCGCCTGCCCGCTCTTCATCGACATTTCATGGAGTGCCGAGGTCGGATGCATGGCCTTGATTTTCATCCTCACCCTGATCGTACCGGGACATATATTGAACGCTCAAAACCGAAATCATGTTTAAACCGCTCGATCCCCTGCTGCATTCCGAGTTGAGACTGGCCGTCATGTCGATTCTGATGACGGTCGAAAGCGCCGATTTCGTTTTCATCCGCGAAACGACCGGAGCGACGGCCGGCAACCTCAGCGTTCAAATCGACAAACTGGAAAAAGCCGGATATCTCTCGGTCCAAAAAACGTTCTGCGGCAAAAGGCCCCGAACGATCTGTGCGGCGACCCCTCACGGCCGCGAGGCCTTTGCCCTCTACGTCGAAGCCCTGAAAAGCTATACGGCTCCCGATCGATCCTGACAACACCCCCTGCACAAGCCTGCCGCCGAGCGAACCGACCCTCCGAATTCGGACCCGATCGGTTCGCTCGGTCTTTATACTTGCGCTCCCATAGACTTCCCGGCACCTTCCGGGGCGATCTTTGTCTCCGTTCACGTTTCTATCGGGTTATCTCACCCCCGAAAAGCTTGTCGAGAATCTCCTCGCCGGGAGAAGGCCTACCGGCTTTCTCCCGGTGTCCGATCCACCCCTCGACGACAGGACCCGACCCCCGCAGAACGAATATCCGGCTCCAAGAATCGGTTATCCCGAAAATTACACTATTTTTGCGTGAGACAATCCAACCGAACGGCCATGAACAAAACCTACTGGAGAGTGCTGAGCTTCGCCAAACCGATCGAAAAGTTCGCCATACCGTACTTTTTCTTCACGTTGCTCCACGCGATATTCAACACCTTCAATTTCGTGATGATTATCCCGATCCTCAATTCGCTTTTCGATGCGGACCGGATGCTGGAACACGTCACGCAAATGCCCCACTTCGCCCTTAACATGGAGTATTTCGAAGGTCTGGTCAACTACCTGCTCTACCGGGTCTACGGAACCGATTATTCGGTGATGAACATTCTGGTATTTCTGGCCATTTTCATCGCCTGCTCTTCGCTGCTGAGCAACCTGTTCCGCTACCTGGGCCAGTGGACCACCGAAAACATGAAAATCACCACCCTCGAACGACTGCGCAACAGCGTCTTCGATAACGTGATGGGGCTCCAGATCGGATTCTTCAACAACGAACGCAAAGGGGATATCATCTCCAAAATCTCGTCGGACGTACAGGTCGTCCAGTTCTGCATCACCAATACCCTGCAAGTGGTCTTCCGGGAACCGTTCCTGATCATCGGTTACATGTTTGCCATGATCAAGATCTCGTGGGAACTGACCGTTTTTTCAGGTTTGTTCCTTCCGGTGACGGCCCTGCTGATCGGGTTTATCGTCAAACGACTGCGCCGCTCGGCCAAAGAGGCCCAGGAAAATTTCGGAGAAATGGTCAGTCTGCTGGATGAATCGCTCACCGGCGTGAAGATCATCAAGGGATACAACGCCACCGACTATATCCGGGGAAAGTTCCACCGTATCAACGAAAGTTTCTCCCGCATCTCACGATCGATGGCCCGCCGCCAACAGGCCGCCTCGCCCATGAGCGAATTTCTGGGAATTTCAGCTGCCGCCGTGCTATTGATCTTCGGGGGCTATCTGGTTTTGGAGGGTAAACTGGACGGCAGCGGATTTATCGCTTACCTGGCCATCTTCTCCCAGATCACCCGTCCGGTACGCTCCTTTACCGACGCCTTCGCCAACATCAACCAGGGAATCGCGGCGGGCGACCGGGTGCTGGCCCTGCTGGACGAAAAAAGCACCATTACCGATGCTCCGGATGCCATCGATCTGATTCATTTCCACGACAAGATCGAATTCCGCGATGTCTCTTTCGCCTACGATAACAAACCGATTATCGACCATATCAGCTTCACCATCCACAAAGGCGAGACCGTTGCGCTGGTCGGACCTTCGGGCGGAGGCAAATCGACCCTCTCGGATCTGATTCCGCGCTTTTGGGATGTCGCCAGCGGCGAAATTCTGATCGACGGCGTGGATATCCGCCGCTACCGGCTACACAGTCTGCGCGACAAGATGGGCATCGTGGCCCAGGAAACCATCCTGTTCAACGATACGATCGAAAACAACATCCGATTAGGAAAACGCGACGCAACACTCGCCGAAGTACAGGAAGCCGCCCGGGTCGCCAATGCCGAAGGATTCATCCTGCAGACCGAACAGGGCTACCAGACCAACATCGGGGATCGGGGCATGAAACTCTCGGGCGGACAGCGCCAACGTCTGTCGATCGCCCGGGCCGTTCTGAAGAATCCCGACATTCTGATTCTGGACGAAGCGACCTCGGCCCTGGACACCGAATCGGAAAAACTGGTGCAGGACGCCCTCAACACCCTGCTCCAAGGACGTACTTCGCTGGTGATCGCCCACCGGCTGAGCACGATCCACAATGCCGACAAAATCATCGTCATCGAACAGGGGCGCATCGCCGAATCGGGCACCCATCACGAGCTGATGGAACTGGGCGGCATTTACGCCCGACTGATCGAAATGCAGCAACTGACCTGAAACCATGCCGGTCCACCGGACAGACGAATCCGGGTTCCCTGAATATCTGAGGATTTCCGAGACGGACTGTTTTAACCGTTAGACGAAAATATCGAAATCAATTAAGCTCTCATACCATGAAAAAACGGGTGGTCGTAGGACTTTCGGGAGGCGTCGACTCCAGCGTAGCCGCTTATCTGCTCAAGGAACAGGGTTACGACGTGGTGGGCTTGTTCATGCGCAACTGGCATGACACCACCGGAACGCTCGAAGGGGATTGTCCCTGGTACGACGATCATATGTTCGCCGAACTCACGGCCAAGAAACTCGATATTCCGTTCCATTTCATCGACCTGAGCGACGAATATCGCCGCCGGGTAGTCGATTATATGTTCGCCGAATACGGACGCGGCCGTACGCCCAACCCCGATGTATTGTGCAACCGGGAGATCAAGTTCGACGCCTTTCTGAAAGCGGCTCTGAATCTGGGGGCCGATTATGTCGCCACGGGACATTACTGCCGCCGCGAAGACATTCAGGTCGGGGGGCAGACCGTTCACCGCCTGCTGGCCGGCAGCGACCCGAACAAGGATCAAAGTTATTTTCTGTGTCAACTGACGCAGGAACAACTCTCTCGGGCACTTTTCCCGGTAGGACATCTGCTCAAGCCCGAGGTGCGTCGCATCGCCGCCGAACAGAAACTGGCCACGGCCCAACGCAAAGATTCGCAGGGAATCTGTTTCGTCGGGAAAGTCGATCTGCCGGTTTTTCTGCAACAACAGCTCAAGGCACGGGACGGAGAGATTATCGAAATCCCGACCGACTGGAACGGCTATGCCCATTACGAGGAGATCACGAACGAACTCTCCGAAAATACGGTCCCGTCACCCGAAATATTGGAATTCCTGGCGACCCCTTATCTCTACCGCCCGGAAGAAGGCACTCTCGAAGGACATCACCACGGTGCCCACTTTTTTACCATCGGACAACGCAAGGGATTGCAGGTCGGCGGAAAGGCCGAACCATTATTCGTCATAGCGACCGACGTGCAGCGAAACATCCTGTATGTCGGACAGGGGCAACATCATCCGGGGCTCTATCGCCGGGCATTGTTTATCCTGCCGGAAGAACTCCACTGGATCCGTCCCGATCTGGCACTCTCGCCCGGAACGCATCGCCGGTTCCAATTCCGGATCCGCTACCGGCAACCCCTGCAGGGAGGCACCCTTTACATCACGCCCCAAGGCGGATACATTCTGTTCGATCAACCCCAACGCGGAGTAACCGCCGGCCAATTCGCCGCCTGGTACGACGGGGAAGAACTGATCGGTTCGGGGGTCATCCACCGCTAAACGAGACCTCCATTCCTGAAACGTTTTTCTTCGAGACCTTCCGGGGATTTTTCGAAAACAGCGCGGAAGATTCGCCCCCTGATTCCGAAATCTCCGGCTTTCGGTCCCTGCTTTCCTTCCGCATTCCACCCGGGCCCGAAGTTTCCCGCACCCCTTCCGGGGAGGCTCTCTGCAATTTTCACGGCCATCGTTTGCGAAATACCCTCAAAAATCCTATCTTTGGGTCGATTTTCGTACGACCCTCTTTCAAGGGTCCCTCACCCGGAAAGACCCCGCACGAGAAGCGTAATTCCGGTTTCAAACAAAGCAACATATCAACCGATTAATCTTAAAATTATGAGTCAGATTGTAAGCGTACACGCCAGAGAAGTCCTCGACTCGCGAGGCAACCCCACCATCGAAGTCGAAGTAACCACCGCCAGCGGCGCATTCGGCCGTGCGGCTGTTCCTTCGGGTGCCTCTACCGGCGAAAACGAAGCCCTCGAACTGCGTGACGGCGACAAAGGCCGTTACGGTGGCAAAGGCGTTTTGAAAGCCGTTCAAAACGTAAACGACGTGATCGCCAAAGAAATCATCGGCATGCCCGTAACCGATCAGGTGGGCATCGACAAAACGATGATCGCTCTGGACGGAACTCCTACCAAAAGCAACCTGGGAGCCAACGCCATTCTGGGCGTTTCGTTGGCCTGCGCCCGCGCAGCTGCCGACCTGCTGGGCATGCCCCTGTACCGTTACATCGGCGGTGCCAATGCCAAAACCCTGCCCGTTCAGATGATGAACATCATCAACGGCGGTTCGCACTCGGACGCTCCCATCGCTTTCCAGGAATTCATGATTCGCCCCGTAGGCGCCTCTTCGTTCCGCGAAGGTCTGCGCATGGGTGCCGAAGTATTCCACGCTCTGAAAAAAGTGCTCCACGATCGTGGTCTGAGCACGGCTGTCGGTGATGAAGGCGGGTTCGCTCCCACCCTCAAAGGTACTGAAGACGCGCTGGAATCGATCATCGAAGCCATCAAGAAAGCCGGTTACAAACCCGGTCGCAAATGCGAAGGCGGTGATGTAGCCATCGGGCTGGACTGCGCCTCGTCGGAATTCTATGCCGACGGTATCTACGACTACACCAAGTTCGAAGGCGACAAAGGTGCCAAACGTACCTCGGCCGAACAGGTAGCTTACCTGGAAGAACTGGTATCGAAATACCCCATCGACTCGATCGAAGACGGTATGAGCGAAAACGACTGGGAAGGTTGGCAGTTGCTGACCAGCAAAATCGGCGACCGCTGCCAGCTGGTAGGTGACGACCTGTTCGTAACCAACGTAGAATTCCTCAAGAAAGGGATCGAAATGGGTTGCGGGAACTCTATCCTGATCAAGGTTAACCAGATCGGTTCGTTGACCGAAACCCTGGATGCCATCGAAATGGCCCACCGTGCCGGTTACACCTCGGTAACTTCGCACCGCAGCGGTGAAACCGAAGATGCTACGATCGCCGATATCGCCGTAGCCACCAACTCGGGTCAGATCAAGACCGGTTCGCTAAGCCGTTCCGACCGTATGGCCAAATACAACCAGTTGCTCCGCATCGAAGAAGAACTGGGCGACGAAGCCATCTACGGTTACACCAAGATCTACCGCAAATAGAACGAACTTTCCGGGCTAAGCCCGATCTTCTACGAACGCCGTTTCCTTCAAGGGAAACGGCGTTTTTTATGCCGATAATTTTCCGTATCTTTATACAAGCGACTACTAACCGTTACCCTCATGAAATTATCCCACCTTATTCTGGGGCTCGTCGGCCTGCTGGGCGGAGCCTGTACTCAAACCTCCAACCCTGATCCGGGCGGTCTGTACCGGTTGCGGGATTTGGAAAACCGGGCCGTTTCGGCCGAAAACCTCACCGGAGCCAAAGGCGGAGGCGGAACCGCAGGGAATGGCGTCAAGGGCAATCCCTGTATCGTCGACCTGAAAAGCGGACAGAGCGTCTCCTTCTTCGAGGCGGAAGGTCCCGGTATGATCCGCCATATCTGGTGTACGGTCGGCCCGCACACCGCCCGCGAAGTCCGCAACGTCATTCTGAGAATGTATTGGGAAGGCAGCGAGGTACCGAGTGTGGAAGTCCCCCTGTCGGATTTTTTCGGACTGGCCCATGGAGCCACTCGTCCGTTCTGCTCGGCGCTGATTTCGGTCCAACCGGTTTTGGGCTATAACTGCGATATTCCCATGCCATTCGCCCGCTCGGCCCGTTTCACCGTCACCAACGATTCGGAAACCGATCTGGATTTCTTCTTCTACCACGTCGACTATACCCTGGGCGATCGGGTCACCGACCGGGACGGCCGGTTTCATGCCTGCTTCCGCCGTGAGAATCCCACCCGCTACGGTCAGGACTACACCATCCTGCAAACCGAAGGGGCTCAGGGTGTCTTCATCGGCTGCATGCTGGGCGTACGTTCGCTTTCGGACGGCTGGTGGGGCGAAGGCGAGATGAAAATCTACCTGGACGGCGACCGCGAATACCCCACCATCTGCGGAACCGGCACCGAAGATTACTTCTGCGGAGCCTGGGGCATGGTGCAACACGCCGATCTGTACCGAGGCGCCCCTCTGGTAGACGGACGTTTCAATTCGATGTACCGCTTTCACGTCACCGATCCGATCTACTTCAAAAACGACATCCGGGTCACTATCCAACAAATGGGGCTCGATCACATCGACGTAGCCCGGGCCCGCTATGGCGATTCGCTGATCTACCGACACGACTTCCACCCTCGCCGCGATCCCGAGCGAGCGTTTTACCGCCGCATCGACGATGTTTGCTCGGTGGCCTATTGGTACCAGTATCCGCTGATCCGTTCCCGCGAACCGCTACCCGACCGGGCAGCCCGCAGCCGGAACCTATACGGAGAACCCGAAAGCGAGATGCCGGCCCCGATGTAAATCCGTCGAATCGAGCTTGCACCGTCTACGACAGGTCCCGACTTCGATGATCTTCCCGCCCCCTCGAAACAAGGGGACAGTAAGCGACCCTGAATCGGCCCGATCCGAACCGGGCTTCACCCTTGAAACGGAAATTCCGGGCACAGACCGTTGTACTCGGAATTTTCATTTCGAAAAACTCTGACATCCGCTGTTCTCTGGCTCTGCGAGATCCCCCTTCATTCCTGCGGACCGACAACCGATACCGGCTGAATCATTCATCTTGTTTCCACCCAAAGACCCCGTTCCAACGTCCCTAAAATAAGAACCGGACCGGAGGATCGGTCTTGTCAGCAACGCCCATCGAGCAAGCCGGCATCCGGCCGAACGGTCTTACCCCACCGTCGCCATGCAACCATCATCGCAAGCTGGGTTCCTCTACGGCACCGCCCTGAACAAACCCGATGACCACGCCGCACAAAACGGCCCGACTATTCCGCATAGCCGAGCCGTCACATCGATTTTACGCCAAAACTCATGAAGGAACATTCCCAAGCGTTTTTGCCGCGTTCCTCACAGACTGTTCTCTTTTTGTCACAATTTCGATACGGACCATTGAATCCTTCGTATGCAAGACCTGTATCCGGGCGATGCTATCGGGCGAAAATTTCTCCATCACATCGTCAGAAACGACTTTACCGTCCAAAATGACCTGTCGCCGTACTTTCTTCCCCGCTTTCGGAGAACTCGGAGTCATCGGAGCAGACGCAGCAATCGAACTCGTCGGGCCCGTGGAGGTGTTTGAAGCCATTAACGATGAGGAAGGTTCCTCTGAACGCTGATTAGAGCCCGAAGATTGATCTCGCCATGCCGGGTTCAGGACGGATTTCTTTGGCCCTTCCTGTTTTGCGGATACCTGCTCCTCCGTCGAGCCTAAGGGAGACAAAGACGATCTCGCAATTTCAACCGTGTCCCGTTGCTTTTCGTTGAATCGCCGTTGATTTTCCTCCACAATCCGACGATTTTCCTCGGCAACCCGTTGATTTTCCTCCACAATCCGACGTTTCTCCTCGGCAACCCGTTGACTTTCCTCCACAATCCGACGATTTTCCTCAGCAACCCGTTGATTTTCTTTTATATCCTGACGATTCTCTGCAACAATCCGTCGGCTCTCTTCGAGAGCGGGCCGCAGAGAATCCTGCTGCGATGAAATCTTCTTCAAGTGCCCCTCTTTGGTTTGGATATACACTGTTACAACTTCCCCTTGATCATGAACCGTTATCGCATGCACCGAACGCGGAGAAAGGCTCTCCAGCTCTTTCCAATCCCACCGAACGCCATCTACGATTAAATTCTTAACCGGATCCGATACACGCTTCAATTTATTAGGTGCCCATTTAAAAATCGAGTCGATAACAAGGCGATCGCCTCTTGACTCTTTCTTCCCTTTTGAAAAATCTACCACACATATGGGCTCTGTATCCGAATCAGAAGGTTGAGCCTTACGATCCACCTTCCCGGCATCGGCAGGCCAAACACGAAGCAAGGAAGCGTTCTCCGTTTTCGATTCCTGAGGCGCCTGAAACGACAAATACGCCTCCCGATTCGGGGCAGCCTCGGAGGTTTGATTCAACGTGGCACTATTTTCAATTCTTATCCAAGGCTGTCCCTCTGGCATATAACTCTCCTGCGGATTCTTCTCCAAATCATCTATCCAAACGACATCGCCCTGCGTAAAGGAGAAAAGCCCCAATAACAACCCCAATAACGGGATGGCCAGCATGATCCGAACGGTCTTCCAGCTTCTCCGGGTTGCCCCGATCATTTTCAAACGTCGGCACAGGAGCGAATATCCGAAACCACTGACCATAGAGGTCGGGATACCGCCTCCGGTATGTAACAGCAACGCCACATAAGATTCTACCTTCGCATCGGCATCCAACACCGCCCGATCAGCCTGGAATTCATGCACCTCGATCAACGACTGGTACCACATCCACACCACGGGATTCCACCACAACACGATCCGGACCCACTCCGCCAACAAACGATCCCAGGAGTGATACAAATGGACATGAGCCACCTCATGCTGCAACATATAAGCCACTTCCCGTTCTTCGAGACCCTCCCGATTCAAAAAGACCCATCGGAAAAGCGAACAGGCCGATTCGACCCGAGGAGTATAGAAGAATCGGATGGATCCTTGTTTAAAATTCGCCTCGGCCGAACGACGCATACGCCGAATCCCACTCCAATTCCGGACGAGGATCAGGCCTCCCAAAAGCAGAGACCCCAACCCTGAAATTCCGAGCCAGCCCATCCGGGCATCCGGAGCGGAGAGTTCAACCGGTGGTTCATCGACGGGAAGGGACGAATGGGACGCCGACACCACACTCAGAGGAATCTCCGGCCCCGGAAAAACCGGAATATGACATAACGGCAACAGAAAAGCCACCGGAATGCTCCACAGTAACCACGCTCGTAAAAGCCCGAGATGAGTCTCTTGCCGTAATACCAGACGATAAAACAGCCATAGCAGCGTCAATATGATTTGAACCTGCAACAGATAAGGGAGCTCTATCCACATAATTGTATATCAGTTTAGGTCAGTTAGTCAACATTCAGTTCCGCTACCCTCAATCATTCCTTTTTCCGGGCGATGGTATCCCGGGCAATGGACAAGATTTGTTCGGCTTCCTGAAGCGAGAGATCCTCCCGCTCACAGAAAAACGAAACAAGACGGGCCGGAGAATGGTCGAAAAAATTACCCAACACCGAGCGCATGAAACCTTGGGTATACTCTTCTTTTCCCACCAACGGATAATAACGGTGGCTCTTCCCGACGGCTTCATAACCCACGACCCCTTTCTTCTCCAAAATACGAACAATCGTCGATACGGTATTGTAGGCCGGACGAGGTTCGGGCATCTCCTCCCGAATGTCATTCACAAATGCAGCCCCCTTTTTCCACAGTATCTGCATAATCTCCAGTTCGGCCCGAGTCAATGGCTTGATTTCTCGATTCATCATAGTTCGTTTTAACAATTTCTTTCCGAGGAAACAGGTCCTATACAAATATAACTATATTTTTAGTTATTCAAAACTATTTCTTTAGTTTTTTTTTGCATCGCCCTCCCGACAGCTGGCCGAGGGGTGGGCAGGAGACAAAAAAGCCCGCTTTGGACAGCGGGCCAAATTGCATCGATAACAATCAAAAGCAGTGTTTCGATTCGTCTCTTCTCACTATGCTTCCGTCGTAATGACAATCGTATTCCCACCGTCACCGGCAGACTGTGCGACAAAGGTTTCCCGAGCCGCATAATCTTTCTTCAGCTCTTCATAGAAAGCGGACAGGGCCGTATAGATATAGGGGTAAATCCACAGGTAAGCGATCCCCAGGGTAATCATACCCAGCAAAATCCACCCTATAAAGCTCAACATCAGCAGGAAAAGGTCCATTTTATGTCCTTTCATCATCGCCATACTCCGTCGAATGGCTTGTTCGCCTTTCATGCCCGGGTTTTCACGCATGATATAGAAGGTCATACTGTACGAAAACAATTTGATAATCCCCGGGATATAAAACAACAGCGACCACAACAATACATAAATGAACGTCAACAAAACACCTCCCAAATAACGACCGTAATCCTGGAGAGGTTCGAGCACTGTTTTGACTTCGACGTTTCCCTTTCCCAGATATACATCCCAGAAAATAAAGTAAATCCCTACGGAAACAACACTAAGGACAAACAATATTACCAACAGGCCCAATAGCGGTACCAATGCGGACAAGGCACAAACGAGCAGATAGGCGATATAAATAACCAGGGTAGCTACGGCAGCCTGCCCCCATTTATCCCGCATCGCATTCCATGCTTTTGCCCGCAAAACGGACGGTCTAAAAGAATCGGTCATAATCGTACGTTTAAGTTGAGTATTTACTACGTAATAAAGATATTCTTTTCTTCGAGAAAATACAAAATTTATGCCTGAGATTCTGTGCGCCGACCTTTACCATAAACAGATTTCCATTCCTCCGGAAGCGGGCATTCATCATACGGCGAGGTTCGGGAAGTTTTCGTATCTTTGTATGCTGCGATCCGTTCGTTCGGAAACGAGCGCCCCGCTCAAGAGAAAAAGCCCGGAGAGGCCGTTCGCCCGACGCTCCGGACTTGGTCGCCGTTAAAAACCGTTCCGCATATGGCTACCGCCCTTTTCGACCGCGTTATTTTCGGTCCCGTCCACAGTCGTCGCCTGGGGCTATCCCTGGGGGTCAACCTGTTGCCGTTAACCAGCAAGCTCTGTTCGTTCAACTGCATCTACTGCGAATGCGGCTGGAATCCCACTCACCCGCAACGACCCCGATTCAACAGCCGGGAAGAAGTTGCCGAAGCTCTTCGGGCCAAGCTGCAAGAGATGACCGAAAGCGGCACCCCTCCGGATGTCATCACCTTTGCCGGTAACGGCGAACCGACCCTGCACCCCGATTTCGAAGCCATCATCGACGACACGATCACGCTTCGAAACCAATGGTGTCCGTCGGCCAAAATCTCGGTACTGAGCAACGCCACGATGATCGGCCGCGATTCCGTGCGCCGAGCCCTGTTGCGCGTGGACAACAACATTCTCAAACTCGATTCGGCTTTCGACCGGACCGTTCGCCTGATCGACCAACCCCGAGGAACATACACCGTGGAGGAAACCGTCGGGCAGATGCTTCGCTTCGAGGGCCGGCTCATTATCCAAACCCTGTTTCTCCGCGGTCAATACCACGGACAGACCGTGGACAATACCACGGAAGAAGAGGTATCGGCCTGGTTGGAACTCGTCCGCCGCATCGCACCCCGCAGCGTAATGATCTACTCGATCGACCGCGAAACCCCGGCCCAGAACCTCGAAAAGATCACGGTCGCCAAGTTACAACGTATTGCGTCGCAGGTCGAAGCCCTGGGTATTCCGTGTTCGGTTTCGGGTGCCACGGCCGACCCGGACAGCCCTGCCAAAATAAACCAGCAAAAATAACCCTATGATAACCCCCGAACAAATCAAAGAGCTCGACAAACGTCGGGAAGAACTCCACACTCACCTGCGCATCGAAGATCGCCGGCTGCAACTGGACGAAGAACAGAGCCGAACCGAAGCCCCCGATTTCTGGGACGATCCGGCAAAGGCCGAACAACAGCTCAAAAAGGTGGCGGCCATCAAATATTGGATCACGGCTTACGACGAAATTGTCGGGGCGCTGGACGATCTGCAGCTGATGCCCGAATTTGTTCGGGAAGGCATTTCTTCGCCCGAAGAGCTGGAGGCTCAGTACAAGCACACGCTGGAATTGATCGAAACCCTGGAAATGCGCAATATGCTGGGCGGAGAAGAAGATCGCCTGGGAGCGATTTTGGAAATCAACGCCGGGGCCGGAGGCACTGAAAGCCTCGACTGGGCCAATATGCTCCTGCGCATGTATCTGCGTTGGGGAGAAGCCAACGGCTACCAGACCAAAATCCTGGACATGCAGGAGGGAGAAGAAGTGGGGATCAAATCGGTGATGGTCGAATTTACGGGCGATTACGCGTACGGCTACCTCAAAAGCGAAAGCGGGGTACATCGGCTGGTACGTCCCTCTCCGTTCAACGCCAACAACAAGCGGCAGACCAGTTTCGCTTCGGTATTCGTTTCGCCGGCGGTGGACGACACAATCGAGATTGTCATCAACCCGGCCGACATCGAATGGGACACCTACCGTAGCGGCGGCAAAGGCGGTCAGAACGTCAACAAAGTGGAAACGGGGGTTCGGCTGAGGCACCTGCCCACGGGCATCATCGTGGAAAACACCGAAACCCGTTCCCAGCTGATGAACAAAGAAAACGCCATGCGTATCCTGCGTTCGAAACTTTACCAGATGGAGCTGGACAAACGCAAGGAACTCCAGAATCAGCTGGAAGGTCAAAAGAAGAAAATCGAATGGGGATCGCAGATCCGCAGTTATGTTTTCGACGACCGTCGGGTGAAAGATCACCGCACCGGCTACCAGACCTCGGATGTACAGGGGGTGATGGACGGCGACCTGAACGACTTCATCAAGGCTTACCTGATGAGCAGCGGTGGAGCCGCCTCCTGGGAAAACTAAACCCGGACCTTCATCCCCGAAGCGATCGACGATCGACGATCGTCGATCGTCGGCTCGTACCCCATTGGGACTCCGACGCGTTCAAACGTATTGAAACATCGTATGAACAGCCCCTCTCGGGGCTGTTTCTGTATCGCAGGTATTCTTTGCACACTCTCCCGATTCTCCTCTCTCCGGGAAATCTTCTCTTCCCCGAAAACACAGCGAAGCAGGAACCTTGATCTTCTCTCCCCGAAAACACAGCGAAGCGGGAACCCAATAAAGGTTCCCGCTTCGCTATTCAGGATCGTTCGATCGACTTCGAACGACTACTTAGGCTTTCTTCGTAGCTGCGGTCTTCTTGGCTACCGTTTTGGCACCCGAAGTTTTGGCAGCCGTTTTGGGAGCAGCCTTGGCGGTCGGCTTTTTGGCAGCCGGTTTCTTGGCGGCCTTGGCTTCCACAGCTGCGGTTTCCGTCCCGGCTTCAGCCGAAGCAGCTACCGTTTCCGTAGCGGCGTCTGCACTCTTCTTGGAACGGCTACGACGAGTTTTGGGTTTATCACCCACTTTGATCTCCTTGTTGTAGCTTTCGTTGAAGTCTACCAATTCGATGATGCAGGTTTCAGCAGCATCGCCCTGACGGAAACCCGTCTTGAGGATGCGGCAGTAACCGCCCGGACGATCCGCAATACGCGGAGCGATTTCACGGAACAATTCGGATACGGCCTTCTTGTCCTTGATGTAAGAGAACACGATACGGCGCGAGTGGGTCGTGTCGTCCTTCGATTTGGTGATCAACGGCTCAACGTACATCCGCAGAGCCTTGGCTTTGGCCAGAGTGGTGCTGATGCGTTTGTGCAGCAGCAGGGACGAAGCCAGATTGGCCATCAACGCCTTGCGGTGAGAAGCCTGGCGACCCAGGTGGTTGATTTTTTTGTTATGTCTCATGATTAATCCTTGTCAAGTTTGTAGATTGATACGTCCATCCCGAAATGGAGGTTCAGGTTGGCCAACAATTCGTCCAGCTCGGAAAGCGACTTCTTCCCGAAGTTGCGGAATTTGAGCAGGTCGTTGCGATTGAATCGAACCAGATCGCCTACCGTTTCCACCTCGGCAGCCTTCAGGCAGTTCAGGGCTCGAACCGACAGGTCCTGATCCGAAAGTTTGGTCTTCAGAAGCTGGCGCATGTGCAGCACATCTTCGTCGAACTCTTCGGCCGTATTGTTTTCCTCCAGATTGAGTGTGATCTTTTCGTCCGAGAAGAGCATGAAGTGATGGATCAGAATCTTGGCCGCTTCCTTCAGGGCATCCTTAGGATGGATCGATCCGTCGGTCGTGATCTCCAGATTCAGTTTTTCGTAGTCGGTTTTCTGTTCTACACGGTAGTTTTCGACCGAATACTTCACGTTCTTGATCGGGGTGTGAATCGAGTCGATGGGCAACAAACCGAACTCGGCATCGGCCGGACGGTTTTCTTCGGCGGGCACGTAACCACGACCCTTGCCGATGGTCAGCTCCATCTGCAATTTCACATCCTCGTTCAGACGACAAATCACCAAATCGGGATTGAGTACCTTGAAGTTCGTCAGAAACTGGGAAATGTAACCGGCCGTCAGTTCCGTCTGACCGACCACGTTGACAACCACCTTTTCCGATTCCACTTCTTCGACGGTCTTGATGAAGCGTACCTGCTTGAGGTTGAGAATGATCTCAAGCATTCCCTCCATAACTCCGGGAATGGCAGCAAACTCATGATCCACGCCGGTCACTTTCACAGTCGTGATGGCATAACCTTCCAACGAAGAGAGAAGGATACGCCGCAAGGCGTTGCCGACGGTCATACCGAAACCCGGCTCCAACGGTCGGAACTCGAAACGTCCGAACGACGAAGTTGATTCCAGCATGATGACCTTTTCAGGTTTTTGAAATGCTAATATAGCCATAGTTTTGCTCCTCGATTATGATTTACTACTTAGAGTACAACTCAACGATCAGTTGTTCTTTGATGTTTTCGGGGATGTCGGCACGTTCGGG